>NZ_WIXO01000001.1:1405000-2107500 GCF_009709575.1 Streptomyces taklimakanensis
CTCGTCGAAGAACCGCGCCCAGTGCGGCACCTCGTCGCCCGGCCGCGCCTGCTCCAGCGCCCGCTCGGCCCTGGCCAACGACGCCGCGCAGGCCCGCACCTCCCCCAGCACCCCGTGCCCGCGCGCCTCCACCGCGTGCAGCAGCGACTGGACGACCGGCGGCACCGAGGAGCCCACCCCCTGCTGGGCGACCCGCGCCAGTTGCACCGCCTCCCGACCGTGCCCGAGGTAGACGGCCTGTCGGCTCATCGTCACCAGGACGTAGCTGCCGTACGCCCGGTCCCCGGCGGCCTGTGCCAGGCGCAGCGCCTGGACGAAGTAGCGCTGCGCCAGACCGTGGGCGGCGATGTCGTAGGCCGTCCAGCCCGCCAGGCGGGTCAGGTCGGCCGCGGCGCCGAACAGCCGGCGGCCGATCTGCTCCCCGTAGGCGCCGCGCAGCATCGGCTCGGCCTCGTGTTCCAGGTAGCGCACCAGGGCCTGCCGGGCGTGGCCGCCGCCGTAGGCGTGGTCGAGGCCGCGGAACAGCTCGCCGACCGAGCGCAGCGCCGCCACGTCCCCGGCGGTGACCCGTTGGCCCGGACCGCGTTCGACCCGCTCGACGCGGACGGTCTGGGCCGCGCGGGGCGGTGGTACGGCGGCTGGCGTGTGCCCGGGCCCCCGGCCCTGCGCGGGCACCCGCGGGACCTCCGGGGCAAGCTCGCCGCGCGCGACGCGTTCGTCGGGGCGTCCGATCAGCCAGTCCCGGCTGGGCACCACCAGCCCGGCAGGAGTGAAGGCGATCTTCCGCAGTTCGGCGTGGCTGCCGGTGTCCTTGCGCCACAGCCCGCCGACGATGTCCACCGCCTCGCTGGGCGTGGCCGCGAACTCCAGGCCCGCGTAGACCGGCGCGCAGGCGTCCAGCCCCAGGTCCTGCGCGGTGAGCCTGCGGCCCAGGCGGCGGGTGAAGACCTCGGCGATCAGGGCCGGTGTCGTGCCGCGCGGCTGCTGGCCGCGCAACCAGCGGGTCACCGAGGTCTTGTCGTACCTCAGGTCCAACCCGTGCTCCAACCCGAGTTGGTCGACCCGCCGGGCGAGTCCGGCGTTGGAGAACCCGGCCTCGGCGATGAGTGCGGCGAGCTGGCGGTTGGGGGTGCGCTGGGAAGACTTCCCAGGTCGTTCCGTCGTCATCGGCTTTGCGGTCTCCTGCCTCACGGCTTGGGTACGACAGACGCCGGGGCGCCCTGCTGGAACGGCGCGAATGTAGCGGTCCCGCGCGGCGTGTCGGGGGCATGCGCCCAGCTTTCATCCATACGTGTGAGTGGGGGTTTCCCACGGGCCCCGGGCCGCACGGTCCCTCCCGGCGGCCACCTCCCGGCGCCCTTCCCCACCCGGCGCCGTACAGTGGCAGCCGGGGACGCGCCAGGTCCCGGGACGGCCCGGACCTCGGCCCGAGGACCGCGAGGAGGATCCCGTCGTGAGCGAGCTGCGCTTTGTGCATCTGGGTTTCGGTGCGGACGCCGTGGAGTACCGCGAGGCGTGGCAGCGGCAGCGGGAGGTCCACGCGGCCCGCTTCGCCGACGAGATCCCCGACACCTGCCTGCTCCTGGAGCACCAGCCGGTCTACACCGCCGGCCGCCGCACCGCGGACAGCGAGCGGCCGCTGGACGGCACCCCGGTGGTGGACGTCGACCGCGGCGGCAAGATCACCTGGCACGGTCCCGGCCAGCTCGTCGGCTACCCGATCCTCAAGCTGCCGCGTCCGGTGGACGTGGTGGCCCACGTGCGGCGGCTGGAGGAGGCGCTGATCCGCACCTGCGCGGAGTTCGGCCTGGAGACCACCCGGATCGAGGGCCGCAGCGGGGTGTGGGTGCTGGGAGAACCGGCGGAGCGGCCCGAGCTGGGCGGACTGGAGCTGGACCTCGCCCCCCCGACGGACGAGGAGGAGTACGACCCCCGCCTGAGGGGCCCGGAGTACGCGCCCTCCAACGCGGGCCGGCGCGGCGAGGACCGCAAGCTCGCGGCGATCGGCGTCCGCGTCGCCAAGGGCGTCACCATGCACGGCTTCGCCCTCACCTGCGACTCGGACACCACCTGGTTCGACCGCATCGTGCCGTGCGGCATCCGGGACGCCGGTGTCACCTCCCTCTCCCGGGAGTTGGGCAGGGAGGTGACCGTCGCCGAGGTGCTGCCCGTGGTGGAGAAGCACCTGCGCGCGGTGCTGGAGTCGACGGAACCGATGCCCCGCGCCGTCTGACCCGAACAAGCCGAGGCGTACCCTGGGGATCGCCGAAGAATCGAAGTCGTAGGGAGCCGGACGTGTCCGCTGTCGCACCCGACGGTAGGAAGCTGCTGCGCCTGGAGGTCCGGAACAGCCAGACCCCCATCGAGCGCAAGCCCGAGTGGATCAAGACCCGGGCGAAGATGGGCCCCGAGTACAACGCGCTGCAGTCCCTGGTCAAGCGCGAGGGCCTGCACACGGTCTGCCAGGAGGCGGGCTGTCCCAACATCTTCGAGTGTTGGGAGGACCGCGAGGCGACCTTCCTCATCGGTGGTGAGCAGTGCACCCGGCGCTGCGACTTCTGCCAGATCGACACGGGGAAGCCCGCCGAGTTCGACCGGGACGAGCCCCGCCGGGTCGCGGAGTCCGTGCGGCAGATGGAGCTGCGGTACGCCACGGTCACCGGCGTCGCCCGCGACGACCTGCCCGACGGCGGCGCCTGGCTGTACGCCGAGACCGTCCGCCAGATCCACGCGCTGATGCCGGACACCGGCGTCGAGCTGCTGATCCCCGACTTCAACGCCGTCCCCGAGCAGCTCGCCGAGGTCTTCTCCTCGCGCCCCGAGGTGCTGGCGCACAACGTGGAGACGGTGCCGCGGATCTTCAAGCGCATCCGTCCGGCCTTCCGCTACGAGCGGTCGCTGGAGGTGATCACCCGGGCCCGCGCGGAGGGACTGGTCACCAAGTCCAACCTGATCCTGGGCATGGGCGAGACCCGCGAGGAGGTCTCCCAGGCCCTGCGCGACCTGCACGGAGCCGGTTGCGAGCTGATCACCATCACCCAGTACCTGCGGCCCTCGCCGCGGCACCACCCCGTGGAGCGCTGGGTGAAGCCGCAGGAGTTCGTGGAGCTGAAGGAGGAGGCGGAGGAGATCGGCTTCGCCGGTGTCATGTCCGGCCCGCTGGTCCGCTCCTCCTACCGCGCCGGGCGGCTGTACCAGCAGGCGATCGACCGGCGGGGCGCCACCGCGGCCTGACGCGGTCCCGCCCGGCCGGGCGGAGTCCTTCCGGCTCCTTCCGAGTCCCCTCGACGCTCCGCCCCCTTCGCCGCCGTCGCCCCTCCCGGCACCGTCGGGAGGGGCGACGGTGGCACTCCGGAGGGGCCCGGGGGAATCCGGAGGAGGCCCCCGACGCGCGCCGCGCCGCGGACTCCGACGGGGCGGTGCGCCGGCCGGCGGGCGGTGGCCACCCGCACGAGGCGACCGGCACGGACGACGTAGACTTCGCCATATGGCGAGGAAGGAAACATCCGAGAATCCGGGGCGGCTCAAGCAGATCGCCCTGACGTACAAGATGACGCGGCGCGTCGACAGGTGGATCGGCTTCGTCATCGCGGGCGTAGGTGTCGTCACCTTCGGTGTTCTCCTCGCGATCGGCTTCTGGCTCGGTCACCCGGTCTACCTGGGCATCCTCGGCTTCCTGCTGGCCTTCCTGGCGATGGCGATCGTCTTCGGCCGACGGGCCGAGCGGGCGGCCTTCAGCCAGATGGAGGGCCAGCCGGGCGCCGCGGCGGCGGTACTGGACAACATCGGCCGGGGCTGGACGGTCACTCCGGCGGTGGCGGTCAACCGCCAGCAGGACGTCGTCCACCGCGCGGTCGGCAAGGCCGGCATCGTCCTGGTCGGCGAGGGCAACCCCAACCGGGTGCGGAACCTGCTCGCCTCCGAGAAGAAGCGCATGGCCCGCATCGTCGGCACCGTCCCCGTCCACGACGTGGTGGTGGGCACCGGAGAGGGCCAGACGGAGTTGAAGAAGCTCCGCACCAAGCTGCTCAAACTCCCCCGGACGCTTCCGGGGCACCAGGTCACCGAGGTCAACGACCGTCTGCGGGCGATGGGCGACCTGATGAACAACCTGCCGCTGCCCAAGGGACCGATGCCGCGCGGCATGCGGATGCCGAAGGGGCCGACCCGCCGCTGAGCCGGGAGGCCGGCGACCGCACGGCGCGGCGGTGGCAAGACGGGAACCGACACGGCGGAGGGCCCGGAACGCTCGTTCCGGGCCCTCCGCCGTGTCGGGGCGCCGTGTCGGTCGGCCTCTCCGCCGAGGCGTCCGCCTCGTCGGAGGCGGACAGGGCTCAGATCCGCACCTGGACGGCGCCGGAGAGCCGGTCGTGCAGCCCCCGCGTGTCGCGGTCCCAGACCAGCGCCGGGACGGCGAGCACCAACAGGACCGTGCGCAGCACGGTGCGGGGCAACGAGAGCCGTCCGCCGCCCACCGAGACCACCCGCAGGCCCATCAGCCGCTTGCCGGGGGTGGAGCCGACCGTGCCGACGGTGAGGACGGAGAGCACCGCGAGGACCGACAGCGCCCAGTTCCCCGCCGACCGGAAGTCACCGCCCGTGATCAGACCGTATGCGATCAACAGGCACAGGCCCCAGTCGACGAGGATCGCCACGACCCGTCGCCCGACCGGTGCGACCGACCCCGGCCCGTCCTGGGGCAGGCCCAGCCGCTCGCCCCGGTAGCCGAAGTCCGCGCCCATCTCCTCGGCCGCCGCACGGGGGCCGGAGAGCCACGATCCGATGACTTGCCTGTTGTCCACGCACCAACGGTAACGCGCGGCGCTTCGGGGTACCCGACGGGGCTGTACACCGAACACACGGGCCGCGCGGGGACGTCACGAGCGCCTTTCCGCCTGTCCACCCGGTTAACATCGCCGAAACGAACGAGTCATGCCCGAGAAATCCCGCAAATCTAAGGTCGGGCGCAGCAGGACGCCACACTGGACTGCCACTCGAGCTGCCACCCCGTCCCCTCGCGGCGGGACTAGGAGGACTTGGATGTTCCAGAACGCCGACGAGGCAAGGAAATACATCGCGGACAACGACGTCAAGTTCATCGACGTCCGATTCTGCGACCTGCCGGGCATCATGCAGCACTTCACCATTCCGGTCGAGGTCTTCGACCCGACGGAGCAGCTGATGTTCGACGGCTCGTCGATCCGCGGATTCCAGGCCATCCACGAGTCCGACATGGCCCTGGTGCCGGACCTGTCCACCGCGCGCCTCGACCCGTTCCGCAAGGACGCCACGCTCAACGTCAACTTCTTCATCCACGACCCGATCACCGGCGAGCAGTACAGCCGTGACCCGCGGAACGTGGCGAAGAAGGCCGAGGCGTACCTCGCCTCCTCCGGCATCGCCGACACCGCGTTCTTCGGTCCGGAGGCCGAGTTCTACGTCTTCGACAGCGTCCGCTTCCAGACCAGCGCGAACGAGTCGTTCTACCACATCGACTCCGAGGCCGGCGCCTGGAACACCGGCGCCCTGGAGGACAACCGCGGCTACAAGGTCCGCTACAAGGGCGGTTACTTCCCGGCCCCGCCGGTCGACCACTTCGCCGACCTGCGCGCCGAGATCTCCCTGGAGCTGGCCAAGGCCGGTCTGCAGGTCGAGCGCCAGCACCACGAGGTGGGCACCGCCGGCCAGGCCGAGATCAACTACAAGTTCAACACGCTGCTGGCCGCCGCCGACGACCTGATGCTCTTCAAGTACATCGTGAAGAACGTCGCCTGGCGCAACGGCAAGACCGCGACCTTCATGCCGAAGCCGATCTTCGGCGACAACGGTTCGGGCATGCACGTCCACCAGTCGCTGTGGTCCGGCGGTGAGCCGCTCTTCTACGACGAGCAGGGGTACGCGGGTCTGTCGGACACCGCCCGGTACTACATCGGCGGCATCCTCAAGCACGCCCCGTCGCTGCTGGCCTTCACCAACCCGACGGTGAACTCCTACCACCGTCTGGTGCCCGGCTTCGAGGCCCCGGTGAACCTGGTCTACTCGCAGCGCAACCGCTCCGCCGCGATGCGCATCCCGATCACCGGCTCGAACCCGAAGGCCAAGCGCGTCGAGTTCCGCGCCCCGGACCCGTCCTCCAACCCGTACCTGGCCTTCTCGGCCCTGCTGCTGGCCGGACTGGACGGCGTCAAGAACAAGATCGAGCCGGCCGAGCCGATCGACAAGGACCTCTACGAGCTGGCCCCGGAGGAGCACGCGAACGTCCCGCAGGTCCCGACCGACCTGGGCGCCGTCCTGAACGCCCTGGAGGAGGACAACGAGTACCTGCAGGCGGGCGGCGTGTTCACCTCGGACCTGATCGAGACCTGGATCGACTACAAGCGCACCAACGAGATCGCCCCGATCCAGCTCCGTCCGCACCCGCACGAGTTCGAGATGTACTTCGACATCTAAGATCACCGCAGGTCAGAGCGGGCTCCCGCTCTCCTGGGCCGTCTGTGGGCCGTCGGCCGCGCCTTTGGGGGGAAGGCGCGGCCGACGGCCGTTTCTGTGGGCGCTCCGTTCAGCCGCGACCGAGGCCGTTCCCTCATCACCACCACTGGCCGCGCCCACGCCGAATGCTGCGTCGATGGCCTTCCGGGCACGGTCCCGGCTGTTCGGCAATCAGGTGCGTGTACACACGCAGCGTGAAGCCCGGGTCCGAGTGGCCGAGGTACTCGGCGAGAGCCCTGATGTTCTCTCCGGCGTCCAGCAGCACCGACGCGTAGTAGTGGCGCAGTGCATGAACGCCGTGTTCCCGCGACTCCTTGAACCGCTCTCCCGGCGCGCGCTCGGGGATGACCCCGGCGGAGACGAGAGCAGGCTTCCACAGGTACGCGTTGAAGTAGTTCCAGTTCAGCGCCTTCCGCTCCCACGAGTAGAACAGCAGCGCGGCCGTGACGGGCGGCCCGGCCGGCGTCTTCCACGGCAGCGTTATCTCAAGAGGCGGTCGCCGGGTGATGTGCTCGTCCACCGCCTGGGCCACCACATCGGGCAGCGGCACGTCACGCAACTTGCCGCCCTTGGGCGGGGCGAAGACCAAGCGTGAGTCGACCATCTTGACCTGCCGGACGACGTGGACGACCCCTCCGAGGAAATCGACCTCATCGACCGCCAGCCCGAAAATCTCCCCTTGCCGCAGACCACAACCGGCACCCACATCCACGATCGCGGCGTACTGAGCGGGAAGACCGTGCCGGACCGCATGGACACGCTCACGGGTCCACGACTTGAGCTTCCTCGCGTCCAGCTTAGGTGCCTTCACCGAACCGGCACGGCAGGGGTTACGGGCGATGATGCCGTCGTCGACGGCCGCGGCGAGCACGGCGGAGACGTTGGCGAACATGACGTGCTGGTAAGACGACGTGATGCCGGAGTCTTTCAGCTCGCGGGCCCACGTGCGGATGTGGCCGGGCTGGAAGGCGCTGAGGGAGCGTGAGTCGATGTGCGGGAAGGCGTGCAACCGGAACCGCAACTCCATGGCTCCCAGGGTGGACGGGGCGGTCGTCCGCGATGCGAGCCACTGCGCGGCGAACTGCTGGAATGTGACTCTTCCCGCCAACGGGTCGACGTACTACCCACGGGCCATGTCGGCAGCGATCTGCGTCAACCATATTTCGGCGAGGCGCTTTTACTTGTCGGGGAACGACTTGCTGCGCTCGGTGCTGTCCGGCGCGACGTAACGGTCGCGGTAGCGCATGCCGGTGCCGTAGCGGTCGGTCCTGACGCGGCACGGCTTGCCGTCGAGGCCGGGCTCAGTCATGTATCAGCGGTCTTGAATGTGGTCTGCCATGCGGTGCGTGATCTCCTCTGGAAGCGCCACAGGACAGGACCGGTGTGGTCCCGCCCTGCGGCGTTGTGCTCGGTTGGTGGTGGCTAGCGGCCATGTCTGTGGCCATGCGTTCAGCGGCCCAGCGCCGGACGGCTGCGGGGTCGTAGCGCAGGTGCTTACCGACGCAGAATCCGGGCGGTCTGGTGTGCTTCTTGCGCCAGGCGTAGACGGTCTCCAGGGGGGCGCCGAACAGGTCGGCGATGTCGTCGGGAGTGAGGTAGCGGTCCGGAAGCCCGGCCCGCAACGTGGTCGTGGCGAATGCCCTGCGGCGGTATCTCCTCCGTGACGCCGATAAAGGCGGAAGCGTCCCTTCTCTGGGGCCCACTACATCCGCACCGTCGGTGACCTGCGGTGTAACAGCTACAGCGGACTTCGGCGGGGACGGGCAGTACCGCTCCCAGGCGCTGGCTAGGTTCTCGGCGTAGTAACCCCGCGGCACCCCGGCGGTGGTGCGGACGGGGTGCGGCTTGATGGGCTTGTTGTCCGCAGTGACGTACTCGCCGAGCATCCGCGACAGGCCCCGGGGGGTGAGTGGCTTGTCGCCCACGTCGCCCCAGGACGCTTCTTCCGTCGCGTTGAGGATGTCGAGGATGACGGCGGTGGGCATCTGGCCGACCTCTTGAAGCGCCTGATCACGCAGGCCGGTCAGTAGCCGGATACCCAGCGATGCCTTGTTGTCGTCCTGGACGGCGGTGACCAGCTCCACACACGCAACCCGGGCCCGCTCAACCAGGCACCTCCGGCCATGTCGGCAACCGCCGAGAGGGGTTCTCAGACGTCGGCGGGCCGTTCGGTGATGCCCTCCGGCATGCAAGCCGCGTCCCCTCCACAGCCGGGCGGACGGCGGCCCAGGGGCGGTCAGCCGGTCGCGCAGCGCGTGATCCCCCTTCTCGTGAATGCGCCGCCAGAACGCTCGACCTTCTCGTTAGGGGCGCGGCGGCGCATCCGGATGATGACTGAGCGGGTCAGGGTCGTGTCCGGCAGACTACCGAGGCCAGCGGCGGCCATCGCGCAGTAGGACAAGAGCGCCTGCACCGACTGGGTGGCCTTGAGGAAAGCTGCCTGGCTGACGAGCGACCACCTAGCGTTGACACTCTGCCCGCCACCTAGCTCTCGCTACGGGTGCCCCAGAAGTAATCTCTGCCATCGTGTTGGTGTGAAGGATGTCACCAGGGGAATAGAAGCAGGATACCTACACTCACATCAAGGCTACAGAATGTGACGCTGACTACTTTAAGTTATTGTCAGTGCCATCTGTCAGCCTATCTGTACTGGCGCTGAACGAGAGCTAGTGTGAGGGGTCAACGAACCGAGGAGTGGTACGCCATGACCAGCGGCCGCAAGACTCGCATACATCACTCAGACATCCCCAGCCCAAATGGATGTCGGTGGTGTGGGGATTCCCAATATCATCATGGATACCAATGGGTTGCCTCGGTTGGCCTTCATCTCTGGGAAGCTCCCACACCCGCGCAGCGACTCAAGCGCATGCAGGCGCGGCGTGCGGCACGAGGAGATGTGAAGCGAAATCAAGCATCCCAGTAGTGCGGACCAGCGTCTTGAGCTTTACTAACGAGGATGTCAAAGGTTTCAGTAAGGGCAGGGGGGATCCTATCTTTGGTGATTACTGTGGCAATGCCAGTCATCATGACATCCTTCCCCTTCGGCCCGTAATCAGAGCCTTTTTTGAGCATGTCCAAAACGGCAGAGCTGAACTTCTTCCCACGATGGGCAGCAAAGTCGTCCGGCGTCCAATACTCATGCCCCCCCTTACGTTTCCAAAGTTCATTGGCAGCATGCGCCCAGTCTTCATCATCGAACAGGTCTTCCAGTTCATTAGGGAGACCAATGTAGTGACACTCGCGCTGCAGGTCGAACCCGTATTCCTTAAGCTTGTCATCCCGGAATGTCTTTTTGTTGTTGGTGCGACTATCCTTGTCGACCACGAAGGCGACGTTCCTTTTGTGAGATTTCAAAAACCGTGCGAATTTAAGCGCCCCTTCGTTGTTCCCTCCATCCCAGAGGCAGATTCCCACAGACTGAATAGGGACGCCAGCGTATTTCTTGAAAAGGATTGGGAAGGCCGCCATCTCGGAAGGGCCCTCCACGGCAACAAAGAACCGTTCATGCAAAAGCACGCTGTTCCTGAAGCCTAGCGCTGTAGCGATGGTCGAGAGGTGCCTTCGTACTTCCTCGTCTTTACTCTCATCGGAGAGCAGCTCAGCGTAAGTTCCTTCCTCCGACACGCGAAGATGCACCACGTTGGCAATGTCAACTCCATCAATCAAGTTCATAGAATGCGTTGCTACGACCACCCGGGCATTGGGCCGTGCGGACTGTTCATGAATGAGGTTCATGACACGCCGCTGATGCTCATAATCGAGATGAGTATCCGGCTCATCATAAACAAATACTACATCTGTATCCCTGCTCTCTCCGCCACTGCCCTCATCGTCTTTATTGCTGCCGAGTACCTGACTGCTACTTTCCCAAAGCGCCAGCGAGATCCTACGCGACCTCCCTGTACCAGCGGCAGATAGTGGCACCTCATGGCCGTTCCTGTTTGCCACCCTGACTTCGACCCCGGCCAGAGAAGGACGAACCTGTACCTGAGGGTTGAGCCGAAGGGCAGAAAACCCGCACCTCTTCATAACATGCTTACGGATGTGGTCAATATCGGCGACCAGCGAATCCGCCAGATGATCTTCTAGTTCAGTAATCCTTTTCTGTGAGGACTCACTTTTGCTGTACTCCCTCAGCTTCGAATTGAGGATGCTTTGCACAACAATTTCAGGCGCTTGCACAGCATCACCTTTGAAGTACACCACCACAGGCAAGCGCCCTGCTAGGGCGTTAGAAACAGGTACCCATTCCTCCACGGTCGGCATTCCTTCAGCTAGTCGAGCTAGAGGAGTCGTCCAACTTTCCCGGGCGTTTGCACGTCCAACCGGCTGGATGTTGTACTTGGCTGCGACTTCCTTAAGGCGGGCTATTTTTTCTGATTCGATATTGCGCAATTCTTCGACTTCGCAGACACTCATCCTTACTTCAAGATGAGAGCCTTCATCAGGGCTGTAACGTCTGCGAATTTTGACAAGTTCCGAAAGGCCGAGTTCCACACGTTCCGACTGGCTAAGTTGAAAAGTCCCGGTTACTACGATCTGCTTTACAGTCACCGCAGGCTGCTGGTCATCACTATCGGAAGGTGCCGCCGACAGTTGCGACAGATCATGCTCGGACGGCTCTTTCCCTGAAATCAAGAAATTAAGAGCATCCAACAGTGCACTCTTTCCACCGTCATTCTGCCCGGTAATGATTGTCTGGTTTTTGATGGGCACGAATGAAACATTGAAGAGGGAGCGAAATCCCTCAACAGAAATGTCGCAGATCTGCATTTACTACCTCGATCATCCCTATATAAAGATTCCCGTTTACGTGCGGCCGGAATCGCCCGCATGGGGATTCACCCTAAGCTGCCCCTGCGTTAAACTTCCCCTTGGGTTGACGGATGCACTTTTTGGTATGGATACTTTCCCTTTACGAATTGATGAAAGTACTTTCCCTTGCTGCCTGCAGCCATCAACTCCGCGTACAGATGATTCGGGACTCCGCGATACTGGTAGACCGCGCCGCTTTGAAAGCGAATTTCAAGGAGATCTTCGCCAGGGTCATACCCAACCGAAGACAGATGTGACGAGATAACGACCTGATGCAACATCAACCCCCCTGGGCTTGTGAGTAGTTCACCAGCCAACAAGGGAACGATGGTAGCACCGGAACGGCTAGCCCCAAGAGCCTCAAAGGTTCCAAGGTCGATGCCATTCCCACTCGCGGGAGCCTGAATACCCGAATTCGAACAAACAATCGCACTGAGGGTCTTCGCCGCCTTCATGTCAGTCTGGGGCGCGAAACCATAGACAACACGGGCCACCATCAGCCTGGCTCCAAAGCATCTGCCAAGGCTTTTCCTGCAGGTCAGAGCCAACCTCTGTCCTGCCGTGCACAACGCTCCCTGTCCCTAGGGCACGGGTTTGCTTCTCGGCACGTAGCTGTCCCCACACCGGAGATCGCAAACAACCCGGAACCCTGACCAGGCCAGTAGTAGTGCCCCAGAAGACAATCCTGATCATGTCGTAGAAGTCCGGGAAGCCCAATTTTTGCTTCAGCAGAGGGGACGTGGTCCGACTGCTGGCGACGAGGCGAGGCCGAACTGGTAAAGCGGTGGTCAGGTGACCTTGTGGATGTTGACTGAGCCGTCGGAAAGCCCCAGGGACGACCAGCAACAACCGTCAAAGGCCGTGTCCCACTGGTCAGCGAGGTGCGGGAACATGGTCCCCGAGGTAGCAGGTTCGGCACATCAGTTCTTCGACAACTGATCGGGACCGGGACGCCGCTCCCCGGCACCCGGGAACGCCGTCGGCCCCGCACTCCGGTGCGGGGCCGACGGCGTCGCGCCTCCTGCGGGCCTCGGACCCAGGGCAGGATTCGGAGACTCCCGCGGAAGGTGGTGCCCGTCGCTCTCCTCCGTCGTCTGCCGTCGACGCCCGGTGGGCGGCCGAGGCCGGGAGCACCACGTCCCCCCCGGTGTGCTGCCGGGCGGGGACACACCTCCCGTGCGGGACCGGCCGTGGGGTCGTGGGCCGGTCAGCGCAGCAGGTGGAGGGGGACGGCGCCGGCCATCGCCTTCGCTCCGGCGTCGTTGGGGTGGAGGTGGTCGCCGCTGTCGTAGCGGGAGTTCAGCCGCAGCGGGTCGGACGGGTCGCGCAGGGCCCGGTCGAAGTCGACGACCCCGTCGTACTCGCCGCTGGTGCGGATCCAGCGGTTGACGGCCTGGCGGGCGGCCTCGTTCTCCTCGCTGTGGAAGCCGAGGGTGTCGCCCTTGAACGGCAGGATCGTGCCGCCGTGGGCCTTCAGTCCCCGCTCGTGGGCACGGGCGATGATCTGGCGGTGGGCGTCGATGAGGTCCTGGGCGGTGACCTTCTCGGACGCGGGGGCGGTGGTGCCCGGATGCCCGAGGTCGTTGACGCCGAGCAGGACGATGACGTGTTCGGCGCCGGGCTGGGCGGCCACGTCGCGGTCGAAGCGGCGCAGGGCGCTCTGTCCGAAGTAGGCCGCGTAGTTCTCGGCGTCGGAGCCGGCCGGTGGGTTGGGGTCGTGCAGCAGGCGGTTGCCGCTGACGCCCTGGTTGAGCACGCCGCGGGCGTGGGGGCCGTGGGCGGAGCGCAGCCGCCGGGCGAGGATGTCGGGCCACCGGTGGTTGGCGTTGACGTCGGTGTCGGAGCCGTCGGTGATGGAGTCGCCGAACGCGACGACGGCCGAGGCCCCGCGGTGGGTGCTCACGCTGACGCCGGTCAGGAAGTACCAGCGGTCGAAGGTGGCGGTGGGTTCGATGTCCGCCGCGCCGGTGACGTTGCCGGGGGCGGCGTGGTTGTGCTGGAAGGCGAACGCGTGGACCGTCGAGCCGGGGGTGCGCTCGGGCAGGTGGACGCTGATCACCAGGTCGGAGCCGGCGGGCACCGCCAGGTCGACGGGGTCGCTGAGGGCGGGCGCGCCGGCGGGGACGGTGGTGGCGGCGCGTCCGCCGAAGGTGAGGGCCCGGTCGGTGCGCGGGTCGATGCGGGTGGTGGATCCGTCGCCGCTCCGGCGGGCGATGCGGGCCTCGCCGATGACCAGGGGCCGGTCGCCGAACTCGTTGGAGAACCGGACGCGGACCCGGTTGCCTCCGACGCTGGTGTGGACGGTCTGCCGGACGGTCTGGTCCTCGAAGACGGTGCCGTCCGAGGCGGGCACGGCCGTGGGCGTGGTGGACCAGGTGCCCACCCAGGTCCGTCCGCCCCGATCGGCGGTGTGCCGCCCCTGGCCGGGCTCGCTCCCGGTACCGGACGCGGCGGGCGTGGACTGGGCCGTGAGCAGGAGCAGGGCGCCGATGAGCAGGGTCACGACGCGGTTCGCCGCGCTCCCGGTGCGGCGTCCGCGGCGCGCGCGGTCGTCGGACATGCGGTTCTCCCGGAGGTGCCGGTGGTGTGGACGGGGCGGTTCAGGCACGGCGGGCGGGGCGGTCGAAGCGCCAGCCCTCGGCGCGCAGGAGGGGAACGATCCGGTCGACGGCCGCGACGGTCTGGTCGCGGTCGCCGCCGCCGTCGTGCATCAGGACGACGGCCCCCGGCGTGACGCCCTCGACGACGCGGCGGACCAGTTCGTCGGTGCCCGGCGGTTCCCAGTCGCCGACGGCCAGCCGCCAGCCCAGCGGCTGCATCCCCAACTCCGCCGCCACCTGCGGGGTTCGGCCCCAACTGCCGTAGGGGGCGCGGAAGTAGCGGACCGGCACACCGGGAACGGCCTGGTGGATCTCGGCGTTGGTCGCTTCCAGGTCGGCGCGGACCTCCTCGGGCGACCAGGTGCCCATGTCGTCGTGGCTCATGGTGTGGTTGCACAGGGTGTGGCCGCCCCGGACGATGGCGCGCACCAGTTCGGGGTGCTGCCGCACGTGGTCGCCCCACAGGCAGAAGACCGCCTTGACGTGGTGCTTGCGCAGCACCTTCAGCAGCCGCGGGGTGTCGGTGGGGTCGGGGCCGTCGTCGAAGGTGAGGGCGAGGGTGCGGCCGCCGTGTCGGGTGGAGTCGACGACGGTCGCGGTCGCCTCGCCCTTCGCCCGGCCGGTCTCCTGCCCGGCCTGGGCGGGGCCCGCCAGGGTCAGGGTGCTCAGGCACAGTCCGGCGGAGAGCAGCAGGGGCGTCGCCACACGGCGCAGGCGGCGGGGCCGACGAGGGCGCGGCGGGCGCGGCCCGGTGGCCGGAACGGTCTCGGCGGATTCGGTGGTCTCGGTGGTCTCGGTCAACGCTGGTGGTCCCTTCGGGTGCCTCGCCACGAGGCGGCGGGGCGGTGGGGCGGACGCGCAGTGGGCGCGGACGGCACACGCGTGCGGGGCGGCCGGCGGTCCCCGGCGCGCCGCACGGGCGCGGCCGGGACCTTCCGGAGGCGTTCCGGCCGGGCGGGGAGACCATAGGGAGACCCCCACATGGCGTCAAGCACGGCTCACCGTCCGCCCGGTGGGGCGTTTCCGCTGTTCACCGTGGTGTTCGGGGGTCCTGACAGGGCCGTCGGCCACCGGCCGCGCCGGAAAGGCCGCACATGTGTCGGTCCGGGGCGGCCGGACTCCCGACACCCGTCTGATGATCCGGGAGGAAGCCCGTGACACCGTCTTCTCACGGCGGCGCGCCACGTTCCGCCGGCCGCCCCGGAGCCACCGAGCCCCTTCTCCCTCCCGCCCCCGCCCCCACCCCGTGCGCAGACGACCGGAGGACACCGATGCGTCACCGGTTCGACCCGGAACTGGCCGCGGCGCTGCCGATGATGCCCGAGGTGGACATCCTCGACCTGGAGGCGGCCCGGGCCGCACAGGCCGAGCAGTTGGCCGCCGCGGTCGCGGCGGCGGACACCACGGGGGTGGAGATCGAGGAGGTGCTCGTGCCCGGACCGGCGGGCGCGCCGAAGGTGCGGCTGCGTCTCCACCGGCCGGTGGGGGTCGCCGGTCCGCTGCCCGTCGTCTACGGCATCCACGGGGGCGGGTTCGTCCTGGGTTCGCCGGACGTCGACCACGACTGGAACCTGATGCTGTGCCGGGAGCTCGGGGCGCTGGTGGTCTCGGTCGACTACCGGTTGGCGCCCGAGCACCCCTTCCCCGCCCCGTTGGAGGACTGCTACGCCGGGCTGTGCCGGCTGGTGGCGAACGCCGGGGAGCTGGGCGCGGACCCCGACCGGATCGTCCTGTGGGGCGACAGCGCGGGAGCCGGGTTGGCCGCCGGGTTGACCCTGCTCGCCCGTGACCGCGGCGGGCCGCCGATCCGTTTCCAGCACCTGTGCAGTCCGGCGCTCGACGACCGGCTCGACACGCCCAGCGCGCGGCTGTTCACCGACACACCCGTGTGGAACCGGCGCAACGCCCGGCTGAGTTGGGAGGCGTACCTGGGGCACGGGGTGCCGGGCACGGCCGACGTGTCCCCGTACGCCGCGCCCGCCCGCGCCGAGGTGGTCGCCCTGTCGGGGCTGCCTCCCGCGTACGTGTCGGTGATGGAGTTCGATCCGCTGCGGGACGAGGGCGTCGACTACGCGCGCGCCCTGTCGGCCGCCGGGGTGCCCGTCGAGCTGCACCTGCTGCCCGGCACCTTCCACGGCGCGTGGGCCGTGGAGCACGCCGCCGTGATACGCCGCGCGACCGCCGAGGCGGTGGCGGTGCTGCGCGGGGCGCTGGGGCGGTGAGCCGGTGCGTCCCCGGCCGGCCGTCCCCCTCCCGCCGTGCCGGTCGCCTCAGCCGGTCCCGGTGCCCGCGCCGACGGCGTCCCCGGTGTCGGTGCCGGTGTCGATCAGCCGCAGGGCGTACAGCGCCAGATGGGCGCGGAACCGGTCCTGCGGATCGCGCAGCCGCCACCCCGTCCCCTTCTCGACGTGGGCCAGGCGCGCGGCCACCGAGCTGTGGTGCAGATGGAGCCCGGCGGCGGCCTGACGCAGCGAACCGGTGCGGCAGAACGCCGCCAGGGCGGCCAGCAGGTCGGCGCCCTGGCCTCCCCCGCCGCCGGCGCCGCGGGCCAGTTCCGCCAGTCGCCGCACGTCGGCCTGCCCGCGCAGCCGTGTGACGGGGATGTCGGCCAGCAGTGCCACGGGGCCGAGTTCGTCGTGGTCGGCCACCGCCTCCTCCGGGGTGCCGGGAGCGGTGAACCGCAGGGCGGCACGGGCCTGCCTCCAGGAGGCGCAGGCGTCCAGCGGGTCGGTGGCGCCTCCGACGCCGACCCGCACCCCGCGTCCGGGGGACGGTCCGTCCCCGAGCCCGTGGGCGCGGCCCGCGCTCCGGTCGCGGGCGCGTTCGCGGACGGCCGCCCGCAGCTCCGCGGTCGGCGACGCGGCGCGGGTGGTGGGGCCGGCGTCGGCACCTTTGGCGCCGGCGGGGTCCTCGGGCGCGCCGTCCGGCCGCTGTACCAGTACCGCGCCCAGCGCCCCGACGCGGGCGACCCGCACGGCGCCCCGCACGGCTCCGCGACCGAGCAGGGCCACCGCCTCCACGCCCGGGTCCGCGCCCGGGCCCCCGGTCACCGCGACCACCCGCAGCGGCACCGCGGGGTCCAGGCCCAGCAGGCGCAGCGCGCGGGCCCGGTCCGCGGCGTCCTCGCGCCCGGACAGCACCAGCTCGACCAACGCGGGGTCGGCGGCCCGGGGCGGGCGGGTCTGCCGGGGACGCCCGGCCAGCACCCGGGCGGCGATGGCCATCCACTCCAGGACCAGTTCGTCGAACGGGCCGGGCACCCCGGGCCGTTCCAGCCAGACACGGCCGGCCGGCTCCAGCCCCACCCGGCCCGAGACGTGCGCGGGGGCGCCGGGCAGGGCGGCGCCGTCCGGTCCGAACCGCGCCGCGCGGCCGTCGGGCAGCTCCAGCCCCGCCGGACAACCGGCCAGTCCGGCGGTGGACCGCGCCAGGGTGGCCGGGTCCGGACCGCCGCCGAGCAGCGCCTCGAAGTGGGCGATCACACGTACGGCGGTGGCGGCGTCCGCGTCCAGCGCCGACAGCCGCAGCAGCAGTCCCTTCACGTTCCGCAGTCTAGGAAGGACGAGCACACGACCGACAGATCCGCGCACCCGGCGGAGGAGAAAACCGGAAGGGATCCCATCGGGTTACGGACCGCGGCGCTTCCGAGCGGTGTCCCGGCCCTGGTGGTGACGTTCCTGCCGGCGCTCGGCGCGCAGCCCGCCTCGGCGGCCTCGCCGACCGAGGTGACGAACTTCGGCGCCGACCCCGGCAACCCGCGGATGCTCCCGTACGTGCCCGACAGCGTCCGGGCGCCGATCGCGAAGGACCTGCGTCACCGGCGCCTCCTCGGGCGCGATGACGACCAACGTCCTGGTGGGCGACCACCCGGACGTGTTCGAGGCGGGCGCGGCCTTCATGGGCGTGCCGCACTCCCGCTTCGCCACCACCGACGGTTCGGGCCGGAACGGAACGGCTCCTGCGCGAACGGCACGCCGAACAGGACACCGCGGCAGTGGGGCGACCTGGTGCGCGGCGCGCAACCCCGCTGGGGCGGCCCCTGGCCCCGGACGCAGATCCGGCACGGCACCGAGGACGACACCCTGCGCCACCCGGACTTCACCGGGCGGATCGAGCAGTGGACCGACGTCCACGGGGTGAGCCGGACGCCCGAGTACACCGACCGTCCGCGGTCGAACTGGACGCGCACCCGCTACGGCGGTACCGGGGAGCGGACGCCGACCCCCGGCGGGGAGGCCCCCGCCGGGGGTCGGCGGCGTGCGCGTGGACGGACGGGTCGGCGCGCGGGTCAGCGGACGGCGGGCTGGTCGAACGTGTAGCCCTGGGACTTGAGCTGCGGGATGGTCTGGTCGACGGCCGCGACCGTCTGGCTGCGGTCACCGCCCCCGTCGTGCATCAGCACCACGGCTCCGGGCGTGACGCCCTGTGTGATCCGGCGGACCAGCTCGGCCGTGCCCGGGGGCTGCCAGTCGCCGATGTCCATCCGCCAGCCCAGCGGTTGCATCCCCATCGAGGCCGCCACCTGCGGGGACTGGCCCCAACTGCCGTAGGGAGCACGGAAGTAGGTGATCCGCGCGCCCGGGGCGGCCTGGCGGATCACGTTGTCGGTCTGTTCCAGGTTCTGCCGAACCTGCCACTGCGACCAGCCGCCCAGATCCTGGTGGGACATGGTGTGGTTGCACAGTCGGTGGCCGTCCGCGGCGATCTGGCGCACCAGGTGGGGGTACTGCCGCACGCGGTCGCCCCACAGGCAGAAGGTCGCCTTGACGTTGTGCTTGCGGAGGACGGCCAGCAGGTTCGGGGTGTGGGTCGGGTCCGGGCCGTCGTCGAAGGTGAACGAGACGGTCCTGCCGCCACTCTGGGTGGAGGTGACGACGGTGCTGTCGACGGCCTGGGCCGTGCCCGCCGTGCCCGCCGTGCCCAGGCACAGCCCGGCGCAGAGCAGCAGGGGCGTCACCAGGCGGCGCAGGCGGCGGCCCGCGCGTCGGGGGCGCGGACGGCTCCCGGTGGCCCTCTGGGTCTTCCTCGCGGTCATGGTCAACTCCGGTTCCTTCCTGGCGTGCGGCCGGGGCCGGGGCTCACGTCGGCGCGCACGGGCCCGGGGCACGGATGTGGGGGTGAGGGTTTTCGGAACCTTTCCGGACGAACGGGGAGACCATAGGAGGGCCCCTCCGCGGCGTCAACCGTCGCCCGTCGCCGCTCCGTATCGCGTTTTCGCAGCTCAGGGAGGGGGTGGACCACTTTTCAAGCGAGCGGTGGGGCTTGAGAAACGGACAGTCGTCGGACCCGGGCCGCCGCCCCTCCGCCAAGTGTCCGAGACGGGTGGGTCTTCCGTCCCCGGGGGGTCCGCCCGGTCGGACGGCGGGTGCTCAGTCGGGTTGGAGGACCCACTCGTGCCCCCCCAGGGGGTGGCCGTACAACGGACGGCCCTCCAGGGCCGCGGTGCGCAGGGGTCTCCCGCCGGCGTCGACGAGCAGGGTGCCGTGGCGGTCGCCGCTGGACCACTCCAGCTCCAGTTGCCAGGAGACATCGTGGGCGGCGGTGCGGCCGGTGACGTACAGCACCAGGGGTTCGGACTCGCTCACTTTGTACGGGAAGTCCCGCCTGCCCGACACCGGCCGGGCCCGGGGACGGTCGGCGTCCAGGTCGACGTCGAAGGACCCGGTCGAGACGTTGCCGCCACAGCCGACGCCCATGACGTAGGCGTTCCAGGCCGGCGGAGCGCCGCGCTCGACCACGCGGACGTGCAGGTCCTTCAACACCACGGTCTCCTCGCCGGTGCCCTGAACGGTGAGCTCGACGAGGTGGTCGCCGGCGGGGACGGCCCCCAGCGCGCTCGCCCAGCCGGGGGCGTCCTGCTCGGTGGGCGGTGGGGGCACCTGCCCCGGAGGGCGGTCGACCAGGTAGCGCTCCTGACAAGGATGCCTCCAGGCGTACGGCCGCACGCCGACCGTCAGCGGCTCGGCGTGCGCCCGGGGCGTGGGCTCCTCACGGCGCGTGTCGCGCGGGGCGGAGGGGGCGTTCCCCTCCGCCGAGGCGGTGGAAGGGCGGCGTGTGGTGGGGCGGGCGGAGGAGGGGGAAGCGGAGGGGGAAGCGGAGGGGGAGGAGGGCGCTGCTCGGAGGTGCGGCGTCCTCCTGGCGGCGGCCTCGGTGGGCGTGGCCGCCGGCGGCGTCTCCCGCTCAAAGTCGCCGCCCGCCGTGTTCAGGGCGAGCACGGCGGAGGCCAGAACCGCGGCGGCGGCCACCGCGGAGAGCCACGCCGTGCGCCGCCTGCCCACGGTCGGGACGCCTCCGACGGGTACGGGGGCGGGAGCGGCGTCGGGAACGGGAGCGGCGTCGGCCGGGCCGGTGTGGCCTCCGTCCGCCGGGCCGGCGGCTTCCCCGCCGGTCCCGGCCGGGTCCGGCCGGATGGTGGCGGCGGTGGACGACCGGCCCTCGGCGGCGGCCCGTCGCTCCCGTAGCCGCACGGTGTCCGCCGACAGCCACCGTCGGTGCAGGTCGGAGAGTTCCTCCGGCGTCGCCCCGCAGATCCTGGCCAAGCGCTCCACCGGCGCGTAGTCCGTCGGCAGCGCGTCGCCGTTGCAGTAGCGGTGCAGCGTCGACGAACTCATGTGCAACCGCTTGGCCAGCACGCCGTAACTCAGCCCCGAGCGCTCCTTCAGAAGCCGTAACAGCTCCGCGAACTCCGCTCTCTCTTCAGCCGCAGCCATCTCTTCTCATCCCGTTCGGTCATTCGAGACAAGGGACATTCCCCCAGGTCGGTGCCGACGCGAACGTCCCACCTTCCCGAATCCCCCGGGTTCCGTGGCGGGTGGGACGGGGCCGGACACAGACTGTCGCCATCCAAGCACGCCGCCTCCCGACGACCGAACGGGGCGCCGTGCCAATCCGGCCTTTCTCTCAGGGGGATCACCATGTCCGCTTACCACACCCGCTCCCGTGTCCGTGTCCTTCTCACCGCCGCCGGCGCGGCCCTCGCCGCCCTCTCCCTGACCGCCTGCGGGGACGAGGGCGGTGTGAAGGCGGGGAATGCCCCCGACCCGGCCCTCTCCTCCCCGGTCGGGAACGCCGAATCGCGACCGACCCCCGCGGGGACCGACGAGCACGGCGAGCACGGCGAGTCCGAAGACCCCGGAGGCCGGGAGACCGCCACCGCGGAGCGCGTCACCGCGCGCGACAGCTCCGTGAAGGGCGGCACCGCAGGCAGCTCACGGGCCGGCGACGACGGGCCGGTCACCTGCACCGCAGCCAACACCGAGGTCACCGTCACCAAGGTCACCCGCCCCATCAACCACCTGCTGCTGACCGCCACCAACACCGGCACCGGGACCTGCTTCGCCTACGGCGCCCCGTTCCTGCGCTTCGACGAGGGACACTCCGCCGTCCGGATCGCCGAGGACAGCGCGCCGCAGGCGGTCGTCACGCTCGCGCCCGGGGAGTCCGCGTACGCGGGCATCGGCACCTGGACTCCCGACGGGGACCACGAGTACACCGCCCGCACCCTGAGCCTGCTGTTCGCGGACCGGGACGGGAACTCCACCGGCGTCCGGGCGAAGCCGGCCCTCCCCGCGGGAGGCGTCGTGATCAACAGCAGTGCCTGGGTCGGCCACTGGCACTCGACCGCGGCCGACGCGCTCGTCTGGTAACCCACCGCACCTTCGACCGCACCGTCCCCCGTGCGACCCACGCGCCGCACGGGGGACGGTGCGGTCGGTCGGGACCGGCACGGCGGCCACGGCGGCCGGCAGGGATCCACCGCCCCGGCCCGAACGCCCGTGGCGAGCGCCGTGAACCGGCCGGCTCCCGGCCGTGCCCGACGGGGCGTCACGTCCCGCCGCGCCCGCGCCGGAGTCCGCCGGTCGTGGCCCGCGAACCGTGGAACGCGTAGGTCCGCTCAGCGCCCGTCGAGTCGGGCCTGGGCCGCCGCCAGGATCTCCGTCACGCGCACCCCGAACCGTATGTCGCACGGGTGCGGCCGCCCGGTCCGGGCCGACTCCAGCAGCGCGTCGACGGCACGGCCGAGGGCGGTCACCGCGTCGGTGTCCCCCTCCGGGGGAGCCGTCACGCCCGCCGCTCCCCGCAGCTCCACCGCGGTCACGGCCGCCGCCGGGGCCACGGCGAGACTGAGCGCGCACGTGCTGGAGGCGCCCGAGACGTGGCGCATGGCCAGGTGCACCGTGCCGGCGGCGCCGGAGACGGCGGCCAGGGAACCGTCCAGGTCCGCCACGTCGCCCAGCACCGGCAGCAGCACCGACAGGGCGTGCGGACCGACGTCCCACAGCCCGCCCTTCTCCCGCCGCCAGGGCGAGTTCGCGAACGGGCTGTGCTCGGCGCCCTCGCCGAAGATCCCGCCGAGCCAGTCGGCGCGCCCCACCTGCCAGCCGGCCACCGCCCGCTGCTCCTCGATCCACGCCGCCGTCTCCGGACGGAACCGCATGGTGAAGAAGACCACCGAGGCCACGCCCGCCTCCTCGACCGCCGCGGCGATCTCGCGCGCGGCCGCCACGTCGGTGGCCACCGGCTTGTCCAGCAGCAGGTGGCGTCCCGCCCTGGCGGCGCGCGCGGCCAAGGGCGCCTGCACGTCCGGGGGCAGCGCCACGGCGATCGCGTCGCAGTCGGCGATCAGGGCGTCCACGTCCCGGTAGGGGCGGGTGCCGAAGCGTCCGGCGATGTCCGCCGCCGCCTCGGGCCTGCGGCCCCACACCCCCGTCAGTTCGACGTCGGGGTGGGCGCCGAGGGCGGGCCCGTAGGCGAGTTCCGCCCAGGGGCCGGTGCCGAGCAGGCCGATTCTCATGCCGTCTCTCTCCTCTCGGGTACGGCTCCCGGCGGGCCGGGCACGCCGCGGGGTGGTCCCACCACCATGCCCGAGGCCCCCCGGCCGGCGCGGACCGGGTCCCGGCCGCGGTGGCGCCGGCCGCCGCGGCCGGCGCCGTGGGGGACTCGCCCGTAAGGGGGTCGGGGGCTCCCCGGGTGCGGTGCATCGGGGAAAAGCGGGTACCCGGCCCGCATGGCAGTGCGACACGTGTGGGTGAACAGGAAGCCCGACCAGGTGTGGAACGTCCTCGGCGACGCGGAGCAGTACCAGAGGTGGGTCGTCGGAACCCGCGAGACCCACACCGCCGAAGGGCAGTGGCCGGACGTCGACACCAAGCTGACCTACGCGATCGGCATGGGGCCGCTGAACATGCACGGCCACACCATCGTCCGCGTCTGCGAACCGCCCGAGCGGTTGGAGCTGGAGGCCTCGGCGGGGAGACTGGGCACCGCGCGCATCGCCATCCGGGTGCGTCCCTGGGGCGAGGGCTCGCTGGTCACCATGGACGAGCACCCCCTGCGCGGCGCCGTCGCCCAGTTGCACACCGCTCCCGTGGACGTGCTGCTGCAACTGCGGCACCGGCTGATGCTGGCCCGGCTCAGGGACGTGGTGGAGGCCGGTCGCTCGGAGGCCGACCGGGAGGCGGGGAAGCACGTATGACGACCGGACACACCCCGAGCCGCGACGGCGACGGCCCCGACCGGGCCCACCGCCGTCCCCCCGGCCTGGACGACGCCACCGTCGAGGCCGTCGGCAAGGTCTCCGAGGCGCTGGAGGCGACCGAGCGGGCCCGCGGCCACCTCTACTCCTTCCACCAGATGACCGGCCGGGCCGACCTGTTGCTGGGCGAGGCCGTGGAGATGCTCCGCGGCGCCGGGCACGAGGCGGAGGCCCGCCTGTTGGAGGTCGAGATCCTGGGCCGCAACGTCATCCCCGGCCACTGGACGTTCCAGATCGTCGAGGGCTACGACGACCACTACTACAAGCCGTTCGTCGCGGCCGAGGAGCGGGTGCGCGACCTGGTCGGCGGACTGCGGCACCTGTACGAGGCGGAGATGAAGGAGGCCCGGCGCACCCACGGCCACTCCGCCCACACCGCCCGGCCCGACACCACTCCGCCCGGAGCCTGACCCCTCCTCCCCGCCCACCGATCCGCCCTCTCCCGAGGAGGCTCGCCCGCCCATGACCGACGCGCCCGACGCCATCGTGGTGGGGGCCGGCCCCAACGGGCTGGTCGCCGCGAACATCCTGGCCGACGCGGGCCTGCGGGTGGTGGTCCTGGAGGCCCAGCCCGAGCCGGGCGGCGCCGTCCGCAGCGACCGCGACGTCCATCCCGACTACGTCAGCGACCTGTTCAGTTCCTTCTATCCGCTGGCCGCCGCCTCCCCCACCATCGGCGCCCTGGAGTTGGAGCGCTGGGGGCTGGAGTGGAGCCACGCCCCCTCCGTCCTCGCCCACCCGCTGCCCGACGGCCGCTGCGCCGTCCTCCACCGCGACCGGGAGGACACCGCCCGCGTCCTGGACTCCTTCTCCCCCGGCGACGGGGAGGCGTACCTGCGGCTGGCCGGGCTGTGGGACAGGCTGGGCCCCGATCTGATCGGCGCCGCCCTGACCCCCTTCCCTCCCGTGCGCCCCGCCCTCTCCCTGGCCGCCCGGCTGCGGGCGGCCGGCGGTCTGCGGCTGCTGCGGACGCTGCTGCTGCCGGTGCGGCGGCTGGGCGAGGAGGAGTTCGGCGGCCAGGGCGGCCCGCTGCTGCTGGCCGGGTGCGCCCTGCACACCGACCTCTTCCCCGAGTCCACCGCCAGTGCGGTCTACGGGTGGCTGCTGGCGATGCTGGGTCAGGAGGTCGGCTGGCCGGTGCCCACCGGCGGTGCCGGTTCCCTCACCGCCGCCCTGGTGCGCCGCCTGGAGTCGCTGGGCGGGACGGTCCGCTGCGGCGCGCGGGTGACGGAGGTGGTGGTCCGGGGCGGCCGCGCCCTCGGTGTGGTCACCGAGGGCGGCGACGCCGTGCGGGCCCGTCGCGCCGTCCTGGCGGACGTGCCCGCCCCGGTGCTGTACGGCGGGCTGGTCGGCTGGGAGCACCTCCCGGCCCGGCTGCGGGACGACATCCGCCGCTTCCAGTGGGACACCTCCACGGTCAAGGTGGACTGGGCGTTGTCCGGGCCCATCCCCTGGAGTGCGCCCGAGGCCGCCGGCGCGGGCACCGTCCACCTGGCCGACGACATGGACCACCTCACCCGCCACAGCGCCCAGTTGGCCTCCGGGCTGGTGCCCGACCGGCCCTTCTGCCTGCTGGGGCAGATGACCACCGCCGATCCCTCCCGCTCCCCCGCCGGCACCGAGTCGGCCTGGGCCTACACCCACGTGCCGCAGCGCGTGCGCGGGGACGCGGGCGACGGGAGCGTCACCGGCGGGTGGGGGCCGGGCGAGCGGGAGGCGATGGCCGACCGGGTGGAGGAGGAGGTCGAGCGCCGCGCGCCGGGTTTCCGCGCGCTGATCCGAAAGCGCCGCGTCCTGGCACCGGTCGACCTCCAGGCGCGTGACGAGAACCTGGTCGGCGGCGCGATCAACGGTGGTACGGCGGCCGTCCACCAGCAGCTCTTCTTCCGTCCGGTCCCCGGGACCGGACGCGCCGCCACTCCCGTCCGCGGCCTCTACCTCGCCTCGTCCTCCGCCCATCCCGGCGGTGGCGTCCACGGCGCCTGCGGTGCCAACGCGGCCCGCGCGGCCCTGGCCGCCGACCGTCCCGTCGCCCGCTACCTGTTGGGGCCGGCCCAGTCGGCGCTCCAGCGCGCGGCGATGCGGACCGGGGGCCGCCCGAGGTGACCCGCGCTCCGGCGCGGTGCCGACCCGCGCCGGTGCCCTGCCACCGCGGTCCGTGTCCGTGGGTGGTGCTCCGGTGGGCGGCCGTTCACCGGTTCTTCTCCCCCGCTCCCCTTCAACGGTCGCCCGGGACGCGCAATGGTGACGTGTACACGTCCTTCACGACCTGGGAGACCGCATGGAGCGACGTACCTTCCTGAGATCCGCCTCCGTCGGCGCGGGCGCCGTCGCCCTCTCCGGCACGCTGTGGCAGGGAGCCGCCGGCGCGGCGGGGACGACCGTGGCCGCGACCGTAACGGGCCCGTACGGACCGCTGCGGGCGCCGGACGCCAACGGAGTGGCGCTGCCGGAGGGGTTCCGCAGCCGGGTCGTGGCCCGGTCCAGCCTGCCGGTGGGCGACATCCGGTGGCACCCGGCGCCCGACGGGGGCGCCTGCTACCCGGACGGCGACGGCTGGATCTACGTCTCCAACTCCGAGGTGCCCCTGGTGGGCGGCGCCTCGGCGATCCGCTTCCGCGCCGACGGCTCGATCGACCGGGCGTACCGCGTCCTGGAGGGCACCAACCTCAACTGCGCGGGCGGGGCGACGCCGTGGCGGACCTGGCTGTCGTGCGAGGAGATCTTCCGGGGCCGGGTCTTCGAGACCGACCCGTACGGGCGGCGCGAGGCGGTCGCCCACCACGCGATGGGCCGTTTCAAGCACGAGGCCGCCGCCTGTGATCCGGACCGACGCGTGGTCTACCTGACGGAGGACGAGTCGGACGGCTGCTTCTACCGCTACACGCCCGAGGTGTGGGGCGACCTCTCGGACGGCCGCCTGGAGGTGCTGTGCGAGTCGGCGGGCGGCGGCGTGGAGTGGCGCGAGGTCCCGGACCCGACGCCGTCGGTGTTCGGGCGGCAGACGCGTCACCAGGTGGGCGCGGCCCGCCACTTCGACGGCGGCGAGGGCTGTCACTACGCGGACGGGACCTGCTGGTTCACCACCAAGGGCGACAACCGGGTCTGGGCGTACGACGCCGAGCGGGGCGAGCTGTCCGTGGCCTACGACGCGGACTCGCCGCTGGACGGGGTGGACAACATCACCGGCACCTCCGCCGGCGACCTGTACGTGGCGGAGGACGGCGGCAACATGGAGATCAACGTGATCACGCCCGACGGCGTGGTGGCCCCGGTGATCCGGCTGGACGGACACGACGACTCGGAGATCACCGGCCCGGCGTTCTCCCCGGACGGCTCCCGGCTGTACTTCTCCTCCCAGCGCGGCACCCTGGGCGACCCGGCGGGCCTGGGCGGGGTGACGTTCGAGGTGTCGGGACCCTTCCGGCGCTGACGCGCGCGCCATTCGCCCCCGGTGTCCGGCCGGCCGGACACCGGGGGCGTCCCCCGTCGGCCGCCGGCCGTTTCCCCTCCCGTCATGCGCGCGCCCTCCCTCCCGACGGTCGACTTCCCTACCGTGAAGGGGTTTTGACTCCCTCTACGACAAGGGGACACGGATGGGACGGCAGGCTGGGAACGGGTGGCGGCGGGACCGGCGGGGTCCGGGCGACCGACGGACGAGACGTCGATCGGCGGCGGCCGCGGTGGCGGCGGGGGCCCTGGGGGCGGTGCTGGTGGCGGCGCCGGGCGCGGGAGCGGCGGATCCGGGGAGCCTGCCGTACTCGGGCGCCACCTCCGTCGGGGTGCACAACGCCTACGAGAAGAACCGGTACACCTACTTCGCCGACGCCCTGGACTCCGGCGCCTCGCTGCTGGAGCTGGACGTGTGGACCAACTTCTCCGGTCGCGGCTGGCGGGTGGCGCACAACAACCCGCTGGGCAACGACAACAACTGCGAGAACGCCTCCTCCGCCGCCGAGCTGCGCTCCAAGCCCCGCAACCAGAGCCTGGCCGGGTGCCTGGCCGACCTGCGGGCCTGGCACGACGCCAACCCCGGGCACCGGCCGATCCTGCTCAAGATCGAGATGAAGGACGGGTTCGCCGCCAACCTGGGGCGCGGCCCGGCGCAGTTCGACGCGCTGGTCGCGGGGACGCTCGGCGACGCGCTGTACCGGCCCGGCGAGTTGGCCGCCGGCCACGCCACGCTGGACGAGGCGGTGCGGGCGAGGGGCTGGCCGAGCCGGGACGAGCTGGCCGGCAGGTTCCTGGTCCACCTCATCCCCGGCACCGTCGAGGAGTCCAACCCCTTCGACTCGCTGTGGACGGACCGCGAGTACGCCGGCCACCTGCGCGACCTGGCCGCCGGCGGGAACCTCTCCCGGGCCGTCGCCTTCCCCGCCGTGCACCGGGCCGAGGCCGGGGACCCGCGCGCGACCCGCTACTCCGACCCCTCGATCCGGCCCTGGTTCGTGGTGTTCGACGGGGACGCCTCGGCGTACGTGACCGGCGGCATCGACACCACCTGGTACGCGGAGCGGAACTACCTGCTGGTGATGACCGACGCCCACGCCGTGGCACCCGCCATCAGCGCCACCCGTCCCACCGAGGGCGAGGCGCTCGACCGAGTGGCGCGGCTGGCGGCCGAACGGGCGAGCTTCGTCACCTCCGACTGGACCGCGTTGCCGTCGGTGCTGACGACCGTACTGCCGCGCGGTTGAGGGCGGTCGGCGGCCGTGTCGGGTGAGCGCCGGGCCCGCCGGGCTCACCCGACCGGACGGTCCGGGGGTGCCCGCCGTGCGTGTTGCCCCGACCGAAGTCCCGTTTCCGCACCGCGACGGCCTGGTACGGCTGCTTCGAGCGTACGCCTTCGAGCCCGCCCCGTCGTCCGCCGACGGCGGGGCGCGGTGCGCCCCCACGGCCCGCCGCGGACGGCACGGCCGGGGCCCGCGGGCGATCCGGCAACCGGTGACGCGGCGTGGGAGGGACCGTCCGACGGCCCGCCCGGCGCCGCGCGAGAGGGAGGGAGAGGGAACTGATGGTTCAGGGCCGGTCGAACGCGGTCGCCACGCGACCGAGGAGCACCGAACGGGCGGTCGTCCGGCACACCGCCACCGCCACCGCCGCCGCCTCCGACAGGGGCGGCCACCGGGTGCCGGCCGTCCGGGGCGTCCGGGGAGCACAGCGGTGAGCGGGCTGCCGGGCCCGGGTGGGCCGGGGGGCTCGGGGGTCGGGGACCGGGGCCCGTCCAGGCGGCTGGTGCTGGGCGCGGGGACGGTGGTGGCGGGGTTGGCCGCGGCGGTCGGTCCGGGACTGTCGGGGGCCGGCGGTGGCGCGACGGCGGCGCCCCGGCCCTTCGCCACCGGCCCGGCCGCGGCGGCGCTGAACCGGTTGCTGCCGGACCACGCCGGACAGTTCCGACTGGTGCCGCTCGCGGTGCGCGACGGCGTGGAGCGCTTCTCGGTCTCGGGGACGGCGGGGCGGATCGAGGTGGCCGGGACGAGTCCGGCGGTGCTGCTCACCGGAGTCCACTGGTACCTGAAGGAGGTCTGCTCCGCGCACGTCTCCTGGGCGGGGAGCAACCTGGCGCTGCCCGCGACGCTGCCCGCGCCCGCGCGCCCCCTGGAGCGCTCCACCACCCTGTCCAACCGGTTCGCCCTCAACGACACCAACGACGGCTACACCAACCCGTACGCCGACTGGGCGTACTGGGAGCGCCTGATCGACGTCCTCGCCCTGAACGGCTGCAACCAGGTCCTGGTCATCGCCGGGCAGGAGGCCGTCCTCCACCGGATGCTGACGGACTTCGGCTACTCGGACGCCGAGGCGCGTCGTTGGCTGCCCGCGCCCTCCCACCAGCCGTGGTGGCACCTGCAGAACCTCAGCGGCTACGGCGGCCCGCCCAGCCGGGAGCTGATCGAGGCGCGGGTGGAGCTGGGCCGCCGCATCACCGACCGGCTGCGGGAGCTGGGCATGAGCCCGGTGCTGCCCGGCTACTACGGTTCGGTGCCGCGCGACTTCGCCTCGCGCGTCCCCGGCGCCCGCACCGTCCCCCAGGGCACCTGGCACGGGTTCGAACGGCCCGACTGGCTGGACCCGCGCACCGACGTCTTCGCCGAGGCGGCCGCCTCCTTCTACCGGCACCAGGGGGAGCTGTTCGGCCCGGCGTCGCACGTCAAGATGGACCTGCTGCACGAGGGCGGGAGAGCGGGCGACGTGCCGGTGGCGGACGCGGCGCGGGGTGTGGAGGCCGCCCTGCGGCGGGCCCTTCCGGAGGCGGTGTGGGTGATCCTGGGCTGGCAGGACAACCCGCGGCGCGAGCTGGTGAACGCCGTGGACAAGCGGCGCATGCTCATCGTCGACGGGATCTCCGAGCGCGTCGAGACCGTCTTCGACCGCGAGGCGGACTGGAACGGCACCCCCTACTGCTTCGGCGCGATCCCCAACTTCGGCGGGCGCACCCTGCTGGGCGCCAAGACCCAGGTGTGGAACGAGCGCTTCCACGCCTGGCGCGACAAGCCGGGCAGCGCCCTGGTGGGGACGGCGTACCTGCCGGAGGCGGCCGACCGCGACCCGGCCGCGTTCGACTTCTTCTCCGAGCTGGCCTGGCGCGAGGAGCCGGTGGACCTGCCGGCCTGGTTCGAGCGGTACGCGACGTACCGCTACGGCGGCCCGGACACCGGGGCGCGCAACGCCTGGCGAGCGCTGCACGACACCGCCTACCGGCACCGGGCCCACCTGTACGGCTTCGCCCACGACAGCCTCTTCGCCGCCCGTCCCGACCTGGCCGCCACCCGGGCCGGGCAGTACGGCCCCACCGAGCCGGTCTACGATCCCGCGCGTTTCGACGCGGCGCTGGAGGGGCTGCTGGCGGTGGAGGCGCCTCGGCGCGGGAGCGACGCCTACCGTCACGACCTGGTGGACGTCGCCCGGCAGGCACTGGCCAACCGCAGCCGGCTGCTGCTGCCGCAGTTGCGGGCCGCCTACGGCAGCGGCGACCTGGCCGGGTTCCGCGAGTTGTCGGCGCTGTGGCTGCGGCTGATGACGCTCGCCGACGAACTGGCCGGCACCCACCGGCTGTTCCTGCTGGGCCCGTGGACGGCGGCGGCCCGCCGCGCGGGCGCCTCGCCGGAGGAGGCGGCGGAGCTGGAGCGCACCGCCCGGGCGCTGCTGACGGTGTGGGACGGGCGGGCCACTTCCGACGCGGGGAAGCTGCACGACTACGCCAACCGCGACTGGCACGGGCTGATCGGCGACTTCCACCTGCCGCGCTGGCGGAGGTGGTTGGACGAGCTGGACGCCGCCCTGGCCTCGGGCGGAACGCCCGACCCGGTGGACTGGTACGCGGTGGAGGAGCCGTGGACGCGGGAGCGGAAGGAGTACCCGCTGCGGCCGGTGGGCGACCCGTACGCCACCGCCGCCCGGGTCCGCGACCTGCTGGCCCGCGCGCCCTACCAGGGGCGGCTGGAGACGGAGACGGAGCCGGTCTCCCTGGTGCCGGGCGGCCGCGGGACGCTGACCGCGACCTTCGCCAACACCAACGGGCTGCGGGCGGCCGGGCCGGTGGAACTGTCCCTGACCGCCCCGCCCGGCGCGCGGGCCGAGCCGCAGGGCCCCACCGCCGTCGATCGCGTCCCGCCCGGCGGTCGGACCCGGGTGCGCTGGCGCCTGACCGCGCCGGGCGGGGCCCTGACGGATCCGCTGCGGGAACTGCCGTACTCGGTCGAGGCGACGTACGGGGTCGAGGGCGGTCGGCGGGTGCGCACGCGGTCGGACGGTTCGCTGTTCCTGGCCGGGCCGCTGGGGCCGGGGGTGCGCACGGTCTCCACCAACGGCGCGGTGTTCGGGCGGCTGGGCGAGCGGTACGCCGTCCACGGCGGGGGCGCGGACCTGTGGAAGGGCACCGCCGAGTTCGGCGCCCTGTACCGGCCGGGCGGGCTCGGGGAGCGGGGCACGGTCACCGTGACCGTCACCGCGCAGGACGGGACCGGTCCATGGGCGCGGGCCGGGATCTTCGTCCGCGACGACCTGTCCCGGGCGGACTCCCCCGGTTTCCTCAACCTGTCGGTGACCCCGGCCAACGGCGTGGTGCTGTCGTACGACTCCGACGGCGACGGCGCGTTGGACTCCTACCGCCGGATCACCGGGGTGCGGGCCCCGGTGCTGCTGCGGCTGCGGCGCGCGGGCGCCGACCACACCGGCGAGCTGTCCGTCGACGGCGGCGCGTCCTGGCGGACGGTGGCGACGGTGCGGGTGCCGGGCACGGCCGGGCGGCAGGACGTCGGCCTGGGCATGACGGCGGCCGGCGCGACGAGCGGCACGGTGGAGTTCTCCGGGTGGCGGGTGGGCTGACCCGCCGCCCGGCCCCCTCGCCCGGCCTCCCGCCGTCCGGCGCGGGACCCCGCGCCGGACGGCCCTCGCTAGGGTGTTCCCATGACCACCGGGGTACGCCGCAGGATGGGTGTCGAGGAACGTCGACAGCAACTCATCGACGTCGCGCTGGCGTTATTCAGCGACCGTCCTCCCGAGGACGTCTCGATCGACGACATAGCCACCGCGGCCGGAATCTCGCGGCCGCTGGTCTACCACTACTTCCCGGGCAAGTACAGCCTGTACGAGGCGGCCGTGCGGAAGGCCGCGGACGAGCTGTCGGCCCGTTTCGTCGTCCCGCCCGAGGGTCCCTTCAGCAGCCGGCTGCTGAAGGTGATGGGTCGCTACTTCGACTTCGTCGAGGAGCACGCCTCCGGTTTCTCGGCCCTGTTGCGCGGCGGTTCGCAGCGCGGCCGGGCCGTCGTCGAGGAGGTGCGGCGGGCGGCGTACGGCCGGCTCCTGACGCATCTGGGGGCGACCTCTCCGGGACCGCGTCTGGCCCTGGTCGTCCGCTCCTGGATCGGTGTCGCCGAGACGACGGCGCTGGCCTGGCTGGCGGACCGCTCGGTGCCGCGCCGGGAGCTGGAACTGCGGCTCGTCCAGGAACTGTTGGCGCTGGCGGCGGTGTCGGCCGCCTACGACGAGGAGACCGCCCGGGTGTTGGGGCGCGTCCTCGCCCTGGAGCCCTCGGACGGGCCGTTCGGGGAGCTGGTGCGGCGGCTGCCGGCCCTGGTGCCCGACGGCTCGGACGGTACCGGCGGCGGCCGGTTCCCCGGCGACGCGTCCGGCGGTGACGGCGCGCCCGGTGGTCACGGTCCCACCGGGCCGGCGGCACTGTCGTAGCCGGCCGGTACCGTCGACGCGTGGCCTGTGACACGCGAAGCCGAATGCCGGATCTGCGCTCGCTCGTGGCCTCGGCGGATCTGCCGCCGGGCACGCTGATCGACCGAACGGTGCTGGGCCGGGTCGCCGAGCCGCTGCTGTGGCGCGCGGACGGGCCCGCCGAGCCGGCGGGCTGGGAGCGGCTGCCGGCCGGGCCGCCCGGCACCGGGCCGCACCCCGTGCTGCTGGGCCGGGACTCCCGCGGCGTCGCCGTGGAGGACGACCTGCTCCCCGGTGGGGCGGACGGGCGCGGCCGCGGCCGCGGGGACGGTTCCGCGGCCGGCGGCGGGGCACCGGACGCGTTCGCCGTGCTGGCCGCCCGGTGGTCACAGCAGGCCGCGCGGGAGCCGGACGGCGGTGCCGTGCTGCGCCCGTACGGCCGGCGGTGGCCCGGCCCCGCCCGCCCCGCCGGCCGGTCCGCGGCGGAGCCCCGCCGCCCCGACGCGGTGGCGGTCTCGGTGGCCCGGTCCCTGCTGACGCGCGGCCTCCTGCGGGAGCCGCGACTCGCCCTGGTCCCGGTGCGGCACAGCTCCGGGATACCGGCGGCGATCGGCTGGACGGGCGCCCTGGCGCACGAGGCGGACACCGCGCCCCACCACACCGTGCTGCGCTCCTGGGAGGAGCGGTTCGGGACGCGGGTGGTGGCGCTGGAGCCGGACGCGCTGCACCTGTCGGTGCCGTCGCCGCCGCGCGACGTGGAGGAGGCGCTGCCGCAGGCCGCCGAGCACTACGCCTTCTGCCCCTCCGTGGTGCGGCAGGGCGCGGGGACGCTGGCGCGTTACGCGGAGAAGTGGCTGGTGGGGCGGGACCTGTGGTCGTTCTGGTGGGACTGAGCCGGAGACGGGGAGGGGCACGGCCGCCGGACGCCCCGGTGGCCGTGCCCCTCCCCGTCTCCCGTCGGGGTGCCTACCGCGCGGCGAACACCGCCACCGTGCGGGCCGGGACGGTGAAGGTGCCCCGGTCCGCGTCGAAGGTCGCGGTCCTCACCACCGGGTCCGAGCCGGACGCCTGCGCCGGGTGCAGGGCGTAGGAGCCGCCCGCGAGCGAGGGGACGGTCTGCGTCCGCCGCTCGGGGGTGGCGTTGAAGACGACCACGAGGTCGTCGCCGCCGTCCTTCAGCCGCATGGTGATCACGCCCGGGGTCTCGTCCTTCCCCGACAGCGGGAAGGACAGGGCCCGCTGGACGTCGGCCGCCGTGGCCTGGCCGAAGACCCCCTCGGTGGAGCGGATCGACAGCAGGTCGCGGTAGGCGGCGGAGGCGCCCTCGATCTCCGCGCAGGACGGCGTGAGGTCGGCGGCGGTCAGCAGCGGCCGGGCGTACGGCCACTTGTCCCGGTTGTCCCAGGCCGGAGGCAGACCGCGGCCGAAGCCGTTGCCGGCCTCGCAGTTCCAGTGGATGGCGTTGTACCAGTCGCCGGAGTCGTAGGAGTTGCGGTCCAGCGACTTCGACCGCAGCAGGTCGGTGCCCGCCTGGCTGAGCACCGGCCCCTGCGAGAGGGCCGCGGTGGCCATGGCGACCACCTGCATCCGGGCGCGGTCGGCGGCCGGGGTGTCCTTGGGCAGCTTGAACGCCAGGGCGTCGTAGAGGGTCTCGTTGTCGTGGGCGTCGGCGTAGGCGAGCGCGTCGCCGGGCGCGTCGGCGTATCCGGCCGGTGAGCCGTTGTAGTCGACCTGCGAGCCCTTGACCCGTCGCCCGGAGGTGTCGGTGAAGGTGTAGTCGGCGAGGTTTCCGGACAGTCCGACCTTGATCAGGTCCTGTTGGCGCAGCAGCCGCCGGCGCTGCTCGGCACGGTCGCCGTTGGCGTCCGAGGAGTTGGGATCGGTGTACAGACCGCTGGCGAAGCCCTGGACGCCGGGGTCGGCGTCGAAGGGACCGCCGCCGCGCACCGCGTCGCGGGCCCGGTCGGAGAAGGTGGCGATGCCGGTGCCGGCCATGTTCTCCTGCGTGGCCTGGACGAAGCGGGCGTCGTCCGCGACCTCGCCGAAGTTCCAGCCCTCGCCGTACAGGACGATGTTCTTCCCGTCGACCCCGTCCTTCTCCACGGTGAGGGCGTCCAGCGCCTTCCGGACGGCGAGGATGTTCTCCTTGGGGTGGTGGCCCATCAGGTCGAAGCGGAAGCCGTCCACCTTGTAGTGCTTGGCCCAGGCGACGACGGAGTCCACCGTGAGCTTGCCCATCATGGTGTTCTCGGGCGCGGTGTTGGCGCAGCAGGTGGAGGTGGCGACGGTGCCGTCCGCCAGCAGCCGGTGGTAGTAGCCGGGCACGATCCTGTCCAGGACGGACTTGTCGTCCTGCCCGGCGGCCATGGTGTGGTTGTAGACCACGTCCAGGACGACGCGCAGTCCGGCCTCGTTGAGGCCCTTGACCATCTCCCGGTACTCGACGGTGCGGGCGGTGCCGTTCGGGTCGGTGGCGTACGAGCCCTCGGGCACGGTGTAGTGCAGCGGGTCGTAGCCCCAGTTGTAGGCGTCCTTGTCGCGGACCTCGGCCACGCACTCCTGCTGCTTCTCGGAGTCGGCGGGCAGGGCCGCCAGGTCGCAGTCGGGCTCGGCGCGGTCGGCGGCCCGCTCGGGGATGGAGGCGATGTCGAAGGAGGGCAGCAGGTGGACGTGGGTGGTGCCCGCCTCCGCCAGCTCCCTCAGGTGTTCCATACCGGCCGAGGAGCGCTCGGTGAAGGCCAGGTAGCCGCCCCGGTGCTTCCGGCGCACCGTGGGGTCGGCGACGGAGAAGTCACGGATGTGCAGCTCCTGGATCTGCGCGTTCCGCAGCGGTACCGCCTCCGGCTTCCGCAGCTCCTCCCAGCCCTTCGGGGCGAGCTCGGGGTCGGCCGGGTCCACCACCAGGCTCCGCCGCGAGTCGGTGGTCAGTGCGGTGGAGTACGGGTCGGTGACCTTGTTGGTGACCGTCTTCCCCACCGAGGGGGCCCAGACGGTGACGTGGTAGCGGTAGGGCTTGCCCCGCCAGCTCCGGTTGCCCTTCGCGCTCCAGACGCCGGTGGCGTCGTCGCGCCGCATCCGCACGGTGCGGCCGTCGAGTTCGAGGGCGACCTTGTGCGCGGTGGGCGCCCACACCGAGAGGGTGGGGCGGCCCTTGCGGTCGAAGACCGGGCCGAGGTCGGCCTCGGCGGCCTCCGTGCCGTAGACGTCGTCGAGGACGCCGGCGATCTGCACCCCGGTGGCGGCCAGCAGCGCGCCCTCGGCGGTGCGCTGGGTGGCGACCAGTTGGCCGCGCAGGGCGGTGCGCACCCGGTCGCGGTCGCGCGGGTCCACGCGGAAGGCGGCGTACTCCTTCAGGTGCGGGTACTTCCTCCGCTGTTCCTCGGTCAGTCCGCCGGGGACGGGGTTCAGCCGCAGCCAGTGTCCCTCGTGGGACAGGGCGCCGTCCTCGACCGTGATGGTGCCCCGGGGGTCGTACACGAGCTGCTCGCCGGTGGCGTCCGTGGCCTTGACCTTCCAGGCGACGGTGTCGCGGTCGATCCACTGCGCCTCGGCCTTGGTCGGGTCCAGGACGGGGGCGCTGCCGGTGGTGGGCAGCAGGTAGCCGGGGGTGGCCGACAGCTTCCACACCTCGCGGCCGTGGGTGGCGAAGTCCAGCGACTGGTCGGCGTCCTCGTCCTTGGTGTCGCCCTTGTGGATGATGTAGTTCAGCGACGTGGCCCCCTCGGCCAGCGGCACCTCGAAGGTGACGCCGAAGGAGTCCTTCCCGGTGGGCATCAGCGGCTTCGACCAGTCGGTGGGCTCGGCGGCGCCGGTCCAGGTGTGCAGGCCCCAGCCGTCGTAGTCGCCGTCCGCGCGGTGGTAGTGGAGAACGGCGGTGTTCTCGCCGGTGTTCTCGCCGTCCTGCGGCGGGTGGCCGTCCTCGGGCCGCTCGGTCAGGAGCCCGTCCTCGCCCTGCTCGACCCACACCTCGCCGGTCCTCGTCAGGTCGATGGTGCGTTCGGGACCGTCGGCGGTGTCCCCCTTGGTGACGGTGAAGCTCAGCTCGGTCGGTCCGTCGGCGACCTCCATCCAGGCGAAGGCGCCGTAGGCGTCGCGGCCGACGAAGGCGGCGGTCCGCTCGCCGGAGGTCAGCGTCCAGCCGTCGTAGTCGCCGTCCGGGCGGTGGTAGTGGACGACGGCCCAGTCCCGCTCGACCGCCGAGGGCCTCTCCTCGGGCGGGGCCTGCCCCGCGGTGGAGGCCGCCAGGTCGCTCGCGGTGCGGCCCGCGGCGTCGACCACGACGGCCTTGTAGCGCAGCGGCGTTCCGGCCGCCACCTCCTTCCCCAGGTACTGGGTGACCCGGTAGGGGGCATGGTCGGCGGTGCCGAGGGTGTGCCACTTCCCGTCGCCGACCCGGGCGGCGAAGACGACGCGGTTCAGACCGCCACCGTCCACGTCGGCGGTGATCTCGACGGTGCCGGTGGCGCCCGCGGCGGGGGCCCTCAGCTCGACGGTGGGCCCGGTGTCCGGGACGGGAAGCGGCCGGGCGGCCTTCAGGACGACGGTGGACAGCGCCGGGACGGTGACGGTCAGCGTGGCGTCGTCGCCGGTGCGGACCGTGGCGTCGGCGCCGCCGTGGATCGGGCGGAAGGCGGTGTTCGGCGAGTCGGTGGCGAGCTTCACCGTGCGGGCCTCCTCGCCGTTGTTGGCGGCGACGAGGTACTCGGTGCGCTGCTCCGCGTCGGTGCGGGAGAAGGCGTAGACGCCGGGGCCGTCGCCCGGCTCGGCGTAGCGCTCGGTCTGGACGCCGTCGCGCAGGGCGGGGTGTTCGCGGGTCAGCTTCGACAGTGCGGCGATGGACCGGTACAGGGGGTGGTCGGTGTCGTACGCGTCCCGGGCGTGGGTGCGGTCGGTGCCGATCCGGTCGTTCTTCTCCGCGTCCAGGTAGGCGGGCGTCCGGGAGGCGAAGAGGGTCTGGCGGGCGTCCTGGTCGCCGCCGGCGCCGGTGAAGCCCTGCTCGTCGCCGTAGTAGATCACCGGGTTGCCCCGGGTGAGGAACATCAGCTCGTTGGCGAGCTTCGCCCGGGCGAGCAGTTCGGCGTCGTCGGCGTCGGGGTTGTCCTGCCGCAGGAAGGTGCCGATCCGGCCCATGTCGTGGTTGCCGGTGAAGGTGACCTGTTCGTAGGCGTTGGACCGGCCGGTGGTGTAGAGGTGGTCCTGGGCGAACAGGTCGGACAGCTTGGTCGCCGGTCCGCTCCGGGAGGCGTAGGAGCGGGCCGCCTCCTGGAAGCCGAAGTCGAGGGTGGCGTCGAGCCCGCCCCGGGTGACGTAGGGCGCCATCCGGGCGGGGTCGGAGCTGTAGACCTCGCCGAACATGAAGAAGTCGTCGCGGCCCCTCTTCGCGGCGTAGGCGTCCAGCGCCGTGGCCCACTGGGTCCAGAACTCCAGGTTGACGTGTTTGACGGTGTCGATGCGGAAACCGTCGATCCGGAAGTCCCTCACCCACCGCTGGTAGATCTTCTTCATGCCCTCGACGACCTCGGGGCGCTCGGTCCACAGGTCGTCCAGGCCGTGGAAGTCGCCGTTGAGGGAACTCTCGCCGGCGAAGGTGGAGTCGCCGCGGTTGTGGTACATCGTCGGGTCGTTGAGCCAGGACGGGACCTTGACGTCCTTCTCGTCCTCGGCGACCACGGGGGTGCGGGGGAAGGACTCGCGGTCGACCTTCGGGAAGCGCTTCCCCGCCGCGTAGTCGGTGTCGTCGAAGGGCTCGCCGTCCTTGGTGAGGTAGGGGAAGGCGCCCTCGGAGAGGTAGGAGTAGGACTTCTCCTCGTAGTCCACCACGTCGGCGGTGTGGTTGGTGATGACGTCGAAGAAGACCTTCATGCCCTTGGCGTGGGCCTTGTCGATCAGTTCGCGCAGTTCGGCGTTGGTGCCGAAGTGCGGGTCGACCCGGGTGAAGTCGGTGATCCAGTAGCCGTGGTAGCCGGCCGAGGCGTTCTCGCCCTCGCCCTGCACCGGCTTGTTCTCGAAGATGGGCGCCATCCAGATGGCGGTGGTGCCCAGGCCCTTGATGTAGTCCAGCTTCTCCGTCAGGCCCTTGAGGTCGCCGCCGTGGTAGAAGCCCTTGTGGGTGGGGTCATGGCCGGTCGTGAGGCGGTCGCCCGTCAGCCCGCCGCGGTCGTTGGAGCGGTCGCCGTTGGCGAAGCGGTCCGGCAGGACGAAGTAGAACTGCTCGCGCGTCAGGTCGTGCCGGGTGGGTTCGGCGGCCAGTTTCGCGTCGGACGGCGGCGGTGCCGCCTCGGCGGCGGGCGCCGCCGCGGTGACGAGCGTCGCGAGGACGGCGGCCACGATGCTCGCGGCCGTTCCTCTGCGCGCCAGGGGACCTCTCACGGGTCGTTCTCCTCGGGTGTGGTGCGGTGGGTCGGTGCGGGGATGTTCCGGTGCTCGGGAGTTTCGTCGGGGTCCCGCCGGTGCGTGCGGACGGAGGAGGGGACCGCCCGGCCCACTGCGGGGATCACGGGTACGGGGCCGGGCGGTCGGTCCTGCGGTGCGCCGTCGGGCGTCGGGACGGCTAGCCGCGCCAGGTGTCGTTCAGGACGACCCTGCCGTCGGCGGGGACGGTGGCGGTGCGGTTGGCGCCGCTCTCCCAGATGACGTTGCCGCCGCCGTCCTTGCGGAGGTACTTGTACTCGAAGGTGGTGCCGGGCGGCAGGTCCACGTCCAGCTTCCACACCGGGTAGGCCGCCGGATCCAGTTCGAGGGCGTCGGCGGTGTTCCAGTTGCCCAGCTCGGCGCGGTCGCCGGTGACGTGGATGCTCTCGCCCCACACCGTGGTGGCGTCGACGTTGAACGAGGCGCCGTCGGCGGGGTCACCGGGGTCGCCCGTGCCGCCGTCGTCTCCGGAGCCACCGCCGGAGCAGGTGCGGGCGCCGGTGTGCAGGGCCAGGGCGGTCCTGGCTCCGAGGGTGGCGGTGAACCGGCCGGAGCCGTCGACGGTGACCGTCCGTCCGCTCTGGACGTCGCAGTAGTCGCCGGCGGGCAGCGAGGTGGTGAAGGTGCGGCTCAGGGCGGAGGGCTCCTGGTTGACGACGACGTACGCCCGGGAACCGCGGCCGAAGGCGATGGCGTCGTTGCCGTTGTCCCACCAGTCGGTGACGGCCTGTCCGCGCGCGACGTTGCGGAAGGCGACCATGGAGGAGATCTCGCGCCAGGCGTGCTGGCACTTCCAGCCGTCGGTGTAGCAGGCCGCCACGTGGCCGCCGTTGGGCGGACCGGCGTCCTTGTCGGACCACTCGTAGCCGGAGTGGACGTCCGGGGAGCCGTAGGGCCAGGCCAGCATGAAGACGTTGGCCAGGGTGTAGTCGGCGCCGTTCTTGTAGTTGAGGGTGTCGCCGACGCGCTCGGTGTCGTGGTTCTCCACGAAGACCCCGGCCTTGCCGGACTCCATGAAGCCCCAGCCCTCGCCGAAGTTCCTCAGGTGGGCGAGCTTGTCACCGGTGAACACCCGCTTGAGCTCACGGCCGTAGCGGAACTCCTGGACGTCTCCGCTGCCGAGGTACTCGGTGGGCGAGACCGCCTCGCCGGCGCCGTGGATGGCCTCGTGCTTCCAGTAGACGTTCGGGTCGGAGAGCCGGGACTTGACGGCGGCCAGGTCGGTGGCGGGCATGTGCTTGGCGGCGTCGATGCGGAAGCCGTCCACGCCCAGGGAGAGCAGGTCGTTCAGGTAGGCGGCGATGCGGTCGCGGACGTACTCCTCGCCGGTGTCGAGGTCGGCCAGACCCACCAGTTCGCAGTTCTGGACGTTGGTCCGGTTCCGGTAGTCGTTCACCTCCGACCGGCAGTCGTCCATGTCCTGGCCCTGGTAGATGCCGGGGTAGTCGTACTTGCCGAACGGGGTGCCGCCGGTGCCGGTGCCGCTCGCGTGGGCGGACATGTGGTTGACGACCGCGTCGGCGACGACCTTCACGCCCGCTCGGTGGCAGGTGTCGATCATGTTCTTGAAGGACGCGCGGTCGCCGAGCCGGCCGGCGATCTTGTAGCTGACGGGCTGGTAGGACGTCCACCACTGGCCGCCCTGGATGTGCTCCTGGGGCGGCGAGGTCTGGACGTACCCGTAGCCGGCCGGGCCGAGGGTGTCGGTGCAGGCCTTGGCGATGGAGTCGAAACGCCACTGGAACATCACCGCGGTGACGTCCTTGGTCCCGGGTGGGGCCGCCTGTGCCTGCCCGGGGACCGCGACGAACGAGCCTGCCATGCCCGCGACAAGTGTGAGTGCGGCGGCCGCCGCTCTTCTGGCCACGTTTCCTCCTGTGGGGGAAGCAGATGCGTCATGCCTGCCTGGGGGCAACGCGCCGCGCCCGTAAGGCCGTGGAAGCCGAATGCTCTTGCTGCAAGAAGACTGAAAATTCGTGCAAGTCTTCGCGCTGGAGACCGTAGACGGGCCCCTGACGGCCGTCAAGGCTTTCGACACGCCCCGGAAACGTGACCGCCTTCTCCGCGCAATCTCTTTCGCAAGGGATTGCATGGTGCTACGTTCAACCACACTCCCGGCCCGGCCGGTCGGGGGTTCCGCACGAGGAACCCCACGCGCCCGGCCGGTCGGGCCGGGTTCCGACGACGACGGGCGGACGCGCACGGCCCACGCCGCGCACGTCCGCCCTCCGGACGAACGATCCCCGGATGCCCGGAAGCCCTCCTGCCGGCCCCTACGGCACCCGGGCCTCCCCCACCGGGGCGGGCGGCGGGGCCGTGGAGCCGCGCACCACCAGCTCGGGCTGGAAGACGAACTCCGTGTGCTGCACCGGGCTCCCGCCGATCTCCTCCAACAGCGCGCCCACCGCCGCGCTCGCCATGGCCTTGACCGGCTGCCGCACGGTCGTCAGGGGCGGATCGGTGAAGGCGATCAGCTCCGAGTCGTCGAAGCCGACCACCGACAGGTCGCGCGGCACCTCCAGCCCCCGCTGCCGGGCCGCCCGCACCACGCCGAGCGCCATCATGTCGCTGCCGCAGACCACGCCCGTACAGCCGGCGTCGATCAGCGCCCCGGCCGCCGCGTGGCCGCCCTCCAGCGTGAACAGCGTGTGCCGGACCAGTCGCCGTGTCTCCTCGGCCGGAACGCCCCGCTCCGCCAGGGCCTCGGTGAACCCCTCCGCCTTGCGCCGCACCGGCACGTAACGGACGGGGCCGACCGCCAGACCGATCCGCCGCGGATCGTGTCCGAGATCGGTCAGGTGGCGGACGGCCATCCGCGCCGCCGCGCGGTCGTCGGGCGAGACGAAGGGCGCACCGATGTGCTCGTTGAAGCCGTTGACGAGCACGAACGGCACGCCGCGCCCGGCGAGCCGGACGTACCGGCCCGGATCGGCGGTGGTGTCGGCGTGCAGTCCGGAGAGGAAGACGATGCCGTTGACGCCGCGCTCGACGAGCTGGTCGACCAGCTCGTCCTCGGTGGCGCCGCCCGGCATCTGGGTGCACAGCACCGGCGTGTAGCCGTGCCCGGCCAGGACCTGCTCGATGACCTGCGCGAACGCCGGGAAGATCGGGTTGGTCAGTTCGGGGATGACCAGCCCGATCAGGCCGGCGCTGCGTTGCCGCAGCCGCACCGGCCGCTCGTAGCCCAGCACGTCCAGGGCGGCCAGCACCTTCTGCCGGGTGCCGGCCGCCACCCCCGCCCTGCCGTTGAGGACGCGGCTGACCGTGGCCTCGCTGACCGAGGCCTGGGCGGCGATGTCGGCGAGCCGGGCGGTGTGCGGACCGGCCCCCACGACCGTCCCGCCCTGCGGCGGGACCGGTGCGGGGACCGTGCCCGCCTCGGTCACGCCGTCCACCAGACGGTGGTGTCGGCCGGGAGTGCCCCACCGTCGTACTCCCCGCTGGCCAGCAGCGCCCGGCCGGGTGCCGCGGGCAGCTCCACCGGGGCCTCGGTGGTGTTGACGGTGCAGACGAAGTCCTTCCCGGAACCGTCGGCGGCGCGACGGCGGAAGGCCAGCACCCCGGCGGGGAAGTCCTCCAGCCACTCCACCTCCTCGCCCGCGCCCAGCGCCGGGTGCTCGCGGCGCACGGCCAGCGCGCTGCGGTACAGCTCCAGGGTGGAGGTGGGGTCGCCGGTCTGCTCCTCGACCGACAGCTCCGCCCACTCCTCCGGCTGGGGCAGCCAGCTCCCACCGGAACCGAAGCCGTGGCTGGGGCCGTCGGCCGTCCACGGGATGGGCACGCGGCAGCCGTCGCGCAAGCCCTCCTGGCCGTTGTCCTTGAAGAACGACGGGTCCTGGCGCACCTCGTCGGGCAGGTCGACGACCTCCGGCAGGCCCAGCTCCTCGCCCTGGTAGACGTAGGCCGAGCCGGGCAGCGCCAGCATCAGCAGCGAGGCCGCGCGGGCGCGGGGCAGACCGCCGCCGAGCCGGGTGCGGTGCCGCACGACGTCGTGGTTGGAGAGCACCCAGGTGGTGGGGGCGCCGACCGGGCGCATGGAGTCCAGCGACTCGTCGATGACCGCGCGCAGCGCCTCGGCGTCCCAGCCGGTGTTGAGGTAGTGGAAGTTGAACGCCTGGTGGAGCTCGTCGGGCCGCAGGTACAGGGCCGTGCGCTCGGGGCTGGGCGTCCACGCCTCGGCGACGCCGATGCGCTCGCCCGGGTACTCGTCGAGGACGCGGCGCCAGGAGCGGTAGATCTCGTGGACGCCGTCCTGGTCGAAGAACGGCAGCACCTGGTTGCCCAGCAGCTTCAGCTGACCGGAGCGACCCATGTCCGGCAGTCCGGCGGCCTTGACCAGGCCGTGGGCGACGTCGATGCGGAAGCCGTCCACGCCCATGTCCAGCCAGAAGCGCAGCACCGAGCGGAACTCGTCCCGCACGGCCTCGTTCTCCCAGTTGAAGTCGGGCTGCTCGGGGGCGAACAGGTGCAGGTACCACTCCCCCGGCGTGCCGTCGGGGTTGGTGGTGCGGGTCCAGGCCGGGCCGCCGAAGATGGACTCCCAGTCGTTGGGCGGCTCGTCGCCGCTCGGGCCGCGGCCGGGCCGGAAGTGGTAGCGGTCGCGCAGCGGGGAGCCCGGTCCCTCGCGCAGGGCGCGCTGGAACCACTCGTGCTGGTCGGAGGAGTGGTTGGGCACCAGGTCCACGATGATCCGCAGGCCCAGTTCGTGGGCGTCGCGGATCAGGGCGTCGGCGTCGTGGAGGTCGCCGAACATCGGGTCGATGGCCCGGTAGTCGGCGACGTCGTACCCGGCGTCGGCCTGCGGGGAGGCGTAGAAGGGGCTGAGCCAGACGGCGTCGACGCCCAGGTCGGCCAGGTACGGCAACCGCGCGCGGACGCCCGCCAGGTCGCCCATGCCGTCGCCGTTGCCGTCGGCGAAGGAGCGGGGGTAGACCTGGTAGATCACCGCGTCGCGCCACCAGTTGGTGGGCCCTCCCGAGGCGTCCGTGCGGAGGGCGGGAGCCGTACCGGTGGCGGGGGCTGAGGAGTGCTGGGTCATGTCATCCCTGGTGGTCGTGAGTGGGGGGACGCGAGGCGCCGCGCGGGCTGGGGTGGGGGCCGGTCAGGACTTGACGGCGCCGGAGGTCAGTCCGGCGACGAGGTGCCGCTGGGCGATCCCGAAGACGATCGCGGCCGGCACGGCGATGATCACCGCGGCGGCGGTCATCGAACCCCAGTCGCCGACGTACTGGTTGACGAAGGTCTGCAGGCCGCCGGCGAGGGTGAGGTTCTCCTCGCCGGTCATGAAGGCCGACGCGTAGGCGACCTCGGCCCAGGCCGTCACGAAGCTGTAGAAGCCGGTGACGGCCAGGCCCGGCTTGGCCAGCGGCAGGATCAGCCGCCAGAAGGTGCCGAAGGGGTTGAGGCCGTCCACGCGCCCGGACTCGTCGATGGAGACGGGGATGGTGTCGAAGAAACCCTTCATCATCCAGGCGCAGAACGGCACCGCGATGGTGAGGTAGGTGATGATCAGGCCGACGGGCTGGTTGAGCAGTCGCAGCTGCGCCATCAGGTTGTACAGCGGCACGATCAGGATCGCCATGGGGAACATCTGCGTGATCAGCAGGGTCCACATCAGCGGCCGCATGCCGGGGAAGCGGAAGCGGCTGACGGCGTACCCGGTGGTGGCGGAGATGAACACGCCGAGCACCGTGGTGACGACCACGACCACCACCGAGTTCCAGAACCACGTCAGGAAGTAGGTGTCGTTCAGGACGTGGTCGTAGTTCTCGAGGGTGAAGTTCTTCACCAGCGCGGTGGTGAAGGTCTCGGTCTTGGGTTTGAAGGACGTCACCAGCAGCCAGAACGGCGGGAACACCGCGACCACGGCGGCCAGCAGCAGACCCGCGTGCAGGCCGACGGAGGCCAGGGGGCCGCGCTCGCCGCGCCCGCGGACGCGCCGGGGGCGGCCGGCCTCCGCCGGCGGCGCGGGCACCGACGGCGCGGGCGCGGTCGTGGTGGGGTCGGGCGTGGTGGTTCCGGTGGTGCTTTTGGTGGTGGTCCGTGTGGTCTTCATGGTCGTCACCACACCTCTCCCTGCTTGCGGAGCGAACGGCGGTAGACCACCGCGAAGGCCATCAGGAGCAGCAGGATCAGCACGCCCCAGGCCGCGGAGGTGGCGAAGTCGCGCGGGCTGTTGAGGAAGGACAGCCGGTAGGCGTAGGTCACCAGGATCTCGGTGGAGTCACCGGGGCCGCCGCGGGTGAGCAGGTAGATCACCGGGAACATGTTGAACGTCCAGATGGTGCTCAGCAGGACCACGGTGCTGCTGACCGAGCGGATGCCGGGCAGGGTGACGTTGCGGAAGCGCTGCCAGGCGTTCGCCCCGTCCACCTCGGCGGCCTCCAGCAGCTCGCCGGGGATGGCCTGGAGCGCGCCCAGCAGGGCGACGAGCATGAAGGGCACGCCCAGCCAGACGTTCACCGCGATGACCGAGATCTTCGCCCAGGTGGGGTCGCCCAGCCAGGGGACGCCGTCGATGCCGCCGCCGGAGAGCACCTTGTTGAGGATGCCGTTCTTCTCGTTGAAGAGCATCTTCCAGGCGAAGACGGAGACGAAGGCGGGAATGCCCCAGGGCAGGATGATGGCGATGCGGTACAGGGCCCGGCCGCGCAGCTTCCGGTTGAGCATGACGGCCAGGACCAGGCCGGCCAGGAAGGTGACGGAGACACAGCCGACCGTCCACACCACCGTCCAGCCCAGCCGGTCCCAGAAGACGCCGTCGGTGAGGATCTCCGTGTAGTTCTCCAGACCGGTGAACTCGTAGGTCGCCTCGATCTCGTTGACGCCGATGGTGCGGGCCACGTTGGACTCGTCGGCGTTCGTGAGGGACAGCCAGACGCCCCGTAGCAGCGGGTAGCCGATGATCACCGCGATCACGGTCACCACGGGGGCCACCATGGCCCAGGCGTACCAGTGGGTGGCCAGGGCCCGGCGCAGCGGTCCGGGAGCCTTTCCGGACTTCTCGCCAGTTCCGCGGCCGCGGCCGCGGGCGTCTCCGCCCGCGGCCGGTGCCACCGACTGGCCGGTCTCGACAGCCATGGTCGTCGGTCAGCCTCTCCTGAGTTCCTCGGTTACTTCCAGTCCCCGCCCTCGAGGAGCTCGGCGTACTCCTCGCCGGCCTTCTTCGCGGCGTCCTCCGGCGTGGTCCTGCCGGTGAGGACCTCGGCCAACTGGACGCGGAGCGGCTCGAAGAGGGAGTTGCCCTGGGCGATCCAGGGGCGCTCGACGGCCTTGTCCACGGCGGGCTTGAAGAACTGGACCATCTGGTTGTCCTTGACGGTCTGCTCCTCGTAGACCGAGGTGCGGGTCGGCAGCAGGTTCAGCTCCTCGGTGGTGCGCTTCTGGACCTCGGCGGAGCTCATGTACTTCACGAACTCGTAGGAGGCGTCCAGGTTGTCGGAGCCGGCGTAGACGGAGTAGTTGTGACCGCCCTGCGGGGAGCCCTGGCCGGCGCTGCCGGCCGGGACGGCGGCGACACCGAGGTTGTCCTCCCGGCCCTTGAACTGCCTGCCCGCGAGGGTGTCCTCGATGGCCCAGGGGCCGTTGAGCATCATCGCGACCTTGCCGTCCTTGAAGGCCTTCTGCATGTTCTCCCAGCCGTCGGTCGTGTCGGTGATCGCGGCCTCGGAGTCCACCAGGTCCTTCATCACCTCGAACGCCCGCACACCGGGCTCGTCGTCGATGGTGATCTTCTTGGTGTCGGCGTCGAGCATGTCGCCGCCCTCGCCGTAGAGGAAGGGCAGGACGAAGTAGGGGTCGTCACCGCGCAGGTAGAAGGGGGTGACACCCTCCTTCTCGAACTTGCCGGTGGAGTTCTCGATGTCCTCGAAGGACTTCGGGACCTCGACGCCGGCCTTCTCCAGCAGCTCCTTGTTGTAGAAGAGCGCGAGGGTGTCGATCACCTGCGGCACGGCGTAGGTCTTGCCCTCGTACTGGGTGCTGCCCCAGGCCTGCGGCAGGAAGTCGTCCTTGCCGTCGACGGCGACGGTGTCGTCCAGCGGGGCCAGGTAGCCGAGGCTGGCGAAGTCCGCGACCCAGGCGACCTCGGTGCGCATCACGTCGGGGGCGCCGGCGCCGCCGCCGGCGGCGTTCTTGAACTTGTTGCTCGCCTCGCCGAAGGGCACGTTGACGTACTTGACCTCGACCCCGGGGTGCTCCTTCTCGAACTCCTCGGCGACCTTCTTGAAGAAGTCCTTCTCCGCGTCGCCCGAGGTGTCCCAGAACTCGACGGTGCCCGACAGCTCGCCGCCGGCGTTCTTCTTGCCGTCGCCGTCGTCGCTGCCGCCGCAGGCGCCGGCCGCCAGCGCGATGGCGGCCACCAGTGCGGTGGTCCCTATGCCACGCCGCATATGAACTCCTCCATGTTCCGGTGCCCGTCTCGCGGGGGCACGGGCGTACTCCGCGCGGGCCGCTCGGTCGCGGCGCCGGGCTGACGAGGAACGTAACAGCGACGCAATCTTTTAGAAAGACCTTGCGGCAACTTTCTGCAAACGAGTCCGCAACGGCTTCCGCAAGAAGTTGCATCCCTGCTACCTTCCTCCCGGTCCACAGCGGATCCTCCGGTTGAGGTCAGACGGGAAGAGCACGATGGAAAACCGCATACAGCCCGGAACTCCCGGTTCGGCCGGACGGGGCCGGCGGCGCCGCGCGGTCGCGGCCGCCGCCGTCTGCCTCTCCCTGTCCCTCACGGCCGGCGCCTGCGGACTGACGGGGGACTCCGGTGACGGCGCCTCGACCGTCTCGGGCACGATCACCTGGTGGGACACCTCCGGCGAGGCGGAGAACCCCCACTTCGCCGAACTGGTCGCCGCCTTCGAGGCGGAGTACCCAGCCATCGAGGTCGACCACGTCGGCGTGCCCTTCGACCAGGCCCGACAGAAGTTCCTGGACGCGGTGGAGTCCGGGCGGGACGTGCCCGACGTGCTGCGCGCCGACGTCGGCTGGACCGCGGGGTTCGCCGCCGAAGGGCACCTGGCCGACCTGACCGGCACCTCCGCCCTGGACGGCGACATCTCCGAGGACTTCCTGCCGAGCACCACCGCGAGCGTGGTGCGGGAGGACGGCAGCGTCCACGGCGTCCCACAGGTGACCGACACCCTGGCCCTGCTCTACAACAGGCGGATCTTCGAGGAGGCCGGGATCGCGCGGCCCCCGGCCACCTGGAAGGAGCTCAAGGACGTCGCCTTGAGGATCAGGGAGGAGACGGGCGCGGAGGGCATCGTCCTCAACCCCGACCCGTTCTTCTCGCTGCCGTTCCTCTACGGCGAGGAGAGCGACCTGGTCGACGTCGACGCCCAGTCGATCACCGTCGCCAACGAGGCGTCGGTCCGCGGCGTGTCCACGGCCGCCGACCTGGTCTCCTCCGGTGCCGCTCCCGAGCCGCCGCGCGAGGACGCGTACGCCGCGATGCAGAACGCGTTCAAGGAGGGCGAGGCGGCCATGATGATCAACGGCCCCTGGGCGACCTCCGAGATCTTCACCTCCCCGGAGTTCGAGAACCGCGACAACCTGGGCATCGCCGCCGTCCCGGCCGGCTCCACCGGCACCGCCGGCTCGCCCACCGGCGGCCACAACCTGGTGGTCGCGGCGGACTCGGACGACCTGGAGGCGTCCTACCTCTTCGTCAGGTTCATGACGGACGCCGAGCAGCAGGAGAAGACCGCCCTGGCGCTCGGCCTGCTGCCGACCCGTACCGCCGCGTACACCGACAAGGTGCTCTCCGATCCGGTCCGCAACTCCTTCTACCTGGCGCTGACCAAGGCCGTGGCCCGGCCCTCCATCCCCGAGAGCGGCCGGTTGTTCACCCTGCTCCAGCCCCACTACACGGCCATCCTGCGCGGTGAGGAGACCCCCGAGGAGGGCCTGGCGCGCACCGCCGAGGAGTGGAACGAGCAGTTGCTGCCGGGCTACCGCGTCGAGCGCTGACGCCGGCCCCGCCGCGCGGCGTCCGTTCCGTCCCGCGTCGGCCCCGGACCGGGCCCGGGTGGGTCCGGTCCGCCTTCGCCACCACCGGAATCCGCCCTTCCGCGCGAGGGAACCACCATGAATCCGGCGAACTCCCGGGTACGGTGGGCAGTGCGACACACGGCCGGTACAGTCCAGTGCTGTGACCGCACGGCTAGCTGACATCGCAGCCCAGGCGGGGGTCAGCGAAGCGACGGTCAGCCGCGTCCTCAACGGCAAACCGGGCGTTTCCCCGGCCACCCGCGAGTCCGTCCTCGCCGCGTTGGACCTGCTGGGGTACGAGCGACCCACCAGGCTGCGCCGGCGCAGCGCGGGCCTGGTGGGGCTGATCACCCCCGAGCTGGACAACCCGATCTTCCCGGCGTTCGCCCAGGTCATCGGGGAGGCGCTGACCCGTCAGGGCTACACCCCCGTCCTCGCCACCCAGACCCCCGGCGGCTCGACCGAGGACGAGCTGACCGAGATGCTGGTGGAGCGGGGCGTGGCCGGGATCATCTTCGTCTCGGGCCTGCACGCCGACACCAGCGCCGACACGCAGCGCTACGAGCAACTGCGCGGCAAGGGCGTGCCGTTCGTGATGATCAACGGGTTCTCCCCCAAGGTCCGGGCGCCCTTCGTCTCGTCGGACGACCGCGCCGCGATGCGCCTGGCGGTCACCCACTTGGTCTCGCTGGGCCACGAGCGGATCGGGCTGGCCCTGGGGCCGGCCCGTTTCGTGCCCGTCCAGCGCAAGACGGAGGGGTTCACCGCCAGCCTCCAGGAGCAGCTGGGCATGACGCCGGAGGAGGCGGGGGCCTTCGTCCAGCACTCCCTCTACACCCTGGAGGGCGGCCAGGCCGCCGCCACCTCGCTGATCGACGCCGGCTGCACGGCGGTGGCCTGCGCCAGCGACATGATGGCCCTGGGTGCCATCCGGGCCGCCCGCCGGCTCGGCCTGTCGGTCCCCGGCGACATCTCGGTGGTCGGCTTCGACGACTCCCCGCTGATCGCCTTCACCGACCCGCCCCTGACCACCATCCGCCAACCGGTGACGGCGATGGGGCAGGCGGCCGTGCGGGCGCTGCTGGAGGAGATCGGCGGCACCCCCGCCCCGCACAGCGAGTTCGTCTTCCTGCCCGAACTGGTCGTCCGCGGCTCCACCGCCTCCGCTCCTCAGGGGCGGACGTCGGCCTCGGGGAGGAGCCGGAGCGGACAGGACCAGACCGGGGGATGATCGGTCGGGGGCCGGATTCTGGCAAACTGTCGCCCCATGGGGGCACCGATTACGAGGACGACGGAAGAAGCCGAGATGACCACCGTCATTCCGGCAGATGAACGCGGACGTGTTCCGGCGCCGCGCCGAACCGTCGTCCAGCGCATCCGCGCCCCCCGCCGGCCCCGCATCTGGTTCGAGATCGTGCTGATCGCGGTCAGCTACTGGACCTACTCCATGATCCGCAACGCCGTGCCGGAGCAGGAGGCCCAGGCGCTGCGGAACGCCGACTGGCTGTGGGAGGTCGAACGCGCCCTCGGCATCGCCGTCGAGCAGTCGCTCAACCACGCCGTCAACGGCGTCACCTGGCTGATCGTGACGATGAACTACTACTACGCGACGTTGCACTTCGTCGTGACCATCGGCGTGCTGGTGTGGCTCTACCGCAGACACCCCGGCCGCTACGCCGCCTCCCGCACGGTGCTGTTCGCCACCACCGCCGTCGCCCTGCTCGGCTACTACCTCTACCCCCTGGCGCCGCCGCGGCTGATGGAGAGCGTGCACTTCATCGACACCGTGAAGGTCCACGACACCTGGGGCTCGATGGCCTCGGGCAACATGGCGAGCGTCTCCAACCAGTACGCGGCCATGCCCTCGATGCACATCGGCTGGTCGGTGTGGTGCGGCATCACCATCGCCGTGCTCGCCGCGCCGCTGTGGGTGAGGATCCTCGGCTGGCTCTACCCGGCCGTCACCCTCGTCGTGATCGTCTGCACCGCCAACCACTTCTGGCTGGACGCGGTGGGAGGGGTGGCCTGCCTGGGCATAGGCTTCGCCGTCTCCTGCCTGTGGTACGGAGCGCCGGCCCACCGCCTGCCGCGGATGGTGCCGGCCTCACCGTGAACGGGCCCACGGCGCCCCGAGGACGACGGACGGGGCCGGTGACGCGCGGTGCGTCACCGGCCCCGTCCGTCGTTCCCGAGGTGCGGGCCGATCGACTACCGCGGGCGGTTCTCGTCGCCGCCGTAGGAACGGCGGACGCTCTCCGCGGCCCGGTCCGTCCGGGCGTCGTAGCGGTCCCCGGTGCGCTCGTCGACCGTCCGCTCGGCCCGGTCGACGGCCTGGTCCGCCTTGTCGGGGTGCCCCTTGGCCATCTCCTTGGCCTTCTTCGCCATGTCGCCCAGCTTGCCCATGTCGGCCTCCTCGTGGCGGCGTCCGTTCGTTCTGCCCTCCTCGTAACCGCCTCGGGTCGGACAAAACCCAACAATTCACCTCATCCGGGCAGGGGTTCCGGTCAGTCGACGCCGTAGAACAGCCGGTCCACCACCGTCCGCGCCCGGCGCGTGGTGCGCCGGTAGTCCTCCAGCAACTCCCCCACGTGACCGGGTTCGTACCCCAGGTAGCGGCCCACCGCAGCCAGCTCGCGCGGCTCGGAGGGGAAGGTGTCGCCGGGGCGCCCGCGCACCAGCATCACCGCGTTGCGCACCCGGGTGGCCAGCAGCCACGCCTCGTCCAGGACCGCCGCGTCCTCCTCGGCGATCAACCCGGCGTCCCGGGCCGCGGCCAGGGCCGGGCGGGTGCGGGTGGTCCGCAGCCCCGGCTCGTCCGCCGCGTGGCACAGCTGCGTCAACTGCACCGTCCACTCCACGTCCGACAGGCCGCCCCTGCCCAGCTTGGTGTGGGTGGTCCGGTCGGCGCCGCGCGGCAGCCGCTCGGACTCCATCCGGGCCTTCAACCGGCGGATCTCCCGCACCGCCTCCTCGTCCGGACCGCCCTCGGGGTAGCGCAGCGGATCGATCAGCGCGACGAAGCGGCGCCCCAGCTCCTCGTCACCGGCCACGGGCTCGGCGCGCAGCAGCGCGTGCCGCTCCCACACCTGCGACCAGCGCCGGTAGTACACCTCGTAGGAGGCCAGGGTGCGCACCAGCGGGCCGCTGCGCCCCTCCGGCCGCAGATCGGCGTCGATCGTCAGCGGCGGGTCGGAGCTGGGCAGCTGGAGCAGCCTGCGCATCTCGTTGGCGACGGCGAAGGCGGCCTCGCTCGCCTCGCGCTCCCCCACGCCCTCGCGCGGTTCGTGGACGAAGAGGACATCGGCGTCGGAGCCGTAGTTCAGCTCGCGGCCGCCGAAACGACCCATGCCGATGACGGCGAAGCGGGTGGGCAGGGTGTCGCCCCAGCGGGCGTCCACCGCCGCGCGCAGGGCCCCGGCGATCGTCGCGGCGTTGAGGTCGGACAGCGCCCGGCCGACCCGGTCCACGGCGGCGGCGATCCCGGCACCCTCGTCGGCGCCGACGCCCTCATCGGACTCCCCCTCGGCGACCGCGGCCCGGTAGGCGCCCACGACATCGGCGGCGGCCGTGCGGAACAGCTCCCTGCGCCGCACCCCACGGGCCGCGGTGACGGCCTGTTCGGGCCCGTCGGCGCGGCCGACGGCCGCCAGCACCTCCTGGGTGAGCGCCTCCCGACCGCGCGGCCGCAGCCCCTCCGGGTCCCCGAGCAGCGCGACGGCCTCGGGGGCGCGCAGCAGCAGGTCGGGGGCGAGGCGCCCGGCGGAGAGCACCCGGGCCAGGTTCTCGGCGGCGACCCCCTCGTCCCGCAGCAGCCGCAGGTACCAGGGCGTCTGGCCGAGCGCGTCGGAGACCTTGCGGAAGCCCAACAGCCCGGCGTCGGGGTCGGCGGAGTCGGCGAACCAGCCCAGCAGCACCGGAAGCAGGGTGCGCTGGATGGCGGCCTTGCGGCTGACGCCGGACGTCAGCGCCTCCAGGTGGCGCAGGGCCGCGGCCGGATCGGCGTAGCCCAGGGCCTCCAGCCGCTGTCGGGCGGCCCCGGGGGAGAGCCGGATCTCCCCCGGCGCGAGCTGGGCGACGGCGTCCAGCAGCGGACGGTAGAAGAGCTTCTCGTGCAGCCGCCGCACCACCGCGGCGTGCCGCTTCCAGGCGCGCGTCAGCTCGGCCACCGGGTCCTGCCGGAAGCCCAGGGAGCGTCCCAGCATCCGCAGCTCGGCCTCGTCCTGGGGCATCAGGTGGGTGCGGCGCATCCGGTGGAGCTGGATGCGGTGTTCCAGGGTGCGCAGGAAGCGGTACGCGTCGCCGAGCGCGGCCGCGTCCCGGCGGCCGACGTACCCGCCGGCGGCGAGCGCGTCCAGCGCGGCCAGGGTGGTGGGGCTGCGCAGGGCGGTGTCGCTGCGACCGTGGACGAGCTGGAGGAGCTGGACGGCGAACTCCACGTCCCGCAGGCCGCCGGGACCGAGCTTGAGCTCGCGGTCGAGCTGTGCGACGGGGATGCCGGCCACCACCCGGCGCCGCATCTGCTGGACGTCGGTGACGAAGTTCTCCCGCTCGGCCGCCTGCCACACCAGCGGCCCGACGGCTTCGCGGTACTCGCGGCCCAGCGCCGCGTCGCCGGCCACCGGCCGGGCCTTGAGCAGGGCCTGGAACTCCCAGGTCTTGGCCCAGCGCTGGTAGTACGCCAGATGGCTGCTCAGGGTGCGCACCAGCGGGCCGTTGCGCCCCTCGGGACGCAGATTGGCGTCCACCGGCCAGATGGTGCCCTCGGCGGTGGTGTCGGAGCAGATCCGCATCATGCGGGAGGCGAGCCGACCGGCGGCCCGCAACGCCCTGGCCTCCCCGTCGCCGTCCCCGTCCTCCCCGCCGCCGCCTCCGGCCGGCTCGGCGACGAAGACGACGTCCACGTCCGAGACGTAGTTCAACTCGTGGCCGCCGCACTTGCCCATCCCGATCACGGCCAGCCGGCACAGCGCCGCGTCCTCGGGCGCCTCCCGGGAGGCGATCGCCAGGGCCGCGCGCAGGGTGGCGGTGGCCAGGTCGGCGAGTTCGGCGGCAGTCTCGGCGACGTCGGTGGTGCCGCACACGTCGCGGGCGGCGACGGCCAACAGGGCCCGACGGTAGGCCACGCGCAGCTCGTCGGGGTCCTCCGCGGCGGCCAGGGCCGCCTCGAACTCCTCGACGCCGGGGTGCAGGTCGGTCGTCTCGTACGCCTGCAGGGCCCGCCAGTCCCCGGGGTGTCGCGCCAGGTGGTCGCCGAGGGCCTCGGATGACCCCAGCACGCCCAGCAGCCGGTCGCGCAGCGGCTTGGCGGCCTGCACGGTGCCCAGCAGCAGCCGGCGCTCCTCCTCGTCCGGCTGGGCCTCCGCCAGACGCACGAAGGAACGCAGCGCCAGGTCGGGGTCGGCGGTGCCGCCGAGGGCGTCCAGCAGGGCCGGATCGTCCCGCACCCGGTCCACGGCGGGCGAGTCCATCAGCCGTCCGGCCGTCCCCGGATCGGTGAACCCACGCCGTGCGAACCGTCCGAACCGGCTGTCGCGCCGACCGCCCTGTACCACCGTGCTCCCAACCTCCTCGCCGTGTGCGCCACCCCGCCCCCGCGGGTGGGCGCGCCGGCGCGCCCACCCGCGGTCGGGACTACAGCACCGGCAGGGACTTGCGCAGCTCGAAGGCGGTGACCTCCGAGCGGTACTCCTCCCACTCCTGCTTCTTGTTGCGCAGGAAGAAGTCGAAGACGTGCTCGCCGAGCGTCTCGGCGACCAGTTCGCTGCGCTCCATCAGCCCGATCGCCTCGCCCAGGTTCTGCGGCAGCGGCTCGATGCCCATCGCGCGGCGTTCGGCGTCCGACAGCGCCCACACGTCGTCCTCGGCGCCGGCCGGGAGTTCGTAGCCCTCCTCGATGCCCTTGAGGCCGGCGGCGAGCAGCACCGCGTAGGCCAGGTACGGGTTGGCCCCGGAGTCCAGGGAGCGCACCTCGATGCGGGTGGAGCCGGTCTTGCCCGGCTTGTACATCGGCACCCGGATCAGCGCGGAGCGGTTGTTGTGCCCCCAGCAGATGTACGAGGGGGCCTCGCCGCCGGCGCCCGCGGTGCGCTGGGCGCCGCCCCAGATGCGCTTGTAGGAGTTGACCCACTGGTTGGTGACGGCGGAGATCTCCCCGGCGTGCCTCAGCAGCCCGGCGATGAAGGAGCGGCCGACCTTGGAGAGCTGGTACTCGGCGCCGGACTCGTGGAAGGCGTTGCGGTCGCCCTCGAACAGCGACAGGTGGGTGTGCATGCCGGAACCGGGGTGCTCCGAGAACGGCTTGGGCATGAAGGTGGCCTGCACGCCCTGCTCCAGCGCGACCTGCTTCATCACCAGGCGGAACGTCATGATGTTGTCGGCCGTCGACAGGGCGTCGGCGTACCGCAGGTCGATCTCCTGCTGGCCCGGGGCGCCCTCGTGGTGGGAGAACTCCACCGAGATCCCCATCGACTCCAACATGGTGATCGCCTGCCGGCGGAAGTCCTGGCCGACGTGCTGCGGGGTGTGGTCGAAGTAGCCGGAGGAGTCCGCCGGAGTGGGTCGGGTGCCGTCCACCGGCTTGTCCTTGAGCAGGAAGAACTCGATCTCGGGGTGGGTGTAGAAGGTGAAGCCGAGGTCGGAGGTCTTGTTCAGGGCCCGCTTGAGGACGTAGCGCGGGTCGGCGTAGGAGGGGGAGCCGTCGGGCATCAGGATGTCGCAGAACATCCGGGCGGTGCCCGGGGCCTCGGCGCGCCAGGGCAGGATCTGGAACGTGCCGGGGTCGGGCTTGGCGATCATGTCGGACTCGTAGACGCGCGCGAAGCCCTCGATCGCGGACCCGTCGAAGCCCATGCCCTCGTCGAAGGCCTGTTCCAGTTCCGCGGGCGCGACGGCGACGGACTTCAGGAAGCCGAGCACGTCGGTGAACCACAACCGGACGAACCGGATGTCGCGCTCTTCGAGCGTCCTGAGCACGAATTCCTGCTGCTTGTCCATGGTCACCCATCCTCGCTGGTCAGACGGCCCTTCCCCGCACCGCCCAACGATGAGGGGGCGGCCGGCACACCAGTATCACGGTGAGGGGTTACCGCCACATTACGCCGCCCCGGCGGCCGGGAGATCCACGCGGTGCGGTGGCGGTTCCGCGGCCCCGTCCGAGCCCTCGGCTCCCCTCCGACGCCACCGGAAGCGCCGACCGCCCCGGACAGCGCGAAGGGCTCTCCCGGCGGACGAGCCGCGCGCACGCGGCACCGCCCGTGAGTCGGGTGCCCCGCCACGTACCGGACGAGGCGTTCACCCGAACGGATCCGACACGCGGTTCTCCCCCGGGAGCCCGCCTCCCGAGATCGCGTCAGTACGACGATTAGACTGACCGTGTGCCTCAGCTACGACTCGCCCTGAACCAGATCGACTCCACCGTCGGTGATCTCGCCGGGAACGCGGACGCGGTCGTCCGCTGGACGCGGCACTCGGCCGAACAGGGTGCGCACCTGGTGGCGTTCCCCGAGATGATGCTCACCGGCTACCCCGTCGAGGACCTGGCCCTGCGCCCGTCCTTCGTCCACGCCAGTCGCTCCGCCCTCACCGCGCTGGCCGCCCGGCTGGCCGACGAGGGGCTCGGCGAACTGCCCGTGGTCGTCGGCTACCTCGACCGGGCGGAGGAGGCCCAGCCGCGCTACGGGCAGCCCGCCGGCGCTCCGCGGAACGCGGCGGCCGTGCTGTACCGCGGCGAGGTCGTGCTGACCTACGCCAAGCACCACCTTCCCAACTACGGGGTCTTCGACGAGTTCCGCTACTTCGTCCCCGGCGAGACGCTGCCCGTGATCCGGGTGCGCGGAATCGACGTGGCCCTGGCGATCTGCGAGGACCTGTGGCAGGACGGCGGGCGCGTTCCCGCCGCCCGCGCCGCCGGGGCGGGTCTGCTGTTGTCGATCAACGCCTCCCCCTACGAGCGCGACAAGGACGACACCCGCCTGGACCTGGTGCGCCGCCGCGCCCGCGAGGCGGGCTGCACCACCGCCTACCTGGCGATGGTGGGGGCCCAGGACGACCTGGTCTTCGACGGCGACTCCATCGTCGTCGCCGCCGACGGCGAGGTCCTGGCGCGGGCACCGCAGTTCGAGGAGGGCTGCGTCGTGCTCGACCTCGACCTGCCCGCCGCCCCCGACACGCCCCCCTCCGGTGAGGTCGCCGACGGCCTGCGCATCGACCACCGCGTCCTGACCGCCGATCCCCTCCCGCCGTACGAGCCCAAGGTCACCGGTGCCGAGGCCCCGCGCATGGACGACGACGAGGAGATCTACACCGCCCTCGTCACGGGGCTGCGCGCCTACGTCCTGAAGAACGGTTTCCGCTCGGTGCTCATCGGCCTCTCCGGCGGCATCGACTCCGCTCTCACCGCCGCCATCGCCTGCGACGCCCTCGGTGCCGAGAACGTGTACGGCGTCTCCATGCCCTCGCGCTACTCCTCGGAGCACTCCCGGGGCGACGCGGCGGAGATGGCCCGGCGCACGGGCCTCAACTTCCGCACCGTGCCGATCGGACCGATGTTCGACGCCTACATGGAGTCGCTGCGCCTCACCGGGCTCGCGGAGGAGAACCTCCAGGCCCGGCTGCGCGGCACCCTGCTGATGGGGCTCTCCAACCAGGAGGGACACATCGTCCTCGCCCCGGGCAACAAGTCCGAGCTGGCGTGCGGCTACTCCACCCTCTACGGCGACTCGGTGGGCGCCTACGGGCCGATCAAGGACGTCTACAAGACGACCGTCTACCGCCTCGCCCTCTGGCGCAACAAGGCCGCGGCCGAGCGCGGGGAGACTCCGCCGATCCCGGAGAACTCGATCTCCAAGCCGCCGAGCGCCGAGCTGCGTCCGGGACAGGTGGACTCGGACTCCCTGCCCGACTACGACGTCCTGGACCGCGTCCTGGAGCTGTACGTCGACCGGGACCAGGGTCGTGAGGAGATCATCGCCCGGGGGTTCGACGAGGAGACCGTCACCCGGGTGCTGCGGATGACGGACGCCGCCGAGTACAAGCGGCGGCAGTACCCGCCGGGCACGAAGATCTCGGCCAAGGGCTTCGGCAAGGACCGGCGCCTGCCGATCACCAACCGCTGGCGCGAGACCGGCTGACGTCGTCCCGTCGGAGGCGGAACGGCGGAACGGCGGCGGGTGACCCCCGCCGCCGTTCCGCCGCGGTCCCGGGCCCGGAAGCGGCGGGGCCGCGTGCCGGCGCCGCCGCTCTCAGCGCGCCCCGGCCCCGGCGTCCGCGCGGTCCGTCGTGTTCGCGTCCGCGCGCGCCCCGCGGGCCACCACCCGGGAGCGCCGCGCGCCGCCCCGGTCCAGCACCCCCGCCGTCACCGCGATCGCCAGTCCCACCACGGCCAGACCGGCCCCCACCAGGGCCGGCGAGGTCCACCCCCAGCCGGCCGCGATGGCCGTGCCGCCGGCCCACGCGCCGCCTGCGTTGGCCAGGTTGAAGGCGGAGTGGTTGGAGGCGGCGGCCAGCGTGGGCGCGTTGCGCGCCTTCTCCATCACCAGCATCTGCAGCGGCGTGGTGGTCATGAAGCCGACCGCGCCGATCACCACCACGGTCGCCATCGCCGCCCACGGCACGTGCACCGTGAGGCGGAAGGCCACCAGCACCAGTGCCAGTGCCGCCAACGCCCCGTAGAGCGTGGGGCGCAGCGCCCGGTCGGTCAGGGGACCGGCGGCCAGCGCCCCCAGCGTCATGCCGACGCCGAAGAGGGCCAGCACGACCGTCACCGAGGACTCCGCCATCCCCGTGACCTCGGTGACCATCGACGCGAGGTAGCTGTAGAGGGCGAAGACGCCCGCGAAGCCGAAGACGGCGGTCAGGAGCCCGAGCAGTACCTGGCGGTTCCCCAGGGCCCGCACCTCGCGGCGCAGTTCGGCGCCGACGCCGCCGGCGACGGCGTCGGCGGGGTCCCGTCGCTCCGGCGGCAGGTGGGGCACCAGTGCCGCCAGCGCCGCCATCGCGGCCAGTCCGATCACGGTGACGACCAGGAACGTGGCGCGCCATCCCAGTTGCTGTCCCAGCGCGGTGCCGCCCGGCACGCCGACGATGTTGGCCACGGTCAGCCCGAGGAACATGGTGGCCACGGCCCGGGCCTGCCGCCCTTCCCGGACCAGGCGGGCGGCGACGACCGCGCCGACCCCGAAGAAGGCCCCGTGCGGCAGCCCGGCCAGGACCCGGCCGGCCAGCAGGGTCCCGTAGTCGGGGGCGAGGGCGGAGGCGAGGTTGCCGACGGTGAACAGGCCCATCAGGGCGATCAGCATCCGTCGGCGGGGGACGCGGACGCCGACGGCCGCCAGGAGCGGGGCACCGACGACGACGCCGATGGCATAGGCGGAGACGAGGTGGCCGGCGGTGGGCACGGTGACGCCCAGGTCGTCCGCGACGTTGGGCAGCAGGCCCATCATCACGAATTCCGTCGTACCGATCCCGAAGGCCGCGACTGCGAGTGCGAGCAGGGCCAAGGGCATGAGGGAGGTGCCTTTCCGACGCGGGGGTTGTTGCGTGTCGCAGAAGTGGACGGAGTCGGTGTGCTCCGGCCACAACCCAGTGTGGCAGCTTTTTGTTCCGCAACAAAACAAATAGGTGACGGCCGTGCTACGAGCAGCGAAAGGGTCCGTCCCCCCGATGTGGGGGCGGACCCTCCGCGCCGCCGACGGCGACCGCGAACCGCCCGGCGGCGCGCCCGCCGAGCCGGCTACCAGCTCACCGACGCCGCGAGCGGCAGGTGGTCGCTCCCGGTCCGCGGCAGCGACCACGACGAGACCGGTTCGACCCCCTTCACCATGATCTGGTCGATCCGCGTCATCGGGAACGACGCCGGCCAGCTGAAGCCGAAGCCGTCGCCGGCCGCACCCTGGGTGGAGCGCATCTGGGAGGTGACGGACGCCAGCGCCCGGTCGTTCATCGTCCCGTTGAGGTCGCCGAGCAGCACGCCCCGCTCGATGGACTCCAGCACGATGGCCTCGCCCAGCATGTCGGCGGCCAGATCCCGCTGCCGGGCGGTGAAGCCGGCCTCGAACTTCACCCGTACCGACGGCAGGTGCGCCACGTACGCGAAGATCCTGCCCTTGGGCGTGTCGACGGTCGCGCGCATGGCCCGGGTCCAACCGATCCCGATGTCCACCGGCCTGGCGTCGCTGAGCGGATACCTGCTCCAGAGGCCGACCGTGCCCTGCACGGAGTGGTACGGATAGGCGTCCTCCAGCGCCGCTTCGTACCGGGGGACCGAACGCTTCGGCAGCTCCTGGAGCGCCACCACGTCGGCGCCGGCCCGGGCGAGCTGCCGCGCCGTGCCGGTCGGGTCGGGATTGTCGGCGTTGACGTTGTGGGTGAGGACCGTCAGGTCGCCGCCGCTGCCCCGCTTGTCCGCGATCAGTCCGCCGAACAGGTTCGCCCACACCAGGGCGGGCAGCAGCAGCGCGACGAGCGCGGTGGCCGAACGGCGCAGCAGGGCGGCCCCCAGCAGCACCGGGATCGACAGGCCCAGCCACGGCAGGAAGGTCTCCAGCAGACTGCCCAGGTTGCCGAACCGGTTGGGGATGCGGGAGTGCAGGACCATCAGCAGGGCGACCAGCGCGGCGAGCGCCGCGAGCACCCACCCGCGCCGCCACCGTCCCTCCCCGCCCAGCCGGGTGAACGCGCGCCGGAGCCGGGCGACGGCCGGGCGGGCGGGTCCGGAGCGGCCGGGCGCCTCCTCTCCCGACGTCCGCGACTCCGTGTCCGTCATGTACGCCCGTGCCATCCGCCGTCCTCACTTGCCGTCACAACGGCCGCCACCCCGGTCCGGCTCTCCGGGTGGTGGCCGGTCTTGCGTGTGTTGGGCGTGCCGGTCCGCGGGGGCGGCCCGTACGCCGGTACGTCTGCCTGGACGAACACGGTCGGGCGGCGGGTTCCTGATCTCCGGCGCCCCCTCGCCACTGTAACGAAACGCGCACATTCCGGCACCGCGCCGGGGTGTCGGACGCACGGGCGTCCGCCCCGGGCGGGAGGGGCCGGCCGGTGATCGGCCGGCGGCGGACGGCGCCTCCGCGGCGGGGCGGCCCCGAACGGACGGCCCGCTCAGCGTGGCCGGGCGCCGTCCAGCACCCCGTCCACGATGTCCTCCGCCAGTCCCGGGGGCAGCGCCTTCCACTCGTGCAGCATCGCCCGTGACAGCATCGGCCCGACGAACAGCTCGCCCAGCAACTCGACGTCCAGGTCGGTGCGGATCTCCCCGGCGGCCATGCCGCGTCGCAGCACCGAGTGGAGCAGATCGCGCCGCGCGCGGATGGTGGAGTCGTGGTACTCCCTCCACAGCTCCGGGTGGCTGTGGAAGTGGCCCATCATGGCCCTCAGCAACGCCGAGTTCCGCTTGGCCAGGCCCCGCCGGCGCAGTTGCTCCAGGATCTCGACCAGGTCGTCCCGCACGGACTCGCCGCGTGGGACGATCGGCGGCTCGTCCAGGGTGCGCATGACCTCCAGCAGGAGGGCGTCCTTGCCGGGCCAGCGGCGGTAGACGGTGGCCTTGCCCACCCCCGCCTCGCGGGCGATGCCCTCCATCGAGAGCGCGTCGACGCCGACCCCCCGCTCCAGCAGGCGCAGCACGGCCTCGACGATCGCCCGGTCGGCGGCGACGCTGCGCGGTCTGCCGCGCGCGGCGCGCGCGGCGCCCGTCTCCGGCACGCTCCCCTTCCCACCGCCGTTCCCACCGCCGTTCCCGCCGCCGTCCGTGCCCTCGACCTCGACCCCGGTCATCGTTCCGCCTCCAGTGAGTCCCGTGGGGAGTCCTCCCCGGCCCCCTCGAAGGCGCCGTGCCGCTCCTCGGCGCCGGCCGGCGCGGCCCGCCTCCCGGGCAGGAAGAGTACGACGACGAGCGCGCCGAGCAGGGCGACCGCGGCGGAACCGAGGGCCGTGACGTGCATGGCGTGGACGAACGCCGCGGCGGCCCGCTCGGCCAGGGCCCCGCCCGCCGGGCCCAGCCGGTCGGCCAGCGCCAGGGTCGCCTCGATGGATTCGCCCGCCGTATGCCGCGCACTCTCGGTCAGTCCGGGCACGGCGGCCAGCTCGTCCTCGATCCGGCCCCGGTAGGCGGTGGAGAGCACCGAGCCGAGCACCGCGACGCCCAGCGCCCCGCCGACCTGGCGGAACACGTTGTTGATCGCCGATCCGGAACCGGCCTTCCGGCGTGGCAGCGACTGCATGACGGTGACGGTGACCGGCGGCATGATGTGCGCCATCCCGGTGCCCTGGAGGACGAGGAGGACCTCCAGCACCCAGATCGGGGTGTCGGTGTCGAGCAGCAGGAACGCCGCCATGGCCACGGCGACCGCCAGCATGCCGCCGGTGCAGGTGGCGCGGGCGCCGAACCGCTGGACGACCAGCCGGGCCCGGGGGGCGAAGACCAGTTGCGCGGCGGCGAGCGGGAGCAGCAGCAGACCGGTCTGGAACGGGGTGTAGCCGCGCACGCTCTGGGTGTAGAAGACCATGAAGAACGTCACGCCCATCAGCGCGAAGAAGACCAGCGCGACGGCGACGACGGCGGCCGAGAAGGCGGGCGCGCGGAAGTACCCGATCTCCAGGGCGGGGTGGTCGCTGCGCCTCTCGTGGAGGACGAAGAGCACCAGGACGGCGAGGCCGCCGCCGACGGTGAGCAGCACCTCCGGGTCGGTGAAGTCGGCGAGCTGTCCGCCCTTGATGATGCCGTACACCAGCAGCACCAGTCCGACGACCGACAGCAGCACGCCCAGGGGGTCGGGGCGGCCGGGGGCGGGGTCCTTCGACTCGGGGACCAGCAGCGCCATGGCGACCAGCGCGACGACCACGATGGGAACGTTGACCAGGAAGACCGAGCCCCACCAGAAGTGCTCCAGCAGCACACCACCGGTGATCGGCCCGATGGCGATGGCCAGGCCGACCCCGGCGGCCCAGATGCCGATGGCCCTGGGCTGCTCGTCGCGGTCGAAGACGTTCATCAGGATCGCGAGGGTGGCGGGCATGACGAAGGCGCCGCCGAACCCCATCAGGGCGCGGAAGGCGATCAGCTCGCCGGGGGACCCGGACATGCCCGCCAGCACCGAGGCGACGCCGAACAGGGCCAGGCCGGACATCAGCACCTTCCGGCGCCCGTAGCGGTCGCCCAGCAGGCCCGAGGTGAACAGCAGCCCCGCGAAGACCAGCGTGTAGGAGTTGACCGCCCACTCCAACTCGCCCTGGGTGGCGCCCAGGCCGGTGGGCGCGGGGGTGGCGATGGTCTTCATCGCCACGTTGAGGATCGAGTTGTCCAGCACGACGATCAACAGGCTGAGCATCAGCACGGCCAGGATCGCCCAGCGCCGGCGGTGGACGGCCTCGGGTATCGGCGGGTGGGCGGGGGCGGGGCTCGGTGTGGACATGCGGCCAGTGTAGACCCGATACGATACGGGACCGTCTCGTATCGTTTCACGCTCCCCGGCTCCTCGCGCGGGCCTCCCCCACGGCTCCCACCACGGTTTCCTCCCGCCCCTCCCCGGTCGCTCCGTTCCTCTCCGGCCCCCCCCCTCCCGCCCCGTGCGCGCGGTACCACGACCCCCCTTCCCTCCCCCCACCCGGAGTGCCACCATGGACGTGAATCCGGGGACGCCGTCAGGGCGCCTCGAGACGACGAACACAGGAGCCGGCGCAATGACGCACGCCCAGAAGTCCGCCGACGGCAGCAAGGCGCTGTACGGCGGGACGCAGCAGCGACGCATCACCGTGAGGGACCTGGCCGCCGCCAAGGAGCGCGGCGAGAAGTGGCCCATGCTCACCGCCTACGACGCCACGACCGCGTCCGTCTTCGACGAGGCGGGCATCCCCGTCCTGCTCGTGGGGGACTCCGCGGGCAACTGCCACCTCGGCTACGACAGCACCGTGCCCGTCACCATGGACGAGACGGCCGTGCTCTCCGCCGCTGTCGTGCGCGGCACCAGGCGCGCGATGGTCGTCGCCGACCTGCCCTTCGGCGCCTACCAGGAGGGGCCCGTCCAGGCCCTGCGCAACGCCACCCGCCTGCTGAAGGAGGCGGGCGTGGGCGCGATCAAGCTGGAGGGCGGCGAGCGGTCCCTGCCCCAGACCGAGCTGCTCGTGCGGTCCGGCATCCCCGTGATGGCCCACCTGGGACTGACCCCGCAGTCGGTCAACGCGCTGGGCGGCTACTACGTCCAGGGCCGCGACGAGGAGGCCGCGCAGCAACTGCTGCGCGACGCCAAGGCCGCCCAGGACGCGGGCGCCTTCGCGCTCGTCCTGGAGATGGTCCCGGCCGAGCTGGCCGCCGAGGTCACCCGCTCCCTGCACATCCCGACCGTCGGCATCGGCGCCGGCGCCGGGTGCGACGCGCAGGTGCTGGTGTGGACGGACATGGCGGGCATGACGTCGGGCCGCGTGCCGCGCTTCGTCCGGCAGTACGCGAAGCTGCGCGAGACGCTCGGCGACGCCGCGCGGGAGTTCGCCCGGGACGTGGTGGACGGCGCGTTCCCCGCCGAGGAGCACAGCTTCCGCTGACCGGTCCGCCCCGGTCCGTCCGCAGCCGACCCCGGCCGACCCCGGCCGCCGGTCCGGCACCGACCACCCTCCGACCGGTTTCCCCCGCCGGTCACCCCACGACAGCCCGCCGACAGACCCGCGAGGTGCCGTCGGCGGGCTGTCGGCCGTCCGTCGGTCGGGTGTCGGCGGTCCGTCGGCGGCGGCTGCGAACGTGGCCGCATGACACGACGACAGACGACGGACACGGCCGCCCCGGCGGACGGCCGGCAGCCCGGCGACGGCGCCGCCGTGCGGGTGCGCGGACTGGTCAAGGGCTTCGGCGACACCAGGGCCGTCGACGGGGTGGACCTCGACGTGGCGGAGGGCACCGTCCTGGGTGTGCTCGGCCCCAACGGGGCGGGCAAGACGACGCTGGTGCGGTGCCTGGCCACCCTGTTGACCCCGGACGCCGGAACCGCCTCCGTGGCCGGGTACGACGTGGTGCGCCGGCCCCACGCGCTGCGCCGGGTCATCGGACTGACCGGGCAGTACGCCTCGGTGGACGAGAAGCTCTCCGGCCGCGAGAACCTCTACCTGATCGGGCGGCTGCTGGACCTCTCCCGCGCCGGTGCCCGCCGCCGGGCCGACGAGTTGCTGGAACGATTCTCCCTCACCGAGGCCGCCACCCGGCCCGCCGGGCAGTACTCCGGCGGCATGCGCCGCCGGCTGGACCTGGCCGCCTCCATGATCGGCCGCCCACGGGTGCTGTTCCTGGACGAGCCGACCACCGGTCTGGACCCGCGCACCCGCAACGAGGTGTGGGACGAGGTGGAGCGCATGGTCGGCGACGGCATGACCGTCCTGCTCACCACCCAGTACATGGAGGAGGCCGAGCGGCTCGCCGACGAGCTGACGGTGATCGACCGGGGTCGGGTGGTCGCCGGGGGCCGGGTCGGCGAGCTGAAGGAGAAGGTGGGCGGCCGCACCCTGCGGATCCGCCCCGCCGACCCCGGCGAGCTGCACCACCTGGTCGACGCCGTCGCCCGGGCGGGCCTGGGCACCGCCACGGCGGACCCGGTCGAGGGGCTGGTCCACGTCCCCGTCACCGACGACGGCCGGCTCACCGAGGTGATCTCGGTGCTCGCCACGCGCGGTTTCGCCGTCGCCGACATCGACACCCACCTGCCGAGCCTGGACGAGGTCTTCCTCGCCCTCACCGGCCAGAGGACGTCCGAGCCGCGCGAGGAGGCAGCCGCGTGAGCACCACCGAAACCACCGGGACCACCGGGACCACCGGGACCGGCACCACGGCCGCCACGGGGGCCGTCCCCCCGCGCCCCTTTGGCGGGCACGACGGCCGGATCGGACCGCGCGCCACCCTGCGGCACGTCACCGCCCTGGCCCGCCGCAACGTCCTCCAGATCCGCCAGGACCCGCAGTCGATGTTCGACGTCCTGCTGATGCCGGTCGTCTTCACGCTGCTGTTCGTCTACGTCTTCGGCGGCGCCCTGGCCGGCGACCGACAGGAGTACGTGAACTACGTGGTGCCGGGCCTGATGGCCATGATGGGCCTGAACATCGCGATGGCCGTGGGCACCGGCGTCAACGACGACGTCCGCAAGGGCGTCATGGACCGCTTCCGGACGCTGCCCATCGCCCGCTCCTCGGTGCTGGTCGCCAGGGTCGTGGTGGAGACGGGCCGGCTGGTGGTCGCGACGGTCATCCTGCTGGCCGTGGGACTGCTCCTGGGCCTGGAGCTCCGGTCGGGGCTCCCGGAGCTGCTGGCCGCGGTCGGTCTGTCCCTGGCCTTCGGGATCTCCCTGATGTGGGTCTTCATCCTGCTGGGGCTGGTACTGCCGGGGCCGCAGGCCGTCCAGGGAGCGGCGTTCACGGTGCTGATGCCCCTCCAGTTCGGGTCGTCGATCTTCGCCGACCCCGCCACGATGCCCGACTGGCTGCGGTCCTTCACCGAGGTCAACCCGCTGTCCAACCTGGCGGACGCCGCCCGCCACCTGGTCAACGGCGAGGGCGCGGTGGCCGGCCCGGCGACGGTGACGCTGCTGTGGGCCGTGGCGATCACGGCGGTGACGGCACCGCCGGCGGTGGCGCGGTTCCGCCGCACGGGGTGACGACCCCGCCCGGACCCGGGAGCCGGGGAACCGGGCCGGGCCGGACGGATCAGACGAGGGCGGCGGCCTCCCGCAGGGACAGGCCGCCGCCCTCGGCGTGCGCCCGCTCGTACGCCTCGTCCCCCAGCGCCGCGCGGGCCGCCGCCTCGGCCCGCGCGCGGCTCTCCCGGACGGTGGCCTCGCCGGGTCCGTACGGCCGGTCCGTCCCGTCGTACGCGCCCAGCAGGCGCGCCGCGTCCGCCGCCCGCCCGACGGCGGACAGCGCGTGGGCCGCGTAGGGCAGTTGGGAGACGGCGAGCCGGGGGGCGACGAACCAGGCCAGGCCGTCCTGGGTCCGGCGCAGGGACTCGCGCAGCACCTCGATCGCCTCCTCGTACCGCCCGTCGAGCACGTCCAGCCAACCGCGCAGCCCCCGGACCATGCCGAGGAAGATGTCCGGCGCCCCACCCCGGAACCGGTCCTCCAGTTCCGCCAGGTGCTCCCGGGCCGCGGCGGTCCGGCCCGTGACGCCCAGGTGGAAGACGAGTTGGATGCGCGCGAAGTGCGCGGCGTCACCGGCGGTCCGGTCGGCATCGGCGACGACCTCGCGCAGCATCCGCTCGCCGTCCTCGCCCGGCAGCGCCCCGACACCGCCCGACTCCAGCAGGGCGCTGCCCAACCGGGTGCGCAACACCACCACCTGGGTGTGGGCGCCCAACTCCTCCGCGACCCCGATGGCCCGGCGGTAGTCCTCGACGGCGCCGGCGAGGTCGCCGTGCCGCTCGCGTGCCTCGCCGCGGCCGGACAGCGCCTCGGCGACGCCCCAGGCGTCCCCGAGGCGGGAGAAGATCTCCAGGCTCTCGTCGGTGTCGCGCACGACCCGTGCGACGCTGTCGCTCCACCCGATCAGGATCTTGGCGCGGAGCTGGAGGGCGCAGGCCAGTTCCCACTGCCGGCCGAGCCTCCGGCAGGTCTCCACGGCCGCGTCGAAGACCTCGTCGATCAGTTCCTGTTCGCCCAGCAGCACCAGCGCGTAGAACCAGGACATGCCCGGCGGGCGGCAGACCTGCGGCAGACCGGGCCGGTAGGCGTCGGCGAGGCCCCGCAGGCGGGCCCACGTCCGCGGGGTCTCAAGCTGCTCCATGTCCGGCTCGCCGCTGGTGAGGTGGATCAGCCACACCTGCCTCCTGGCCTCCACCAGTTGTTCGGGCGGCATCGGCGGCGGGGTGTCGGTGCAGCGTGCCACGAGTGGTGGAGCGGGGGCGACGGGCGGCTCGAACGGGTCGGGCCCCAGCTCCGCGACGGCCCCGGACCAGGTGCGGGCGTCGGTGCGGTGGCCGCGCAGGTCCCAGAACCAGCTCAGCGACAGCACCAGGCACAGCGCCTCCTGCTCCTCGCCCGCGGAGACGGCCCGGCGCAGCGCGGCGCGCAGGTTGTCGTGCTCGCGCTCCAACCGGTCCAGGTGGCGGCGCTGTTCGGGGCCGCGCAGCAGCGGGTCGGTGGTGCGGGCCAGCTCCCGGTAGGCGACCAGGTGACGTCGTTCGACCGCCTCCCGCTCCCCCGCCTCCGCCAACCGTTCGGCCGCGTACTCGCCGACGGTCTCCAGCAGGCGGTAGCGCATCCGACCGCCCTCGCCGTCCGCACCGTCCCCGCGCTTCTCCGTCCCCGTTCCCGTCCCCCCCGCCGGGTCCGCCGTGTCCGCCGTGTTCGCCGTGTCCGCCGTCTCCGCGACGACCAGGGAGCGGTCGACCAGTGAGGCGAGCAGCACCGCCACCTCGTCCGCCGGGATGCCGTCGCCGCCGCAGACGGCCTCGGCCTCCTCCAGCTCACAGCCGCCCGCGAAGACCGACAGGCGCCGCAGCACGGCCCGCTCCGGTTCCTCCAACAGCTCCCACGACCAGTCGACCACCGCCCGCAGGGTCTGCTGTCGGGGCAGCACCGTGCGGCTCCCGCCCGTCAGCAGTCGGAAGCGGTCGTCCAGCCGGTCGGCGATCTGCCGGGGCGACAGGGCCCGCAGCCGGGCCGCCGCCAGTTCGACCGCCAGCGGCAGGCCGTCCAGCCGACGGCAGATCTCCTCGCACGCCCGCAGGTCCCGCGCCGTCGAGAAACCGGGCCGCACGGCGGCCCCCCGCTCCTCCAGCAGCCGCAGCGCCACGGGAACCGGCAGCGGCTCCACCGACCGCACCACCTCGCCCGGCACCCCCAGCGGCTCCCGGCTGGTGGCCAGCACCGTCACACCGGGGCAGCGCGTCAGCAGCGTCTCGACGAGCTCCGCCGCCGCGCCGACCACGTGCTCGCAGTTGTCGAGCACCAGCAACAACTCCCGGTGGGCGCACAGCTCGGCCAACCGCGCCGACGCGTCGGCGGCGGACCGGGCCGTGTCGCCGCCCGCCCCGCGGATCACGGTCTCGCGTCCGCCGAGCACGGTCAGCACCGTCTCGGCGACCGTGGCCGCCTCTCCCACCGGGGCCAGTTCGGCCAGCCACGCCCCGTCCGGCCACCGCCGCGCCACACCGTCGGCGGCCTCCTGGGCCAGCCGCGTCTTCCCCGAGCCGCCGGGCCCCACCAGGGTGAGCAACCGGTGCGCGGCCAGGCCCTCCCGTACGGCCGCCAGCTCCGCCTCGCGCCCGACGAAGGAGGTCAGCCGGGCCCGCAGGTTCCCGCGCGCCTCCCGGGGCGCGGGCCGGCGGAGCAGTTCGGCGTGGAGGGCGCGCAGCTCGGCGCCCGGGTCGGCCCCGAGCCGCTCGGCCAGTTCGCGGCGCACCTCCTCGTAGGCCGCCAGGGCCTCGGCCGTCCGTCCCGCGTCCCGCAGAGCCCGCAGCCGCAGCGCCTGCAGCGGTTCGTCCAGCGGATGGCGGGCGCACAGCTCGGCCAGTTCGGCGAGGACCTCCCGGGGGCCCTCCAGCGCGGCGCGCGCCTCGGTCCGGGCCCGGACGGCCGCCAGTCGCAGGCGCTCGATCCGCGCCGTCTCGGCCGCGTCCGGGAGGTCGGTCCGGGGATCGTCCCGCCACAGCGCCAGGGCCTCGTCCAGCGGCCCGACCGCGCCCGCGGCGTCCCCGGCGTCCAGCGCCCGGGTGCCCTCCGCCACCAGCCGCTCGAAGCGGAACACGTCCACGTCGTCCCGGTCGGCCGCGAGCCGATAGCCACCCTCCTGGGAGACGACGGCGTCGCGCCCCAGCGTCCTGCGCAACCGTCCGACCAGGGCCTGGAGGGCGCCCACGGCGTCGGCCGGCGGATCCCCGTCCGCCCAGACCTTTGCCACCAGCGCGCCCGTGGACACCGTCCGCCCTCCCGCCAGCGCCAGCGCGGTCACCAGTGTCCGCAACCGGGTGCCACCCAGCGGCACGGCGGCGCCGTCCTCGTCGAGGACGCGCGTGCCGCCCAGTACCTCGTACCGATAGCGCATCCCGCCATTCTCCCCGCTCGGGGATCACCGCGTGAACGGTTCCCACCGGGCACGGGCCGGGGCGCGGACGTCGGCGGCGACCGGGTTGGCGGCCGGGCGACCGCGCCGAGTACGGTCGGTGCCCATGACAGCGACCCACCCCCGTACGGACCGGCGGATCAGTCCCATATTCCTGGCCCTCGTGGCCGTGCTGGGGGTGTCGGCGTGGGGCGTCTGGTCGGGCTTCGCGACCAACACCGGCTTCGCGGTGTTCCTCTTCGTCGTCTCCGGCTGGATCGTCTCGCTCTGCCTGCACGAGTACGCGCACGCGCGCACCGCCCTGCACGGCGGCGACCTCTCCATCGGCGCCAAGGGGTACCTCACCCTCAACCCGCTGAAGTACACCCACGCCCTGCTGAGCATCGTCCTGCCCGTGCTCTTCGTGATCATGGGGGGCATCGGGCTGCCCGGCGGCGCGGTGTTCATCGAGCGCGACCGCGTCCGGGGACGGCTGAGGCACAGCCTGATCTCGGCCGCGGGCCCCCTGGTCAACGCCTTCCTCGCCCTGGCCCTGACCGCCCCGTTCTGGCTCGGCGCCATGGACGACGCGCCGGTGGCGTTCCGGTGCGCGCTGGCCTTCCTGGCGATGCTCCAGGTGACGGCCGCGCTCCTGAACTTCCTGCCGGTACCCGGTCTGGACGGCTACGGCGTCCTGGAGCCCTGGCTGTCGTACCGGATCCGCCGCCAGGTGGAGCCCTTCGCGCCCTTCGGGCTGCTCGCGGTCTTCGCCTGCCTGTGGATTCCCGAGGTCAACGCCGTCTTCTGGACGGGCATCGACGCGGTGCTGGAGGCGCTGGGCGTCTCCTGGTGGGAGACCGCCTACGGGTTGGAGTACTTCCGCTTCTGGGAGGGCGAGCCGCCCACCGGCCTCATTCCCCGTTGACCTGCGCCGAGGCCCGCTCCAGCCGGTCGCGGCGCACGTAGTACCAGGCCATGTTGGACGACAGCCCGGCCATCAGGATCCAGACGACCCCCACCGGCCAGGCGCCCTTGACGAAGGCCACCAGCGCGGCGACGACGGCGAGGCCGCAGACGACCAGGGCGAAGGCGGACAGCCGCCGGGGCGGGAACGAGGGGGCCATGAGGGCGTGCTCCAGGGGTACGGCGTTGCGACACGACATCCCCATTGTCACCCATCGGCCCGACGGCGACGGGGGCGCCCCGGCGGCCTCCGGCTCCCCTCCCCGCCGGCACCCGGGCGGCGGGGAGGGGCGGGGAAGAGCAGGGGGGAGCGGGGAAGAGCGGGGAAGAGCGGGGCCGGGGAGTGGTCCGCGTCCCGTGCCCCGCACTCCGCGCCCGGGGAACGTCGTTCAGATGTCGGTGAGCCGCACCCCGGCGTGCGCCTTGTACCGCCGGTTGACCGAGATCAGGTTCGCCACCAGCGACTCGACCTGGTGCGCGTTGCGCAGCCGGCCGGCGAAGACGCCGCGCATCCCCGGAACGCGGCTCGCGAGCGCCTGCACGATCTCGCAGTCGGCCCGCACCTCGCCGAGCACCATCACGTCGGTCTCGATCTCCTCGACCTCCGGGTCCTTGAGCAGCACGGCCGACAGGTGGTGGAAGGCGGCGGTCACCCGGGAGTCGGGCAGCAGCGCGGCGGCCTGCTCGGCGGCGCTGCCCTCCGCCGGCTTCAGCGCGTAGGCGCCCTTCTTGTCGAAGCCGAGCGGGTTGACGCAGTCCACGACGAGCTTGCCGGCCAGTTCCTCCCGCAGGCTCTCCAGCGTCGCGGCGTGCCCCTCCCAGGGGACGGCGACGATCACCACGTCGCTGCGGCGCGCGCACTCGGCGTTGTCCGCGCCCTCCACGCCCAGGCCCAACTCCTCGGCGGCGGCCCGCGCCCGGTCGGCGGTGCGCGAGCCCAGGATCACCTTCTGCCCGGCCCTGGCCAGCCGGTACGCCAGGCCGCGCCCCTGGTCACCGGTGCCGCCGAGCACCCCGACCACCAGGCCGGAGACGTCGGGCAGCTCCCAGGGGTCCGTGGCGGGGGCCTTCTTCGGGGTCTCTGCGGAAGCTTCGTTCGAGGTCATGGGTCCGATCCTGCCAGGGTCCCGTCGGTCGGCACCACCAGGGGTTACCGGTGAGTAGCGAGCGCGTTCGGAACGGCGGGGCCGGCCGCCGCCGGGCGCGGCACCCGTCAGCGCTCCCCGTCCCCCCGCTCGTCGCCCGGGTCGCCACCCGGGTCGCCACCCGGGTCGTCGTCGTTCCAGCGGGCGTCGTTCTCCCACCGGACGTTGCGCTCCCGGGCCGTCTCCATCGCCCGCTCGGCCTCGGAGCGGGAGGGGTAGGGCCCCATGCGGTTCCTGGCCGGGCACTGGGGCCCCTCCTCGACCACACGGTGTTCGAGGCAGTAGAACCACTCGCCGGGCCTGCCGGTCGCCTTGCGATTGAACAGTGCCATGTGATCCATGCTGCCCCGAAGGGGCGTCCGTTACCGCGGCTAGACTCGCGCACATGTCTGGCCAGTCACTTCTCGTCCCCGGCACCCTCTCGCCGCGCCGCGCCGTCCCCGCCTCGATCCCGCGTCCGGAGTACGTCGACAAGGAGGCGCCGGCCCCGTACACCGGCCCCGAGGCGCAGGACCCCGAGACGATCGAGAAGATGCGGATCGCGGGACGGATCGCCGCCCGCGCCATGGAGGCGGCCGCCGAGCACATCGCCCCGGGCGTGACCACCGACAAACTGGACGAGGTGGCGCACGAGTACCTGTGCGACCACGGCGCCTACCCCTCGACGCTGGGGTACCGGAAGTTCCCCAAGTCGCTGTGCACCTCGGTCAACGAGGTCATCTGTCACGGCATCCCGGACTCCACCGTGCTGCGCGACGGCGACATCGTGAACCTGGACGTGACCGCCTACGTCCACGGCGTGCACGGCGACAACAACGCCACCTACCTGTGCGGGGAGGTGGACGAGGAGTCGCGGCTGCTGGTCGAGCGGACGCGCGAGTCGCTGAACCGCGCGATCAAGGCGGTGAAGCCGGGACGGCAGATCAACGTCATCGGTCGGGTCATCGAGTCCTACGCCAGGCGCTTCGGGTACGGAGTGGTGCGCGACTTCACCGGACACGGGATCAACACCTCGTTCCACTCGGGGCTGATCATCCCGCACTACGACGACCCGCGCGCCACCACGGTGATGAAGCCGGGCATGACGTTCACCATCGAGCCGATGCTGACGCTGGGCACCCACGAGTGGGAGATGTGGCAGGACGGCTGGACGGTGGTGACCAAGGACCGCAAGCGGACGGCACAGTTCGAGCACACACTGGTGGTCACGGAGTCCGGGGCGGAGATCCTGACCCTGCCCTGACCGCGCGGACGGGCCGTCGGCGGGACACCGGCGCCGCCGCCGGCCCCGCCCCGTCCCCCGTCGGCCGGGGCGGGGCTCCGGCGGCGCCGGGTGATGGCCGAACACCGACTCTTGTCGCCCCTCTTGACGTGACATGGACAACAGGGGTTCATTGGGAGCGCTCCCAGGTACGTGCCGCGCCACCCGTCGCAGCACACCTCGACATCGTTGTCAGACCCATCGCCCCACTGGAGGGACAGATGAGACCACGCACCACCCGCACCACAACTGCCACAGGCCTGGTCCTCGGCCTGGCGCTGTCCCTGTTCGGTCTCGGCCAGCCCGGCCACGCGGCCACCGACACCACCGACACCACCGACACCACCGACGCCGCCACCGGCCTCCACGTCGAGGACGGGCGCCTGCTGGAGGCCAACGGCAACGACTTCGTGATGCGGGGCGTCAACCACCCCCACGCCTGGTACACCGGCGAGCTGGACTCCCTGGAGCACATCAAGGCCAAGGGCGCCAACACCGTCCGCGTCGTCCTCAGCAGCGGCGACCGCTGGACCCGCAACGACGTCGCCGACGTGGCGAACGTCGTCTCCGAGTGCAAGCGGAACCGACTGATCTGTGTCCTGGAGGTGCACGACACCACCGGCTACGGCGAGCAGAGCGGCGCCGTCTCCCTGGACCGGGCCGCCGACTACTGGATCAGTGTCCGCAGCGCCCTGGAAGGCCAGGAGGACCACATCGTCGTCAACATCGGCAACGAGCCGCACGGCAACAGCGGCTACGAGCGGTGGACGGCCGACACCGGCGCCGCGATCCGGAAGCTGCGCGACGCCGGCTTCGACCACGCCTTGATGGTCGACGCGCCCAACTGGGGCCAGGACTGGTCGGGCACCATGCGCGCCAACGCCTCCACCGTCTTCGCCGCCGACCCCGACCGCAACACGATCTTCTCCATCCACATGTACGGGGTGTACGACACCGCCGCCGAGGTCCAGGACTACCTGAACCACTTCGTGACCGCCGGACTGCCCATCGCCGTCGGCGAGTTCGGCCACGACCACAGCGACGGCAACCCCGACGAGGACGCCATCCTGGCCACCGCCGAGCGGCTCGGCCTGGGGTACCTGGGCTGGTCCTGGAGCGGCAACGGCGGCGGCGTCGAGTACCTGGACATGGTCGAGGGCTTCGACCCGAACGCGCTCACGAGTTGGGGCGAGCGGCTCTTCGACGGCGCCAACGGCATCGCCGCGACCGCCGAGGAGGCCACCGTCTACGGCGGCGGCTCCGGCGGGGACGACACCACCCCGCCGTCCCGCCCCGGCACTCCCACCGCCTCCGGCGTGACCTCCACCGGCGTCACCCTGTCCTGGGGCGCCTCGACGGACGACGACCGGGTCGCCGGATACGACGTGGTGCGCGTCGACGGCACCTCCGAGACCGTCGTCCGCTCCACCACCGGCACCTCCGCCACCCTCACCGGTCTGACGGCGAACACCTCCTACACCTTCGCCGTGTACGCGAAGGACGCCGCCGGCAACCGCTCGCAGCGCTCGGCCGGCGTCACCGTCACCACCCGCGCGGGCGACCAGGAGCCCGTCGGCGCCTGCACGGTGGCCTACCGGATCGTCGGCCAGTGGCAGGGCGGCTTCCAGGGCGAGGTCACCGTCCGCAACACCGGCACCTCGGCGATCGACGGCTGGACGCTGGAGTGGGAGTTCGCCGACGGGCAGACCGTCACCAACATGTGGGGCGGCACGCCGACCCAGAGCGGCTCGGCGGTCACCGTCCGGCCCGCCTCGTACACCGCGACCATCCCCGCGGGCGGCTCGGTGAGCATCGGCTTCACCGGCACCTGGAACGGCGAGAACGGCGAGAACGGCGAGAACACGGCCCCGGACGCGTTCACGCTCAACGGCGGTCCCTGCTCGACCTCCTGACCCGACGGGTGGGGCCCGGCGCCGGACGGTGCCGGGGCCCCACCCGGAGCCCGGACGGCCCGGGGCACCGGTAGGGTTCCGCCGGTAGAGCCTCGTGAGGGTCCGGGAGGGGTCGGAGAGAGTGCGGACGAAGGCGCGTGGGCTGGGACTGCGGACCGCGGCGGTGCTGGCGGTGGCGCTGGCGAGCCTGGCGGGACTGACCGGCTGTGTGACGGTGCACGGCGAGGAGGCCCTGGTCCCGGCGACGACCGAGGCCGAGGCGGCGAAGGTCCTGGAGCACTTCACCGAGACCAACAACGAGGCCAACCGCGCCCTCGACGCCGAGCTGAACGCCACCATCGAGACGGGCCCCCTGGGCACCGTCGACCAGGCCGGGCTGAGGGCCCGTCGCGCCGTCCACCCACAGGGCAACCCGGACCACAGGCCGCTGGAGCTGGACGACGCCCGTTTCCTGATCCCCCGGCAGGCCGGCTGGCCGAAGTTCTTCGTCGCCGACACCGCCTCCGACCGGAGTCCGGGCAAGCGGTGGCTGCTGGTCTTCACCCGTGGCGGCATCGAGGAGGACTGGAAGGCGTCGTACCTGTCGGTGCTGGCTCCCGCCGCGATGCCGGAGTTCGAGCGGGACGGCGAGGGCCACGTCGAGGCCGTCCCCGTCGACGAGACCGCCGGCCTGGCGCTGGCTCCCCGGGACCTGAGCGGCGCCTACGCCGACTACCTGCGCGAGGGCGGCGACACCTTCGCCGACGGCGCGCTGACCAGTGCCCTGCGGGAGCGGCGGAAGGAGACGGCGGTCGGTTCCGGATCCCGCACCGAGTGGGCCGACCTGCCGGCCGAGGACGCGCGCTACGCCCCGGTGGGGCTGCGCACGCGCGACGGCGGGGCGCTGGTCTTCTTCACCACCCACCACCAGATGAGGCAGACCGTCGCCGAGGGGTACCGCCCGCAGGTCAAGGACCCCTACGTCAAGGCGCTGCTGGAGGGCACGCCCCGACAGTCGGTGACGTACCTCCGGCTCGCCCTCCAGGTCGCCGCCGTCCCCGCCGCGGACGCCGCGGACCCGACGGTGCGACTGCTCTACCGCCTTCAGCGGCTGACCGGCGCCAAGGGCGAGTGAGGCCGCGCCGGCCGGGCGGTTCGCGCGGGCCCGGCCGGCGCGAACCGTACGGTCAGCGGACCGGCCAGGGCGCCGAGTGTTCGGGCTGTTCCTCCGCGTGCGTGGCGCACGCGTCGGTCAGGGCCTCCAGCAGGGTCAACGGGTCGGGCAGCGGCCGCTCGGGCGCGCGCAGCCACCCGACCGCGGGGTCGCGCTCGTCACCGGGCAGCCGCGCGGGCGGCACCAGGACGTAGCTGCCCCGGCAGTGCCAGCGCAGGCCGGGGTGGTCGTCGAGCGTCTCGGGGTGGCAGTCCAGCTCGCAGGGCCACCACTCGTCCTCGTCGTCCGGGGTTCCCCGGGTGGCGGTGAAGAACAGCATCCGACCCGACCACGGATCGTTTCCGCACACCGCCACCGGCCCGACCTCCACGCCCTCGGCCTCCAGCCGCTCCAGCGCGGCCCGGCCGGCCACCACGGGCACGTCCAGCACGTCGTGGGTGCGTCCGGTGGCGGTGACGAAGTTGGCCAGGGGCTGGTTCGCCGCCCAGCGGGCGATCTGCTCGGGATCGGTGGTGGCCTGGGTCTGCCAGGCGAAGGAGACCGGATGTCGGCCCGGGGTCGGGCAGCCGATCCGCTCGCAGGAACAGCCGTAGCCCTCGGGGTGCGCGGCCGGTGCCAGGGGGAAGCCGGCGGCCGCCGCGGTCAGCAGCAGATCCTCCCGGACGCGGGCCGCCTCCTGCACGGCGCTCGCGTGCGTACCGCTCCGAGAGCGTCGGCGCAGCCATCGGGAGATTCTGCTTTCGCGTTCCATGAACCGCCTCACTCGCGACCGGGACCGTGGGTTTTCGAGGGTACGGAACCGAAGGCCCTCAGCCGGGCCGAATCCACGGATCTCGGATGACCTTCTCCATCCTGCGCCCTCCGCGGCGCCGATGCGTAATCGGAAGCCCGTCGCGATGGTCACAGCGACGGGTGCGGTGACGGACACGGCGGCGGGCACGGCGGCGGGCACGGCCCCCTCCCGGTCGGCACGGGTGCGCCGCCGGTGTGACGCACGCCTCCCGGGGAGGGAAAACCCGCCGTGCCGGGGACGCGGCGGCCCCGGCGGGTGGACCATGTGCTCACACCGTGCGACACCTCCGCCACGCAGCGATCCTGTGAGGAGCCCCCGTGTACTCAGCCCGCCGCTACCTGATGTGCCCACCGGCGCACTTCGAGGTCAGCTACTCCATCAACCCGTGGATGGACCCCACCAAGCCCGTGGACCTCCCGCTCGCCGTCGCGCAGTGGGAAGCCCTGCGCGACCTGTACCGCTCGCTCGGCCACACCGTCGAGGAACTCGCCCCCGACCCGGGGCTGCCCGACATGGTGTACGCCGCCAACGGCGCGCTCGTGGTCGACGGCCGGGTGCTGGGCGCCCGCTTCGCCCACCCCGAACGGGCCGGGGAGGCGGCGGCGCACCTGGCGTGGTACCGCGCCCACGGGTTCACCGAGGTCCACGAGCCGGAGCACGTCAACGAGGGCGAGGGGGACTTCGCCGTCACCGCCTCCTGGCTGCTGGCCGGCCGCGGCTTCCGCAGCAGCCCGCTCTCCCACCCCGAGGCGCAGGAGTTCTTCGGCCGCCCGGTGATCGGCCTGGACCTGGTCGACCCGCGCTTCTACCACCTGGACACGGCTCTGTGCGTCCTGGACGACTCCCGCGACGACGCCGTCATGTACCACCCGGGGGCGTTCTCGCCGGGCAGCCGCACGGTGCTGGCCCGGCTCTTTCCCGACGCGGTCGTCGTGGGGGAGGCGGACGCCCGCGCCTTCGGTCTCAACGCCGTCAGCGACGGGCGGCACGTGCTGCTGCCGCAGGCTGCGGTGGGGCTGTTCGAGCCGCTGCGGGAGCGCGGTTACGAACCGATCGGCGTGGACCTGGGCGAGCTGCTCAAGGGCGGCGGCAGTGTGAAGTGCTGCACGGCGGAGCTGCGGACCTGAGCCGGACGCGCGCCGGGCACGGCTCCTCGGGCACGGCCCGGGGCACGGCTCCGGCCCGTGGGCTCCTCACTCCCGCGCCTCCTCGCCCCCCGGCTCCTCGTCCCAGGTGTCGCCCCAGGCCGCGTCCCGGGCGGCGCGGTAGGCCGGGCGGTGCCGTCGGGTGACGGTCGCGCGCCGCAGGCCGCCGCGTTCCCCGTCCGGGCCGGTGCACAGGTCGAGGAGGACCTGCCCCTTGCGGAGCTGCGGCCTGCGCACGATCCGCGCCCCGGCGGGAGCGCCGGGCAGGGTGCCGTCCGGGTCGGGGCGGACGGCCGCCACGTAGGAGAACTTCTCGTCCTCGTACGCCAGGGAGCCTCCCTTCACCTGTCGGTGGAGGGAGGAGCGGCTGACGCGGACGGCGAAGTGGCACCAGTCCGCGCCCGGCTCCAGGGGGCAGGCCCCGCTGTGCGGGCAGGGGGCGAGGACGCGCAGTCCGGCGTCGATCAGCCGACCGCGCGCCTCGATGACCCGCCCGTAGCCCGCGGGGGTGCCCGGCTCGACGATCACCACGGCCCGTCCGGCCGCCTCGGCGGCGGCGTCCACCAGGCGGTGTCGGACGTTCTCGGGCAGCTCTCCCAGCACGTAGGAGACGGTGACGAGGTCGGCGGCGGGCAGCCCGCCGTCGGTGCCGATCGGGGCACGTCGCCACTCGGCGGCGCGCACGGCGGCCGATTCGGAGGTCTCCGCCAGCTCGCGGCCGAGGGCGAGGGCGGGCTCGGCCCGGTCCAGGACGGTGGTCGCCCTGGTGTGCCCGCCGCCGTCGCCCCAGGTCGCGGCGGCGGCCCACACGGCCGCGCCGGTGCCGCCGCCCACGTCCAGGTGGGTGGCCGGATCCAGGTCGGGGGCCCGATCGGCGAGGGCGCCCAGCGCGGCGGCGGCGGCCTCGAAGGTGGCGGGCATCCGGTAGGCGGCGTACGCCACCACGTCCGCCCGGTCGCGCAGCACGGGCACACCGGCGGGGTCGCTCCCCCGGTAGCCGGCGATCAGCCGCTCGACGGCTCCGGCGGCCCGGCGCGGCGGCAGCCCGTCGAGCAGTCCGGCGAGCGCGTCGCGCAGCTCTTCGTCGATGTGGAGGGGGGCAAGCACCCGGCAAGTGTAGGCGGGCCCGTCCGGGTGGGGCGGGCGCCGGGCCGGCGGAGCGCCCACGACGGCCCGGCGCCCCCTCAGCGGGTCCGCGCCCACACCGCCAACAGGCTCACCGCGGTGGCTCCCGCGCCGTAGCAGGCGCCCCGCAGGAACTGGTCGGCCGCCACGTTCCGGCGCCGCGCCGCCCACCGCGCGCCCGCCCGCGCCGTTCGACGGCAGCGGTTCCCGGCGGCGGCCAGGCGACGCCCTCGGCTCCGCGGCCGCGCGGCCTCCGTCTCCCGCGTCGAACACCCCTCGGGGGTGCGCCTCACCCTCATGACCGTCGACTCCTCCCGTGCGTCCGTGTGTTCCGTGCGTTCCGTTCGTTCCGCGTGTTCCGTGCGTTCGGGGCGACCCGTGCGTCGTGGAAGGGGGCGCCCCGGTCGGTGCTCAACCGACGGCCACCGGCAGGCTCCGCTCCGCCCGCACGGGGCGGACGGGCTCGAAGCCGACCCGGCCGTCGGCGAGGACGCGGAAGCCGTGGACGGCGGGTTCGGGCAGGCTGTTGTAGTGGAAGGGCGTGGAGAAGTAGTACGCGCCGGTGTCCGGAACGACGACGAGATCGCCGGGCTCCAGCGGCGGCAGCGCCCGGTCGCGCGCCAGCAGGTCGCCCGCGAAGCAGGCCGGGCCGGCGATGTCCTGCCGCACGGGCGCTCCGTCCTTCGCCCCGCCGTCGGGGCCGTGGGCCTCGATCCGCACCGGCCAGGAGTCGGGGGCGAAGACGGTCCGCGTGGCGACCTGCACCCCGGCGTGGGTGATCGCCACCGGGCGGCCGCCCGCGTTCTTGGTGTACTCCACGTACGCGGCGGTGAAGCCGTTCTTGGCCGCCACCGAGCGGCCGAACTCGGTGACGACGGCGTACCTCCCGTCGAAGAGCGTCGGCGCGTGCGCGCGCAGCCGGGAGACGTACTCGTCGAAGCCGGGCCGGACCTCCTCGCCGGCGAAGTTGACCGGCAGCCCTCCCCCGATGTCGATCCCGACCACCTGCCGCCGCCCGATGTGGCGGTTGACCTCCTCGGCGAACTCCACGGCCCGGGCGACGCCCTGGGCGATCAGGTCCAGCGGGCACCCCTGGGAGCCGACGTGCGCGTGCACCCAGGTGAGCCAGGGGCGTTCCCGGTAGATACGCAGCAGCCGTTGCCGGTTGCCGTCGTCCTCCAGGGGCACGCCGAACTTCGAATGACGGGTGGCGGTGCTCATCGCGCCGATCGTGCCGCCGCCGACCTGCGGGTTGACGCGCAGCCCGATCGGCGATCGGGACATCCGGTCCGCCCGGAGGGCGTCGACTCTGGACAGCTCCTGGAAGTTGTCGATGTTGACCGCGATCCCCAGGTCCAGGGCCCGTCGCAGCTCAGCGCGGGTCTTGGCCGGCGAGTCGAACACGATCCGCTCCGGCGGGCAGCCCGCCTCCAGCGCCCGGTCGAGTTCGCCGGCGGTGGCGACCTCGCAGCCCATGCCGTTGCGGACCAGCTCCGCCAGCACCGGCACCAGGCAGTTGGCCTTGACCGCGAAGGCGTGGAGGACGTCGAGCGAGTCGGGGAACGCGCGGCGCAGGGCGCCGGCCGTCGTGGCGAGACCGTCGAGGTCGACGAACCCGGCCAGCGGATCCCGCTCGGGGTGGAGCAGCCCCTCGCGCACGGCCGCCCGCAGGACGTGCTCCCGCCGCCGGGCGGGCTCGGTGAGGCCGGCGAGTTCTGTGGGGTCGGTGGTCATGGCGCCCTCCGGTGTCGGTCGGCTGGAGTGCCCGGCGTGGTCGCCGGACCTGTCACCAGAGTGCTCGCGGACGGGCCGGGGAGTCTTCGTGACGTCCTCCCGGATGTCGGGGCGACCGCGGTGCGACGGCGGCGGTTCCCGGGCGGACGCCGCCGCCGTCGTGCGCGGCGACGAGAGACGGCCCCGTCCTCTCTCGTCCCCGGACGAGGACCCGCGCGGGACGGGGCGCCGCCCCGCGCGGGCGTGGGCTCAGGCGCCGCGGTCGAGCAGCCGCAGTTGGATCTGGGCCAACAGACGGGAGTCGGGGTCCGCCAGGTCGATCCCCGACACCTGGACGAGCCGACGGAGGCGGTAGCGCAGGCTGTTGGGGTGCACGCCCAGGGCCCGGGAGGCGGCGGGCACGTCGCCGAAGTGGTCGAGGTACGCCCGCAGGGTCTCCACCGTGGAGATTCCGCCGTGCTCGGCGTCGAACGCCGCCAGTCGGGCCACGGGCGTCTGCGGGGGCAGCGACAGTCCTTCGAGCGCGTCGGCGATCCGGCCCATGCCGACCGCCTCGGCCACCTCCCCCACCCGGGCGTGGGTGGGGGCTCCGCGGGTCTCCAGCAGGGCCCGCAGCGCCTCCTCGGCCGATCGGCGGGACTCGGGCAGCCGGGCGGGGCCGTCCACCACCTCTCCCAGGCCGATCCTCACCTCCGCGCCCAACGCGGCCGACGCCTGCCGCACCAGCGAGGCCCCCAGCCGCGCCACCTGGGCTTCGGCCCGTTCCCCGGCCGCCTCCAGGGCGCCCACGACCACCAGGACCGCGCCGCCCAGCAGGACGGCCACGGCCCGGTGCCCCCGGGCGGCACAGTGCAGCGTCAACATGCCGGACAGCCGCGCGGAGGTCTCGTCCTCCCGACCCGGTCCGGCGTCCTCCCGGCCCGGCACGACGCGCACCGCCAGCACCGCGTAGGACCCGCGCGCCGGCAGTACGGCCCGCTCGGCCGCCGCCTCGGGGGAGCCGCGTCCCTCCAGCAGGGCCCGCACCGCCTCCTCGACGAGGTGTTCGTGCCCTCCGCGGGTGCGGTGACGGATCAGGTGGGGGGCCGCCGTCCGGGCCGCCGCCCGCAGGATGTCCGTCGCGTTCGGCGCGAGGGGGCGCCCGGCGGCCGCCACCCAGATCGAGCCCAGGGGTTCACCGCCCGCCCTGACCACCGCCACCAGACGCTCCGGGGCGTCTCCCCGCGCCGGTCGGTGCAGGACGTCCCCCGAACTCCACAGCGCCCGGAAGAAGCCGTCCTCCCGCATCGCGGCGACGCGCCACTCCGGGACGCGGCGGCCGAGGATCGTCAGCCGTCGCACCTCGTCCACCTCCTGCTGTTCGGAGGAGTAGGCGAGCACCCGCGACCGGGTGTCCTCGATGGTCACCGCGCCGTCGACCAGCGCCGCCACCGCTTCGGCGAGCCCGTCCAGATCGCCCGGCGCCACGGCCGCCATCGCCGGGTCGGGCGGGACGCCCACCGAGGCCAGTCCCGCCCGCAGCACGCTCACCAGTTGTGCCCAGGGGCTCCACGCCGTGCGGAGGAGCACCACGGTGCCGGTCTCCTCGGCGGCCTCCCGCAGCGCCGTGGACGGCCGCCCCGAGCGCCCCGGCCCGAACACCACGGCCGCCGCTCCGGCCTCTCCGGCCCGGCGCACGATGTCGACGGCGACGGCCGACTCCGGGTCGACGCCGACCACCAGCAGCAGCTCCCCCGGGCCGGTCGCGGGCTCCGTCTCGTCCAGCACGGTCACCCCGGTGACCGGCGCCCCCAGCCCCCGGGGGGCCACGCACGGCTCCACCGCCCCGGCCCCCACCACGGACAGCAGACCCTCCAGGGTGACCCGGGGCGCGCTCCCCGCGGGGCCCTCGGGCGGCCCGCCCGTGGCGCCCGTGCCGTCCGTGCCGTCCGTGTCCCCCGTACCGTTCGCCCCCATCGACTCCCCCTCCCCGCCGTCGAGCCGGCACAGCGGAACTCACGGCGGGCACTCAGCGTAGGACAGGCTCCGGCTCCGGGTCCCGCCTTTCGCGGAGCTCCGGCCGGACGGATTCGGAATTCCCCGGAGCGCCGGCTCCACCGTGTTCGCGATATCGCGCGGCGATTCCCCGAAAGGAGCGTGAGGGGAAGCGTGGGGAATCGCCGTGAGCGGTCCGGAAAGCACCGAACGTGTCCGTGGGGAACACCACGTTTTCCCGCGCCCGTCGGGTTCGTCCCGGCGATCGGGCGGGAAGGCGGGGACGAGAGCCGGGGAAACAGCTCGCGACACAGGGAGGACCGATGCGCAAGAAGGGCCGGTCCCGGGAACGGCTGCCGAACCGCCCCCCGCAGACCGGGGAACGGGCACGGGAGGTCGCCCGCGGATTCGTGCGCGCCATAAAGCCGAACGCGCAGGTCGCGGATGTGGACGCCGTGCTGCTGGGCGTCTCGGAGCTGGTCTCCAACGCGGTTCGCCACGCCGGCGGGGTGACGGATTTCCACCTGGAGGCCACGCACGGCGGAGTCGAGGTGTCGGTCTCCGATGCCAGTGTCCGGCGTCCCCGGACGGTCCAGATAAACCCCTCGGTGCCCGGCGGATTCGGTTGGTTGCTGGTGCGCGAGCTGGCCTCCGAGGTCACGGTCGTGCTACGCCCCGGAGAGGGCAAGACGATCCGGGCGGCGTTTCCCCTCCGGGCGTGACGGCGCGGGTCGGGGGAACACGCGGCGGCCCCGTCACCGGTCGAAATTCTCCGACCCGTTCACCGTTCCACTTCTCGGAAATGCCCGTGGAATATGCCGGCACGGTTGCGGGCGCGGTTCGGGCGTTCCCCGTCCGCCCGCTCTCCGGCGACGGACGACTTTCGGGGCGGGGTCGGGACGAGGTCGGGACGGGTCCGGGGCGGGCCCGCCTCAGGCCCCGGCCGGCTCCCGTTCGCCGATGACCTCGCCGTCGTCGGTCTCTCCCGCACGCCGGAAGCCGAGCCTCAGGTAGAACTCCTCGGGCCCGCCCTCGCCCGGCTTCCAGGTCACCGTCACCCGCGTTCCCCCGCGCCTGCGGATCTCCTCGCAGACCGCTTCCACCGCGAAGCGGCCGTATCCGCGCCCCTGCTCGTCGGCGGCGATCGCCAGCCGCCACAGGCCGGAGCGGGGCGAGCCGTCCGGACCGTCGACGTCGAAGGGGACGTCGAAGAAGGCCATCACGAAGCCCACGATCCGGTCGCCGTCGCAGATCAGTCGCGGCCAGGCGATCTCGGGATGCACGTACGCCTCGGCGAGCGACTGCGCGACCGGATCCACGAACCGCTCCTGTCCGGGCCGGACCGCCAGACGGCACGCGTCGAGGACATTGTCGGGGGTCACCTTCTCCAGGCGGAGCGCCGTTGTCATGCCCGCACCCTACAGACACCCCGAACGTCAAACGCTCCGCCTCCTGCCCCGGAACGGCGGCGGAGCGTCGGTCGGCCGGGACGGGGTGACCGTGGGTGGGCCGCTCTCACCACCAGTAGGTCGGGTAGTTCGGGGCGGCGCGCAGCCGGCCGGTCGCGGTGCCGACGACGACCAGGAGCGTGGCGGCGGCGGCCAGCAGGACGAGGAAGAGCAGCGGGTCGGGCGACTGGGCCACCACGATGACGGCGGTGGCCGCCGCGGGCGAGTGGGGTGTGCGGGCCAGCATCATCACGCCGAGCGCGAGTCCGCCCGCCACGCCGGCGCCCCAGGTGGAGCTGCCGGCCACCGCCAGGACGGCGAATCCGGTCAGGGCGGACAGCACCTGTCCGCCGATGACGCTGCGCGGTTGGGCCAGGGGCAGGGCGGGGGCGCCGAAGACGAGGGCGGAACTGGCCGCGAGCGGGGGGATCAGCCAGACCTGGTCCAGCCACGCGCCGATGGCGACCAGCAGCACCAGTCCGACGACCGAGCCGGCAGTGGCCACGGCGATGGTGAGCGCGGCCGGTCGCGGCGGCGCCTTGCCGGCCGGCCGCCCGGGGGTGGCCGCCGGAGCCGGTTGGGCGGGGACGGCGGGCGCGGGGGCCGGTGCGGTGCCGAGGGATTCTTCTGTTGTCACGGGGACCTCCGGGTCGCGGGCCATGTAATGGATGAACTCGCATCTAATCCATTAGCTCGGGAGTATGGCATTATCGACGGCGAGGCAACACCCCGCGCCCAGAGGAGATGTCGGCGACGACGGAGAGCGAACGGACGCCCCGGCCTCCGCTGGTCGGGGAGCCACTGGCGTTGGACCTGGTGAACACCGTGTTCATCCACGGAGGGCTGCGCGGCAGCCCGGTGGACGCGCTGACCACCCCGACCGAACTGGGCCGCTGGCTCGACGAGCACGCGGAGGCGTTCCCCGACGGGCTCGCCGCGCGGGGCCCGGCGACGCCCTCGCACCTGGCGGAGTTCCGGCGCCTGCGCGAGGCGCTGCGGGAGCTGAGCCGCTCCTGCGTCGCCGGGGAGCCCCACGGCGAGGAGGCGGCCGCCGTGGTGAACCGCGCCGCGCGACTCTCCCAGCGCTGGCCCGAGTTGGCCCCCGGGGAGACGGCCGGTCCGGTGGTGCGCTGGGCGGAGGAGGACCCGTACCTGGCCCTGCTGGGCGTGGTGGCGGTCTCCGGCGTCGACCTGCTCACGGGCCCGCGCCGGCGGGATCTGCGCGCCTGCGCCGCGCCGGGCTGCGTCCTGTACTTCGTCCGGAGCCATCGGCGCCGGGAGTGGTGCACACCGGCCTGCGGCAACCGGGTGCGGGTCGCCCGCCACCACGGACGTCACCGCGGCTGAGTTCGGCGGAGGCCCCGCGCCGCTCCCGCCGGACCCGCACGCGGTCCGCCCGAAGCGGTTCGGGCCGGAAGGCCGCCGGGCCACGACGCCGCCCGGCGTCGGCCGCCCGGCGTCGGCCGCCCGGCATCGGCCGCCCGGCGTCGCCCTCGGCCCGGAACGCCCCGCGCGGGCGACTCCTACGCCCGGTCCTCGAAGCCCTCGCGACGGCGGGTGCGCGCGTAGTGGCGCGACGCCTTGGCCCGGTTCCCGCAGCCCGACATGGAGCACCAGCGGCGGGTGCCGTTCCGGGAGACGTCGTAGAAGTGCAGGACGCAGTCGTCGTTGGCGCAGGCCCGGATGCGGTCCGGGGCGGTGCGCACCAGGCGCAGGTAGTCGTCGGCGGCCAGCCAGGCCGCCAGCCAGGCGGGGTCGTCGGTCTCGACGTCCTCGGCGGGACCCGTGGGGTCCAGGCGGCGCAGCACGCGGCCGTGCGCCAGGACGGCGTTGAGTTCCCTCCGGGCGCGGGCGTCGTCGGGGTCGGCGACGACGGCGGCCAGCGCGTCACGGGCGGCGCGGACGGCCTCCAGGACCGCCGGAGTGGCGCCGCCGCTCCGTTCCAGCAGGTCGTGGCCGGTCAGCCAGACAGCGAGCCCGTCGAGATCCGCCAGGAGGTCGTGCCGGATCCCGCCGTCGATCCAGCGGGTGTTGAGCAGGTCCAGGCCGAGCGGCTCGTCCTTCAGGGGCCGGGGATCGGCGCCGACCCCCGCGGCCGGGGGGACCGTCTCCTCCGCGCCGGCACCCATGCGCACTCCCTTCCGTCGACACCTGCCACCAGCCTAACCGGCTATCGCCCCATAGGGAGTTGACCCGTCTCGCTTCTAACCCCTAAATTCATCGACAACGGTTAGTTCGGGGTGGTCCCGAACGCCGCGTTGGAGGTATCCCGCCATGTCCGCAGCCACCGTCCCCACCGCCCTCCGGACCGGACACATCGGCCTGAACGTCACCGACCTGGACCGTTCGCTGGACTTCTACCGGAAGGTCTTCGGGTTCGAGGTCCAGGCAGAGGGCCGCGAGCCCGGCCGCGCCTACGCCTTCCTCGGCCGCGAGGGCCACCTGATGGTGACCCTGTGGCAGCAGGGCGAGGGCGGGTACGCCCCCGGTCTCCCCGGCCTGCACCACCTGTCCTTCCAGGTGGAGAGCATCGAGGAGGTCCGCTCGGCCGAGGCCGTCCTGCGGGACCTGGGAGCCGGGTTCGCGTACGACGGTGTCGTGCCGCACGGCGAGGGCGCCTCCTCCGGAGGCATCTTCTTCACCGACCCCGACGGCATCCGCCTGGAGATCTACGCCCCGACCGGCGCCGACTCCGCCCCGGCCCCCGTCTCCGAGGCTCCCACCTGCGGCTTCTTCTGAGCCGCCCCACACGGCCGGGTGGCCGCCGCCCTTCCACTCCCCGACCGGCGGCCGCCCCCGGCCCGCTCCACCCCTCCCCCACGCCCGGTGCCCCGGCACCCCACCGCCTTCCGAGGAGCGACCACCGTGACCGGCCCCTACCACCACGGCGAGCGCGAGGCCCAGCGGCGCGCCGGCCTCCGGGAGGAGGCCGAGGTCTCCGGGCGCGCGATCCGCGACACCGTGCCTCCCGTGGCCGCCTCCTTCCTCGCCGAGCAGCGCACGCTGGTCGTCGGAGCCGCCGACGACCGCGGCGACGTCTGGGCCACCGTGCTCACCGGCCCCGCGGGGTTCCTCCGCGTCCCGAACGAGCGCGACCTGCTCGTCGCGGCCCGCCCGGCCCCGGACGACCCCCTGGCCCCCGTCCTGCGGGGACCGGCCCACCTGGGGATGCTCGCCATCGAGGCCGCCACCCGGCGCCGCATGCGGATGAACGGCACGGCCCACCCCCGCAAGGACGGCCTCCTCGTCCGCCTCGACCAGGTGGTCGCCAACTGCCCCAAGTACATCCAGAAGCGCACCCCGCCGGCGGCGGACGCGGAGCCGCCGCCGGCGCCGCCCTTCGAGGTCCGCCGGACCGACCGGCTCGACCCCGAGCAACAGCGCTTCCTCTCCGGGGCCGACACCTTCTTCGTCGCCACCGCCGACGGGCACGGCCGCGCCGACGCCTCCCACCGGGGCGGCAACCCCGGCTTCCTCCGGGTCCTGTCGCCCACCAGGCTGCGCTGGCCCGACTACCCGGGCAACGCGATGTTCCTGACGTTGGGGAACCTGCTGCTCAACCCGCGGGCGGGCCTGGTCGTCCCGGACTACGCGACCGGCGCCACCCTCCACCTGACCGGCACCGCGGAGGTCCTCTGGGACGCCGGAACCGTCGAGGGGGCCGGTCCGGCCGGGACCGGCCGCCTGGTCGAGTTCTCCGTCACCGGCGTCGTCCGGCTCCCCGGCACCCTTCCCGCCGGTTGGACGCCTCCCGTGGCCTCCCGCTTCAACCCTCCCGTTCCCCCCGTTCCGCGGGACGGGGGCCGGGGCGCCGCCTGACGGGCCGTCGTCCGGGCGCCGTGTCACCGCCACCGCCACCACCGTTCCCGTCCCCGGGACCGCATCCACCTGGAGCACCCGTGCGCATCCACGTCGACCTCAACCGCTGCGAGAGCCACGGCCAGTGCGTCTTCGCCGCCCCCGACCACTTCTCGTTCGACGAGGACGACAACCTCCTCCACCGGGAGGACGTCCCCGAGGACGAGACCGTCCGCGCCGCCGTGCGGGAGGCCGCCGCCGCCTGCCCCGTCCGGGCGATCTCCCTCCGCACCGACGGGGCCGTCGCGTGAGTGCGCGTCACGTCATCGTGGTGGGGGCCTCGCTGGCCGGCACCAGAACGGCCCGAGCCCTGCGGGAGCAGGGCTTCACCGGCCGGCTGACCCTGGTGGGCGACGAGCCGCATCCCCCCTACGACCGACCGCCGCTGTCGAAGCGGATCCTCGACGGAGACCGGTGGACCGACGCCGACGGCACCGTCGGCGACACCGCCGAGGATCTCGCCGAGGACCTCGCCGAGATCGCGCTGCCGACCGTCGACGACCTCGATGTGGAGCTGCGCGCCGGCGTCGCCGCCGTCGCGCTGCGGCCGGCCGACCGCACGCTCCTCCTCACCGACGGCGACCGGCTGCGCTGGGACGGTCTGGTCGTCGCCACCGGGGCGGCCGCCCGCCCCTGGCCGACCCCCGCGCCCGCCGGCGTGCACACCCTGCGGACCCTGGACGACGCCCGCGCGCTGCGCCGGGCGCTCGCCGCCCCCGACGCCCGGCTGCTCGTCGTCGGCGCCGGTTTCCTCGGCTCGGAGGTCGCCGCCGCGGCGGTGCGGAGGGGCGTTCCGGTGACCCTCGTGGAGGCCGGGACCCTCCCCCTGGTCCGTGCCGTCGGCACCGCCGTCGGGGAGTTCGTCGCCCGGCTGCACCGCGAGGCCGGCATCGACCTGCGCACCGGCACCCGGGTCCGGTCCCTGACCGGTACCGACCGCGTCACCGGCGCCCACCTCGACGACGGCACCCACGTCCCGGCCACCGTCGTCCTGGCGGCCCTCGGCGCCGTCCCCCGCACGGCCTGGCTGCGCGGCAGCGGCCTGCTCCTGGACGGCGCCGTGGTCTGCGACGAGTTCGGCCGCGCCCTCGCCGAGGACGGCACGGTGGTGCCGGGCGTCGTCGCCGTCGGCGACGCGTCGCGCCGGCCCCACCCCCTGGCCCCGGGCACGCTCCACCTGGGGCACTGGAGCGCGGCGGTGGAGCACTCCGCCCTCGCCGCCCGGGTCCTGCTGCGCCGGGAGGCGGACGGCGCGCCGCCCGAGCCCCCCGCCACGGTGCCCTCCTTCTGGTCCGACCTGCACGGCGTCCGCATCCGCTCGCTGGGCCTGCCGCACCTGGCCGACGAGGCGCGGACGGTCGAGTACGACCCGCCCGGCCGTCGTCTGGTGGTCTCCTACCACCGCGCCGGCGAACCGGTGGGCGTCCTCGCCGTCAACCGCGCCGGGCGGCTCGCCGCCCACCGCCCCCTCCTGGTCGAGGCCGTCCGGGCCGCGCGGCGTCGCGCCGCGGTTCCACCGGTGGCCTGAACCGCGTTCCCGCCCTTCGCACGGTGCCCCGTCGACGGGCGGGAACGCCGAGCGGCCCCGCGCGCCCCGGGTTCCGGGGACCGGCGCGGAGCCGCTCGGGTGTGGTGGCGCGTCAGCGCCGGGCGGTGTGACGACCGCTCACGTCGTCGACGAGGCCGAGGACCCCGACGAGGCCGAGGCCGCCGGGGACTCCATCCGGGCGCGCGGACGTCCCGGACGGCACAGCAGGACGAAGCTCGTCCCCGCCACCAGGACGGCGCCCAACTGCACCACCGCCATCGGCACGGCCGTGCCCTCGCCCGCGATGCCCACCAGCGGGGAGGCGATCGCGCCCACGAGGAACTGGGAGGCACCCAGCAGCGCGGAGGCCGAGCCGGCCGCGCGCGAGGCGCGCATCAGCCCCTCGGAGTTGGCGTTGGGCAGCACCAGCGCCATGGCCGACATCAGCACGAACAGCGCGGCCGAGACGGGGAACAGGCCGACGGAGCCGAGGACGCCGGAGGTCATCAGCAGCAGCGCGACGGCCGCCAGCAGGATCACCGCCAGGCCGACGGCGATGACCCGGTCCAGGGAGACCCGGCCCACCAGCAGCTTGCCGTTGACCTGCCCGGTGGCCACCAGTCCGATGGAGTTGACCATGAACAGCAGGCTGAACGTCTGCGGCGAGGCCCCGTAGATCTCCTGGACGACGAACGACGAGGCGGACACGTACGCGAACAGCGCGCCGAAGGCGAAGCTGCCCACCAGCAGGTAGCCGGTGAACACCCGGTCGGCCAGGAGCCCGCGCACGGTGCGCAGCGCCTCGCCGACCCCACCGGCGTGCCGGTCCCGCGGGGCCAGGGTCTCGGGCAGGCAGCGGGCGGTGACCACGGTGGTGATCAGGCCGAAGCCCGCCAGGACGAGGAAGACGCCGCGCCAGTCGGTGAACCGCAGCACCTGGCCGCCCAACACCGGTGCCAGGATCGGGGCGAGGCCGGATATCAGCATCAAGGTGGAGAAGAAGCGGGCCATGGCCAGCCCGTCGAACATGTCGCGGACGACCGCGCGGGCGATCACGATGGCCGCCGCCCCGGCCAGGCCCTGGGCGAGGCGGAACGCGGTCAGGGAGTGGACGCCGGGGGCGAGGGCGCAGGCGACGCTGGCCAGGACGTAGCCCGCCATGCCGATCAACAGCGGGCGGCGCCGGCCGAACCGGTCGCTCATCGGGCCGACGACGATCTGCCCGACGGCCAGGCCGAGCAGACAGGCCGTCAGGGTGAGCTGCACCTCGGCGGCCGGGCTGCCGTAGGCGGTTCCGATGTCCGGCAGCGCCGGGAGGTACATGTCCATCGACAGCGCGGGAAGGGCGGTGAGGCTGCCGAGGATGAGGACGGTCAGCAGCCCGGCGCGACCGCGGTCGGTGGGTCTGGCCGACTCGGGCGCTCGTGGCGCCCCGTCGGGCTCGGGGGTGCCGCCGGCCTCGGGGACCGGGGGCGTGGGCAGTTGCTGTGGTATCTGGCGTTCGGCTGCGGCCGGGGACGGGCCGGGGTCGGACATGCACCTCTCCAGGAGTTCGTGGAAGCCGTCCAATCATCCCAGGTTTTCCGCCCCCGGCACATCACCATTACTGCAACATCGCTCACATCAGGACAGGACCGAACATTCCGCCTCAGGCCGGCAGCAGGCCCGGCTCGCCCGCCGGCGACACGTACGACGCCGCCGTGGTGATCGGCGCGCCCGGGACCGTCACCGCCGGAACGGTCCGGTAGTCGGCCCGCAGCCGCTCCCGGTCCAGACCGAGCATGACGTACCCGCGCCGGCCGTTGTAGAACTTCAGGTGGGGGTTGGCGGTCATCAGCGTCTGCCAGTTGCCGGGCCGTTCGGCGCCGTCCCGACCGCTGGTGACGGAGGTGGTGACGATCTCCACGCCCGCGGTGCGGGAGTCGGGGTCGTCGAAGTCCCGCTTGATGTCGAACCCGTAGTGGACGTGGACGTCACCGGTGAGGACGACGAGGTTCTCCACGCCGGCCGCGTCCGCGCCCGCCAGCACCCGTTCCCGCGAACCGGGGTAGCCGTCCCAGGCGTCCATCGACAGCGGCCAGGGGCCGGCGACCCGGTTGCGGCGCCGGGAGAAGACCACCTGCTGCGGCACCACGTTCCACACCGCCCGCGACCGACGCCACCCGTCGATCAGCCAGCGCTCCTGGCCGGCGCCGAGCATGGTGCGCGAGGGGTCCTCGGACTCGGGCGTGGGCACCTTCCAGCCGTCACCGTTCGCCTGGTTGTCGCGGTACTGACGGGTGTCGAGCACGTCGAACTGCGCCAGGCGCCCGTAGTGCAGCCGCCGGTAGAGCCTCAGGTCGGGTCCCTGGGGGCGCTGGGGGCGGCGCAGCGGCATGTTCTCGTAGTACGCGCGGTAGGCGGCGGCCCGGCGCAGCAGGAACTCCTCCGGCGGGACACCGTTCTCCGGTATGCCGTTGGCGTAGTTGTTCTCCGTCTCGTGGTCGTCCCAGGTGACGATCCACGGGTGCGCGGCGTGGGCGGCGGCCAGGTCCGCGTCGGACTTGTACAGGGAGTACCGCAGCCGGTAGTCCTCCAGCGTCACCGTCTCCCGGGCGAAGACCTCCGGCAGGGTGCGGTCGGTGTAGCCGCGGTGGCCGCCGACGGCGGAGACGGCGTACTCGTACAGGTAGTCGCCGAGGTGGAGGACGGCGTCGACGTCCTCCTCACGGGCGAGGTGACCGAGCGCGGTGTAGTAGCCGTCGTGGTACGCCTGGCACGACAGCAGGCCGAAGCGGAGCGCGGCGGGCGTGGTGCCGGGCGCGGGCGCGGTGCGGGTGCGTCCGGCGGGGCTGGTCCAGCGGCCGACGCGGAACCGGTAGTGGTAGTCGCGGCCCGGGAGCAGGCCGTCGGCCTCGACGTGCACGGCGTGGTGGAGCTCCGGGTGCGCGACGACCCGTCCGCGTCGGACCGTGCGGCGGAAACGCTCGTCGTGGGCGATCTCCCACTGGACGACGACCGGCCGGGCGGGCATCCCGCTGTCCGTCTCGTACGGCTCGGGGGCCAGCCGGGTCCACAGCACCACGGAGTCGGGGCGGGGGTCGCCGGACGCCACGCCCAGGGTGAAGGGGTCCGCGCCGATCCGGGCGGGGTCCAGGGCGGGCGCGGCGTGGGCGGTGGAGGGCAGGTTGGTGCCCAGGGCCAGGGCCGCGGCGGCACCGGAGACGGTCAGGAAGCGGCGGCGGTTCAGGTGGCGGGCGACGGCTCTCATTTCGGCGGTGGCGCTCGTCGGGTGCGTCATGTACGCGATTGCAGCCGCCGGGGACGGCGACACGGCGTCGCAATGTTGTCGCGTACACGACGCTTCTATGGCGCACGGGTGACATCGGGCGCCACCCCGCGTCTCGTGCGCCCCGGCGCGTGTCGGAACATCCACGGCACGGAACGGAGTTGACCGGGCATGACCACGAACACCGGAAGTGTCACCCCCGAAGTGCTGCGCTACACGGCCTTCTCCTCCGACCCGGGAGGCGGCAACCCGGCCGGAGTCGTGCTCGACGCGGGCGGCCTGGACGAGACGGGGATGCTCGCGGTCGCCGCCGAGGTCGGCTACTCCGAGACGGCCTTCGTCACGCCCCCGCCCCCTGGGCTCGACGCCCCGCCCGGACGCGGTTTCGGCATCCGCTACTTCAGCCCACTGGCCGAGGTGCCGTTCTGCGGACACGCCACGGTGGCCACGGCCGTCGCGCTGGCCGAGCGGACCGGGCCGGGCGAGTTGGTCTTCGCCACCCCGGCCGGCACCGTGCCCGTCACCGTCGCCGAGGCGGCCGACGGCACCCCGCGCGCCACCCTCACCAGCGTCGAGCCGCAGGTGGTGGACGTCGACGGGGCGGACGTGGCCGAGGCCCTGGCCGCGCTCGACTGGAAGCCCGCCGAGTTGGACCCGGCCCTGCCGCCGCGCATCGCCTACGCCGGGGCCCGGCACCTCGTCCTCGCCGCCGCCACGCGCGAGCGGCTGGCCGCGCTGGAGTACGACGTCGAGCGGCTGAAGGCGTTCATGCTCCGCCTGGATCTGACCACCCTCCAATTGGTGTGGCGCGAGCCGACGGCGGACGGCCGCCCCGGCACCGTCTTCCACGTCCGCGACCCGTTCCCGGTGGGAGGAGTCGTGGAGGATCCCGCCACGGGGGCGGCAGCGGCGGCGCTCGGCGGGTATCTTCGCGCCCTGGGCCTGGTCGCCGCGCCGGCGCGACTCACCCTCCACCAGGGGCACGACATGGGGCGCCCCGGCCTGCTGGAGGTCGAACTGCGCGCGGACGACCCGCGCGTGCGGGTGTCGGGGAGCGCGGCCCGCATCGGGTGAACCGCGCGACCTTGCGCGACCCGCGGAACGCGCGGGAACACGAGGAACGCGAGAGAGGGGACGGACGATGGGCGACACGGACGCGGCCTCCGCGGCGGCCGGAGCGGCCGGAGCGGCCGAGGGGGCGGTGGGCTCGACCTTCGGCGCCTACCAGAGCGAGATCTATCTGAACGGCCTGGACGGCCGGCTCCCGCCCTTCACCACCGACCCCACCGCCCTGGAGGACTCCGCCCGCGAGCGACTGGAGCCCGGCCCGTTCCGGTACGTGGCCGGAGCGGCCGGCTCCGGGGCGACGGCCCGCGCCAACCGGGAGGCGTTCGACCGCCGGCGGATCGTGCCCCGCATGCTGCGCGACGCCACCGTCCGCGATCTGCGCACCACCGTGCTGGGCACCGAGATGCCCGCCCCCGTACTGCTCGCCCCGGTGGGCGTGCAGTCGATCCTCCACCCCGACGGCGAACTCGCCACCGCGCGGGCGGCGACCTCCCTGGGCGTCCCCATGGTGCTGTCCACCGCCTCCTCCCACACCATCGAGGACGTGGCCGGGGCGAGCGGCGACGGACCGCGCTGGTACCAGCTGTACTGGCCGAACGACGACGAGGTCTGCGTCAGCATCCTGGGCCGGGCGAGGGCGGCGGGCTTCACCACCCTGGTGGTCACCCTGGACACCTGGACCCTGGCCTGGCGCCCGCACGACCTGGACCTGTCCTACCTGCCGTTCATCCGGGGCGTGGGCACCGCCATCCCCTTCTCCGACCCGGCGTTCCGGGCGGGGCTGGCCAAGTCCCCGGAGGAGGACCCGATCTCGGCGGTGCTGCGCTGGGTGCCGATGTTCACCGGCACCGACCGCTCCTGGGACCGGCTGCCGTTCCTCCGCGAGCACTGGGACGGCCCCATCGTCCTCAAGGGCATCCAGCACCCGGACGACGCCCGACGCGCGGCGGACGCCGGCATGGACGGGATCGTGGTCTCCAACCACGGTGGACGCCAGGTGGACGGCGCGGTGGCCTCCCTGGACGTGCTGCCGGAGATCGCCGAGGCCGTCGGCGACCGGATCGAGGTGCTGTTCGACTCGGGGGTGCGCACCGGCGCGGACGTCCTCAAGGCGCTGGCGCTGGGCGCGAGGGCCGTACTGGTCGGCCGCCCGTACGCGTACGGCCTGGCGCTGGGCGGCGAGGACGGCGTGCGGCACGTGCTGCGCGGCCTGCTCGCCGATCTGGACCTGACGCTGGGTCTGTCCGGCCACCGCTCCCCGGCGGAACCGTCCCCGGACTCGCTGCGGTACGGCTGACCCGGCCGGCGGCGGACGGGGACGCCCGGATCCGCGCCCCTCCCCGCCACCCGCCACCCCGCCATCCCCACTCACCCGGAGGACCCGTGTCCGTGGTCGTCGCCGCCGTCTCGATCGCCCTCGTGGCCGCCCTGGTCTTCCTGCTCGTCCGGCTGGACTCCTGGCGCCCCCGACGGGGGCGCCCCCACGGGCGGTCCTGTCCGAACTGCGGCGGACGGCGCGTGACCGCGGTCGTCTCCGACGACCGGCTGGACGGGATGCTCGAATGCCGCGCCTGCCACCGCGCCTGGCGCCCCGGCGACCGGCCCTGACCCGTCCCGTCGCGCCGGAAGGCTCGCGCGGGAGGTCAACCGGCGAGGGCGGCCGGCAGCTCCGGCAGGGAGCGGATCACCCGGACCCCCTCGGCGGGCGCCCCCTGGCGGGTGCCGCCCCAGCCGGTGTTCCCCCGGTCCAGCCAGTACGCGCGCAGACCCGCGTCGCGCGCCCCCACCGCGTCGATCGCGTGGTCGTTCCCGACGTAGGCCACCTCGTGCGGCTCCAGGCCCAGCAGGGCGCATCCGGCGAGGAAGATGCCCGGCGCGGGCTTGGCCTCGCCGTGCTCCACCGAGCAGACCAGCGCGTCGCCGAAGTACGCCAGCAGGCCGATGGCCGCCAGCTTCTTCCGCTGGTGCGACAGGGACGAGTTGGAGACCACGCCGAGGCGGTAGCGGGGCGCGAACTCGGTGAGGACGGCCGCGGCGCCGTCCAGGGCCCTGCGCGCGGCGTCCCGGTGGGCCGTGTACCCGGCGAACCAGGCGCCGGCCTCCTCGTCGGACAGGTCGTCCGCCCCCGGCTGCCCGAGACGGGCCAGGAACCGGCGCACCCGGGCGCGCCGGTGCTCGGCGAAGGTGATCTCACCGGCGGTGTAGCGGGCGTACTCGGCCCGGGTGACCTCCCGCCAGAGCGCGACCGCCGCGGAGGGCTCGGAGAAGCGTTCCAACAGGCCCTCGGCGTCCAGATGGGCCAGCAGCCCGGCCTCGTCCGAACCCGAGTAGTCGAACAGCGTGTCGTCGACGTCGAACAGCACCCCGCGCACCGCCACCATGCCGCTCCTCCCCGTCCTGCCGGCCGAACGCCCCGGCGGCCGTCCGGCCTCACCGTGCCGCGAGCATGGCACGCGCCGCCACACCGGCCAAGGGCGCTCGTCGGTCACTCTCCCCCGTACTCGCCGGGCCCCTCGGCCCGCTCCGCCTCCTCCGCGGCGTCGGAGTCGGCCTTGGTGCGGTGCACGGCGCCGTGCGGGTGTTCGGGCGGGGCGTAGAGGGAGTAGAGCTTCAGCGGCTCGTCGCCGGTGTTGACGACGTTGTGCCAGGTCCCGGCGGGGACGAGGACCACCCAGTCGTCGACGACCTCCCGGTCGAAGGTGAGCCGGTCCTTCTCCCCTCCCATCAGCACCCGGCCCCGGCCCGCCTCCACGCGCAGGAACTGGTCGCGGTCGATGTGCATCTCCAGGCCGATCTCGCCGCCCGGCTCGATGCTCATCACCGTCAACTGGAGGTTGGTGCCGGTCCACAGCGCGGTGCGGAAGCGGTCGTTGGTCAGGGTGGCCTGCTCGATGTCGAGCACGTGGGGGCGCGGCCCGTGGTCCTTGAACGCCTCGGAGCTCATGGGAGTGGTCCTTCCGTCGCGTACCGGCATTATCGGCGGTGACCGGCCCCGGGGCGGGGACGCCGGCCCGGCGCGCGGACGGAGTCGGGCACGGGGGCGGACGACCGGGCGGTGACGCGTGCGGCGCGGACCGTCAGGCCATCGGCTCCTTGAGCTCACCGGTCTCCAACACGACCCCCACCGGATCGGGCAGCCGCAGCTCCTCGCCGAGACCGGTCGTGGTGTGCACGTCGCGGTAGCGGCCCTTCTCGGGGTTGGAGTGGACGACGAGCTCGTGGCGCTCGCGGTCGACCAGCAGGTACACCGGGATGCCCGCCGCCGCGTACCCGTCGGGCTTCTCCGCGCGGTCCCGGCCCGGCCGGGTGGAGGTGACCTCGACGACCATCAGCACACCGGCTTGACCCTCAGCTCTCCGTGTACGAATTCCAGCTTCACCGTCCGCGGGGCGGCGGCTTCGAGCTGCTCGAACTCCTCGACGCTCATCTGCGCGGAGTCGTCCGTCCGCGCGGACCGATCGATGGCCATGGTCATCACGGGTCTCCCTTCGCCTCCACGGTAGCGGCGCCGTCCGCCCCGCGCGCACGGTGACGGCGAGTGTCCGGGAGCACGGCGGAGCGGGCGGGCGGTCAGTCGAACGGGTGAAGAAGGTGCCCGGCGCGTGGGCGCGGGGGCGGCAACGACGGCCTGTGAACACTGCCGGGATCTGGTAGTGATCTTGAGGGTGCGCAGGGGTGAGGATCCTCCCACCGACAGCTTCACCACGGAGGCACCCACTCATGAAACCGTCCCGCGCCGCCCTGCTCGTCGCGGCCACCGCCCTGACGCCCGCCCTCCTCCTCACCACCCCGGCGTTCGCCGCCGACCCGGCGGCCGCTCCGACGACCGCGACGGCGACCACGACCACCGCGACCACCGCGTCCGAGAAGCCGGTGGACGAGATGTCGGAGGAGGAGCTGCGCGCCGCGATCCTGCGGATCCTGGCGGACGAGGACTCCGGCAAGGGAGTCGCCCGGGAGGCCAACGAGGCGCTCGACGGCACCGTGGAGGACATGCGGGAGTTCCTGAAGACCGGCTACCGCCTCGCCCAGGCCGAGGACGACCGCGTCGCCATCGCCCGCATCCTGTACCAAGCACAACAGAACGGCGACAAGGCAGTCATCCGCGAAGCCAACAAAGCCCTCGACGACGGCAGCCCCGAAGCCGCGCGCGCCTTCCTGGAAACCGGCTACCGCCTCGCCCAAGCCGAAGACGACCGCGTCGCCATCGCCCGCATCCTGTACCAAGCACAACAGAACGGCGACAAGGCAGTCATCCGCGAAGCCAACAAAGCCCTCGACGACGGCAGCCCCGAAGCCGCGCGCGCCTTCCTGGAAACCGGCTACCGCCTCGCCCAAGCCGAAGACGACCGCGTCGCCATCGCCCGCATCCTGGCGGACCCGACCATCAGCGACGCCCTCCGCGAGGCCGCGGAGGAGGTCATCGACGGCACGCCGGAGGAGCTGCGGTACTTCCTGGAGACCGGGCGGTACGAGGTGGACGCCTAGCCCCACGGCCCCGTCCGGCACCGCACCGAACGGGCAGGGCCCCCGCATTCCCGAGCGGGGGCGGGGCGGGCGCGGGGCACAGTCGTTCGTCAGCGCCTCCCCGTCTCCCCCACCGACGGAAGCGGCCCCCGGCCGGACACGGGTGCGTCGTCGTCGAGGACCGTGACGGGCAGCGCGCCGGGGACGGCCGGGGCGATCCCCGCGGAGCCGGCCACGGCTCCGAGGCCGAGCACGTTCGCGGCGGCGAGGACGACCCCGGCCACGAGCCCGTCCGGCTCCGGCAGGCGAAAAGGGCGGCGGGCGCTCACCCGGCAACCTCCCGGATCGCGTCCAATTCGGTGGTCCACTCCACGCCGCCCCCGACCGGAGCCAGCCACGCCACCGGCGGACCGCTCCCCGGCCGGAGCGCCGGGGCCACACACACGGTGGCGCTGTCCGGCTCGGGGCAGACCGCCCGCAGGATCCCGGTCCGCCCGGTGGCGGTGTCCAGCACGGTCCGCCCCAGCAGCGGGTGCTCCCGGTGCCCCAGCCCGGTTTCCCGCCCCGTCTCCCGCCCGGCCGCCCTCACGGCGCGCTCCGCAGATCGCCGACCTCGGCCCACCAGCGCGGCTCGCGTCTGCCCTCGGGGCGCAGCAGAGCCCGCGCCGGGCGGCCCGCCCCTTCGGTGTGGACCTTCCCGGCGGCGTCCCGCAGGAGCAGGACCACCGCGACACGTCCTGTCCCGGCGTCCAGGACGCGCATGCCGACCGCCGGCCAGGAGAACGCTCCGGTGGACGCGGGGCCGCCTGTGGTCGTGGTCATCGTCGTCGTCATCGCCTCGTTCCGGGGCTCTGGGAGCTGACCGCCGCCTCCCGCCGCCTCGGCGGGCCCGCGGCTCCTGTCCCACCCAGTCAACGGCCGCGTGCTGCGGGGGATAAGGAAAAGCCGGGCCACCGTGGACCGTCCCCAACCGGAAATTTCCCCTCATCGACTTCTACGCAGTGCCTCCGAGTGGCTACTTTGAGTCAGTGCAGAGGAACCAGTACCTCAGAAGTCGCATGCTCGAAGCGGGCCTCACCCAGGAGGAGTTGGCCGAGGCCGTCAATCTCCGGCTGCGCTCCGACGGGCACGAGGGCACCGTCAGCGACCGGACGGTGCGCAACTGGCTGGCCGGAAAGACGGTTTGGCCGCATGCTCGGCAGAGGCAGGCTTTAGAAGCGGTGTTCGGTTGCGCCGTCGAGGAGTTGGGCTTCACACCTCCGGCGGGCGGATGCGGCACCGCGCCCTCACCGGAGCAGGAGGAGCCCGTGCGACGCCGCCATTTCCTCACCGCCACCACCGGGACGACCGCCGCAGCCGTCCCCCTGGTCGCCGCCGCCCGACCGTCCTCCGTCGGCACCTCCGACGTGATCCGGCTCCGCGAGGGCCTGGAGACGCTGACCACTCTGGACCACACCCGGGGCGGGCACGAAAGCCTGGAACGGGCGGCTCTGTCCGGCGCCGCCCAGGCGCTGGGGATGCAGGAGCGGGCGGCCTCCCAGCGCGTGAGGCAACGCCTGTTCGGCGTGGCGGCCGACTACACAGCAGCCGCCGCCTGGTCCGCGATCGATGCCCGTCACCGCAAGCAGGCTCAGCAGTATCTGGATCGCGCGCTGTACCTGTCACGGATGTCCAGGAACCACACTGCGGAGCTGAGGGTGTGGAACTCGTACGCGATGCTGGCCCGTGAGAGCGGAGACTACACGCAGGTCGTGGACGCCGCGCAGGCAGCACAGACCACCACCGCCGCCCGCCGTGACCCGTTCTTCGCCTCGCTCGCCCACGCCCGCACCGCAACCGGCCATGCCTATCTCGGTGACCGCCAAGCCGCCCTGCGGTCTCTCGGGTATGCCGAAGAGGCCCTGGCCAAGGCCGATCTGCAAACGTCTCGGCCGAGTTGGGCCGTCTTCTACGGCCCTGGGGAGTTGTACGGACTCACCTCGATCATTCACGGCCGACTCGGTGATCCGGCCAGGGCCGAGGCCGCCTCTCACAAGGATCTGGCCGCCACCCCTGCCCGGTTCCGCCGCAACCGGGCCATGGGCACGGCGTGGCTCGCCCTGGCACAACTCCACCAGCGCGATGTCGAGCAGGCGTGCGCCACCGCCGAGACGGTTTTCGATCTGATGGAGGGCGACCCTCTCCCGGGCAGGATGCGTTCCCTGCTCGGCGACTTCCACCGCGACCTGATCACCATCGCCCCCGACTCCGCCGCCGCACGGGAGTGGGCCGACCGCCACCGCACCGAATGGACCCTCGCATGACGATCGCCGCCGGCCTGGATCTGCGCCACTACACCCACGACGACCTGCCGGAGATCCGGCAGACCCTCCTGGACGTGCACGCCGACGCCTACGTGGACCGGCTGGACGATCCGTTCGTCCAGCGCTTCCCCTGGTTCGTGGACCACTGGGGCGGCAATCCCGGCTTCTCCTGCCTGATCGGTTACGACGGCGGCGAGCCGGTGGGCTACGCCTACGGCGCACCGGCCACGCCCGGCCGCGAGTGGTGGCGGGAGTACCTGGACCCGGCTCCCGAGGCGTCCGACACGTTCGCCGTCTCGGAGCTGATGGTGCGCCCGCGCTGGCGCAAGACCGGCGCCTCCCGGCTCCTGCACCATGGGCTGCTGGCGAAGCGCGGCGAGGACCTGGCCGTCCTGCTGGTGGACGTCAAGCGCCCCAAGGTGCAGGCCCTGTACGAGTCGTGGGGCTACCGGAAGGTCGGCGAGCGGCAGCCCTTCGCGGACTCCCCGCTCTTCGCCGTCATGCTCGCCGAACTGCCGCTGCCCGGCTGATCCCCCCGTGCGGCGCGGACCCGTGCGGCGTACGCGACGCCCGATCCGCCGGAGCCGGCATGACGCCGCCCACGGTGGGACATCCTTCACCTCGAAACCACCACCGCACACCGCGGGACCCGGTCGGACCCCGCGTCCGGCCCACACAGGAGACGAGGCAGGCCACATGGACAACCCCTTACCCGCGAAGGTCGCCGTCGTCGGCGGCACGCGCGGCATCGGCGCCGCGATCACCTCCACGTTCGTGACCGCCGGGGCGGACGTCCTGCTGACCGGGCGCAGCGTTCCGGAGCGCGTGCTGGAGACCTTCCGGGCAGCCGGGCGCCGTGCCGGGCAGACCGTGGAGGGGCTGGCCCTCGACGTCACCGAGCGCGACTTCGCACACCGGTTGGCCGAGTCCGCCCGGACCTCGCTCGGCGGCCTGGACGTGCTGTGCCTCAACGCCGGTGTCTTCCCCAACAAGCCGCTGGCGGACATGACGCACGCCGACGTACGCGAGGTCTTCGCCACCAACGTGGAGAGCCAGATACTCGCCGTCACGGCGTGCGTGCCGCTGCTGCGGGAGTCCGGACGCGGCCGGATCGTGTTGACGTCCTCGATTACGGGCCCACTCACCGGCTTTCCGGGCTGGAGCCACTACGGCGCGAGCAAGGCCGCACAACTGGGCTTCATGCGGACGGCCGCGCTGGAGCTCGCCCCGTACGGCATCACCGTGAACGCGGTGGCTCCCGGCAACGTGTTGACCGAGGGGCTCGAGGAGTTGGGGGAGGCCTACCTCGCCCAGATGGCCGCGACCGTTCCCCTGGGCCGCCTCGCCCGACCGCAGGAGATCGCCGACGTGGTGGAGTTCCTCGCCGGTGAACGGGCGTCGTTCATCACGGGACAGGCCATCACCGTCGACGGCGGCCAGACCCTGCCCGAATCACCGGAAGCGGTGCTGCCGACCGGTACGGACGCCCCGTCCTGACCCGCGGCACCGCGGCTCGGCCGAGGGGTGTCGCCCTCCGCTCCCGCCCGGGGCAACCGGCCCGGTCGCCCCCGCCGAACGGCGGCAGACGAGTCGCGCTGTACGCCGGGTTCTGTCTCCGGTGGGCCTCGCGGCCCGCCGGGAGGCGGTCATCCATCTGGGACCGGTGTCGCCACCGGCCTCGTGCGGTCTACCCGCGGACTCGGGCGGGCCGCCCTCGATCATCCGCGCAGAGCCGCCGTCCCTGCCGGGACGGCAACCCCTCTTGACCTTGCTCCGGGTGGGGTTTACCGAGCCGCCCAGGTCACCCTGGGCGCTGGTGGTCTCTTACACCACCGTTTCACCCTTACCGGGGGCGGTGAGGCCCCCGGCGGTCTGTTTTCTGTGGCACTTTCCCGCGGGTCACCCCGGGTGGGCGTTACCCACCACCCTGCCCTGTGGAGCCCGGACGTTCCTCGACGTTCACCCCGGAGGGATTCCGCCGCGACCGCCCGCACGACTCGTCTGCCGTACCGCCCATGCTACCCGTCGCCGGCCGGGCCGCCGGGCGCCCGGTCCTCCCTTGACCTTGTCGCGGCGTCAATGTGTTGACTCGGCCCCATGAGGATCGGCGAACTGGCCGCCCTGGCGGGGGTCACCACCCGCACCGTGCGGCACTACCACCAGCTGGGCCTGCTGCCCGAGCCGGCGCGGCGCGCGAACGGCTACCGCGAGTACGGGCTGCGCGACGCGGTGCTGCTGGCCCGGGTGCGGCGGCTGACGGAGCTGGGGTTGAGCCTGGAGGAGGTCCGCGACGTCCTGGCCGTCGGCGCTTTTGGAGCCGGGAGCGAGCTGCGCGAGGTACTGGCCGAACTGGACGCCGATCTGGCCCGGCAGGAGGAGGCGCTGCGCGCGCGGCGGGCCCGGGTGCGCGCGTTGCTGCGGCTGGCCGAGCGCGGCGAACTGCCGGCCGAGGGGCCGGTCTCCCCCGCACTGGCCGCGCTCTTCGGCGAGATGGGCCGGGCCGCGGCGGACCTGCCCGGCCCCGAGCCGTCGATGGCGGCCCGGGAGCGGGAGTTGCTGGCCCTGTTGGAGACGACCATGCCGCCCGAGGCCGGCCGGGAGCTGGTCGCCGCGCTGGGGTCCGTGGGCGGCGATCCGGCGGCGATGGCCCGGATGTACGAGGTGTACGCGCTGCTGGACGGGCTGGCGGAAGCCGAGGCGGACGATCCGCGCGTGGCGCAGGCGGCGCGGGCGGTGGCGGACGCCGTACCGGACGCGGTGCTGGAGACGGTTGCGGGTCGGTCGGGCACCGCGTCCGGCTCGGACGCTCCCGGTGGTTTCGCCAAGGTGTTGTTCGCCGACTTCTCCCCGGCCCAGGCGGAGGTGCTGCGGCAGGCGATGCGGCTGCTGGCGGAGCGCGCCCGGTGAGCCCGGCGGGGCGGGCGGCGCGACGGGGTCGGTGGGGCCGGTGGGCCCTGCTCACGGTGGTGCCGGCCGAGCTGGCGCTGGTGGTCTGCCTGGCGGCCGGGGTCGCGGTGCCGGTGCCGCTGGTGGTGTTCGCCGAGGTGCTGGTGGGGTGTGCGCTGGGCGCGGAGGCGGTGACCGTCGCGCGGCTGTGGCGGCGGGCGCGCGGGCGGGGCCTGGGGCGCCGGGAGGCGGCGCGCGCGGCCGTGCGGGGCGCCGTGCCCGCCCCGGTGCGGCGGCTGGTGGCCCATGAACTGCTGGTGATGGCGAGCCTGGCCCGCTGGGTGGTCCGGCGTCCGCACGGGGTGGGCGCCGGGGACACGGTCGCCGGGTACGCGGCCGGTCAGGCGCCGCTGGTGTACGGGCTGCTGTTCGTGACGGTGGTGGAGACGGTGGGCATGGCGGTGCTGCTCCCCTGGCCGGTGGTCCACCTGGTGGTGCTGGTGCTGGACGGGTGGGGCGCGGTGATGCTGCTGGGGCTGCACGCCGCCTGCGCGGTGCGCCCGCACGTGGTGGGCGCGGACGGCTCCCTGCGGGTGCGGTACGGCGCGCTGGTGGACGTGCGGGTGCCGGCCGGGCTGATCGTCTCGGCGCGGGTGGAGCACCGTTTCCCTTCGGGCCGGCTGCTCCGGGTCGCGGACGGGGTGATGGAGCTGGTGGTCGGTGGGCGGACCACGGTGACGGTGGAGCTGGACACGCCCGTGGAGGTGGTCCGGCCGCTGGGCGGCCGGGAGCGGGCCCGGGTGGTGCGCTTCTGCGCCGACGACCCGCGTGCGACGGTCGCCGCTCTCCGGGAGGCGGGCGGGGTCCGGACCGCCTCCGCCGGCTGACCGGCGCCGGCGCCCGACCCGTCACGGGCCGGGCGCCCTCCGTCCGTCAGGATTTCTCCTCGTCGCCGAACATCTCCTTCCGGGTGGACTTCCCGGTGCTGCGGTCCTTCGTCTCGCCGCCGGACTCGGCCGGGTCGGCCCCGATCGCCTCACGGGCGGCCTCGCCGCCGGTGCTGCGGTCGCCGAGGTCGGCGCCGGAGCGGGGCATGCCCTCGGTGCCCCGGACGTTCCCGGTTCCCTTCCCGGAGGTGTCTCCGCCACCCGAGGTCTTCTCCCGCTTCGCCCGTCCGCCCGCGGCGGCCGGGTCGACGCGGCCCTTGGCGGTCTCCCCGGACAGATGGCGGTTGCGTTCCCGGGCGACCTCCGCCAGGTCCTCGTCGCGGTTCCTGTCCTGCCTGGCCATGTGTTCCTCGCTTCCCCGGCCGTCCGGTGCCTTCCGGGCGGCCGTGTCGGACCGCCGCCCCTCACCCGGACGGATCCCCCGACGGGATCACCGGGGCGTTCCTTCTCCGCGCGTGGGTGCCCGTCCGGCGGAACCGTATGCCTCCGCCCGCCCCCCGGTTCGGGAGGGCGGGCCGCTACGCCGACCGCGTCTCGCCGCTGCGGTCCAGGTACGCCTCGGCCGTCCGCCCGTCCAGCGCCGCCAGGACGCGTCCGTGGAGATCGTGGATCTGTTCGGCGTCCCGGGGCCCGACGGAGGGGGCCAGCGTCTCCAGGACCAGGTCCGCCGCCCGCCGGGTCTCCGCGGCGGACGGCTCGTCGCGCACGGCCGTGGCCAGGTCGCGCAGCATGCGCAGCAGCGCCGCCAGGACGGTGGGTTCGGCGGCGGCGAAGCGCCGCAGTTGCCCGCAGGTCAGATCGAGGTAGTACCGCAGGTCGCGGTCCGGGACGACCGCTCGCCCGACGCCGTCCCCGTCCCTGTGCGCGGTCGCCCCCAGGCGGCACCCGGCGAGCTTCACCAGTAGGTCGGCCATGTGGCCGATGGCGGTGATGGCGGAGACGGGGTCGTTGATGCCCGGCGACACCGCCTTGACCGCGATGTCCTCCAGCTGGCGGAAGCCGAAGGCCACGTCCTGCTCCAGGGTCCGCTCGTAGCCGAGCAGCACGGTGTCGTGGATCGCATCGACCGCGGGCCCCTCCCCGGGGTGTGGGCCCAGTGCCCCGGTGGACGGATCGCGCCTCCACACGGTGGCGACCGGGGTCCCGGCGACGACCAGGTCGCCGGGCCGGACGAGGAGCCGCACCACGGCCTCCCCGCGCCGCGCGCCCGCCACCAGCCTGTCGACGCGGACCAGCCGAACGAAGCCGCTGCTCCGCCCGTACACCGTCGTGCCGGGCGCCTCGTCCAGGCCGAGCTCTTCCGGGGAGAGCCGGGCCGGTTCGTCCCGGCCGGGGTAGAACATCCTGATCGCCTGGCCGGTCTCGTCGTGGACGGACACCATCATGGAGTCCACCCGCACCTCGCGGACGATGTGGGAGAGGAACGCCAGCACGGCCGCCAGCGACGCGACACCGAGCGTGCAGGCGAGGAACACCGAGACGGTGGGCACCGGCTGCTTCGCGTCGAGGAAGGCCAGGGTCGTGAGCGCGAACACGGACGTGGCGATCAGGACGGCCAGGACGGACTTGATCACCCTGTCGCGCGCGTACCGCCGCAGCAGCCGGGGCGAGAACTGCTGCGAGGCGATCTGCAGCGTCACCACGGTGACGCTGAAGGTCAGGGTGGTCACCGTGACGGATGCGGTGGCCACCGCCTGGATCGCCGTGGAGGCGGAGTTGACGTCGCCGGGCCACAGGCCCGACAGCGCGCTGCCGGCCGCGGGCCGCAGCGGCCCCAGCACCAGCGCCGCGGCGAAGGCGCAGACGCCGCCGACGGCGGGCCAGGTCCACAGGGGTTGACGGGATCCTTCGGCATGGGGCGTCCCGATGCCCGGAAAGTGCTTCACCCCGGCTCGGCTACCCGTCACCGCCGTCGGCACCCGCCGCCCGGAACCATCGCGTCCGCCGAGCGGACGTACGCTGCTGAGCGCGCCGGTCGCCGTGGCGCACGTACCACCTGTGAGGAGAACACCGTGCTCGTCCTGCTGCCGCCGTCCGAGGGCAAGGCCACCGGGGCCACCGGCCCCGCGCTCGATCTGGGCGCGCTCTCGCTGCCCGGCCTGACGGCCGCCCGCGAGGCGGTGCTGGAGGAGTTGGTGGAGCTCTGCTCGGCCGACGAGGAGAAGGCCCGCGAGGTGCTCGGGTTGAGCGAGGGGCTGCGCGGCGAGGTGGCGCGCAACGCCGCGCTGCGGACGGCGCCGACGCTGCCGGCGGGCGAGGTCTACACCGGTGTGCTCTACGACGCGCTGGACCTGCCCTCGCTGGACGCGGCGGAGCGGGAGCGGGCCGGGCGCCGGTTGCTGGTGTTCTCCGGACTGTGGGGCGCGGTGCGGATCGACGACCCGATCCCGCCCTACCGCTGCTCGGGCGGGGTGCGGCTGCCGGGGCTGGGGAACCTGGGCCGCCACTGGCGGGAGCCGCTGGCGGCGGTGCTGCCCGAGGCGGCGGGCGACGGGGTGGTGCTGGACCTGCGGTCGGCGGCGTACGGGGCGATGTGGAAGCCGAAGGGCGGGCTCGCCGAGCGCACCGCGACGGTGCGGGTGCTCCAGTCGAAGGTCGTCGACGGCGTGGAGAAGCGGTCGGTGGTCAGCCACTTCAACAAGGCCACCAAGGGGCGGATCGTCCGCGCGCTGCTGCGGAGCGGTGCGGAGCCGGACGGTCCGGCGGAGTTGGTCGAGGTGCTGCGCGGGCTGGGGTACACGGTGGAGTGCGCGGCCCCGGCGAAGGGCGGCACCTCGTGGCGGCTGGACGTGGTGGTCACCGAGGTGTGAACCGGGGTGCGAGGGTCGTACGGCCGTCATTCCTCACCGTGCGTTGCAGCATGCGCAACATCCGTTGCGGAGTGTGAAAGCGGGGCGGCAGGATGGCGCCATGACCACCGCGCCGTCCCCACCGCCCGTGCCCTCCTCGTCCTCTCCGTCCCCTCCGCCCCCTCCGCCCCTTCCGCTCTCCCTGATCGACGGTCCCGTGCTGCCGGTCGTCGTCCTGGAGGACGGCGCCGATCCCGGTGACGCCGTCGCGGCGGCCCGGGCGCTGGTGGCGGGCGGTCTGCGCGCGGTCGAGATCACGCTGCGCACCCCGGGCGCCCTGGCGGCGCTCCGCAGGGTCGCGGCGGAGGTGCCCGAGGCCGTGGTCGGCGCGGGCACGGTGCTGGACGCCGGGCAGGTGGCGGCGGCCGCGGACGCCGGGGCCCGCTTCCTGGTCTCCCCCGGCTGCACCGGGCGACTGTTGGAGGCGGCGCGTGCCTCGGCGGTGCCGTTCCTGCCGGGGGTGTCCACCGCGTCCGAGGCCATGGCGCTGTTGGAGCGGGGGGTGACCCAGATGAAGTTCTTCCCGGCCCGCGCCGCGGGCGGCCCGGCGTATCTGGCGTCGCTGGCCTCGCCGTTGCCGGCGGTGCGGTTCTGCCCGACCGGCGGCATCGCCCCGGACACGGCGGGGGCCTATCTGGACCTCCCCAACGTGGCCTGCGTCGGCGGGAGTTGGATGCTGCCGTCCGAGGCGGTGCGCGCCCGGGACTGGGCTCGCGTCGAGCGCCTGGCCCGCGAGGCGGCCCGCCTGGACGGGCCGCGCCGACGCCCGGCGGAGGGGGACGTCAGCGCAGGTGGGAGGTGTCGTTGAGCAGCCGCAGCGAGGCGTTGCCGTCGGCGTAGTACGCCACCGCCGTCAGGGAGGCGGCCGACAGTTCGATCCGGAACAGCGACTCCAGCGGGGCGCCCAGGGCCCGGCAGGCCAGGACCTTGACGGGCGTGACGTGCGAGACGACCAGCACGGTGCGGCCCCGGTGACGTTCCAGGAGCCGGTCGCGGGCGGCCTCGACGCGGCGGGCGACGGACGCGAACGACTCGCCGCCGGTGGGGGCCGTGTGGGGGGAGGCCAGCCAGGCGTTCAGATCCTCGGGGTGGCGTTCGCGCACCTCGGCGAAGCTCAGCCCCTCCCAGGCCCCGAAGTCGGCCTCGCGCAGATCCTCGTCGATCTCCACCGCCAGGCCGAGGCGGTCGGCCACCGCCTGTGCGGTCTGGCGACAGCGGGTCAGCGGGGAGCTGACGACGGCCTGGACCGTGCCGCGTGCCGCGAGCGCGGCGGCGGCCGCCTCGGCCTGGCGGTGCCCGGTGTCCGACAGCTCCGGATCGGTGCCGTTGCTCCCGGAGAAGCGCTTGTGCGGGGTGAGCGGGGTCTCGCCGTGCCGCAGCAGCACGAGGGTGGTGGGGGTGCCCAGGTCCGCCGCCCAGCCCCGGGGGGCGGCGGCGGCCTCGGGTGCCGTGGGGTCGGTTTCCGCGCCCCGTCGTTCCGGGCCCGGTGTGCGGGAGGTGTCCCGTGCGCCGTCCACCGCCCGGCGCACGGCGGCCCGCGCCGCCGCCCGCGCCTCGGCGGAACCCTCGGCGCCGGCCGGTGCGGGGGCGGGCTCCGGGGCGGCGGTGGGCTCCGGGGCGGGGGCGGCGAGTTCCGCGGTGGAGGTCGACGGCTGCCAGGTCTCGCCGCGGCGGCCGGCGTCCATGGCCTCGTTCGCCAGCCGGTCCGCGTGACGGTTGCTCTCGCGCGGGATCCACTCGTAGGCGACCGCCTCCGGCGGGAAGACGGACCTCGCCTCCATGGCCAGCGGCCGCATGTCGGGGTGCTTGATCTTCCAGCGTCCCGACATCTGCTCGACGACCAGTTTGGAGTCCATGCGCACCCGCACCGTCGCCTCCGGGTCGAGCGCGTGGGCCGCGCGCAGCCCCGCGATCAGACCGCGGTACTCGGCGACGTTGTTGGTGGCGGTGCCGATGTACGCGGCCGTCTCCGACAGGACCTGCCCGGTCCCGGCGTCGCGGACCACGGCGCCGTACCCGGCCGGCCCCGGGTTGCCGCGCGACCCTCCGTCGGCCTCCACGACGAGGGTCCTGGGGGAACGCGCCGTCACAGCCCGGACTCGGGGGTGCGCACCAGGACGCGGCGGCAGTTCTCGCAGCGCACCACCGCGTTCGCCGGGGCCTGGCGGATCTCGTTGATCTCGGTGATGTTCAGCTCCAGGCGGCAGCCCTCGCAGCGCCGCTGGTAGAGGCGGGCCGCGCCGACGCCGCCCTGCTGGTCGCGCAGCTTGTCGTAGAGCTTGAGCAGGTCGGCGGGGACGGAACCGGCCACCACCTGGCGTTCCTTGGTCACCGTGGCGGTCTCGGCGTCGATCTCCGCCAGCGCCGCGTCGCGCCGCGCCACCGCGTCGTCGATCTTGGCCTGGACGGACTCCACCCGCCGCGCCAGCTCTCCGGCCCGCTCCTGCGCGGACTCGCGGCGCTCCATGATCTCCAGGACGACGTCCTCCAGGTCGCTCTGGCGCCTGGCGAGGGAGGCGATCTCCTTCTGGAGGTTTTCCAGGTCCTTGGGAGAGGTGACCGCGCCGGAGTCCAGGCGTTCCTGGTCGCGGGTGGCGCGCTTGCGCACCTGGTCGACGTCCTGTTCGGCCTTGGTCTGCTCGCGGGCGGTGTCGCTCTCCTCCGTCTGCGCGGCGACCAGCAGGTCGCGCACCTGGGCGAGGTCGGCGTTCAGGCCGTCGATCTCGGCGTGCTCGGGCAGGTTCTTCCGGCGGTGCGCGAGCTGGGTGAGCCGGGTGTCCAGGGCCTGGACGTCGAGGAGGCGGATCTGGTCGGCGGGCTCGGCGTTCAGTTGGGGGCTCCTGTGATGGTGGTGGGGGCGGTGTCGGCGGCGGGGCCGGCGGCCGCGTGGGTGGTCCAGGGGTCGGTGACCGTGCGGGAGACGTGGACGCGCAGTCCCCAGCCGTGCCGCTCGGAGATCGCGTCGAGCTGGGCGGCGGCCTGCTCGCACCAGGGCCACTCGGTGGCCCAGTGCGCGGCGTCCACCAGCGCGAGTCCCCCGTCGGGGGTGCCGTGCTGCACGGCCTCGGAGGCCGGGTGGTGGCGGAGGTCGGCGGTGACGTAGGCGTCGACGCCGGCCGCCCGCACCTCGTCGAAGAGGCTGTCGCCGGAGCCGCCGCAGACCGCGACGGTGCGCACCGGCCGGTCGGGGTCGCCGGCCGCCCGCACGCCCTGGGCGGTGGCGGGCAGGGCCGCCGCGACCCGCTCGGCGAAGCGTCCCAGCGGCTCGGGCGCGTCCAGTTCGCAGATCCGCCCCAGGCCGCGACGGCCCGCGGGGTCGGTCGGGTCGGGCACCAGCGGGCCGGTGACCCGCAGCCCGACGGCCTCGGCGAGGGCGTCGGAGACCCCGGGGGCGGCGCGGTCGGCATTGGTGTGCGCGACGTGCAGGGCGATCCCGGCGCGGATCAGGGTGTGGACGACCCGGCCCTTGAAGGTGCCGGCGAAGACCGTGGTGGTGCCGCGCAGGTAGAGGGGGTGGTGGGTGATCAGCAGGTCGGCGCCGAGCTCCACCGCCTCGTCGGCGATCTCCCGCACCGGGTCGACGGCGATCAGCACCCGGCCCACCTCGGCGTCGGGGTCTCCACAGACCGTTCCGACGGCGTCCCACTGCTCGGCCCGCTCGGGGGGCCACAGTTCGTCGAGCGCGGCGATGACATCGGAGAGTGCAGGCACGGGTGAGAGGTTACCTTCCACGCGCCCCCGTGCGACGGCCCCGTACGGGACGGGGACATCCGGGGCGCGCACAGCACATCGGACGGCAGTTTCTCCGGAGAAACCGCCCTCTGTCCCCCATACGTGTGAAGGCGCCCTCCTCGCGCCCTCACCGGGAGGCACGAAAACTAGTTTCGTGACCGGAGGTGATGGGACGATGACACTCCGTACTGTCGATGCCGCGCCCGGTGAGGGTGCGAGATCGGCGTGCTCCGGCTTCGCGATCGCCGCGGACGGCTCCTACGCCGCCCGGCTCGTCCCGGCCGGCGACGGGCGGGGCCGAACGCCCGAGCGCTGGACCCTGGACGGCCCCGAGCCGTACGCGGTGCCGTTGCCCGGTCCGCGGCCGGAGGGGCCCGGCACCGAGGTGTCGCCGCTGTCCGACGGGCGGGTGTTGATCCGCCGGAAGATCGCCGACCGCCACCACCTGGCCCTGCTCTACCCCACCGGTCCGGGCACCGGCGAACTGCACCTGGGCACCGTGGAGCGCGACCGGCTGTGGCTGCTGCCGCCCACGCCGCGCGGCGCCTCGGCCCACGCCCTCTCCCCCGGCGAGCGCGGCACGACGGTGTGGTTGGTGCACGGCGGCCCCCACGGCCCCGAGCCGGTCGCCGAGGTGTCCGGCCGCTGCTCGGGCGGGGTCTGGTTGGACCGCGAGGGACGGTTGCTGGCCCTGGACCGCACCGACGCCTCGGGCCGCACCAAGACCGTCGTCGTCGATCTGGAACGCGGCGGCGAGGTGTCGCCGCTGCTGCAGATCACCGACGACAGCGACGACCGGCTGCTGCTGGCCGACCCCGACAGCGGGCTGCTCCTGGTGCGCTCCGACGCGCCGGGCGAGGCCCGGCTGGGCTGGGGGGTGCTCGGCAGTCACCGTCCCGTTCGCTTCCCCGACGCCCTGCGTCCGCCCGGGGTCGCGCTGACTCCCTTCGCCGTCCAGCCCGGCCAGGCCCTCGACCCGGAGGGCTGCGCGGTGGCGCTGCGCGTGGACGGACCGAACGGCACGTGGGTGGCGGTGTGGTGGCCGGCCCGGCGGAGGCTGCGGCACCTGGCGGCCCCGCCCGGATGGGTGCGCGGCACGGGGCTGTGGACGACCGACGGCGAGTTGCGGCTGCCGTACGCGGGGGGTCAGACGCGGTGCGGTCTGGCCCGCGTCGCGCTGCCGCGCCCGGAGCCGGAGCCGCCGGCGGCAGCGGCGACACGCTCGTCGGACTCCGCGTCGGGCTCCGTGTCGAACTTCGTGTCGGACTCCGTGTCGAACCCCGCCCCGGGCCCGGTTCCGAGAGCGCCGGCGGGGCCCTCCCCGCACGCGCCGTTCGCGCCGTTCACGCCGCTGCCCCGCCCCCGCGACCGACGCCCTCCGGAGCCGGCGGAAGCGGAACCGATCGGTCCACCGATGGGGCGCCCACTGCCCTTCCGACCTGTGCCGTTGCAGCAGGCGCCCCTCGCGCGAAACCATGCGGAACGAAGATCGTAGAACTACTACGATCTGGTCCGGTACGGAGTGAAGAGACCGCGATCCACGGAGTACTTCCGCGATGTCCCAGACCCAGACCGAGACGAGCCGCGAGACCACCGAGGGCCGGGGCCGGCACCGCGGCCCGGCCGCCGTCGGCGAGGAGGCACGGGTGCCCGCCCAGGGCCGCCACCGCCGCCCCTCCGCACAGGAGCGGGACGGCCGGGACGGCTGACCGGGCCCTCCCCCGCCCCACCCCCGGCACCCGGGCCCGGGACACCGCGACACCCCGCGGCGTCCCGGGCCCGGCCCGTTGCGGGGCCGGGGGCGGGACGGGGGCCGGATCCTCCACCCGGCCGACCCCGCCCGCTCCGGCCGGCGGCCCGTGCGGCAGCATGAGGGACGCCGCCACCGGACCCACCGGACCGGATCCGGGCAGGTCGGCAGGGGTCAGGAGGTCGTCCGTGCAGTCCGCAGTCACATCGTCGAAGAAGCCGTCACCGGAGCCGTCGCCCGAGGTCTTCGACGCCTTCGAGGCGGCGAAGGGGTTCATGCCCGCCGACGAGGGGCTGGCGCTGTACGCCGCCGCCGTCGACGCGGCGCGGCTGGGACTGCCGCTGCTGGAGATCGGCACGTACTGCGGTCGCTCCACCCTCCTGCTGGCCGACGCCGCGCGCCGGGCGGAGGGGGACGTGACCGTCCTCACCCTCGACCACCACCGGGGCAGCGAGGAGCAGCAGCCGGGCTGGGAGTACCACGACCCGGAGCTGGTCGACCCCGAGGTCGGGCTGATGGACACCCTGCCCTTCTTCCGCCGCACCCTGCACGCCGCCGGGCTGGAGGACCACGTCGTCGCGCTCGTCGGCCGTTCGCCGCGGGTGGCATCCGTGTGGGGCGGTCCGCTCGGGCTGGTGTTCGTCGACGGCGGTCACACCGACGAGCACGCCACGGCCGACTACGAGGGCTGGGCGCCGCACCTGGCCGAGGGCGGGCTGCTCGTCGTCCACGACGTCTTCCCGGACCCGGCCGACGGCGGCCGAGCCCCCTACCGGATCTACCGCCGGGCGCTGGCGTCGGGCGCCTTCGTCGAGGAGCGCGCGGTGCGCTCGCTGCGTGTGCTGCGGCGGACCGGCCCGGGAATCTGACCGGCGGCCCCACGCGTCGCGCGGCACCGATACGATCCGACCATGTCCCTCCGCAGACGACTGCTCGTCGTCCTCGCGATCGTGCTGCCCGTCTGTCTGGCGGGCTGGGTGGCGTGGCGGTCGACGCGGGCGGACGGCGACCGGACGCCCGGCGCGGCCCCCGTCCCGGCGGCGTCTTCCCCGACGGCCTCCTCCTCGACGGCGGCCGCCGAGGAGCCCTCGCCGGCTGCCTCCCCCTCCCTGTCCCCCTCCCTGTCCCCTTCCGGGTCCGCGGGCCCCGACGGGAGGGACGGGGCGGAGGATCCCGACGAACCCCTGCGCGGCCGGGTGGTCGTGCTCGACCCCGGGCACAACCCGGGCAACCGCGAGCACGTCCGCGAGATCGCGCGCCGGGTGGACGTCGGCACGCACCGCAAGGAGTGCGACACCACCGGCACCGCGACGAACGCCGGCTACCCGGAGGCGGCGTTCACCCTCGACGTCACGCGGCGCGCCCGCGCCCTGCTGGAGGAGCGGGGCGCCGTGGTGGTCCTCACCCACGACGGCGACCGTCCGTTCGGGCCGTGCGTGGACGAACGCGCGGTGATCGGCAACGAGGCGGGGGCCGACGCCGCCGTCTCGGTGCACGCCGACGGCTCCGGGGAGGGCAACCGCGGCTTCCACGTGATCGTCCCCGCGCGGGTGACGGCGGGCGCCGCCGACACCACGGGGATCACCGGCCCGTCGCGCCGGTTGGGCCGGCACCTGGTCGACGCCTTCGCCGAGGCGACCGGCACCGGGACGGCCGACTACCTGGGCGGGGCCGTGGCCGACACCGGCCTGGTGACCCGCGGCGACCTGGGCGGGCTGAACCTCTCCCGGGTGCCCAAGGTGTTCCTGGAGTGCGGCAACATGCGCGACGCCCGTGACGCCGGTCTGCTGACCGACCCGGCGTGGCGGGACCGGGCGGCCCACGGCATCGCCGACGGCGTCACGGCCCATCTGCTCGACACCGACGGGCGTTGACGGCGCGTGACGGCGGGCACGACGGCCGGCGGTGGCGGGGGCCGCGGAGGCGGTCCGCGCCGCGGGCGGCGGGACGGCATGGGGTACGCGCACCCGCCGGAGTCCGACAGGCGTCCTTCCGTACGATAGGGCCCGCCCCCCGTCTGACCAGACCATGACCAGACCGACTAAGGACCTCACGTGAACATCCGCTCGCTCACCCGAAGCGATGGCGCGGTAATCGGAGCAGCGGTGCTGCTGTTCATCGCCTCGTTCCCCGCCTTCTTCAAGGCCGACGAATGCACCGCGAACTGCACGGTCAACAGCTGGGAGCCCGCGCTCTTCCCGCTCCTGCCGACCGTGACGCTCGCCGCGCTGATAGCGGCCGCCCTGATCGCCGTCGGGCGGATGCTGCCCGGGGAGCGCAAGGTGGCCGGGCTCGGCCTCGACCAGTGGGGCACCGCGCTGGCCGTCTTCGTCGGTTGGTCGGCACTGTGGTCGATGTTCGCCAACGTCATGCCCGACCCCGAGGGCCAGAACCTCAACGACGTGCTGGACCTGGGCGTGGGGGCCTGGTTGACCCTCGTCGGCGGTCTGTTGATGGCCGCCTTCGCCGTCCTGGGCAACAGCGTCGCCGCGCTGAAGGCCCCGCTGGTCCCGGCCCCCAAGCCGCAGGCCCCGAACCCCTACGGTCCGGGCCCGCAGATGGGCGGCTACGGCTACCCCGGCGCTCCCGGCGGACCGCAGCCCGCTCAGCCCGGCCAGCCGCAGGGCGGCTACGGCTACCCCGGCGGCCCCGGCGGACCGCAGCCCGGCCAGCCCGGCCAGCCGCAGGGCGGCTACGGCTACCCCGGCGGCCCCGGCGCTCCCGGCGGACCGCAGCCCGTTCAGCCCGGCCAGCCGCAGCAGTCGTACGGCGGTGGCGGGCCGATGCAGCAGCAGTCGGCTCCGGCGGGCGGCGGAGCCGCCCCGGCGCCCGACCCGAACTTCCAGCCGTTCTGGTTCGCCGTGCCGGTCGCCCGGCCGCTGTTCTCCGAGGACGGCACCCCCGGCCCGGTCGCCGAACTGGCTCCGGGCACCTGGTACCTGGCGGTCGAGCAGCGTGGTCAGGCGCTGGTGGCGCAGACGCAGGACGGTCGTCGGGGCGTCCTGCAGGACACCTCGGGCATCCAGCGCGGCTGAGCCCGCCCGAGGGACGTGCGTCCGGGGCGCCCCCGGACGCGCCGACGGCAGGACCCCCGTCCGACACCGGACGGGGGTCCTGCCGCTCCGCCCCCGGCCCGTGCGACGGGCCCGGGGCCCGGGCCCGGCTCAGCAGCAGTCCGGCTCCGGGCCCGACGGCAGTCCCTCCCCGCCGAAGACCGCCACCGTGGCCTCGTCGCCGCCCAGGGCGGCCACGGCCAGCAGCAGCGAGCCCGCGGTCCAGGAGGTCAGCTCCTCCGGCCAGAACGCGTCGTCCTCGAAGACGTACCCGGTCCAGTACAGGCCGCCCGGCTCCCGCAGACGCTGCATCCACCGCAGGATCTCCAGGGCCCGGTCGGACTCCCCCATCACCCACAGGGCGAGGGCCAGCTCGGCGCTCTCCCCGCCGGTCACCCACGGGTTGGGCAGGACACAGCGCACTCCCAGGCCGGGGACGACGAAGCGGTCCCAGCCGGACTCGATGCGCTCCTTGGCCGCCGGGCCGGTCACCGCCCCGCCCAGGACGGGGTAGTACCAGTCCATGGAGTAGCGCGACTTGTCCAGGAAACGCTCGGGGTGGTGCCGGATCGCGTGGCCGAGCCGCCCCAGCGCCGGCTCCCACCCGGGCTGCGGCTCCTCGCGGTGCCCGGCGAGCGCCAGCGCGCAGCGCAGCGCCTGGTGAACGGAGGAGCAGCCGGTCAGCAGGGCGTCGGTGACGGGCGTCCCGTCGGCCTCCCGCTTCCAGCCGATCTGACCGCCGGGCTGCTGGAGTTCGAGGACGAACTCGACGGCCGCGACGACCACCGGCCACATGCGCTCCAGGAACGTGTCGTCCCCGGTGGCGAGGTAGTGGTGCCAGACCCCGACGGCGACGTAGGCGCAGAAGTTGCTCTCCTTGCCCGGGTCGGTGGGGCGCCCGGCGTCCCCGTCGGCGTAGGCGGCGTACCAGGAGCCGTCGGCGTTCTGGTGCTCGGCCAGCCAGCGGTAGGCGGCCTCGGCCCGTTCGTGCTCGCCGGCCGCGTCCAGTGCCATGGCGGCCTCGACGTGGTCCCAGGGGTCGAGGTGGTGGCCGCGGAACCAGGGGATGGCGCCGTCGTCGCGCTGGAGGGCGGCGATGCCGGCCACGGTCCGCCGCACCTGCTCGGCGGTGAGGACGCCCGGCAGGGCGAGCCGTTCGGTGCGGCCCGGGCTCGTCACGCCCGCTCCCCGCCGAGAGGCGCGTCCGCGTCGGAGGGCGGGTGGGGTTTGGTCGCGTATGCCACGAAGCTCTTGCCCAGCACGGGGTTGAGGAGGTCCTCGGCGAGCCGGGTGGCCAGCGGCTTCTTCATGATGTCCCAGACCAGCAGCTTGTGGTACGCGCGGACCGGCAGCGCGGCCTCGTCGCCGTCCCGGTTCACCCCGAAGGCACACTTGAGCCACCAGTACGGGGAGTGCAGCGCGTGCGCGTGGTGCGTGCCGTACGGGCGCAGCCCGGCCTCGCGCATCTTCGCCAGCAGTTCGTCGGCGCGGTAGATGCGGATGTGGCCGCCCTCGACCTCGTGGTAGGCGTCGGAGAGCGTCCAGCAGACCTTCTCCGGACCGTAGCGGGGCACGGTCACCGCGATCCGGCCGCCGGGACGCAGCACGCGGACCATCTCGGCGAGGACGCCCTTGTCGTCGGGGATGTGCTCCATCACCTCGGAGACGATCACGACGTCGAAGCTGTCGTCGGGGAAGGGCAGGGCGAGGGCGTCGCCCTCCAGGGCGGTGGCCTCGGCCCCCGCCGGTGCCTCCCCCGCCTCCCTCATCGCCGCGAACCACCTGGCGACCTCGCGGATCTCCTCGCCGTTGCGGTCGAGGGCGACGACGCGGGCGCCGCGCCGGTAGCACTCGAAGGCGTGACGGCCCGCGCCGCACCCCAGGTCCAGGACCCGGTCACCGGGGGCGAGCGGGAAACGGGAGAAATCCACGGTCAGCACTTGGCGGGTCTGCCTTCCTCGGTGACGGTCCGACGGTCCTGGGGTGCGGGTGCGGGTGCGGGTGCGGTGGCTCGGGGCGCGGACGGGGCTAGGGGAGGGCCGGCGCGGCGGCGCCCGCGGGGCGGGACGCGAGGGCGGCGCGGTAGTGCTCCACCGTGCCTCGGGCGGCCTGTTCCCAGGTGAAGCGGCGCAGCACCCGCTCCCGACCGGCCGCGCCCAGCCGCACCCTCAGCTCCGGATCGCCCAGCAGGCGGCCCAGCGCCGCGGCGAGCGCGCCGGCGTCTCCCGGGGGCACCGCCAGGCAGGTCTCGCCGTCGGGTCCGGCGACCTCGGGGATCGCGCCGCCGGTGGTGGCGACCAGCGGGGTGCCGGTGGCCATGGCCTCGGCGGCGGGGAGGGAGAAGCCCTCGTAGAGGGAGGGGACGCAGGCGACCTGGGCGCCGCGCACCAGGTCGGCCAGTTCCCGGTCGTCGATGCCCTTGACGAACTCGACCGCGCCGCCGAGGCCGTAGCGCTCGACGGCGTCGGCCACGGGGCCCTTCTCGGGACGCTTGCCGACGACCACCAGGTGGGCGTCGGCGTGTTCGGTGCGGACCTTGGCCAGCGCCTCGACGAGGTGGACGAGGCCCTTGAGGGGGACGTCGGCGCTGGAGGTGGTGACGATGCGTCCGGGCACCTCGGGCACGGACGCGTCGGGCGAGAACAGCCGGGCGTCGGCGCCGATGGGCACGACGTGGATCCGCTCGGGGCGCACCCCGAGGTCCTCGGTGATCTCCCGGCGGGAGGAGCCGGAGACGGTCAGCACGGTCGGCAGCCGCCGGGCGACGCGCTTCTGCATCCGGGTGAAGCCGTACCAGCGGCGCACCGAGGCCCGCCGCTTCCAGCCCTCGGCGGCGGCCAGGTCCAGCCGGCGGTCCACGGTGATGGGGTGGTGGACGGTGGTGATCAGGGGGAAGCCGAGCCGTTCCAGGCCGAGCAGCCCGTAGCCGAGGGTCTGGTTGTCGTGGACGACGTCGAACTGCCCGCGCCGGGCGGCCAGGTGACGACGGGCGCGCAGCGAGAAGGTCAACGGCTCGGGGAAGCCACCGGTCCACATGGTGGCGACCTCCAGCGCGTCGATCCAGTCGCGGTACTCCTCGCGCTTCGGCGTGCGGAAGGGGTCGGGCTGGCGGTAGAGGTCGAGGCTGGGGAGTTCGGTGAGGGTGACGCTCCCCGGCAGGTCCCGGTCGTCGTCCAGGACGGGGTAGGGCTGGGCGCCGATGACCTCGACGCGGTGGCCGAGGCGGGCCAGTTCACGGGAGAGGTGGCGGACGTAGACGCCCTGCCCGCCGCAGAACGGGTTCCCCTTGTAGGTGAGCAGCGCGATCCGCAGCGGCCGGTCGCCGTCGGCGGCCGCGCTCGCCAGGGGTCCGGGCACGGCGTCCCGGGTGGCCTCTGCCGTCACTCACGGCCCCCTTCTGGCAGGTCCTCGCGGCGGAACTTCCGCCGGAGCGTAACCGCTCGCATTAATCTGGAACAAGTTTCAAAGAGGCCCGGACGCGCTCGGCGGGTGCCCCGGTCCGGTGGCGCCCCGCGGTCCGGACCCGCAAGATTACCGGCCGGTAGGCGATCCGGAGCGAGCCGGTCCGGGTGATTCACACCACGGCCCCCTCCTGGGAGGATGCGGTCCCGCCCCGCCACCGCGAGGCGGCGGTCGCGGCGGGCAGGACACGGCGGAGCCGAACGGATGGCAGAAGCGATGACGGAACAGTCCAATCCCCCCTCCCCGAGCGCCTTCCCGGGTCGCCCCTCGGCCCCCTCCGCCGCGCCGCTCACCGAGCGTCAGGAGGCGCGCCGCCGCCGCATCCTGGAGGCCAGTGCCGAACTGGCCCGGCGCGGCGGCTTCGAGGCGGTGCAGATGCGCGAGGTGGCCGAGTCCTCGAACGTGGCGCTGGGGACGCTCTACCGCTACTTCCCCTCCAAGGTCCACCTGCTGGTCGCCACCATGTACGACCAGTTGGAACGGTTGCACGGGACGCTGCACAGCCGACCGCCGCGGGAGGCGGAACCGGCGGCCCGGGTGGCGCAGACGCTGCTGCGCGCCTTCCGCTCGCTGAGACGGGACCCGAACCTGGCCGACGCGATGCTCCGCGCGTTCACCTTCGCCGACCGCTCCGCGGGTCCGGAGGTGGACGCGGTGTCCCGGCTCACCGCGGCGATCGTCCTGGACGCCATGGGACGGCGGGAGCCGCCGACGCCCGAGCTGCTCTCGGTGGTCCGCGTGGTCGGGCACACCTGGCACTCGGCGCTGATCGCCTGGATCTCCGGAAGGGCCTCCGTCGAACAGGTGCACACCGACATCGGAACGGTGTGCGCCCTGATCCCCGGGGGCGCCCCGGAGACCGCGCGCCGGTAGGCGGGGCCGCCCGCCCGGCGGCGTCGCCCGACGGAGCGCCGGAGCCGGGCCGGGGTGCCCCGACCCGGCTCCGGTTCTATTCCGGTTCCGGTTCCGGCTCCGGCTCCGGACCGACGGAGGTCCGCGCCGTCACCTGCCGGCCTGGAGTGCCCCCCAGGTGCCGCCTCCGACGACGCCGTCCACGGCCAGGCCGCGGCTGCGCTGGTAGTCGCGGACGGCCGTCTCGGTGTCGGGCCCGAAGAGGCCGTCGATCTCGACGGTGCGGCCGTGCGCGGCGGTGAGAGCGCGTTGGAGCCGCCGCACGTCGGCTCCCGCATCGCCCCTCCGCAGCGTCGGCCTGGTGCCCGCCGACAGCAGGGCCGTCCAGGTGCGGGCCCCCACGACGCCGTCGACGCTCAGGCCGCGGCTGCGTTGGAACTCCCTGACGGCGCTCCCGGTGCGGGACCCGAAGATCCCGTCCACCTCGCCGGCCTCGAAGCCGGTCTGGTTCAGCAGGTGCTGGGCGGCCCCGACCTGCGCGCCGGTGGAGCCCTCCCGCAGGGTGCCGTAGGAGGCGTGGTCCAACTGGACGGGGGCGTCGGCGTCGCCGTCGCGGACCAACTGCATGTAGTAGGTCCAGTTCCAGTTGGGGCCGGGGTCGGTGTGGTCGTTGCCCGGCACCTCGTGGTGGCCGACGATGTGGGAGCGGTCCTTGGGGATGCCGTGGCGGTCGCACAGGTGGCGGGTGAGCGCGGCCGAGGAGCGGTACATCGCGTCGGTGAACCAGGCGGGGTTGTCGACGTAGCCCTCGTGCTCGATCCCGATGGAGTAGGCGTTGCCGGAGCGGGCGTGCCAGGCGGTGTCCCGGTCCCGGACCGTCTGTGTGACCTCGCCGTCGGAGGACCGGATCACGTAGTGGGCGCTGACGTCGGAGTCGGGGTTCCGGAACCAGCTGATCGATCCGGCGTAGGAGCCCTGGGTGACGTGGACGACCACGTGGGTGATCGACGAACTGCGGCCGGGGGTGTAGTTGCTCGAATGGGCCGCCACCCACCGCGCGGGCGGGTAGTCGGTGCTCAGGACGCCCACCTCGGAGGCGTCGGCGGACGCCACGGGCTCGCCCAGCGGAGCGACCCCCGCGTAGCGGCCGAGCTCGGGCTCGACGTCTCCGGCCGGCACGGTGACGCGCTCGCCGGCGGGGGTCAGCGCGCTGAAGCCCTCGGCGAGGAAGTCGTAGACGGTGTCGGCGTACAGCCGCGCCGCGCGGTCGTCCTCGGCGCCGCCGTAGCGGGCCACCACCGGGTACCAGGCGTCCGGGTCACGGCGTTCGGCGGCGTCCAGGCCCACCGCGTCGGCGTGGGCGCGCAGGACGGCGGCGCCGCCGAGGATGTTGGCGGCGGTGTCCCGCCTCAGCTCCGCCTCCGGTCGGCCGGTCAGTTCGGCGGCCTCGCCCAGGGTGTCCCGAGTGGCGTTGTCCACCAGGTGCATCACGCCGTAGCCGCCCGCGTGGCTGGGCTTTCCGTCGTGGTCGTCGAGATGGGTCTCCCCGTAGCCGACGGCGACGAGGAGGTCGCGGGGGACCTGGAACTCCTCGGCGGCCCGCTCGAACGCCCGATTCACCGGTGCGCGCGCCGCCCGCTCGGCGGGTTGGGCGCCGGCGGGTTGGGCGCCGACGAGCAGGGCGGCCGCGGTCAGACCGCCGACGACGGTCGGCAGCACCCGTCCGCGGGTGGGGGGACGCAGGGACATTCTTCCTCCCGGTCAGCATGTGCGTGGGGGGTGAGCACGCGCTGCTCGCTCACGCCGATGGACTGGGGAGTTCCTATCGGCAAGACATGAACACGTCAATAACGCCCCGACAACGGCGCCTCTCCCGCCCACCACCCGACGGGAACCGGACGCACGCGCCGGGAGACGCCGAACACGGACGCGCCACCATCACCGAGTCCACCCGCCGAGTCCGTCCGCCGATCCCGCCACCGCCCACGGGGACGCCCCCGATGCGACCGTCCCCGCACCGGGGGATTCCGACCCCCCGAAGAGGGTGGCGTCCCGAACTACGCGCGTCAACGAAATGCGCCGACGGCGACGGGAGTTCATTGGTCGCACCTCTGGAGGGGAAGCGGGGGACGGCGGCGGGAAGGGGCGCGCCGGCACCCGGGCCACGGTGTGATCCTCCTCCCGGCGGCGACGACGCTCCCCCCGCGGCCCGTTAGAGTGAGCCGGAGAACGTCTGTGTCCGAGTGGGGAAAGCCGGTGCGAATCCGGCGCTGACCCGCAACCGTGAGCGCGGCGGGCCCCGTCCGCCGGTGCGAGCCGGAGCACCCGCCCGGACGCGAAGGCTCCCGGTGCCGCCTCCCCGCCCCGCGTGGACGCGGCGCCGGCGCCGGCACCGTCGAGGAATGCGGAGCCGAGCCCGGTGTGCCCCGTGCGCGAGCGCGGCCGGCCGTCCGTGCCCGGCCGGCACCACCCTCGGGAACGCACGAGAAAGGCACCGCCATGTCCCTGCGTCGCACCGCCGCGGCCCTGACCGCGGCCACCGCGCTCTGCGCGGTCGCGGCCCCGTCCGCCGCCGCCGACGAGTCACCGCCCGCGCAGGCCCCGACGCAGACCCCGACGCAGCGGGAGCTGCCGTCCGCGTTGTACGGGCAGGGCGATCCGCAGTACGACGCCGTGTGGCGACAGTCCACGGCACTGCTGGCCCAGGACACGGTCGGGGTGGAGCCCGCGGAGAAGGCCGTGGAGTGGCTGGTCCGACAGCAGTGCGAGGACGGCTCCTTCGCCGCCTACCGCCCCGACCCCACCGAGCCGTGCACGACCGAGACGGCGGCCGACGTCAACGCCACCGCCCTCGCCGTCCAGGCGCTGGCCGCCCTCGGCGGGCACGACGAGCGGGTGGAGCGGGCCGTGGAGTGGCTGAAACTCGTTCAGAACGACGACGGCGGCTGGGGCTACGCCCCGGGCGAGGACAGCGACGCCAACTCCGTCTCCGTCGTGATCGGCGCCCTGGTGGCGGCCGGCGAGGACCCGGCCGAGGTCCGCGCGGCGGGGGACGGGAGGACCCCGTACGACTCCCTGCTGGGCTTCCGGCTGGGTTGCGACGCCGAGGCCGACGAGCGCGGCGCCTTCGCCCACCGACCGGACGAGGGCCGGCTGTACGCCAACGACGACGCCACGGCCGCCGCCGTCCCGGCCGCCCTCGGCGAGGACCTGCTCGTCGAGCCCGGCGGGAGCGACGGCGGCGCCCCGCGGGCCGCCCCCGCCTGCGAGGCCGGCGAGGCCGACGGGAAAACCCGGCAGCCGACCCCCGAGGAGGCCGCCCAGGGCGGTGCCGCGTACCTGGCGAAGAGGTTGGAGGAGGGCGGCGGCCACCTGAAGTCGGCCATGCCCGGCGCCGAGGAGCAGCCCGACTACGGCAACACCGCCGACGCCGTGATCGCCCTCGCGGCCGCCGGCCACCGCGAGGCGGCCCGCGACTCCCTGACCTGGCTGGAGAAGAACGCTCCGAAGTGGGAGGCGTTCGAGACCAGCCCGGCCGCCCTGGGCGGGCTGGTCCTGGCCGCCCGCGCCGCGGGCGGCGACCCGTTCGACTTCGGCGGCACCGACCTGGTGGAGCTGCTGAACGCCACCGGCCCGGCCCCGGCCGCCGTTCCCGACGGCGGCGGTGACGACGACGGGAACGGCGGCGAGAAGGACGGCGAGAACGACGGCGGGACGGACGGTGCCGGCGGCACCCCGCCGGTGTGGGCCCTGATCGGCCTGGGCCTGGCGGTCGGCGCGGGCATCGGTTTCCTGCTCAGCGCCCGGAAGAGGAACCGGTCGAAGTGAGCGTGCCGCACGCCCCGCGGTCCCCCGTCCGCGCCACGGTCCGCACCGCCCCGCGCGCCGCCCTCCGCACCGTCCTGCCGGCCCTCCTGGGAGCCGGCGTCCTCGCGGTGGCCGGCGCGGCGCCCGCGCACGCCCAGGGGTACCGCTACTGGTCCTTCTGGGAACGGAACGGCGACGCCTGGGCCTACGCCACCCAGGGTCCCGGCACGCTGCGCCCCGAGGACGGCGACGTGTTGGGCTTCCGGTTCGCGGTGAGCGAGGACTCCGCCGACGCCGCCGAGCCGCGCGGCGCGGCGTCCTTCGAGGCGATCTGCGGCGGCACCGATCCGGAACCGGGCTCCAAGCGGGTGGCGCTCAGCGTCGACTTCGGCGACCGAGCCGACGCGCCCTCCGGTGAGACCCCGCCGAAGGGCCGCACCGCCTGCGCGGTCGTCCCCGAGGACGGGACCGCCGCCGAGGCGCTGGCCGCCGAGCTGAAGCCGCTGCGGTACAACTCCGAGTCGCTGCTGTGCGCCATCGCCGGCTATCCGCGGACGGGCTGCGGCGAGCAGATCTCCGGCTCCGACCGGGAGACCGGCACCGACGCCACGGCCGGTCCCTCCGACGGCGCCTCCGAGGCCGACGGCGCCTCCGAGGCCACCGACGGCGGTCCGTCCGTCGGGCTGCTCGTGGGCGCCGCGGCCGTCGCCGCCCTGGGCGCCGCGGCCGTCCTGCGGGCCCGACGACGCCGGTCATGAGCCCACGCCCGACCGTCCCCACCCCCTCCGCCCTCGTCACCGCGCTGCGCGCCCCGCGGGCGACCCGGGCGGGCGCCCTGCACGCCGGCGCGTGGTGGCTGTGGGCGCTCGGATTGGCCACGGCCGCCTCGCGCACCACCAACCCGCTGCTGCTCGCCCTGCTCGTCGCCGTCACCGGGTACGTCGTCGCGGCCCGCCGCACCGACGCGCCCTGGGCACGCGGCTACGGCGTCTTCCTCAGGATCGCCCTGCTGGTGCTGGCCGTCCGGCTGGTGTTCGCGACGCTGCTGGGCTCCCCGATCCCCGGCACCGTGGTGCTGTTCACCCTCCCCGAGGTCCCGTTGCCCGAGTGGGCGCAGGGGGTGCGGCTGGGCGGCCGGGTCACGGCCGAGGGCCTGACCTTCGCCCTGTACGAGGGAATGAAACTGGCCACCATGCTGGTGTGCGTCGGCGCGGCCAACGCCCTGGCCAGTCCGGTGCGGTTGCTGAAGTCCCTGCCGGCCGCGCTGTACGAGGCGGGGGTGGCGGTGGTCGTGGCGATGACGTTCGCCCCGCACCTGGTCGCCGACGTGCGGCGGCTGCGCGCGGCCCGCCGGCTGCGTGGCCGCGACGACCGGGGGATCGGGGCGGTGCTGCGGATCGGGCTGCCCGTCCTGGAGGGCGCGCTGGAGCGGTCGGTGGCGCTGGCCGCCTCCATGGACGCCCGCGGCTACGGCCGCACCGCTCGGGTGCCGCCCGCCGTGCGCCGCACCACCGCCGCCCTCACCCTGGGTGGGCTGCTGGGCGTGTGCGTGGGCACCTACGGGCTGATGGCCGCCCAGGGCGCCGCCCTGGGGCTGCCGGTGCTGCTGCCGGGACTGGCCGCCGCGCTCGGCGGGCTGTGGCTGGGCGGACGCCGCTCGGTGCGCACCCGCTACCGGCCCGACCGCTGGGGGGCACGGGCCTGGCTGGTGTCGGCCTCCGGCGCGGTCGTCGCCGCGGCCGTGATCCGGGCCGCGTCCACCGCCCCCGAGGCGCTCCGCCCGTCCGTGGTCCCGCTGACCGCGCCCGAGTTGCCGCTGTGGCCCGCGGCGGCCGTCCTGCTCGGACTGCTCCCGGCCCTCGTCGCCCCCGTTCCGGCCTCCTCGACGGCCGGGCCGGAAGCGGGCGGCGGGGCCGGGCGGCGGTCCGGGAGAACCCCGTCGGCGAAGGAGACATCCCGCGCATGATCCGTTTCGACCAGGTCTCCGTCACCTACGAGGGTGCCGTCGCGCCCGCTCTGCACGGTGTGGACCTCACCGTCGACGAGGGCGAGCTGATGCTGGTCGTCGGCCCGTCCGGCACCGGCAAGTCCACGCTGCTGGGCGCCGTCTCCGGACTCGTGCCGCACTTCACCGGCGGCACCCTGCACGGCCGGGTCACCGTCGACGGCCGCGACACCCGCGACCACCGGCCGCGCGAACTGGCCGACGTGGTGGGCACGGTGGGCCAGGACCCCCTCGCGCACTTCGTCACCGACACCGTCGAGGACGAACTCGCCTACGGCATGGAATGCCTCGGCCTGCCCGCCGACACCATGCGGCGCCGCGTCGAGGAGACCCTGGACCTGCTGGGCCTGGCCGAACTGCGCGAACGTCCCCTGGCCACCCTCTCGGGCGGACAGATGCAGCGCGTCGCCATCGGCTCGGTGCTCACCACCCACCCGAGGGCGCTGGTTCTGGACGAGCCGACCTCCGCGCTGGACCCGGCCGCCGCCGAGGAGGTGCTCGCGGTGCTCCAGCGCCTCGTCCACGACCTGGGCACCACCGTGCTGATGGCCGAGCACCGGCTGGAGCGCGTGGTGCAGTACGCCGACCGGGTGCTGCTGCTGCCCGCGCCGGGCGCCGCGCCCGTGGTGGGCGGTCCGGCCGAGGTGATGGCGCTCTCGCCGGTCCACCCGCCGGTGGTCGCCCTGGGCCGGCTGGCGGGCTGGTCGCCGCCGCCCCTGTCGGTGCGCGACGCCCGCCGCCGGGCCGCCGGGCTGCGGGAGCGGCTGGCCCCCCTCGTCCCCGACCCCACCCCGGCGCCGGGCGGCGCGCCGGCGTCCGCGCCCGACGGGGCGCCGCTGGTCGAGGTCGCCTCGCTGGCCGTCCGCCGCGGCCGGAACCCCGTCCTGCACGGCGTGGACCTGACGGTGCGGCCGGGCGAGACGGTGGCGCTGATGGGCCGCAACGGCGCCGGCAAGTCCACTTTGTTGGGCGCCCTGGTCGGGATGCACGAGCCGGCGCGCGGCCGGGTGCTCCTCGGCGGCGCCTCCACCGACGCCTCCACCGGCGCGTCCGGCGGTCGGGTCGTCCCGCACCGCACTCGGCCCGGCGAGTTGGTGCGCCACGTGGGCCTGGTCCCGCAGGATCCCCGCGACCTGCTGTACACGGACACCGTCGCCGCCGAGTGCGCCGCCGCCGACCGGGACGCGGGCGCCGAACCCGGAACCTGCCGCTCCCTGGTCTCCTCGCTGCTGCCGGACGTGCCCGACGGTACGCATCCGCGCGACCTGTCCGAGGGCCAGCGCCTGGCGCTGGCCCTGGCCGTCGTCCTCACCGCCGCTCCGCCGCTGCTGCTCCTGGACGAGCCGACCCGCGGCCTGGACTACGCGGCCAAGGAGCGGCTGACGGGCGTACTGCGTTCCCTGGCCGCCGAAGGCCACGCCATCGTCCTGGCCACCCATGACGTCGAACTGGCCGCCGAACTCGCCCACCGCGTGGTCGTCCTGGCCGACGGCGAGGTGGTGGCGGACGGGCCGTCCGCCGAGGTCGTCACCTCCTCCCCCGCCTTCGCCCCGCAGGTGGCCAAGGTCCTCGCTCCCCAGCCCTGGCTCACCGTCGGCCGGGTGCGGGCGGCCCTGGAACGGGCGGAGGAGACGGGGCGGACGGAGGGAGGCGCCGCGTGAGCGACGGCACCGTCCCCGGTGGGAGCGGGACCGGGACCGGCGCCCGCGCACGGCCCGTACGGCTCGGTCCGCGCTCCGTCGCGGCCCTGGCCCTGGTCTCGGCCGTCGGGGTCGCCGCCTTCGGTTGGCCGCTGCTGGCCGACTCCGCCTCCGGCCTGGCCCACTCGGGGGACGCGCCCTGGTTGTTCGCGCTGCTGATGCCGCTGCTGTTGGCCGTGGCGGTGGCGACCGTCGCCGACACCGGCCTGGGCGCCAAGGCCGTGGCGATGCTGGGCGTGCTGGCCGCCGCGGGCGCCGCGCTGCGCCCGCTGGGGGCGGGCACGGCGGGGCTGGAGCCGATGTTCTTCCTGATGGTGCTCTCCGGGCGGGTGCTGGGGCCGGGGTTCGGCTTCGTCCTGGGCGCGCTGTCGATGTTCGCCTCCGCCCTGCTGACCGGTGGCGTCGGGCCGTGGATGCCGTTCCAGATGCTGACGATGGGGTGGGTGGCGATGGGCGCGGGCCTGCTGCCCGGCCCCCACCGGCTGCGGGGGCGGGCGGAGTTGGCGATGCTCGCCGCGTACGGAGCGGTGGCGGCGGTGCTGTACGGCGTGGTGATGAACCTCCAGGGCTGGCCGTACATCACCGGTATGGCCACCGGCATCTCGCACGTTCCCGACGATCCGCTGGAGGTGAAGCTCGCCAAGTTCGCCGCCTACGTCCTGGCCACGTCGTTGGGGTGGGACCTGCCGCGCGCGCTGTTGACCGTGGTGCTCACCCTGACCTTGGGCGGCGCGGTGCTGCGCGCGCTGCGCCGGGCCACGCGGCGGGCGGCGTTCGACGCCCCAAGAGCGTTCCCCGGTACTCCGTTTGAGGGAGACAAGAGCGGCAATCCGGACGAGTGACAGCCCGAGCAAGGGGACACTCGTGGAAGGCGAGCCATGTCCACAGGCTTGATCATCACTCTGATCGTGGCGGCGGTCGCCGTCCTCGCACTCGTCCTGCTGTTCAGCGGCAGGATGGGCGGCCGGCAGTCGGTGAAGCGCCGGTTCGGCCCCGAGTACGAGCGGACCGTCGCCCAGCACGGCGGCGACACGAAAGCCGCCGAACGGGAGTTGCGGGAGCGGCTCCGGCGCCACGGTGACGTGCGGCAGCGGCCGTTGGCACCGCAGGAGCGCGAACGGTACGCCGCCCGGTGGGCCGCCGTGCAGGAGCGGTTCGTCGAGTCGCCCGTCGAGGCGGTCGTCGAGGCGGACCGGTTGCTGGACCGGCTGACCGAGGCGCGCGGCTTCCCGGGCGACGGGTTCGACGAGCGGGTCTCCGCGCTCTCCGTCCACCACCCCCGGCGCGTGCAGGGGTACCGCGAGGTGCACGCGGTGGCCGTCCTCGCCCGCGAGGGCCAGGCGGACACCGAGCGACTGCGCGAAGCCCTGGTGCACGCCCGTGCCCTGTACGAGGATCTCGTCGAACCGTCCGCGGACGACCGTGCCGACGACCGTGCCGACAAGCACGTCGGTGGGCGTCCGCACGGAGTCGACGGCTCCCCCGACGGCTCCCCCGACGGTCACCGCGGCCATGACGGTTCCCGCCTCGACGGCGAGCCTCGACACCACGGCCGACTGGCCGAGAAGCTGCACGTCACCCGCGCCGCGCACCGTCACGACGCCCCCAGGAGGAGCGCATGACCACTCCCCACCGGACCGGACCGGTCCACACGCCCGACGGAACCGACGGCCGCTCCCGCCCCCCGGTGGTCGACGAACGGGACGGCGCCGTGACGCCTCCCCTCCCCGGGCGGGACGGCACGTACGGCACCCGTGACGCGTCCGCCCCGACCCCGCTCGACACGGGTGACGGCGCGACCGGCGCGACCGGCCCCGGCGACGCACACGACACGCTGCTCTCGGCCGACGAGCGCGAGGAGTTCGCCCGGCGCATGCACCAGGCGGTGAAGGAGTTCGTCGACGGCCCCCGGCGCTCGGTCGAGGAGGCGGACGCCCTCTTCGAGGACATCACCCGCCGCATCGAAGCGATCATCACCGACCGGCACCACGGGCTGCGCGCGTCCTGGCACGGACGGGACGGCCGGGAGGGCGCGGCGGAGACGGAGGAACTGCGCAACGTCCTGCGGCACTACCGGGACGCCGCGGAGCGACTGCTGCGGTTGTGAGACACGACGACGGGAACGGGCGAGGCGGACCGCGGCCCCTCCACCCACGGGTGGAGGGGCCGTCGAGGAGCGCCCACCGGGGCGGCCCCTCCGGTCACCGGGCCACTCCGGCACGCCGGCTCCCGTCCCCCTCCGCCGGGACGGCCCCTCCCGCTCCGGTGGCGGCGTTCCGGGCCGGGACGCCCGGGACTGCCCCGCCGTCCGCGGTGTCCGCCGCCGGTCGCGCGGCGGGGACGCCCGGCTTCCCGCCGCGCGACCGCGCCCCCGCCACCACCTCCGTCACCCCTTCCGTCGCCGCCTCCCGTGGCCCCGCCCCGCGTCCCGCGGGACCGTGGCGGAACCAGAGCAGGGTGAGACCGACACCGGCCGCGACCACCACCGCGCCGCCCACGGCGTCCAACAGGTAGTGGTTGGCGGTGCCCATCACCACCACCGTGGTCAACAGCGGGTGGAGAGCGCCGAGCACCCGCAGCCACACGTTCGGGGCGAGACGGACGACGACCACCGCGCACCACAGCGACCAGCCCACGTGCAGCGAGGGCATCGCCGCGTACTGGTTGGATATGCCGGTCAGTACGCCGAAGTCGGGATCGTCGAAGTCCTGCGGGCCGTGCGCGGTGTCGATGTAGCCCAGGCCCGGCATCAGGCGCGGCGGCGCCAACGGGTAGAGCCAGAAGCCGACCAGCCCCAACAGGGTGGCGAAGGACAACGAGGTGCGGGCCCAGCGGTAGGCGAGCGGACGGCGCGCGTACAGCCAGGCGAGCAGGACGATGGGCACCAGGAAGTGGAGGCCGGAGTAGTAGGCGTTCATGCCCGACTCCAGCCAGGGTGTTCTCGCCACCGCGTGGTTGAGCGCGTGCTCCACGTCGATTCCGAGGGCGTCCTCGATCTCCAGGATCCGCCGGCCGTGCGACTCGGCGAGGTCACGGCCGTCCGGCGCCAGGGAGCGGACGAGCGAGTAGAGCCAGTAGCCGACCCGGATGAGCAGCAACTCCAGCATCAGGTTGGGCCGGCTGAACGGACCGGAGCGCTCGGGAGCGTCCCACAGCGGGGAGCGCGGGGAGACGAAGGGCAGGACGCAGGCCGCCAACAGGGCGGCGATCAGCGGCGCGTTCTCCCCCAGCGGGGTCAGGACGGCGATGTGGGGGACCAGCGCGGTGCCGTCGAGCGTCATCACCAGCACCAGGAAGACCGGCCACACCAGTCGGTCGCCGGAGCGGCGGCCCACCCGGCCGACGGCGGCGAGCAGGATCCACACCTGCTGGTGCTGCCAGGCGGTGGGCGACACGGCGACGGCGACGCAGCCGGTGACGGCGGCGGCGAGCAGGAGCTGGCCGTCCAGCGCGTACCGGGCGGCCCTGCGCACTCCGAGCACCGCCACCGCCCCGGCCAGGACGACGAACAGCGCGATCTCGACCGGGCCCGCGAGCCCGAGCCGCAGCAGCAGCCCGTGCAGGGACTGGTTGGCCGTCGCGTCGGCGGGGGCGCCCAGCCCGGCCCCCGCGACGTGGTGGACCCAGTACGTCCAGGAGTCGGACGGCAGGGCGGCCCAGGCCAGCGCGGTGCACCCGCCGAAGACCCCGACCGAGACGGCCGCGGCCCGGCGCCTGCCGGTCAGCCACAGCAACGGGGCGAAGAGCAGCACGGTGGGCTGGAGCGCCGCGGCCAGCCCGACGGCGGCGCCCGCGCCGCGCGGCAGGCGCGCGGCGTACAGCAGGCCGCAGAGCGCGAGCAGCACCGGGATGATGCTGGTCTGGCCGAGGTGGAAGGTGTTGCGCACCGGCACCGAGAGCACCAGCAGGATGATCGCCACCGGGGCGGCCGCCGTCCGGGTGAGCCGGGTGCTCGGTCCGGGCAGGGCGCGTACGGCCACGACGCCGAGCGCGGCGACGAGCAGCAGGGTGCCGAAGGTCCAGGTGACGCCGAGGACCTGCTCGGCGGCGTCGGTCAGCGGTCCGAGGACCACCCCGGAGAACGGTGTCCCGGTGAACGCGCCGTCGCCCTCGTAGAGGGGGCCGCTGACCTCCAGGACGCCCTGCTCCCCGATCCAGGCGTCGAGGTCGACCAGGCGTTCGCCCGGCGGCTGCCGCAGTACCGCGGCGGCCTGGCGCGCGGCCAACGCGAGCGCCAGGAGCCACAGGGCCACCAGCGCCACCACGCCGCGCGACTCCCACGGCTGTGTACCCGGCGGCGTACCCGGCGGTGTACCCGGTGCCGTATCGCGCCCCTCCGTGCCCACCACGCCCCGTATCCCCCCAGGTTCCGCTGTGTTCCTCCCGTCCGCCGCGCCCCCGGCGCGATGGACGTCCGCGTGAACGCGGATGTGCACATCATCTCCGACGGGTCGGACGCACGACACCGCGAGGACACCTGAGCGTGGCCCCGGACGGGCCCCGACGGCGCCCGGGAGGCACGATGGGTGCATGAGCATCGTGAAGATCAACGCCCTGACCGTCCCCGCCGAGCAGCGTGAGGTGCTGGAGCGGAGGTTCGCCTCCCGCGCCGGGGTCGTGGAGAGCTCCGACGGGTTCGAGTGGTTCGAGCTCCTCCGGCCGCTGGAGGGGACCGACCGGTACCTCGTCTACACCCGCTGGCGTGACGAGGCGGCCTTCCAGGCGTGGATGGAGGGCCCGATGAAGGCCGCCCACCAGGGCGGTGGGGCGGGTGCCGGCCGGCGCCCGGCGGCCGACGACTCCACCGTCTGGACCTTCGAGGTCGTCCAGCAGGCCGGTCCGAAGCCGGAGGGCGCCTCCGGAGACTGACCCCCCGTCGAGTCCGGTCGCCCCGCCGGGACGCGCGGGGCGACCGGCGGGGCCGACGCGCGCGGCCCCGGTCGTACGCGGGAAACCGGGGGCGAAGTGGGGGCAGGGGCGTCCAGTAACCTCTGTGGCATTTCCGAGGGAGGGGAGCCCACCGTGGCGGAAGCACCTGTCTGTCCCATATGCCGACAACCCGCCGACGACTCGGGCCGAGCCGGTTGCCGGTGCGCCGGCGCCGGGGCGCTGCCCCGGCCGGTGACCCGGCCCGACCAGGGGCCGAACCCGGCCGACCTGGCGATGTTCCCGGAAGACCCGGGCCGGGCGGACGGTGACACCGCCCCCCTGCCGGTCGTGGACGTCGGCGCTCCCCCAGGGCCCGACGCGGCCCCGGAGCCCGGCGCTCCCCCAGGGCCCGACGCGGCCCCGGAGCCCGACGCCCCCGCGGAACCCGACGCCCCCGCGGAGCCGAAGCCGCGCCGCCGCGTCGGGCGGGGCATGGTGCTCGCGGTGGGCACCACCACACTGGCCGTGGTGGGTTCGGGCGCGCTGGCCGTGGGTCTGTTCACCCAGGGCGGCGACCCCTTCGACGAGGCCCGGTTCGACGGCCGGGCGGGCGCGCCGACCGCCGTCCTCCCCGCCGACGAGGGGAGGGGGGAGTCGCCCGGCGCGAGCCCGGAGGGGACCGCCTCCCCCTCCGCGTCGCCGTCGGGGTCCACCACGCCGTCCACGAGCCCGTCGGCCTCCGCCTCGTCCTCGGTCTCCGCCGGTTCCTCGTCCACCGCTCCGCCGGTCTCCGGCTCCTCCGATTCCGCCGCCTCCCCCGACTCTCCCGACTCCTCCGCCCCTTCCGACCACTCGTCCTCCACCGCGCCGGCCGGAGCCGGCCCGGGCGACGACGAGGACCGGGACGGCGGGGACGGCCGGGACGGGGAGGAGCCCCGGAGCGGGGACGGCGGCGGATCGCCGGTGCTGCGCGAGGGCGACACCGGCCCGCAGGTCGCCGAGCTCCAGTACCGGCTGCGCCAGACGTACGCCTACCGCGGTGAGATCGACGGCCGCTACGACGACGAGGTCCGCGACGGGGTGGCCAGGTTCCAGGAGTGGTACGGGGTGCGCGGCGACCCGGAGGGGGTCTACGGCCCGAACACCCGCCGGGCGCTGGAGGGCGCCACCGACGGGCGTCGCGGGAGGCGCTGAGCGGAGATCGGAGGACCGACACGTAGCCGGGGGTGGCGCGAAGGCGGACCGCTTTGTATCGTGGAGGAACAAAGTGGTTCCGCCCGTTCCCCGTTCCTCCCTGACGAACGGCCTCCCTGACCGGCGGGCGGAGCCACTGTCCTCTTCCCGGTCCGTCCCTGGAGTCGCGCGCCATGCCGTCCGAGCCCTCCACGCCCTCCGTGCCGTCCGACGGCGCCCCGCGGGCCGCCGCCCCGCTGACGGCCCGTGCCCTGCTGCTGGACATGGACGGCACCCTGGTCGACTCCGACGCCGCCGTGGAGCGCGTCTGGCGCGGCTGGGCCGCCGAGCATGGCCTGGACGGCGACGAGGTCATGAGGGTGGCGCACGGGCGGCAGGGCTACGCCACGATGGCCGAGCTGCTGCCCGACCGCCCGATGGAGGTCAACCACGAGGAGAACCGGCGCCTGCTGGCCCTGGAGACCGCCGACACCGACGACGTCGTGCCGATCCCGGGTGCCCCCGCCTTCCTCGCGGCGATCGAGCACCTCCCCCACGCCCTGGTCACCTCGGCGACCCTCCCCCTGGCCACCGCACGGATGACGGCGGCGGGGCTGCCGATGCCGCGGGTGCGGGTCACCGCCGAGGCGGTCGGCGCCGGCAAGCCGCACCCGGAGGGCTTCCTCAAGGCCGCCGCCGAGCTGGGCTTCGCCCCGGAGGACTGCGTCGTCTTCGAGGACTCCGCGGCGGGCGTCGCGGCGGGCCGCGCGGCCGGTATGCGGGTGGTCGGCGTCGGCCCCCGAGCGGGGGCCCTCTCCCCCACCCTGCACGTTCCGTCGCTGGAGCGCCTGCGCGTCGAGCCGCTGGACGGCGAGGGCGTACGGCTGAGCGTCCTCCCCGAGGGCGCCCCCGGCCGGGACTCCGCCTGACGCACGGCGCCCCGGCCGGGGCGCCCGCTCCCGGGCCGTCCGAGCCGGCCGCCTCCGCCGGACGGCCCCCACCGACACACGCCCCTCACCCAGGGTCTTCCTCCCCGCCGACCCGGGCGGCGGGGCGTGGCAGCCTCGGCGGCGCCGGGTGCCCCCGGCGCCGCCGCTCCGTTTCCGGCCGGACGTCAGCCGGTGAGCGCCTCGTGGAAGCTGAGCGCGGCCAGCACGAGCATCACGCACGCCGCGATCCGGGAGATCAGCCGCAGCGGGACGCGTCGCATCAGCGCCCGGCCGCCCAGGATGCCGATGGCGGCGACCGCCCAGAGCGCGAGCACCGCGCCGAGGGCCACCGACAGCGGGTTCTCGTAGCGGGCGGCGAGGTTGGCCGTCATGATCTGGGTGAGATCGCCGAACTCGGCGATCAGGATCAGCATGAAACCGCTGCTCGCCACCTTCCAGAAGGACTGGTCGGCGGGCTTGCGGACCTCCTCGTCGTCGTCGCCCTTCTTCAGCAGCAGCACCAACGCCCCCGCCAGGAACAGCGCGCCGGTGACCCCCTGCACCAGCCGCTGCGGCAACAGGGTCAGCACGCTGCCCGCGGCGACGGCGAGCGCGACGTGGAGCGCGAAGGCGGCGGCGACGCCGACGAAGACGTGGGAGGCGCGGTAGCGGGTGCCGAGCACCAGCCCGGCCAGGGCGGTCTTGTCGGGCAGTTCGGCCAGGAAGACGACGCCGAAGGTCACGGCGGCTGCGGTAAGGCTGAACACGGAAAGGATTCCTCGTCGATCGGGCTGCCCTGCCGAGGGGCCCGTGGTGGGAGCGCGCTTCGGCACGGCAGCGTCGTGGCGACTGCCGTGGGCAGTCCTGGACACTGCGGCCGAAGGTCTCGCCAGCCGGCGCGCGCCGCGCACCGGCTCCGGGCGCCGGGCCGGCCGCGGTCGAGCGGTCGGCCAGTATGTCGACGGTCCGGCGAAGAGCTACTCCCCTTCAGACTCGCCCCAGCCTACGCGATCCCCGTCCGGCTCCCGGCTTCCCCCTCCCGGCGCGGGGCGGCTCCCGGTGTTCCGGGCGGGCACCGCACGCGGGTCGGATGCCTCACGCTCCCGAATCGGTCCTGGCAGCGGCCTTGATATGACGTGCTCATGTCGCCAGCCTGTTACCTGACACCCACCGGGCGGAAACCTTTCGGCGCCACTCTGTCGGCGTCCCCCACCCGGCCCGTCCGGTCTTCCCCCACCCAAGGGAGTTCCCATGCACGGCATGCGCACGTCCGTCTCGCGACGCGGCCTCTACGCGCGTCGATCCACCACGCTCGGCGCACTCCTGGCGCTCTGCGCCGGCCTGTTCCTCGTGACCGGCCCCGCCGCCCAGGCCGCTCCCCCCACCCCGCCGAGCGCCTCCGTCGCCCGCTCCTACCTCGGCGCCCTGACGGTACGGGCCGAGGGATCCTCCGACGGCTACAGCCGCGACAGGTTCCCGCACTGGTCCGGCCAGGGCGGCAACTGCAACACCCGCGAGGTGGTCCTCAAGCGCGACGGCACCGGCGTCGTCCAGGACGGCGGCTGCGCGGCGGTCAGCGGCAGGTGGTACTCGCCCTACGACGGCGCCACCTGGTACGCCGCCTCCGACGTGGACATCGACCACGTCGTTCCGCTCGCCGAGGCCTGGCGATCGGGAGCCTCCTCCTGGACCACCTCCCGGCGGCAGGCGTTCGCCAACGACCTCTCCATCGCGCAGCTCATCGCCGTCACCGACAACGTCAACCAGTCCAAGGGCGACAAGGACCCGGCGGAGTGGATGCCGCCGCGCTCCTCCTACCACTGCGTCTACGCCCGGATGTGGGTGTGGGTGAAGTACGACTACGGCCTGTCCGTGGACTCCGCCGAGAAGTCCAGGCTGAGCAGCGTTCTGAGCGGCTGCTGAGCGGTCCGCCGCCGGACCCGTGCGGGCCCGCGCCCGGTCGCGGCTGGACCGGGCGCGGGCCCCGAGCGGCCGCGGCCCCGGAGGCGGACGGATCCCCTCCGAAGACGGCGCTCGGCGAGGGGCCCGTCCGGACACGACGGCCGGGCCCGGGCTCCGGTGGTTCCGTTATCCCCGTCCCGCCGGGTCGAACGGCACGGTGACGCAGGCCACCCGCCGTCCCGCCGCGCCGGCGTGCGCGGGATCGCGCCGCGTGCGGTGCTCGTACACCACCACCGAGCGCGCCTCGCCCGCCCGGAAGTGCCAGGAGTGACCGGAGACCGCCTCGCCCTCGCCCTTCTCGTCGGTGGTGAAGTCCAGCCAGACCTCGTTCTCGGGGTTGGTGTACCGGAAGTCGGGGGAGGTGACACGCGTCCTGGGGTCCCGGACGTTCTGGTAGCGGGAGCCGGCGGCCGCGGGGTCGGCGGTGCACGGCCCGGTGTGGACGTGCGCCCCGTAACCGCGCCCCTCCGGCAACCCCTGGACGCCGAGCGTGATCGTCATGCCCCGACGTCCGTTGAACTGCGCCACCTCGACCGTGGCTCCGGCGGGCACCAACCGCCGGTCGTACGTCAGGGCGGAGCGCGCCCCCGAGTCGCCGGGCGCGGCGAAGGTGCCCCTGGCCCAGGCGACCCGGTTGCCCTCGGTGAGCCGGTCGTGGCCCGTCCGGCCGACGTTGACGGCGCCGTCGACTGCCTCGGCGAGCCGGGCGGTGTCGACGAGGCCGATGATTCCCGGAAGGCCGGGGCCGGGCTCTCCCGCGGCGCTCGCCGTGCCCGCCGCCGCCAGTGCCACCGCCAACGCGGCCGTCAGCCCGGTCCGCAGCGCGGCCCTCGGAACGGTGTACGCCACTTTCCTGCCCCTGGGCATGTCAGCCCTCCTGTTCCCGTGGTCGTGGTGAGCCGGTCGGTCGCCCATGCTCCGCCAGGTCGGGTCGGTCGACGGGGAGGAGCCGTGTCGCGGCACCCCGGCCGATCCTCACGGGTGACACGGGCGTAGGCTGTTCGGCGGCATACCGCTCGCGGACGGAACCGGGGTCGGGGCCGAGCGGGGGGTGGAAGTGCAGGAAACACTGGGGGAGTTGATCTACGCCCCCTGGGTCTACGTGCTCGTGGCACTGTCGGTGTTGCTCGACGTCTTCCTCCCCTTCCTGCCCAGCGGCGTCATCGTCGTCGCGGCCGCGACTGTCGCCGCGGGGGCCGCCGCCGAGGCGGCCGAATCCGCCGGGCTCGCCGCGGCGACGACGAGCGCCGCACTGCCCGAGACGTTCGTCCTGGTGCTCTGTGCCGCGAGCGCCTCGGTCCTGGGGGATCTGGTGGTGTACCGGCTCGCCCGTCACGGCAGCACCCGTTTCGACCGGGCCGTGGCCCGCTCCCGGCGGCTGTCGACCGCCCAGGAACGGCTCGGACAGGCGCTGCGGCAGGGCGCCGGTCCGCTGTTCGTCCTGGCCCGGTTCGCCCCGGCCGGCCGCTCGGTGATGAGTCTGGCGGCGGGCGTCGCGCAGCGCCGCACGCGGGAGTTCCTGCCCTGGTCGGCCCTGGCGGGCCTGGCGTGGGCGCTGTACAGCGTGGGAATCGGCTACTTCGGGGGGCAGTGGCTGGGCTCGACGTGGCTGGGCGCGGCGGTTCCGGCACTGGCCCTCTTCGGCGCGGGCGGAGTGGCGACCTGCCTGGTCCGACGCAGGAACGCGTCGGCCCCGCGGGCGGCCTGACCCCGCGCCTTTCTCCGGCGTCCGCGGGGCTCCGCACGCCCCGCCGCGCGGGGCGGCGGGGCGGGGCCGTCGACGATGGGGCCGGCGGACGGCTCAAGGGGTCAGGGCTTGCGGGCGACTCCCGCGTAGAGGGAGACCTCCGCGTCGGTGACGTCCGCGTAGGGCTGGTCGGGTTCCGGCCTCCAGCGGTGCGGCACCACCAGACCCGGTTCGACGAACTCCAGCCCGTCGAAGAAGCGCAGGATCTGCTCCCGGGTGCGGTCCTGGGCCCCGGCCGCGGAACCCGACATCGACATCTGGTGCAGCCGCTCCCACGTCTCGGGGTCGAGGTCGGGGGTGCAGTGGGTGAGGGTGAGGTAGCTGCCCGACGGCAGCGCGTCCACCAACCGTGCCACCAGTTCGTACGGCTTCTTGTCGTCGTTGATGTAGTGGAGCAGCGCGTTGAGGGAGAGCGCGACCGGACGGTCCATGTCCAGGACCTCGCGCAGTTCGGGGTGGTTCAGGATCGAGTCCGGATCGGTCGCGTCCGCGTGCAGGTAGGCGGTGCGGCCCTCGGGCGTGCTGCGCAGCAGCGCCTGCGCGTAGCGCAGCACGATGGGGTCGTTGTCGGCGTAGACGACCCGCGCCTCGGGCGCTGTGCCCTGGACGACCTGGTGCAGGTTGGGCTCGGTCGGAATGCCCGTGCCGACGTCCAGGAACTGGCGGATGCCGGCCTCGCGGACGAGCCACCGCGCGGCCCGGTGCATGAAGGCGCGGTTGACGCGGGCGCCGGTCCGCACCCCGGGCCAGATGCCGATGACGGCCTCCGCTCCCTGGATGTCGGCTTCGTAGTTGGTCTTTCCTCCGAGGAAGTAGTCGTACATGCGGGCCGAGTGCGGCCTGCTGGTGTCGATGTCGTCGGCGTGGAAGCCCTGGGCGGTCATCTGCTCTCCCGTGGGGGGTGGTGGTGGACTCGGAGCCGCTCAGGTGAGCAGGAAGTCGGCCTCGCCGAGCTTGGCTCCCCGGATGAACGACTCGATCTCCTGGTAGGTGTAGATCAGGGCGGGACCATCGGGGTCACTGGACTGCCGCAGGGCCACCCGGCCGTCGCCGAGCTTCATCGCTTCCACGCAGTTGCCGCCGTTGGTGCCGCTCCAGGGCTTCTGCCAGCCCTCGGTCCCGAGTTCCTTGGCCGGCATCCCGTTGTAAATGTGACCCATCGGTCAGAACTCCTTGCGAATGGCACCGAGGAACTCCTCGGTGTGTCGTACTGATGCGGCCTGCGCACCCATGCGGTCCAACACCTCCAGGTAGGCGGCCGTGTCGGGGCGCTCGTCGACGTAGACGGCACCGGTGAGGCCCTCGGTGTAGACGATGTCCGGGAGTTCCGGTATGTCGAACCGGAAGAGCTGGAAGGGCCCGAACATCCCCGGGTGGGGTCCCGCCTCGAACGGCAGGACCTGGAGGGAGACGTTCGGTGCCGCCAGCACCTCCGCAAGCCGGTCGATCTGCTTCCGCATGACCTCGGGACCCCCGACCGGCCTGCGCAGGACCGTTTCGTCCATCACGACCCACAGCCTGGGCGCGTCGTTCCGGACCAGAAGCGCCTGCCGCTCCATGCGCAGCGCCACGCGGCGGTCCAGCTCCTCCTCGGAGGCGTTGGGGAAACCGGTGCGCAGCAGCTCGCGGGCGTAGTCCTCGGTCTGGAGCAGCCCGGGAACGCAGTGCGGCTCGTAGCCGCGGATGACGTTGGCCGCTCCCTCCAGGCTCACGTACAGGCCGAACCAGTCGGGCAGCACGTCCCGGAACCGGTGCCACCATCCCGGCCTGCGGGATTCCTCCACCAGTGCGAGGAAGGAGTCGATCTCCCGCCGTTCGACCCCGTAGGTCTCCAGCAGCTTCTCGACGAACAGCGGTTTCAAGCCGACTTCGGCCTTCTCCATCCGCCGCACCGTGGCGGCGTTCACGCTGAGCGCCCGGGCGGCTTCCTCGAAGGAGCATCCGGCCCGTTCCCGCAGGTCGCGGAGCCTCAGGCCGAGCACTATCCGCCCGACGGTCGCCACGTTTCCTCCTCAAAACCCCGATCGAAAAGAGAGTCTGACACACCGTCGATGCCGGACACAGCCTGCCCCCGATATTCTGCAATTTGCAAGACGCCTCTTGCCTTCTGCCTACCGCAGCGAGGATAGTGAGGACTCCCCGCAGGACGATGGACACGGAAGGCGGACGGCCGTGGCGCTACCCCAAGGCACGATGACGCTCCCGACCTCGGTCGGCCTCTGCCCCGACCTGCGTCAGGAGACCTTCGAGCTGCCGGCCCAGGCCGTCTCCGTCGCCGACGCGCGCAACCGGGTCCACGAGCGTCTGCTCCAGTGGGGGTTCGCCCCGGAGGTCTGCCACACGGCACGGCTGGTGGTCTCCGAACTGTTCACCAACGCCGTGCTGCACACGGACAGCGACCGGATCGGCTGCCTGCTCTACGTCGCCGACGGTCAGGTCCGCATCGAGGTGCGCGATCAGGGCAGCTACACCAGCACCCCGATGCTGCGCTTCCCCGGGGCCGACGAGGAGCGCGGCCGGGGACTCCAGCTCATCGAAACGCTCGCACAGGCCTGGGGGGTGGAGTCCGCAGGACTCGGACTGGGCCACATCGTGTGGGCCGTCATCCGGCCCTGAGCCGTCCAGCGGCCGGATGACCGCAAGGGCCCGGACCCGCCTCGGCGAGGGGGCGGGACCGGGCCGCGGACGGGAGGGGGTCCGAACCGCGTGGGGGCGGCTCGGACCCCCTCCCCTCCTTTCCTCGTCCTTCTCTCCCTTCTTCCCCCTCCCTCCTCCCCTTCTTCCTCTTCTCCCTCTTCTCCTCCCGCCGCGCGCGGTGACGGAGCGCCAACGGCCCCTACTTGCGCAATGAGTTGAAAATTCTTTCGGCCACTTCCTCCGCCGAAGAGCGTCAAAGCCTCGGCACCGCTCCCCCGCTGGCCACAGCGCCGACTCCACCGCCCGTCGGGGGCACCGAAGCCACGGCGTCCCCGACGAGCGAGGAGACCCCACAACCGAGCGAAACGGAGGAAAACCGGTTCGTCCTGCGGCGGAGCGTCCCGTACCGCCCCCTCGGCACCACAGCGCGGAGGACGTCAGCTCTTGCGCAAGGAGTCGCAAATTCTTCCATGAGGGAATCGGGGTTCCCTACGCTCGCACCGAGAAGCCGACCCGTCGTCATGTCCCACGAAGGGAAGCCACCGTGCGCGCTCCGCTACGCCGTTCCCTCCTCGCGGCCGTTCCCGCGGCCGCCCTCGCCCTGCTGTGCGCGGGAATCGCCCTCGGCTCCCCGGCACGGGCCGCCGAGGAGCCCCACGCCGGGGAGAGCTCCGCCCCGTCCTGCCTCCGGTACTCGGCGGGCTGGCGCTACACCTTCGTCACCAACGACTGCGACACCGTCCGACACCTCACCGTGGAGTACTCCGACGGCCGGACCGTCCCCTGCCGCACCGCCGCGCCCCGCGAGACCGTGACGTTCCCCGGCCACGGCTTCGGGACCGGCGTCGACGTCACCGGGGTGCGCGCCTGCCCGGCCGTGCCGTCCTGACCCGCCCCGGCCGCGGCGCGTCCGGGAGCCGACCACCGGCCCCGCGGGGCCCGTAACCCCTCACCCCGCGCCGCCCCGCTCCCGCGCCTCCACCGCCTCGCCGGCGGCCTCCAGCGCCAGATGCCACGGGTACTCCTCCGGCCGCCCCTGCCCCGGCGGGTTCGGTTCGAACCCGCCGGGGCCGTAGAGCATCCGCACCCCCGCCCCGCGCAGGGTCTCCACCGAGCGGTCGAACTGCGGGTGCCGGGCGTAGGTCGAGTTCAGGCACGGCATCATCACGAGCGGGATGCGCTTGCCCATGGCCTCCGCCGTGAACCCCACGACGAACGTCGAAGTGATGCCCAGCGCACAGGCGTTGACCGTGTGCAGCGTCGCCGGGGCCACCACCACGGCATCCGTCCGGGGCCACGTCTCGGGCCGGCCGTACGCCCGGTAGGAGCTGCGCACCGGGTGCCCGGTCAGCTCCTCCAACTCCTCCAGCCGGTCCGCCAACCACTCCCGCGCGGTGGGCGTCAGCCCCAGGCACACGTCCCACCCCCGCGCCTGCGCGTCGCGGACCGCGCGATCGACGTATACGACCGGCGGGGCCGCGCAGCCGAAGAGGTACATGACTCGCTTCCTCATGCCCGGAAGTTCATCACACCTGTTCAGCGCGGGCAGGTGGGAAGGAGGGCCGCACCCGGGTAGCGTTCCTGCAATTGCACGGAACGGAGGAACCCGGGGTGCCCTCACTCGACGACGATCACATCGGCATCCGGATCGCGGCACAGCGGAAACGCGCCGGACTCACCCAGCAGGGCCTCGCCCAACGCATCCCCTACTCCTACAGCCTCCTGCGGCACGTCGAGAGTGGCCACAAGAGCGCGTCGCCGCAGTTCGTCGCCGCCGTCGCCCGAGCCCTGGGGATCGAGACCGCGGTGCTGACGGGACAGCACACCCCCTCCCCCCGACCCGACCGCGTCACCTCCCTGGTGCAGCCCGTCCGCGAGGCGCTCGACCTGTACGACCTGCCACCGGACCCCCATCTGCCCACAGCGCCGCCCCACGAGCTGGTCGCGGCCGCCGACGCCCTCTGCCGCGACGTGCGGGGAGCACGGCTGTACCAGGCCGCGACGGTCCTGCCCGGGCTCCTCGCCGACCTCAGCGCCACCTGCCGGGAACGCCCGGCGACCGAACTGTGGCGGGCCCTGGCCTCGGCCTGCCGCAGCGCGCACGACGTGACGACGAAGCTCGGCTGCTACGACCTGGCGACGGTGGCGCTGGACCGGATGGGCTGGGCCGCCGAGCAGGCCGGCGACCCCCTGCTCGGCGCGATCCGTCAGTACAAACGAGCCCTGTCCTACCGCAGTCGGGACGCCGAGCACCGCATCGGCCTGCGCATGGTGGCGGCCGGACACGAGATGCTGCGCCAGACCGTCGAGACCACCGAGTCCCTGGCGGTGGCCGGGCAACTCCACCTGGGCGCGGCCGTGATCGCCGCCCGCGCGGGCGACCGGAGCGCCGTGGAGTGCCACCTGGAACGGGCCGGTGAGATCGCCCGGCGCACCGGGGAGGTCGGAGCGGTGCACTGGCTCTCCTTCGGCCCGGCGAACGTGGGGGCCCACGAGGTGTTCGCCCGGCTGGAGTTGCGCCAGTACGACGAGGCGCTCGCGGCGGCGCGGGCCGTCCGTCCGCCGCGCGGCTGGGCGGCGTCGCGGCGAGCCGCGCTGCTGGTGGACCGGGCCCGCGCGGAGATGGAGACCGGACGGGTGGAGGCGGCGCTCGCCTCGCTGGCCAGGGCCCGCGAACTGGCGCCCCAGCAGACCCGTTTCCACCCCCGGGTGCGGGAGACGGTGAGCGGCCTGCTGAACCTGCGGCGCCGCTCGCCGGACGCCCTGACGCGGATGGCCGCGTGGGTGGGGGTCTGAGGGGCGCCCGTGCGGCGGCGGATGCCCCCTCGGACGCCGGCGGCGGACGCCGGGGGCCGGTGTCACCGAAGAGTGACAGTTGAGGGGTGTCCGCGCCGCCACCCTGGGTGCGTAAGCGACCATGACGACGCCCGGGGACCTCCGTTGCAGACGCCGCCCGACGCCACATCGCCCACCCCCGCGGTCCCTCCCGCGGACGGCCGCCGAACCGGAGCCCCGGGACCGGCGGACGCGCCCGGACCGGTGGACGCACCGGCACCGGTGGACGTCGAGGCCGTCCGACGCACCATCCGCCGGGCCCTGGCCCACGGCAGCGCGCTCCCCCACCACGAGGAGTTGGTGGAGCTGGAGGCACTGCTGCGGGAGCACATCCGACGGCTGCTGCCCATCGCACGGGCCCGCGCGGCGGCGCTGCGGCCGGTCTCCCCGCAACGGCTGCGGTACCGGGCACGCCTGGAGTGGATCGCCAACCAGGTCGGCCGCGGACTCGGCGAAGGGCTGCCGTCCGCCCGGCAACAGGTGCGGTCCCTCGCCCAGGACTGCCGCTGGCTGCTGCACCAGACCCCCGAGTGGAACAGGAAGGCGACACCGTGACCATCTCCCCCCGCTCCACGCCGGGCGACCGGGCCGACCGCACCGCTCCGTCGGCGGGTACGGTCCCCCGGCCGCGCCCCGCGATGGACGACACACCGGACCTCCGCCCCGGCACCGACGGGGATTCCCCGGCGACCGGCTGGCTGCGCCCCACCGGACGTGTCCCCGCCGTGCTGTCGGCCTGGGGACACGGCGTGCTGGCCGAGGTTCCCACCGGGATCGCCTGGGACGTCGTGCGCGTCCCCTCCGAACTGGGCCCCGACACGGTGCGGCGGCTCCGCGCCACCCGGGCGCCGCTCGGTCCCGTCCTCACCACCCCCCTGGGCACGGACTTCGTCGTCGCGCCCGGCTCGGCGGACGGCTGGGCCGTCACCGGAACGAGCGTGCTGGGCCGCGGCACGCTCGTCCTGCTGCCGCCCCCGGAGACCGTCGAGCCCCGGCGGGTCGGGAGCCGCGGCTGGCTCGTCGCCCCGGACGGCCGCGGGACGCTGACCCGCGCGGCGGACCTGCGGGACGCCTACACCGAGGCCCTGTCCGCCGCGGCGGCGGCCCAGGAGTCGGCGGCCGTCGAACCCGCGTGACGAACCCCCGGACGGGAGCGGTCCCCACCCCACCGCTCCCCTGACCCGCCCTCCGTCCCGCGGTGCCCCGCAACGGACCCCACGGCCCCGTGCGCCCGGCGCACGGGGCGCACGCATGGGAGGCGGTCACCCGGATAGGCGTACGGGGTGACCAGTTACCAGGAGAGAGGCGTTCCCACCGGGGCCGACGCGACCTCGCCCGCGCCGCCGCGCGCACCCGTGGCGCCACGGGCCAGACCGTCGCCCCCACGGCCGTTGGAGCCGCGACGGGACGGCGAGGGCAGCCTGGCCCATGTGGTGGAGACCCTCCTCGACAAGGGCCTGGTGCTCAACGCGGACATCATGGTGTCGGTGGCCGGTGTCGAACTCCTCGGCATCCGACTGCGCGCGGCCCTCGCCTCGTTCGAGACGGCCGCGCGGTACGGACTGGAGTTCCCCTCCGGCACCGACGTCGAGACCGCCGCCTGGCGCGAGGCCCGCGAGGAGCGGGACACCTGCCCCGAGTGCGGCAAGCGTTCCCCGGTACGGCAGTTGCTGGAGGACATGTGCCCGTGGTGCGGGTGGCGCAGCGCGCGGGCTCGGCTGGCCGACCGCGTCGCGCCCGCCCTGCCGGAGACCTCCGACGCTCCCTCGGGCGAGCGGTCCGCGGGGAAGCCGGCCGCGGCGGCCTCCCGGGAGGACGGGGACCGTGGCTGAGCGGACGCCCTCCGGCACGACACCGTTGAGGCCGACGCGGGATCCGCGCGTGACGCTGGACGACCTCGTCGAGGTCCTGCTGAACAAGGGCGCCGTCCTGCACCTGGACCTCATCGTGGCGGTGGCCGACATCCCGCTGATCGGCGTCAGCCTGCGCGCCGCGATCGCCGGCATGGAGACCATGCTGGAGTACGGCATGATGCGCCGGTGGGACGAGGACACCCGCGCCTGGGTGGAACGCTCCACCGCCCGCCGCGACCTGGAGCCGGCGCCCGGCGAACACCACGTCGCCCACATGCGCGGCGGCCACCTGCTCCAGGACGGCTTCCGGACCACCTGGCGGCCCGGCACCGTCCACCTCACCGACCGACGGCTGGTCGTGCTGCGCCGGGAGCCGCGCGAGGTGCTGTGGGAGACGGAGTTGACGGCGATCCGCGCGGTGCGGCCGGAGACCGAACGCACCGTCGGCGGCGAGGTGCGCACCCGGCTGCGCGTCGTCCTCGACGACGGACGCGAGGGCCTGCTCTCCGCCTCCGACCCGGAGAGGCTGCGCGAACTGCTGGCGAGCACCTGCCCCGGCCCCCTGGAGACCGGCCCCCCGCCCCGGGAGCCCGACGAGGGCCGCACCGTCGTCGAGGGGCACCTCTGGTACCACGAGCCGCGCCGGGACGGCTCCCTGTGGCGGGGCGGGCACGGGCGGCTCACCCCGGACGGACTGGTCTGGAAGTCGCCCCTGGACGCCCGGCCCGCCCTCGTCGTCCCCGCCGACGCCGTCGTCGCGGCGCGCCCCGCCCCCGGCGACGGTCCGGGCGGCGAGGGGACCGTCCTCACCCTGGAGACGACCTCGCAGGGGACGGTGACGCTCGGGACGGACGAACCGCGCCGCTGGGCGCGGGCCCTGGACGCGCTGCGCCGCGAACCGTCGCGGCCGCTCCGGACGTCGTGACGCGCCGGGGCCCCGGAACCGGTAGCTGGGAGGAGAGAACATGGCCATCACCGTCGACGAGAAGAGCCTGAAACAAGGTGTGCTGTCCCTGGTCGTCACTTTGGTGGAGGTGATCCAGGAGGCTCTGGAACGGCAGGCGCTGCGCCGGATGAACGGCGGCGACCTCACCCCGGAGGAACTCGAACGCCTCGGTGACGCGCTCCTCGAACTGGACGAGGCGATCGAGGAGATCAAGGCGGACCACGGCATCACCGACTCCGTCGCGGACCTCCACCGGGGGCTGGACGAGGTCGTCGACGACGTGGTGGACAAGCTGGTCGATCCCGGCCGCTGGGCCGAGGAGGCACGGAGGTGACGGACACCGTGGCACGGAACCGGATCCCGGCGGGGGACGCTCCGGCGCGGGAGATGACGGAATCACCGCGTCCGGCGCGCCCGACCGACCGGGCCCTGTACGTGTACGCCCTGCTCCCGGACCAGGAGGGCGCCGCGGACGGCGTCACCGGCGTCGACGGCCGTCCCCTGCGCCTGGTGGCCGCGCCCGGCACGGGGATCGCCGCCCTGGTGCACGACGCGGACCCCGCCCCCTACGAGGGGACGGACGAGGAGGTGCGCCGCCGGGTGGCCGAGCAGGACCAGGCGGTGGTGACGGTGTGGGAGCGCACCGGGGCGCTGCTGCCCATGACCTTCAACGTGCTGGTCGCCCCCGACGCCTTTGCCGACCCGCCGCGTCCGGCCGAGGACCGGCTGCGCGACTGGATCGCCTCCCACGCCTCCGACCTGCACGCCCGCTTCCGGGCCCTGACCGACCGGGCCGAACTGCGGGTGGAGATCGCCATCGACCGAGCCGCCGCGGCGCGGGACGACGACCGCGCCCGCGCCCTGGAGGAGGAGATGGCCCGACACTCCCCGGGGCTGCGGCGGTTGATGTCGAAACAGTTGGAGCAGCTGCGGCGGGAGTCCTCCGAGCGGCTGGCCGACGCCCTCCACGCCGACGTGCGCCACCGACTGCTGGCCGTGGCCGAGGACCTGCGCGAGCGCGGCCGGGCCGTACGGGATCCGCGGGAGGCGGACGTGCTCTCCGCCGCCCTGCTGGTGCGCACCTCGGACATCGAGGCGGTGGGCACCGTCCTCGCGACCGTCCAGGACGAGAACCCGGCCGCCCGCATCCGCTTCCTGGGCCCCTGGCCGCCGTACTCCTTCGCCGAACTGCCCGAGGGCACACCTCCCGAACCGCCCGCCGTCCGCGGCTGACGGCGGACTCGCCACGGCCGGCCCCGTCGGTCGCCGGTGGTCGGGCCACCGGCGACCGACGGGGGGCCGTCCTCAGATGTCGAACTCCGACGGGGAGAGGCCCAGCGCGGCGCAGACCTCGCGGATGACGTGCTGTTCGGCCTGGGCGAAGTAGCCGTCGGCGCCCGCGACGACGATGCCCGTCCGAACCACCGCCCGGGCCTCGGAGGGCTTCTTGGCGACCTTGGCGATCTCCTGCATCGCCTCCGCACGGCCCGCCTGGGGGTTGGCCATGAGCCGCTCGATGTGCTTGTTGAACCGTTGGCGCAACTGGTCGGGCGGGAAGTTCTGGAGGACGTCGTTGCCGACGATCATCGTCTCCATCTGCTGCCGCTCGGAGGCGTCGATCTGCCCGTCGGCAGCGGCCACCAGGGCGCACATCGCCATGCTGGCGTCCCGGTAGGCACCGCTCTTCAACTCGGCCTTGGCCGCGCTGAGTTGGGACTTCAACAGGCCGACGAGCTGGGCGCGCGATCCCCCTCCACCGCCGGAGCCGCCGGAACCGTGGCCCTGCCCGAGGCCGCCCGCCCCCTGTCCGCCCCGGGACTGCTGAAGGCTCTTGGCCTGGTCCTTGATCCGATCCCACATCGCCACTGGTGCCACCTCGGCTTCGATCGCGGCCCGTCTCGTACGGGCCGCCGTGTCCCACGGTCTGTCACGACAACGCCCGCGGGTGGCCTCCCGGTTCCTGGAACGCCGGGACGGCCGTCGGCGTCCGCCCGTCAGGAGTCGAGCACGGCGGCGACCGCCTCGATCTCCACCAGTTGGGCGTCGTAGCCGAGGACGGTGACGCCCATCAGGGTGCTGGGGACGTCGTGGTCGCCGAAGGCGTCCCGGACCACCTCCCAGGCGGTCACCAGATCCTCCTGCCGGTCGGAGGCGACGAGCACCCGGGTGCTGATGACGTCCTCGATCGTCGCTCCGGCCTCGGCGAGCGCGGTCCTCATGTTCTCCACCGCCCTGGCGGCCTGCCCGGCGTAGTCCCCCACCGCCACCGTGGCGCCCTCCTCGTCCAGGGGGCAGGCTCCGGCGAGGAACACCAGACGCGCGTCGGCGGGCGCGGTGGCGGCGTAGGCGTACTCCGCGACGTCGGACAGAGCGGTGGAGCGGATCAGTGTGACGGCACGAGGCACGGTGGTTCCCTTCCGACCGGTTCCAAGGCCGCCATCCTCCGGCTGCCCCCGGCCGATCGCCACCGGTTTTCCCGGGACCCTTCGGGGGGCTCCCCGACGCGCGGTGAGGCCGTCGGGGGCCGAAGGCGTCCCGGACCACCCCGGGCGGTCCGGGACGCCTGCCGGTCCGGTCGCGGCGTCACCCGCCCCACCGGCTCCGGCGAACGGCACTCACCGTCCGCTCCCCGGTGGGGGCGCGGTGCGCGTCAGTCGCCGGCGGTACCGGTGGCGCACTCGCCCCCGTTGAGTTCGAACCGCCGCGGCGGGGACGTGTCGCCGGTGTGGGAGGCCACGAAACCGAAGTCGACACTCGCGCCCGGGGGGATCGTGGCGTTGTATTCGGCGTTGCCGACGGTGACGACGGCGGCCTCGGAGAAGACGGCGTTCCAACCCGAGATGATGTCCTGCCCGGCGGGGAGGGCGAAGGAGAGCGCCCAGCCCTCGATCGGGGTGGCGCCGGTGTTGGTGACGGTGACGTCGGCGGTGAAGCCGGTGCCCCAGGTGCGCATCGTGTAGTCGACGTGGCAGGTCCGGACGGGCTCGGAGTCCTCGAAGGAGACCCGGTGCAGTCCACCGGGAAGGTCGTTGACGACGTAGAACTCGCCCTCCGCCGTGGTGCCGATCGCGGTGACCTGGGTGGGCGTCTTCCCGATCTCGGCCTGTTCGTAGCCGCCCTCGCCGTCCGGACGCAGCGCCCACACGGTGGACGAGCAGTAGTCGGTCGCCACGTAGGTGCCGGCCATCAGGTCGGCGTACTCCTCACCGCGGTAGACGTGCCCGCCGATGACGGCGCAGCCGCCACCGCTGAGGGGGTAGGTGAAGACCGGCTCGGTGTACTCCTCGCCGGGCAGGCAGTGCTCCTCGTCGAACACCTCCAGCCCCTCGTAGCAGGACCATCCGAGGTTCGCCCCGCCCTGTTCGGGAGTCAGGTGGTTGATCTCCTCCCAGCGGCCCTGGCCGACGTCGCCGATCCACATCGAGCCGTCCGCGGGGTCGATGGAGAACCGCCAGGGGTTGCGCAGCCCGTACAGCCAGATCTCCTCACGGGCGCCCTCGACTCCCACGAACGGGTTGTCCTCGGGGATGCAGTAGGGCAGGTCCCCGCAGCTTCCGCCGACGTCGATGCGCATGATCTTGCCCAGCAGGGTGTCCAGTCGCTGCCCGCTGCGGAAGGGGTCCCCGGACCCGCCGCCGTCACCGATGCTCCAGTACAGGTAGCCGTCGGGGCCGAAGGCGAGCTGACCGCCGTTGTGGTTGCTGTACTCGGCGTGCTCCTGGGCCAGCAGCACCTCCGGGCCGTCGCCGTCGAGCCGGTGGCGGGCCAGGGTCACCGCGCCGTCCGGCAGGGCCGTGTACGCCAGGTACAGCTCCTGGCTGTCGGCGAAGTCGGGGGGCAGGGCGATGCCGAGCAGCCCCCGCTCGTTGCCCGAGTTGTCCACTTCCGAGGTGATGTCGACGAGCGGGGTCTCCGCCAGCCCCGTGTCCGGGTGGTAGACGCGGACGGTGCCGGGCTTCTCGGTGATGAACAGCCGGCCCGTTCCGTCGTCGGGCGCGACGATGGCGGTGGGGCGCTTGAGACCGGAGGCGACCTGGGTGGTGGTCGTGGTGATGTTCTCCAGCGGAACCGACGCGGCGGCGTCCGCCCGCCGTTCGATCCGCGCCTCGGCGGAGGTCCCCGCCGAGGCGGCGGGTGGGGAGGCGGACGCGGAGAAGGGGGCCATCACGGCCAGGGAGAGGGCCAGCAGCAGTGAACCGGTCCAGCTGCGTCGTAACATGCGGGCTCCAGATGTGAAGACGTTTCCGTGGGGGGTACCGGGGGTGCGAGGCATGTTCGAACGTGCCAGCCCGCCCCGGCCACGTCGATCGCGTCCGGACCGCGCGGGGCCGTGAAGGCCGGCTCGACATCCGTCACTTCGGTGCGCCTGAGGGAACGTATCCGCTACCCCAACCACCACGCCAGACCCCCGTCGCACCCGGTCCGCCATGTGGGACGGCCCGTCGGAGCCGCCGCCGGGCACCCGCGCCCGGCGGGCGACACCGGAACAAACCGGGACAGCCCCTACGGACACGCCCACCGCACCCGACCCGGGATGAACGCGCCGACGTCGGAACCGACGCCGAAGCCCCCGGCCTCGGCCGGGGGCTTCGTGCCGGTGGGCACAGCCGGGTTCGAACCGCCGACATCCGCCCCGTAGGTTCGACCACCGGGCCGCGCGGCCTGCTCGGCCTCCGCACGGTTGACGGCTCCTGCTCCTCCTGCGGCCGTCTCGGTCCACCGTCGTCCGGGGACGTTGACGTCACCCGGTGATGTCAGCCGCAGCGGTGCCCGGGGTCACTTCTTACGGCGCTTGCGTGTCTTCGCCTTGCGCCTCTCGATGGTGTACGACGACCAGTCACCCCGATGGTGGTGGCAGCGTGACGCACCGACCATCGCGAGGTTCTGACACCGGGTGCCCTTCTCCGTCCACGCTCCGCACTTCGACTGTGTACGCGCCACGATGAGCCCTCCCCTGCCTCATGAGCCACCTCGACCCGTTCAGGGTCGCCTGGCGCTGCGGTTCCGTGGGAGGGCGCACACAGAAACCGCCGAAGCGTTCCCGAAGCACGTACGCGCCCCTGGTCGCCGCGCTCCTCGGGGCTCACGTCCGGCCGGAAGGGATCAGGCGGGTTCTCCGGGTACGGGCACAACCTCTCCAGCGTCGCAGATCGACTCCGGCGGCCCAGGCCGGAACAGGAAGACCGTGGTCACCCTCGACCGTCCTCTGTCACCACCTGCCCCCTCCGGCGGCCCGGAGACGGCCCCGGCCCGCGGCCGGCCTACTCTCCCTGGATGGACGAGTCCCCTTGCTTCTGCCTCCTCTGTGCCCCCACGCAGCGGGGTGGTCCCGCGTGGGAGGAACGTGACGGCCGCATAGCGAAGAACGTCGCCGACTTCGGCTGGCACGTCATGGGCGTGATGGCCGGCGGTGACGCCCCCGACGACTGGGGCTACTCCATCGGTCTCTGGCACACGTTGCGCAGTCCCGAGGTCAGCGTCTTCGGACTCCCCTCACAGACCGCGATGCGCGTGGTGAACGCTGCCGGTGCCGCGATACGGGACGGGGAGCGACTCCAGCCCGACCAGCGGCGAGGAGATGTCCTGAACGGTTACGACGTGGCGGTCCGGCCTGTGCATCCCAGCTGGTACCCGGACTTCTTCGGCGCGGGCATCGACTTCCACCAGACCCCACCGCTCCCCGTCGCGCAGCTGTTCTGGCCCGACAAGGCCGGACGGTTCCCGTGGGAGGAGGAGGCGGAGGACCACTGCCGCGCCGGTCAGCCCTTGCTGTGGATCCCAAAGGAAGACTCGGACGGCCCGTGGGCGGACCTCGCCCCCGAGACATAGACACACACGGGATCGGTGCATTCCCAACGGGCACGTCAAGTCGTACGCGATCTCGAAGACCGTCGCGGTGGCGACGCCACCGTGGGCCAAGTGCCTCCGCGTCTCCACGGCCCTCGACCAGCCAGGACGGTCAGGGGCCTCCGTCATGGTTGCCGCCTGTAAGCACCCCCTTGTTTCCCGCGGCTCCCCGGTCGCCCGGGCACGCGAGGGGAGCGCCCTCCTACGGAAACGACATTTCATGGTGAAGGTCGCAAGCATCGTTCTTCAGGTGCAGGCGGCGGAGATCTTGTAGCTCAGCCACGGGGAAGGGGTGCAGCACCCACTTCGCGTGATACCCCTCCTCGCCGTGCAGTTGCAGTACGGCCTGCGCCGACTCCAAGACGGCGTGAACGAAATCGCTGCGCGGCTGGACGGAGCTCCATGAAAGCTCACCATGATGGTCGGGTAGGTCAGAGTCCTCGTATATGTCACGGAACCGATAGATCACGATCTCGACATCCGACCCACGGTCGCGGAGCACCCACCTGTGCTCGGTCGGCTCCCCGTCGAAGGAGAAGCGCCGGGTGGAGCCAGGGCCGTAGAGACCACCTACGCCACCAAGCAAGTCGGCAAGAGCATTCGTGCAGTAGCCGGCGTGGGCCCTGTACTCCGACCGCCCATCCGCTATTCGGCAGTCTGCCCAACCAAACCCGGTCAGATCCCAACTGAATCGCAGCGCACTCGGCATTTGGCCCCTCCCCTGAGCGTCCACTGCAAGGTACACACCTCCCTCACCCACCACACGCCCCAGCTCCCCGCGCACGCCACTACGGACCCGCAGCCGGAAACGGCACCCCCCATCCCGGTGCCGGCCGATCCCCCGCCGGAGGCCCTGCTTTGACCGCGGCCGCGTTCGTGCGGGTGCTCGGCTCACGGGCACCTGCCCTGCCCACGCGTGGGAGTGCGTCGGCGCAGCGCCCGCAGCGCGGGCCGGAGGCATGAGCGCGGAGGGCGGAGCGGAGCGCAGCCGGGGCTTGTTGCCGTGGGGAAACTCCTACCGTACTGTTCGGCTCCCGGGCCCTTCTTCAACGGCGCCTCTTGGCTGCCGGGAACCGGTGTTGACCGTGATTGCCCGCCCGTTGTGGCACGACTGCGGCAAGGACTGATCCTCTCGTTGCGAACCACCGGCGGGACGGTTGCTGAGGTTCGCCGGGCCGGCCGGCCGTCGTCCTAGGTGCGCCGGTCGGCCGCGACCACGCCGGTTGCCGCGCCCGCTGCTGTACAGCTTCAACCTCCATGCTCAATCATGACTGGATGCCGGAAGCGATCTGGATCAAGCTAATAGGTACCCTGCCCAGCCTCTTCTGGGTGACCTTCGCCACCGTTGTCTACCTGTCGTTACGGAAAACGATTATCCAGAGTCTGGTTCCCCGGGTCACCGCGCTTCGGGCTCTTGGGGTCGAGGTGGAAATCGCCGGTCAGCTGCTCGATCAAGCCACCGAGCGGAGCGACATCCCCGTGACGCCGGCTGATAGGCGTGGAGTCCTGAACAGACTGGAGCATGCGGCCGAAACTCTGCGGGGCGGCAGTATCCTCTGGGTCGATGACCACCCGGAGTTCAATTACCCCTTGACCAAAATATTCCGGTCTATGGAAATGCGCGTGGACGCAGTGCGCTCAACCGATGACGCGTTGATTGCCCTGCGCCGCGATTCGTACGACATCATCCTCAGCGACATAGACCGGCACGGGGATCCGCAGGCAGGTATCAGCATGCTACGCGAGCTGGAGACTCAAGCGATCAATCTTCCGGTATTGGTCTACTCGGCCAACTTCAACCCTGAACTTGGGGTTGACCGTCGCATCTTTGCCGCGACCAATAACCCGGTGGAAGTGGCGCACTACGTAATCGACCTCTTGGAGCGAGTCAGGTTCGGCTCACCGAATGTCCGAGGTTGGTGAAGTCTTGATGACGAGCCAGGCGAGGCGGGAGCGCTCAGAAGCCGAAGAAGTGACGCGGTGCCTCGCTGACCTGAGGCCTTCAGGCGACCAACGCTGTGACCTGCGACTTACCCGCCGACGGTTGTCAACGTTGGTCGCCTTCGGTTGCCCTCGGACGGCCCAGCGGTCAGTACCGGAAGCGCGCGGAATCCCCGTTGATGCGCAGTAGGAAGTCCGTGATGGGCTCGCTTCCGTCCTCTGGAACCAACTCAAGTTCCAATGCGTAGATGGCCTCGTCGGCCTCCACGGCAGCATCGGTGTCCTGTCGCTCCCAAGCAGCGTGTGAAGTCTCGAAGAGAGGCCTGAGGGCGGGCCAACCGCTCGAAGCCTCGAACCGACAGTCATGCCAGAACATGTCGACGCCTTCGAGGGAGAGCTTGCCGACCTCTTCCTCACCACGGCACAGTCGCCACACGCGGTCGCTCATCTCCGCTCCTTTCGACCAGAGAGCCGCACCGTATCGCGTGGCCGGTGTGGAAAGGCTTTGGGCGGGAGCTGCCTTGGGGCGAGAGGTCGGGGCCCGTAAGCTTTCGGCGACTCGGGCGGTCTGTGGACCTGCCCGCTAATGCCCGATGTGGGCCCCGATCTTCAAGGCTCGCCCCAAGGTGGCTGCCTAAAGCCGTGGAGCCGGCCGGCCCCAGCCACCGCGGGTTCTCCTCAGCCAGCTCCTCGCCGTTCGGCGCGTGGCCGGCGGTCCGGGCCGGAGCGGGGCGAAGACATGAGCGACGGGCCGGACCGCCGGGCCGCGCGACGCCGCGCCGTGCGCGGCGGAAGCGCCTTGATGAAGTAGGGAAACTCTTACCGCGCTGCTCGGCTCCTGGGCCCTGATGTCGGCGCTCCTGCTCGGCCACCGTGTGGGCATGTCGTCTTCGCTGGATACGCCCCAGGGCGCGGCCGAGCCGGCCGAGTCGCTGCCACCCCCGCTTGGGAACCGTTGGCTGCACACTCAGGCGGTCGCGGAGCGGGCCCGTGAGGTGTCTCCGACTGTGCCCGAGGATGAACGGGATCTTCTCGTCGCCGCTGCCTGGCTGCACGACATCGGGTACGCACCCGAGCTGCGGGAGGCCGGCTTCCATCCGCTCGATGGTGCCCGGCACCTCGAATCGCTGGGCGCTCCGCGTCGGCTCGTCTGTCTGGTCGCCCACCACTCCGGCGCCGTCTACGAGGCTGAGCAACGGGGCCTGGTCGCCGAGCTCGACCCCTACGAGCGGGAGGACTCGCCACTCTTGGACGCCCTGATCTACTCGGACATGACCACCGGACCGGCAGGCCGGCGCTTCGACTTCGGCCGGCGCATTGACGAGATCCTGGTGCGCTACGAGCCGGGCAGTGAGGCGCACACCGCGCCGGACAGCTGTGGCAGCGCTTCACCAACCGGCTGCGCCGGGAGATCGTCGGTCTGCGCTGGGCCGACGTGGACCTGGAGCGGCGGGAGATTCGCGTTCGGAAGCAGCGGCAGCGGGTCGGCGGGGAGCTGTACGAGGACGATCCCAAGGGGCGTCGCCGTCGCCAGACGTTGCCGCTCCCAGCCATGTGCATCGCTCCCCTGCGGTGGCAGCGGACGAGGCAGGCGGCACAGTGGGAGAAGGCCGGCCCCGACTGGCAGGAGCCGGGCCACGTCTTCACCACCCGGACCGGCCGTCCGATCGAACCGCGGAACCTGTACCGGTCCTTCACCCGCGTCGCGAAGAACGCTGACCTCCGGGTGATCCGGCTGCACGACGCCCGGCACGGCTGCGCGACGCTGCTGACCGCCGCCGTTGATGTCAGATGGTGATGTCAAAGCCCCCCGGCCTCGTTCGGCCGGGGGGCTTCGTGCCGGTGGGCGCAGACGGGTTCGAACCGCCGACATCTGCCTTGTAAGGGCAGCGCTCTACCGCTGAGCTATGCGCCCGGGGATGAGTTCACAGCCTACCGCGCCCGGGGTGATGTGCCACAAACCGCGTCGAGCGGGGGCTGTCCCCACCCCCGGGCCGGTGGCGCGCGGGATACCGCGGCGGGGTCGGCGACCCTACCGTCGGTGGTCGTGACGGTCCGTCACGGCAGCCGACGGAGGAGACGCCCGATGACCACCGAGACCCGCCGCAGCACCGTACGCGTCCTGGCCGCCGTCGCCATGACGGTCACCGTGGCCGCGGGGGTCGCCGGCTGCGCGGACGCCGACGACGCCGCGCCCGAGCACCGCGTCTTCGAACTCGGGAAGGACCGGCGGGCCCTGGTGGTCGACGTGGACGACTCGCCGCTGGAGCTGGTCGCGACCGGCCGGCGGGACGTACGGGTCACCCGGTGGTTCGACGGCCTCGCCTACGGCGGCAGCGCGGGCGCCCGGTGGACCTTCGAGGACGGCACCCTCTCCCTGGGTCCACGGTGCGCGGGGCCGGCGAGCTGCGACATCCGGCACCGGGTGGAGGTGCCCCACGGGGTGGCGGTGCGGGTGGTCGGCGACAACGGTGACGTGACCGCCGGCGGTTTCCGCGCCGCGCTCGCCGTCGAGGTGGACAACGGGAAGGTTCGGGTGCGGAACGTGACCGGGCCGTTGGAGCTCAGTGGCGACAACGGTTCCGTGGAGGCCACCGACGTCCGCTCCCGCGAGGTCGTCGCCGAGACGGACAACGGCGGGCTGAAGCTCGCCCTGACCGGGGTGCCCGGGAGCGTGGAGGCCCGCAGCCACAACGGTTCGGTCACCGTCGAGCTGCCGCGCGCCGCGTACCGGGTGGACGCGGGCGCCGACAACGGCAGCGTCCGGGTGGAGGTGCCGCGCGACCCCCACGGCGAACGCACCGTCGCCGCCCACAGTTCCAACGGGAACGTGACGGTGCGCACGGCGGGCTGATCGCCGCCCCGTGTGTTCGTGGGTACCGGGTGGGAGAATGACACCCGGGCCGGTGAGCACGTACGGGGAGAGGACACACGTGGCGAGTGTGAACGGCGGCGGAGCGCGTCGCTGGGGTTGGGGAGGCGGCGGTCGCGCCGAGAACCGCCGTGCCGAGGCCCAGGACGCCAAGGACGCGGCGGCCGCGGCGTTCTACGAGCTGGACACCGCCCAACGCGATCTGCGGATCTCCATCGAGACGCTCGACGCCGTCGACGACTCCCCGGCCGCCCGTCGGGCCGTGGCCGACTTCGCGGAGTTCGGCCGGCGGATCGACCGGGTCAGCCACGACTACATCAGCGCCGTGGACGCCCACGACCTGGACCGCGACGATCTGGACGCCGACACCGCCTCCCGTGCCCGTCGGGCCCTGGTCGAGGCCAGGGAGGCGCTGGAGCGCACCCGCCGGGACCTGGAACGGTTCGGGCAGGGGCTCACCCCGCTGCTGGAGAAGGCGGAGAGCCGACTGGCCCGGCTGGCGCCCGCCGTGGAGCGGGCCCGGCAGGCTCTGTTGGCCGCCACCGAGGCGCTGGACGCGGTACGGGCCTCGGGGTTGCGGGCCGACGACCTGGCCGCCCGGTTGGCGGCTCTCTCCCCGGAGCTGACGAAGCTGAACGAGGGCGCGGGGCGCCACGGGGTGCGGGAGACCATCCAGCGGGCGGACCGGTTGCTGCGCGAGGCGGAGGAGGTGCGCGAGGAGGCCGAGCGGTTGCCGGAGCGGGCGGCCGAGATCGACCGGCGGCTCGCCTCGCTGCGCACCCGCGCCCAGGCCCTGCACACCCGGGCGGGCAAGGTCGAGCCGGTGCTGAGCGAGTTGCGGCGGCGGTTCACCGCGGCGTGCTGGGAGGATCTCCAGCAGGTGCCCGAGCAGGCGACGCGGGCGGTGCTGCAGGCGGAGGAGAGGCTGGCCGAGGCCCGTCGGGCGCGGGAGGAGCAGCGGTGGGCGGACGCCACCGCGCTGCTGGCCACGGTGCGCGCGCTGTTGAACGAGGCGGATGAGGCGGTGTCGGCCGCCGGCGACCGTCTCCAGCGGTTGAACGACGTCTCCTTCGATCACTCCGGCGAGGTGGAGCGGGTGCGCTTCGCCATCCGTGACGCCCAGCGGTTGGCGATGAGCGGGCGCAGTCGGCCCGATCCCCGGCACGCGGGCCCGCTGGACGGCGCGGTGGCCCGGTTGGAGCGGGCGGAGGCGGGGCTGTCCGGGCGGCATCCGGACTGGTGGCACTTCGTGACGGAGCTGGACGCCATCCGCGAGACGGTGGCGCGGGTGGTGCGGGAGATACGGCGGGAGCGGGCGGCGGGTGGCTGACCGTCCGGCCGAACCCCTCCACCGGGTTGTCCACAGCCTGTCCGTGGCGATTGACCTGCGGCTATCCTGCTCGCATGCCCCGCTATGAGTTCCGTTGCCGCGCTTGCGGCACCACGTTCGAGGTGAACCGCCCGATGGCCGAGTCCGGCGCTGCCGCGAGCTGCCCGGAGGGCCACGACGACACGGTGAAGCTGTTGTCCACGGTGGCCGTGGGCGGCACTGCCGCCCGGTCCTCCGCTCCGGCGCCCGGTGGTGGCGGTGGTGGCGGGTGCTGTGGAGGCGGCTGCTGCGGCTGACCGTCCCGCGCCGGGGTCGCGGCGGCGGTCGTCGGGACGCCCGGCCGGCGGCTACCGCCTGCGGGCGATCGTCACTCCGTCGGCGACGGTCAGCAGCACGGCCTCGGTGCGCCCGTCGGCGGCCACGTGTTCGTTGAAGGCGCGGATGGCGGCGGCGTTGCCGGTGGCACCGGGGTCGGCGACCTCGCCGCGGTAGAGCACGTTGTCGGCGACGAGCAGCCCGCCCGGCCGCGTCCGCGGCACCAGCTCCTCCCAGTAGTGGATGTAGTTGTCCTTGTCCGCGTCGAGGTAGGACAGGTCGATCCACGGTTCGGCGGGCAGGGCGCGCAGGGTCTCCAGGGCGGGGGCCAGGCGCAGGTCGACGCGCTCCTCGACGCCGGCCCGTCGCCAGGCCTCGCGCGCCAGGGCCGTCCACTCCTCGGAGACGTCGCAGGCGATCAGCCGGCCGTCCTCGGGCATGGCCTGGGCCATGGCGAGGGAGGAGAAGCCGGTGAAGGTGCCGACCTCCACGATCCGGCGGGCACCGATCAGCCGGACGAGGAAGGCCAGCAGGGGTGCCTGTTCCCGGGCCGACTGCATCCTGGCGGCGTCGGGGTGGCGGGCGCGCGTGGTCTCCACCAGTTCGCTCAGGACGGGGTCGAGCGGCGGGTTGTGGTCCAGGACGTACCGGTGGAGCTCGGGGGTCTGCGGGGGACGCTTGTCGCGGGGTGCCGGTGTGGTCATGTCGACATCCTCACCCGGTCCTGTGTGGCCCGCAGCATCTCCCGCGCGATCCGCTCCCCCGCCGCCGCCCCCAGCTCGGGCAGGGCGGTGATGTGTTCGGCCGTCCACCCCAGGTCGGCCAGTTCCCCGTGGCCGGGACGCCAGCCGGCGTCGGCGGCGAGCAGCAGGTCGGCGTCGAGGAGGGAGTCGCCGGCCGCCAGCACCCGTTCGGCCCCGGTGCGGCGGGCGATCTCGGCGACGGCGGCGCTCTTGGTGAGCGGGCGGGGAACGGCGTAGATCTTGCGTCCCTGGAGGGAGACCGTCCAGCCGCGTGGTCCGGCCCAGTCGGCCAGTTCCTTCACCCAGGTGTCGGGCAGCTTCTCGCGGTCGACGACGAGGTAGGCGAACAGGTCCTCGGCGACGCGTTCCTTGAGCAGCCAGGTGGGGTCGGCGGTGCCGACCATGCGGGCGCGGACCTCGTCCAGGGAGGCGCAGTCGGCGGCCAGGGCGCGACGCACCCGGGCGTGCCAGTCGGGGTCGGACTCGCCGTCCACCAGCAGGTGGCCGCCGTTGGCGCAGACCGCGTAGGTCGGGGGCGGGCCGGGCAGGTGGACGCGTCCGTACTGCTCGCGGGTGCGGGTGGTGGTGGGGACGAGGACGGACCGCTCGGCCAGCTCGGCCAGCAGCACGGCGGCGGCCTCGGTGACGTACGACAGGGGCGCGGAGCGGTAGACCTCCACGCACAGCAGTCGGGGGGCCTCGGCGTCGGGCACGGTCAGTGCGAGGGCGGCGGCGGAGTAGATGAGGGTGCGGTCCAGGTCGCTGGCGATCAGCGCCCCGGAGGTGGCGGGGGCGGTCACCGGGCGACCTTTCCGTCGGCGCCGGTCGCGCCGCGCGTGTAGCGGGGGTGGATGAGACCGACGCAGGAGTAGGTCAGGTCGTCGGTCTCCTCGACGGGCACGCCGCGCTGGTCGGCGAGGAGCCGTATGTGGTCCAGGTCGGCGCCCGCGCCGCGCCGTACCAGCACCCGCCAGGGGACGCGGCGCAGCAGTACCCGGGTGGTCTCGCCCACGCCGGGCTTGACGAGGTTGACGTCCCCGATGCCGTACTCCTCGCTGATCCGCTCGACCGTCCGCCGACCGGCCCAGGTGGGGGTGCGGTCGGCGGCGAGCAGCTCCCGTGTGGAGACGGCGACGTCGGGGCGCACCGTGTCGAAGTGGGTCTCGACGGTGTCCAGGAAGTACCGGGAGACGTCCGCGTCGGCCAGCTCGCGGTAGAACTTCGCGCCGTGGAAGTCGCCGGGGCCGACGAGGTCGGCGCGGAGCACGGTGCGCGAGACGAGGCCGGAGACGGTGGAGTTGAGGCAGGCCGAGGGAACGAGGAAGTCCTCGCGGGTGCCGTAGGTGCGCACGCAGCCGCCGGGGTCGGCCAGGACGGCGATCTCCGGGTCGAAGCCGGGGAAGGGCCGCAGCGCGTCGGCGAGTTCGCGGGTGATGGCGCCCTTGCCGGTCCAGCCGTCGACGAAGACGATGTCGGACGGGTCGTGGTGGGCGGCCAGCCAGCGCAGGGCGGTGGTGTCGATGCCGCGGCCGCGGACGATGGAGACGGCGTAGTGCGGCAGGTCCAGGCCGTGGACGTGCCGGGCCCAGCGGCGCATCAGCACCCCGACGGGCGTGCCGGCGCGCGCGAGGGAGGCCAGGACGATGCCCCGCCCCCGGGGCCCTCGGGGGCCTCGTTCGGCGAGCAGGGTCTCGGTGACGGTTCCGACCGCGTGGGCGACGCGCGCGGCGGAGGCTTCCAGGGCCTGGTGGAACAGCCGCTGGTACTCCCGGCTCGGCTGGTACTCCACCGGCAGCGACTCGGCGTAGTGCGCGCCGCCGGACTGGATGGCCTCCTCGCGTTCCTCGGTGGGTGCCTCCAGTCGGACGTCGGAGAGGTCCTGGAGGAGCCAGCCGACGTCCTCGGCCCGGTAGGAGGAGAACCGTGGGCCGCGCAGCGGGGAGGGCAGCGGCAGGTGGGAGGGCACGACGGCGAGCAGCACCCGGCCGGTGTGGGCGGCGAGGTGGGCGAGCAGGCCGTCGGGGGCGTGCAGGGCGGGGGTGTCGGCGGCGGAGTCCACCACGGTGACGATGGCGTCGAAGCCCCGACCGGTGGTGTCGTGGACGTTGTAGGCGTAGCGGAGGCCCGGTGCGTCGGGGGTGCCGTCGGCGGGGTCGTCGTGGGCGGGGAAGACCAGGCGGGTGCGTATCGCGTAGCCGGGCTCGTCGACCGCCAGGACGGGCGAGCGGGTGGTGGTGGAGAAGCGCACCTCGGCGTCGGTGGCGTCGGTGAGCGCGCCGGCCAGCCGCAGCGGCGCGTACATCAGTTCCTCGCAGCCCAGGACGAGGACCCGCCACGCCCCGTCGGGCAGGTGCGCCGCGATCCGCTCGGCCATCGCCGGCAGGGCGGCCTCCAGGCGGGCGCGGTGGGCGGGGGTGAAGCCGTGCCGTCCGCCGTCGGGGACGCCCAGGGGCCAGCCCAGGTCGACGCGGCGCACCTCGTACGGCCCGTCGGCGGGCGGGGGCGGCGGGGTGTCGTGGGCCAGGGCCAGGGCGGCGCCGCGTTCCAGCACGTCCTCGGGGAGACGTACGGTGCCGGTGGCCAGGGCCACCACGTCGAGGCGGGCGCCGAGGTCGGCGGCGAACTTGTCCAGGCGGGCACGGTCGGCCTCGCCGCGCAGGTCGGTGAGGGCGACGATCACGTAGCGCTCGCGCGGGAAGGCGCGGTGGAGGGCGGCGATGGTGTTCAGGACGGTGGTGCCGGTGGAGAACTCGTCGTCCACCAGGACCAGCGGGCCGTCCCCGGCGAGCAGTTCCGGGTCCTCGGGCAGCAGCAGGTGCGAGGTGGCGTGGGAGTGTTCCTCCTCGAAGCCGCCGACGGGTCGCACGCCGGGGACGCGGCGGCGGGTGGAGTGGAGGTAGTCGGCGGTGCCCAGGCCGTCGGCGACGCTGTGGCCGAGCGCCGTGGCCGTTTCGGCGTAGCCGAGGACGACGGCCCGGTCGGCGTCGTCGCCCAGCAGGGCTCGGACCCTCTCGCCCAGGCCGACCCCGGTCCCGTGGACGATCTCCGGGAGTTGCGGCACGTGTTTGCCCAGCACCCGGGAGACCAGCAGGTGGGCGCGGCGGGGGTTGCGGCGCAGGGCCAGGCCGACCAGGTCGCGCAGACCGTCGGGTTCGCCCGGGGGCGTCTCCAGCCGGACGCCCAGGCGCCGTGCGACCCACTCCCCCGGCCACCGCCGGGACGTGGGGGGCCGCTCGTCCTCCACGGCCCGTCCGTCGTCGTCCGTCCGTCCGTCCGTCGCCGCGTCCCCGTGCTTTTCCGTCGTCACCGTGTCGTCCGTGTCCTTCGTCGTCGCCGTGTTCGTCCGTGGTGGGTTCACGAGGCCGTTCCCGCCGCCAGCAACTCGACGAACCCCACGCCCTCGCGGGCGACGCCGAAGGCATCGGCCCGCAGCAGGGTACGTTCGGCCCAGGCGCGGTGCGGCTTCACCTCGTTCATCTTGTTGGTGTACGCGGACCGCACCACGCCGCCTCCGTCGCGTTCGGGCCTCAGGATGTCCGTGGCGTCGCTGAACTCCTCGTGGCTGACCACCGACAGGGCGTGCACGGGGGCCACGTGGGAGGGGTGTATGCAGGTCTTGCCCGTCAGGCCGTTGGCACGGTCCAGTTCGATCTCGCGCAGCAGGCCGTCCATGTCGTGTGCGATCAGTTCGGTGCGCAGTTCCTCGGCGCGGCCGGTGAACGGGCTGCGGCGCAGTTGCGGCTTGAACATCCGTTCCTGGAGCCGGAAGTACTCCCACACCGGTCCGGTGACGGTGAACCCCGTCCCGTCGGCACGGCCGAGCACGTTGACGACGTCGGCGATGACGGAGGCGACGATCTGCACGTCGTAGGCGGTCATCTCGGGGCTGCGGCGCAGCCCGTAGGCGGAGCAGAAGTCGGTGACGCCGAGGCGGAGTGCCAGGACCCGCTCGCGGTACTTGTCGACGGTGCGGGCGATGCCCGTCAGGGTCTCCACGCGCGTTTCCAGGTGCAGCAGTTCGGGGGACTCCAGGACGGGCATGGCGAAAAGCCGTCTTCCGCAGGCGGCCTCGGCGTCTTCCAGCGCCTCCAGGAAGGGGATGCCGCGCTCCTCGGTGAACTTGGGCAGCACGAATCCGGACAGCAGGCGCGCGGCGGGGCCCAGCCGGCGGGCGAGGCCGGTGATCTGGGAGGGTTCGCGGACCCGGACGAACAGCAGCGGCGGTTCGTCGACGCCCGTGCCGGTGTCGTCGGCCAGCACGGTGAGCTGCGCGACCAGGTTCTCCTCGGCCCGGGCCACGTCGGCGTCGCCGATGGAGTCCTCCAGGCAGAGGACCATGGAGACCACTCCGCGCCGCCTCTGTTTGAGTACGTCGTCGGCGAGCCGGGGACGGGTCGCGGGGCTGTAGAGGGTGGCGCCGAGGGCCACCGAGAGCAGTCGGGCCGGCGAGTGTGACGTGAACTCGACCGGCTCCCGGTGGAACAGCTCGCGTCGGACCTCGGGCCGAAGGTGTCCGAAATGCTGCATGGGACCCCCGTTTCCTGACCGGTTTCATGGCTTTCATGAACGCGAACCGGCCAATCGCCTCCTGCACAGTACGCAGATGCGCGGCTCGAAAGTTACCCCACGCACGAACAAAGCATGATGTACGGGTAAACCTCGGGGGTCACGGCTCCCGCGTTGTACCGACGCGCCGGGGCAGGCAGGATGGCCGTATGACGCACGCAATGCTGAAGGGGTCGAACATCCAGCTCCAGGCGGCGGCCGTGCGCGCCGTACTGCGCTGGACACCGGGCACGGACGTGCACTACGTCGACGCCTCCGCGCTGCTGCTGGGCACGGACGGGCGCGTGCGCTCCGACGAGGACTTCGTCTTCTACAACCAACCGCGACACCCCTCGGGACTGGTCCGGTACCTCCCCAAGCGGAACGAGCCCGAGGGCCTGACCGACACGGTCGAGGTGGACCTCGCCGGACTCGACCCGTCCGTGGAGCGGGTGATGCTGTCGGCCTCGGCGGACGGCGGCACCTTCGCGGACGTGCGCGACCTGGTGCTGCTGGTGGTGGACGCCGGGAGCGGGGAGACGGTCGCCCACTTCGAGATCCACCCCGAGACGGGCTCGGAGACCGCGCTGATCTGCGGCGAGCTGTACCGGCGCGGGGACGGCTGGAAGTTCCGGGCGTTGGGCCAGGGGTACGACACCGGGCTGACGGGGCTGGCCACGGACTTCGGAGTCACGGTCGAGGACGCCCCGGACACGGAGGGCGGCCCCGCCCAGACGATTCCGCAGCCGCCTCCCGAGCCGGACTTCCCCGACCCGGACCCGGCGCCCGAGCCCCGGCCGGAGCCCGAGCCGCACCCCGAGCCGCCGCCCGGCCCGACGCCTCCGCCGCCGCGTCCCGTCCCCGGGCCCACCCCCGGTCCCGAGCCGCTGCCGGAGCCCGAGCCACAGCCGAGCCCCGAACCGGCCGCCGCCTCGGCTCCGGTCCCGGCCTCCCACCCGACGGCACCGGTGCCCGCGCAGCCCGCCGCGGGCCCTCCGGCCTTCCCTCCGGCGCCCCCCGTGCCTCCGGGGGAGCCTCCGGCGGGCGGCTACCCGCAGCCGCCGGCGCACACGCCGCCCCGGCCCGCGTACGGGTATCCGCACGGCACGGTGCCGCCGCCCCCGCCGGTGCGGCCTCCGGCGGCTCCGCCCGCGCAGCCCGATCCGGCCTTCACGCTGCCCCCGCAGGGGCCGCAGTTCCTGGGGCGCTGACCGGCCGGCGCCCCGCCCGGGAGAGGGACCGTGCGCGGTCCGCCCCGGCCCGGGTGGGGCGCCGGCCGGCGTCCGTCAGGCCCGGGAGGTCTTCTTCTTGTAGCCGCGTCCCCACTGCAGGCCCCAGCCGTAGAGTCGGTCCAGTTCGGACTGGAAGCCGTAGACGTAGCGGACCTCGCGGCGCACCACCAGATGCCCCTTGGTGTCGTGCTCGATCAGCACCACCGCGCACGAGCGCGCCTCGGGGGCCCGTTCGTCGAGCCCGATCTCGATGCGGGGGCCGTTGCCGGGGATGAGCGTGACCACCCCCTGCGTACGGTCGAACGCGGGGGTGCCGTCGTAGATGTAGACGAAGACCAGCAGCCGTTGGATCTCGTCCTTGTGGTCGAGGTTGACGTAGATGGTCTCGCCCGAGGAGCCGCCGAAGCGGTCGTCACCGCTGAGCTTGACGTACGGCGGCGCGTTGATCTCCCCCAGCAGGCCGCCCAGGGACTGCACGACGCCCTTGGAGCCGTCCTTCAGTTCGTACAGGCAGGCCAGGTCGAGGTCGACCGTCACCATGCTCTGGGTGTGCCCCTGCACCGGCTCCGGCTTGAACGCCCGGAGCGGGTTGCGGAACAGGCTGTCGCGTCGCGGTCGCCCGTCGAAGTCGGAGGAGCGCATCCGCCAGGAGAGGTTGATCTGCAGATGGCCGCTGTCGGCGCCCTGTCGGGTGAGCGAGACCGTCGGGTGCCGCTTGGACAGCTCCATCGCGTACGTCCCCGGGCCGCCGATGGTGTCGAACCTCGGGCCCCTGCGCATGCCGCCGCGCCAGTTCTCCCAGAGGGAGACCATGCCTTCCCACCCCACCTTCCGAGCGGACGTCCGTCTCCGTCGCCCACGATCCCTGCCGTACGTGATGCGACGGGGCGGCCACGAGGCTCCGCCTCGTGGCCGCCCCGCACAGAGCGTTCCGCAATCGTGGAACCGTCACACCCCGGAGGGGACTTCCGGCTTCTCCTTCGAGGCACCGCCCTCGCCGCCGCCCTTCGCGGCGTCGAGGCGGTTGTGCCGCACCGAGGTCCAGAAGGCGGATCCGATCAGGGCGACACCGATGAGGCCGGTGACGACCTCGTTGACGTGCCACCGGATGGTGATCAGCAGCAGGACGCCCAGGGCACCGATGGCGTAGTGGGCACCGTGCTCCAGGTAGCGGTACTCGTCCAGCGTGCCCTGCCGGACCAGGTAGACCGTCAGGGACCGGACGTACATCGCGCCGATGCCCAGGCCCAGGGCGATGATGACCGGGTCGTTGGTGATCGCGAAGGCGCCGATGACACCGTCGAAGGAGAAGGACGCGTCCAGGACCTCCAGGTAGAGGAACATGAAGAACGCGGCCTTGCCCGCCAGCAGGACGACCGAGGGTTCCTTGCCGGCGCGCCGGGCGGCCTCCTCGGCCTCCTCCAGCTGCTCCTCGTCCTCTTCGATCTTGTTCTCGAAGTGGCTGGAGAGACCGTTGACGATCAGGTAGGTGAGAAGACCGGCGATGCCCGCGAGGTAGACCGTCGCGGATTCGTCGGCGTGGCCCTCGTAGAGCACGGCGTGGGTGCCCAGGACGCTGCCCGAGATCAGCAGGGCGATCAGGGCGACGACCACCGCGAGGCCCTCGACCTGCCCGAAGCGGGACAGCGGGCGCTCGATCGGCTTGAGCCAGTGGATGTCGCGGTCCTTGTCGAAGAGGAAGTTGAGGAAGATCATCAACAGGAACATGCCGCCGAAGGCCGCGATCGACGGGTGTGCGTCAGTGACCAGCTGCTCGTACCGTTCCTGGTCGTTCAGGGCCAGATCGACCGCCTCGATCGGCCCCAACTGGGCCGAGACGGAGACGATCACGATGGGGAACACCAGGCGCATGCCGAACACGGCGATGAGGATGCCGATGGTGAGGAAGATCTTCTGCCAGAACTCGTTCATCTTCTTCAACACACCGGCGTTGACGACGGCGTTGTCGAAGGACAGCGAGATCTCCAGGATGGAGAGGATCCCCACCAGGGCGAACGCCTCCCACCCTCCGAACAAGAAGGCGGTGACGAGTCCGGCGGCGGTGACGCCGAAGGACCAGCCGAATGTCCTTAGAACCACTGACTACCCAATCTTCTCTGTCGTGGGAATCCCCCCACGTCGTGGGCGACGGGGCCGCTGTTCGCGGTCCGCTTTACGAAACGTTGACCCCGAAGTCTAGGGCGATGCCCCTCAGCCCTGACGCGTACCCCTGCCCCACCGCGCGGAACTTCCATTCGGCGCCGCGCCTGTAGAGCTCGCCGAAGATCATGGCCGTCTCCGAGGAGGCGTCCTCGGTGAGGTCGTAGCGGGCCAGCTCGACGCCGTCGGCCTGGTTCACCACCCGGATGTAGGCGTCGGTGACCTGGCCGAAGCTCTGCCGGCGGGCGTCGGCGTCGTGGATCGACACCGCGAAGACGACCCTGTCGACCCGCGGGGGCACCCGGGAGAGGTCCACCGTGATCGTCTCGTCGTCGCCGCCCGTGCCGCCGACCAGTTCGTCGCCGGTGTGCTCGACCGAGCCGTCGGGGCTGGTGAGGTTGTTGTAGAAGACGAAGTACTCGTCACCGAGCACCCGGCCGCCCGCGCACAGCAGCGCGCTGGCGTCCAGGTCGAATCCCGCGCCCGTGGTGGAACGGGCCTTCCATCCCAGACCGACCTGGACCCGGATCAGATCCGGTGCGGCCTTCGAGAGGGAAACGTTTCCCCCCTTGGCGAGCGTGACGCCCATGTTCCCTTCCTCTCCCGGTGCGGCGGTGCGGTCGGTGTCGTCAAGCCCGTCCGGCGCCGCACACCCCCCGAACACGGAAGTCTGCGGCGCCGGACTCCGTCGAGCTCGGGTGCGACCGACCGACGGCAGGCGACGACGGTGCGGTGCGCCCCGGTGGCCTCAGACGTTGACGCCGAAGTCCTGCGCGATGCCGCGCAGGCCCGAGGCGTAGCCCTGGCCGATGGCCCGGAACTTCCACTCGGAACCGTGGCGGTAGAGCTCGCCGAAGACCATCGCCGTCTCGGTGGAGGCGTCCTCGGTGAGGTCGTAGCGGGCCAGCTCCCGGCCGTCGGCCTGGTTCACCACCCGGATGTAGGCGTTGCGGACCTGGCCGAAGCTCTGCTGACGGGCCTCGGCCTCGTAGATCGACACCGGGAACACGATCTTGGCGACGTCCGCCGGCACCCCGGCGAGGTTCACCTTGATGACCTCGTCGTCGCCGTCGCCCTCACCGGTGAGGTTGTCGCCGGTGTGCTCCACGGAGCCGTCGGGGCTGGTGAGGTTGTTGAAGAAGACGAAGTTCCGGTCGTCGGCGACCTTCCCCTCGGTGTTGGTCAGCAGCGCGCTGGCGTCCAGGTCGAATTCCGCGCCCGTGGTGGTGCGGGCGTCCCAGCCCAGACCGACCATGACGGCGGTCAGGTTGGGGGCTTCCTTGGTCAGCGAGACGTTGCCGCCCTTGCTGAGGCTGACTCCCACGAGTCCTCCCGGTGGTTCCATGAGAGCACGGTGTGCCCCCAAATGCGTGTGCTGTGGACAACGAGCCGATCCTAGTGATCGGTTCCCTCCCCCCGTAGGGGCTCGTACCCGTGCGCCTACAGGTTCTCCAGCGCCTTGGCGTACTCGTTCAGGTCCCGCGCGTCGGGCAGCGCGTTGACGACGCTCCAGCGCACCACGCCCTCCTTGTCGATGACGAAGGTGCCGCGCAGGGCACAGCCCTTCTCCTCGTCCAGGACGCCGTACGCGCGCGCGGCGGCCCCGTGCGGCCAGAAGTCCGACAGCAGCGGGTAGTCCAACCCCTCCTGTTCGGCGAAGACGCGCAGCGTGAACGGCGAGTCACAGGAGACGGCCAGGAGCTGGACGTCGTCGTTGACGAAGCGGGGCAGCTCGTCGCGCAGGGCGCACAGCTCACCGGTGCACACACCGGTGAAGGCGAAGGGGTAGAAGAGCAGGACGACGTTCTTGCGTCCGCGGAAGTCGGCGAGCCGGACGGTCTCGCCGTGCTGGTTCCTCAGCTCGAAATCCGGGGCTTCGGTACCGGCCTCGATCGCCATGGGGCTTCCCTTCGGTAGGTGACGGCCCCACCCTACGCAGCGAGCCCCCGCGCGGTGTGTCCGCGCGGGGGCTCGGGGTCTGGGGCGCCGTCCCGGGCCCGCGGGGCGGGCCGACCGGACCGTGGGCCGACCGGTTCGGTCGGCGGTCCGGTTCCGGGCACGGTGCCCGCGGTTCAGCGCTTGCCGGTACGGGCGGTCTTCGGGGTGACCAGGCGGCTGCCGGTCCAGTCCTTGCCGGCGTTGACGGTGCTGGTCTGGGCCAGGCCGGCGGTCTGGGCGGCCTCGCCGATCTCGCTCGGCTCGACGTACCCGTCACGGCCGGTCTTCGGCGTCATCAGCCAGACCGGGGCTCCGTCCTCGATCAACGTGATGGCGTCCACCAGCGCGTCCGTCAGGTCGCCGTCGTCCTCGCGGAACCACAGGACCACGGCGTCGGCCATGTCGTCGTAGTCTTCGCCGACGAGCTCCTGGCCCGTGATGGCCTCGATTCCCTCACGGAGTGCCTGCTCGGCGTCGTCGTCGTAACCGAGCTCCTGGACCACCTGCCCGGGCTGGAAACCCAGCCTCGCGGCAGGGTTGGTCCGCTCCTCCGCGTGGTCCGCGGTCGCGCTCACGGATTGCCTCCTGTCATCTTTCGAAAAGTAGTGGGTGCTCCCGCGCGGACGCGCGGGGCATGGGGCGTAGTCCACACGGGCCGGACCGATCGCGCAAGTACCCGGCCGTCGGGGCCGCCCAAACGTTGACGTGTCGCCGCGCACCACCTGAACCAGCATGACGCGCCGGACGGCCGTACGCCTATTTTGCCCCATTGAATGACGAATAGGGGAGGAGTCGAACGGCCGTGCGTGGACCACCGGCGGCGGGGGCGTAGGGTTGCCGTTCGGCCGCCTCACGCCCCGGCCGCACCGGCCCGGGCACCCGGGCGTCTCACCGAGTGGGGTTACCGCTCGGTAGAGATGACGTATCCGCCCCAGCGGTACACGATGGGAGACGGCGCGACATCCCTGCAGAGCAAGACCGAACAAGCGAAGGAACAGCGTGGCTTCCGGATCCGATCGCAACCCGATCATCATTGGTGGCCTTCCCAGCCAGGTCCCGGACTTCGATCCCGAGGAGACCCGGGAATGGCTCGACTCGCTCGACGCGGCCGTCGACGAGCGAGGCCGGGAACGTGCCCGCTACCTGATGCTCCGCCTCATCGAGCGTGCCCGCGAGAAGCGTGTGGCCGTGCCGGAGATGCGCAGCACGGACTACGTCAACACCATCGCGACCAAGGACGAGCCGTTCTTCCCCGGGAACGAGGAGATCGAACGCAAGATCCTGAACGCGACCCGCTGGAACGCGGCCGTGATGGTCTCCCGCGCCCAGCGGCCGGGCATCGGAGTGGGCGGCCACATCGCCACCTTCGCCTCCTCCGCCTCGCTGTACGACGTGGGTTTCAACCACTTCTTCCGCGGCAAGGACCGCGGTGACGGCGGGGACCAGGTCTTCTTCCAGGGACACGCCTCCCCCGGCATCTACGCCCGCGCCTTCCTGCTGGACCGGCTCACCGAGACCCAGCTCGACGGCTTCCGCCAGGAGAAGTCGAAGTACCCCGACGGTCTGTCCAGCTACCCGCACCCGCGGTCGATGCCCGACTTCTGGGAGTTCCCGACGGTCTCCATGGGCCTCGGCCCGATCGGCGCGATCTACCAGGCGCGGATGAACCGCTACATGCAGGCGCGCGGGATCGCGGACACCTCCAACTGCCACGTGTGGGCCTTCCTCGGCGACGGCGAGATGGACGAGCCGGAGTCGCTGGGCCAGCTCTCCCTGGCGGCCCGCGAGGGGCTGGACAACCTGACCTTCGTGGTCAACTGCAACCTCCAGCGGCTCGACGGTCCGGTGCGCGGCAACGGCAAGATCATTCAGGAGCTGGAGTCGTACTTCCGCGGCGCCGGCTGGAACGTGATCAAGCTCATCTGGGACCGCTCCTGGGACCCGCTGCTCGCGCAGGACCGCGACGGCGTGCTGGTCAACAAGCTGAACACCACTCCCGACGGCCAGTTCCAGACGTACGCCACCGAGACCGGCGCGTACATCCGCGAGCACTTCTTCGGCGGCGACCACCGGCTGCGGAAGATGGTCGAGAACATGACCGACGAGCAGATCCTGCACCTGGGGCGCGGCGGTCACGACCACCGCAAGGTGTACGCGGCCTACAAGGCGGCCCGGGAGCACAAGGGTCAGCCGACGGTGATCCTGGCGCAGACGGTCAAGGGCTGGACGCTCGGCCCGAACTTCGAGGGCCGCAACGCCACCCACCAGATGAAGAAGCTGACGGTCGAGGACCTCAAGCGCTTCCGTGACCGGCTGCACCTGCCGATCCCCGACAAGGAGCTGGAGTCCGGCCTGCCCCCGTACTACCACCCGGGGCGGGACTCCGAGGAGATCCAGTACATGCACGACCGGCGGCGCGAGCTGGGCGGCTACGTACCCACGCGCGTGGACCGCTCCAAGCCGCTGGTGCTGCCGGGCGACAAGACCTACGCCACGGTGAAGAAGGGCTCCGGACAGCAGCAGGTCGCCACCACGATGGCGTTCGTCCGACTGCTGAAGGACCTGATGCGGGACAAGGAGATCGGCAAGCGCTTCGTGCTGATCGCCCCCGACGAGTACCGCACCTTCGGCATGGACTCGTTCTTCCCGTCGGCCAAGATCTACAACCCGCTGGGCCAGACCTACGAGTCGGTGGACCGCGAGCTGCTGCTGGCCTACAAGGAGTCCCCGAACGGCCAGATGCTGCACGACGGCATCTCCGAGGCGGGCTGCACGGCCTCGCTGATCGCCGCCGGTTCGGCCTACGCCACCCACGGCGAGCCGCTGATCCCGGTCTACGTGTTCTACTCGATGTTCGGCTTCCAGCGGACCGGCGACCAGTTCTGGCAGATGGCCGACCAGTTGGCGCGGGGCTTCGTGCTCGGTGCCACCGCCGGCCGCACCACCCTGACGGGTGAGGGTCTCCAGCACGCCGACGGTCACTCCCAGCTGCTGGCGTCGACCAACCCGGCCTGCGTCGCCTACGACCCGGCCTTCGGCTTCGAGATCGCCCACATCGTGCAGGACGGGCTGCGGAGGATGTACGGCGAGAACGCCGAGGACGTCTTCTACTACATGACCGTCTACAACGAGCCGATCGCGCAGCCCGCCGAGCCCGAGGGCGTGGACCGCGAGGGCATCCTCAAGGGTCTGTACCGCTACCGGCAGGGCGAGGCCGGGTCGATCCCGGCGCAGATCCTCGCCTCCGGCGTGGCGGTGCCGTGGGCCGTGGAGGCCCAGCGGATCCTCGCCGAGGACTGGAACGTCCGGGCGGACGTGTGGTCGGCCACCTCCTGGAACGAGCTGCGTCGGGAAGCCGTGGCGGTGGAGGAGCACAACCTGCTCAACCCGGAGGAGGAGCAGCGAGTGCCGTACGTGACCCGGAAGCTGCGGGACACCGAGGGCCCGGTGCTGGCCGTCTCGGACTGGATGCGTTCCGTGCCGGACCAGATCGCACGCTGGGTCCCGAACCGGTACCAGTCGCTGGGTGCCGACGGCTTCGGCTTCGCGGACACCCGCGGTGCCGCCCGCCGCTTCTTCCACATCGACGCCGAGTCGATCGTCCTGGGCGTGCTCACCGAGCTGGCCGGGGAGGGGAAGGTGGACCGCTCGGTCCTCAAGCAGGCCATCGACCGGTACCGACTGCTCGATGTGGCCGCGGCCGACCCCGGCCCGGAGGGCGGCGACGCCTGACGGGCCTCGGCGGGAACCACGGGGGGTGAGGAGCCCACGGGGCTCCTCACCCGCCCTCCGACAGGTCTCGACCCCGGCTGCTTCGGCCGGGGCCGAGACCTGTTCGACGTTCCGCGCGGTCACATCACCAGGCCCCACGGACCGGCGGTGGTCAGCAGCCATATCAGCCCCAGGACGGTGTCCACCGCCCCCAGGACGAGGGCCACCACGGCGAGCGTCGGGCGGTTGCCGGACCAGCTCCGTCCCATGGCGAGCCAGCCGCAGACCATCGCGATGGGCCCGAGCACGATCCCCATCACGAAGAACCCGGCGACCGCGCAGACCACGCCGATGACACCGAACGACGAACGCTCGTCCCCGGTGAGGTCCCCACCGCCACGTCGCTTGCCCTCGAAGTACCGTGTGCCCGTCATCATCGCCTCCCGAGGTCGTCGGACCGGGCTGCCGTATCTGATTCCCCGAGGGGTCCATACGATGCTGGGATGACGGGCAAAACGGAAACCGGGGACAGCGCGGCCAAGGAGCGCTGGGAACGCAGAACACAGGGACCGCTGCTGGTGGCGGCGGTGCTCTTCGCCGTCGCCTATGCCGTGCCGATCGTGGTGACGGACGTCGCTCCGTGGATCCGGACCGCCTGCCGGTACATCGAGTGGAGCGTGTGGGCGTTCTTCGCCCTGGACTATGCCATCCGGCTCCGGCTGGCTCCCAGACGGTGGAGGTTCGTACGCGAGCAACCGCTCGCGCTCCTGGCCGTGCTGCTTCCCCTGCTCCAGCCCCTGCGGCTGCTGCGCCTGGTCTCCGCTCTGCTGTTGGTCGGGCAGCGGGCCCGGATGACCTTCCAGGTGCGGCTGACCACCTATGTGGCCGGTTCCTGTGCGGGCCTGCTGATGTTCGGCTCGCTGGCCGTGCTGGAGGTCGAGCGGAACTCGCCGAACGGCAACATCCAGACGCTGGGCGATGCGGTGTGGTGGTCCTTCACCACCATGACCACGGTCGGCTACGGCGATCTGGCACCGACCACCGGACTGGGCCGGGTGTTGGCCATCGGCCTGATGCTCTCGGGCATCGCCCTGCTCGGTGTGGTGACCGCGAACATCGCGGCCTGGTTCATCGCGCGGTTCGACCAGGAGGCGTCCGAGGAGCGGCGGCAGACCGCCGCGATCGAGGCGCTGACGGCGGAGGTGCGGGCCCTGCGGGAGGAGGTCACGGAGCTGCGGGGCGGGAGCGCCGGCTCCGACGATTCCGCGACCGGTGCGTCGCCGCACGTCAGCTCTCCCAGATCTTGATCGCCCGCACCTGGTAGTCGGCCCGCGGCGCCCAGGAGCCCGACGGGTAGGTGTCGAACTCGCCCGTCTCGGCACATTCGGCGCTCTGGTAGGCCGTCACGGGCCTGCCGGTGCGGTTGGCGAGCGAGGTGGCGCTGGTGCCCCGGGGCAGGGGCGCACAGCTCTCGATGTCGGTGTCGGCCAGCTCGTGGGTGTGGCGCGGGCCGCGGAACTCCGTCCGCTCCCACAGGCAGAGCTGCCCGGCGGCGCACTCGCCCAGGCGCGGCCCCCGGTCCGCCGCGACGGCCGTCTGGGGTGTCAGGGCGGCGAGCAGGACGGTCGCCACCGAGGCCAGGGCCACCGGCAGGGCGGCGCGCGCCCCTCGCCCCCGGCGCCCGTGGTGGACCGGACCGTGAGCCGAACCGTGAGCCGAACCGTGGGCCGGGGAGCGGGCCGGGCCGCCCGCGGTGCGGATGTGACGAGTGCCGTGTGCGTGGCGCATGTGGGTCTCCCCCGTGTCGGTCGTGTCGTGATCGTCGCGCGGCGGCCGGACGACGACCGGTCGGCAGCCACCGCGCGGTGATCAGCTTCGACGCGTGACGGCCGGCCTGCCAAGGGCAGACCGGCCGTTTCACCGGGACGGGTAACGGAGTTGTCCACAACCGGCCGGTTGTCCACAGCCCCGCGTCGGATCAGACGTGCACCGAGGGCCCCGTGTCATGCTGACCGCCCTTGGTGAACAGCGCGACGCCCGCGGCCAGGGCGGCCACGATGCCCGCGAGGGTGAAGGCCAGGCTCATCCCGGAGAGGAAGGAGTCGTGCACCACCCCGGTCATGGAGTCGACCACCTGCTCCGGGGTCCCCTCCGGGGCCGGCGGGACGATGCCCAGCTCGGCGGCCTCTCCGAGGGCGTCCGCCTGCTCCGGCGGCAGTTGGGGCAGCTGGGCGTCGGCCCACTTGCCCGGCAGGACGTCGTGGACGCGGGAGGCCATCACCGCGCCCAGGACGGCGGTGCCCAGGCTGCCACCGACCTGCATGGCCGCCTGCTGGAGGCCGCCGGCGACCCCGGCGTGCTCCAGCGGGGCGTTGCCCACGATGACCTCGGTGGCGCCGACCATCACCGGGGCGAGGCCGAGACCGAGCACGGCGAACCACAGCGACATCTCGACGGTGCCCGTCCCCCGTCCCAGGGTGGACAGGCCGAACATGGCGACCGCGGTGACGATCATCGCGCCGACCAGTGGGGCGCGCGGACCGACCTTGGTGATCAGCGCTCCCGCGAGGGGCGAGGAGACGATCATCATCGCGGTCAGCGGCAGCAGGTGCAGCCCGCTCTCCACCGGGCTCATGCCGTGGACGTTCTGGAGGTAGAAGGTGACGAAGAAGATCCCGCCCATGAAGCCGAAGGCCATCAGCACCATCAGCACGGCGCCCGCCGACAGCGGGACGGAGCGGAACATGCCCAGCGGCAGCAGGGGCTCGCGGACCTTGGCCTCCCAGAGCACGAAGGCCGTGAAGGCGGCCGCGGCGATCCCGAGGAACGTCCACGTCCCGGTGTCCCCCCAGCCCCACTCGGGTGCCTTGATGATCGCCCACACCAGGCAGAACATCGCGGCGGACAGCAGGGCGATGCCGGGGACGTCGAAGGATCGCGGGGCGTTCTCCGCCCGGTGGTCCACCAGGATCGCCAGGCACAGGACCACGGCGAGCAGGCCCACGGGCACATTGATGAAGAAGACCGACTCCCAGCTCACGTGCTCCACCAGGAGTCCGCCCACGATGGGGCCGGCCGCGGTGGAGGCCCCGATCACCGCGCCCCAGATGCCGATGGCCATGTTGAGCTTCTCGGCCGGGAAGGTGGCGCGGAGCAGCCCCAGGGCGGCGGGCATCAGCAGGGCGCCGAAGAGTCCCTGGAGCACCCGGAAGGTGATGACCATGGCGACGCCCTCGGACAGACCGATGGCCGCGGAGGTGGCGGCGAAGCCGACGATGCCCACCAGGAACGCCTGTCGGTGGCCGAAGCGGTCGCCGAGCTTGCCCGCGGTGATCAGCGCGACGGCCAGGGCGAGGAGGTAGCCGTTGGTTATCCACTGGACGTCGGCGAGCGAGGCGCCGAGGTCCTTCTGGATCGCGGGGTTGGCTATGGCCACGATGGTGCCGTCCAGGGCGACCATCACCACGCCGAGCGCGACGGCGAGGAGCGTCAGCCAGGGGTGGCCGCGCACTCCGGTGCGGGAGGGCGCCGTTTCCGACCCGGGTGTGACGGGAGGGGCGGGAGCGGTCTCGGAAGTCATGGCCGTGAGCTTAGTGTCAGCGGCTGACACATTCGGAGTCGTTCATGTGTCGCCCGGTTGTCGCGCGGCTCACGGATAAGGTGTCCGCCACCACAGAGCCGGCAGGAGGTGACCGGTTGACCGGCCTGCGCGAACGCAAGAAGCGACGCACTCGGGACGCGCTGGTCCGCACGGCCCACGAACTGTTCGTGGAGCGGGGGTACGAGCGCACCACGGTCGACGAGATCGCCGAGTCCGTGAACGTCTCCCAACGGACCTTCTTCCGCTACTTCGCCGGCAAGGAGGAGGTCGCCCTCACCCTCCAGCGAATGGTCCAGGAGCGGTTCCTCACCGCCGTGGCGGAACGCCCCGAGCGCGAGACGCCGATGCGGGTCCTGGGCAACGCGCTCGACACGGCGTGGGACGGCATCGGCGACGCCATCCGGGAGGTCGTGCCGATCGAGCTGTACATGCGGATGTGGCAGGTCATCGAGACGACGCCGGCTCTGGTCGCCGTCCACCTGCGGCACTGCGCGGAGCAGGAGGACCGGCTCGTCGCCGAGATCGCGCGTCGCGCCGGGGTCGATCCGGACGACGACCCCCGCCCGCGGGTACTGGTCGCCGCCTTCTCGGGGGTGATACAGCTCGCCGGACGGCGCTGGGCGGCCGACTCGGGTGTCACCGTCGAGGGCGCCCGCCGGCTCTTCCGGGGTTACCTCGAACAGTTGGGCCCCGCCCTGGCCGAGGAGTGGGAGCCGTACCGCGGGAGCGCCGGCGACACACGGCCCGTCCGGAGGTGAGCGGGTGACAGCCGGCCGCGGCACCACCCTTCACCCGTTCGGACGAGTTCCACGCTTCGGACGAGTTCCACGCGGTGAAACACGAGGAGGGTCACGTCGGCCGCTTCGCCCCCGGCGCCGCCGCCCCGGCGAACATGACAGCCGTGGGTACGGCTTCCCACCACCGGGTGCACGGGGTGTGACCTATGTGGTCCCTCCTTGGGAGGACGACCGGCCCACCGACGCATACGATGACCCACATGGGTGACGTGCTGGCCGGAATCAACTCCTCCTGGGAGTTCGACACCGACTCCGTGCTCGTCCGTTTCGAACGGGGGATTCGCACACCGAAGCTGTTCCACGTGCTCGGCGAGCGGCGCGTCCCCTACGAGGCCCTGAGATCGGTCGAGCTGGCCCCCGGCACCAGGAAGGGCACGGTGGTGCTGCGCGCCGAGCCCCGGCCGGGCGCCGACCCGCTGATGGACGTCGCCGCCGGTCAGCTCAGGGAGACCAGCGACCCCTACCGCCTGGTCCTCCCCACCGAGTACGAGCCCCTGGCCGCGTCCTGGGTCAGCGAGGTGGCCTCCGTCCTGGGTCCGGCCTCCGCCGAGCCCGCCGAACGCCACCTGGTGGCGGCCCCCGCCGCTCCCCTGCAGTTCAAGGCGTACGACGGCAAGGTCTCCTTCGACGGGGAGACGGTGTCGTTCCGCTGGTTCTGGACGGGAGCGTCCTCGGCGAAGTGGAAGGCGGGCGACCAGACGTTCGCGGTCGGTGAGCTGGAGGACGTCGAGTGGCGCTCGCCCGAGGTCGTGGGCGGCCATCTGCGGTTGGTGCGCCACGGCGAGCGGGACCGTCCCCCCGGCGGGTCCCAGGAGCCTCCTCCCGAGCCCGACCAGGATCCGGCCGCCGTCGTCTTCGGTCTGGGGTACGGCCTGGTGCACGAGTCGTTGCCGCTGGCGGCCTCGGTGCTGGAGGCGGTGCGGGCGGCCGGGGCGTCCCCGTGCCGGGACGCGGACGTGGCGACGCCCGTTCCCCACGCCCGGGACCTGTCCACGTCGGTCCGGCCCGCTCCCGCCGACATAGCCGACCGCATCCGGCACCTGGGCGAGCTGCACGACGCCGGGCTGCTCACCGACGACGAGTTCAGCGTGAAGAAGGCCGAGCTCCTGGCCGAGCTGTGAGTCCCCCGCCCCGGGGCCCCCGCTCCGCGCTCCTCACGCGGAACGCCCTCACCCGTGCCCGGCCGGCGGACGCGGGGCGCGCGTCGGCCGGGCGTTCCGGTTCCGGTGTTCGCCGTGCGCGTCGGGTCGGATCCGCTCCGACGCCCGGCGGGCGTCCGCGTAGAAGTCGATCTTGAGGTCGAGCACCGCGAGCGTGCTGCGCAGTTCGTCGATCCTGCGCAGCACGTCCTCGCGCGTGGCGCGCAGCAGATCCTGCCGCTCCTCGAAGGTGTGGTCGCCCTCCCGCACCAGTTCGGCGTAGCGCACCATGTCCGCGACCGGCATCCCGGTCAGACGCAGCTTGGCGACGAACGCCAACCAGTCCAGGTCGCGGTTGGTGAAGCGCCGCTGCCCGGTGTGCGAGCGGTCGATGTGCGGCATCAGGCCGATCCGCTCGTACCAGCGCAGCGTGTGGGCGCTCAGCCCGGTGACGGCGGCGACCTCGCTGATCGTGTACCGGTCCTGGCCGTCGGGCCGCGGGTGGACCACCTCCGTCGAGGCGCACGCGTCCAGGGGTGGCACCCCCGCCGCGCTCCGCGCGCTCTCGTCTCCCGGTCGTTCCCGCTCCGTCTGCGTCCCCACCACGGTCATATGGTGAACGCTACGGAGTTGGAGCGCACTCCAGGCAAGCCCGTGGGGCCGTTCCGCCGGCCCGGCACCACCGTGCTCCCGGGCACCGTGGGGATGCCGTGGGGACGCCGTGGGCCCCGCGTTAGGCTCGTGCCCCATGGAGAGCCTGCGCACGATCGAGAACTGGCCGGTCACCACGGCGGCCGCGGCCGTCGTCCGCGCCGACGGCACGGTGGCCGGGACGCACGGCCCCGTCGACCACCGCTTCCCGCTGGCCTCGGTGACCAAGCCGCTGGCGGCGTACGCCGCGCTGGTCGCCGTCGAGGAGGGCGCGATCGACCTGGACGAGCCCGCCGGTCCCGAGGGTTCGACCGTCCGGCACCTGCTGGCCCACACCTCCGGGCTGGCCTTCGACGAACAGCGCGTGATGGCCGCGCCGGGCGACCGTCGGATCTACTCCAACACCGGTTTCGAGACCCTCGGCGACCACATCGCCAAGGCCACCGATATCCCCTTCCCCGAGTACCTGCGGCAGGCCGTCCTGGAGCCGCTGGGCATGACCGCCACCGAGCTGTCCGGTTCCCCGGCCAAGGACGCCGTCTCCACCGTGTCCGACCTGGTCCGCTTCGCCGCCGAACTGCAGGCCCCGCGCCTGCTGGACCCGCGGACCGTCGCCTCGGCCACCTCGGTGGTCTTCCCCGGCCTGTCCGGCGTGCTGCCCGGCTACGGCAACCAGAAGCCGAACGACTGGGGCCTGGGCTTCGAGATCCGCGACGGCAAGTCCCCGCACTGGACGGGATCCTCCTCCTCGCCCCGCGCCTTCGGCCACTTCGGGCAGTCGGGCACCTTCCTGTGGGTGGACCCGGACGCCGGCGCCGCCTGCGTGGCGTTGGCGGACCGGGCCTTCGGCCCCTGGGCGATCGAGGCCTGGCCGCCCTTCACCGACGCGGTCCTGGCCGAGCTGCGCGGGCACTGAACGACACCGGGAGGGCCGGAGCATGGGAGAGGAGCGGCCGCGCGTGCTGGCCGTGCAGCACACCCCGAACGGCGGCCCGAGCCGGTTCGGCCGGTGGTTGGCCGAAGGTGGGCTCGCCCTGGACGTCATCCGCGCGTACGACGGCACGCCGCTGCCCGGACGTCTCTCCCACCGGGCGCTCCTCGTCCTGGGCGGCGGCTACCTGCCGGACGACGACGAACGCGCCCCCTGGCTCGCCCCCACCCGCGCCCTGGTCTCCCAGGCGCTGGACGACGGCGTGCCGGTGTTCGGCATCTGCCTGGGTGGGCAGATGCTGGCGCTGCTCGCGGGCGGCACGGTCGCGGCGGAGCACGGCCGGCCGGAGATGGGCAGCACGGCGCTGACGCTCCGACCGGAGGCGGAGGACGACCCGCTCTTCCGCGGACTGCCGCGCCGTACCACGGCGATCGAGCACCACGTCGACGCCGTCACCGAACTCCCGCGCGGAGCACGGTGGTTGGCCGAGAGCGAGCACTGTCCGTACCAGGCGTTCGCCGTCGGCGACCGGGCGTGGGGCACACAGTTCCACCCCGAGGCCACGGCCGCCCGGGTGCGGACGTGGGATCCCGAGCGCCTGGCCCGGCACGGTTTCGACCCGGTCGAGACCGTGCGTCGCGCGGAGGCCGACGAGCCCGCCGCGGCCGAGGTCTGGCGCACGGTCGCCCTCCGCTTCGCCGCACTCGTCCGCGACGGCCGCTGAGCCGGCGCTCCGGCGTCCGCCCGCCCGTCACGTCCGGGTGGAACGGTTCACCGGTGGCGTCGAGCAGCGCGTTCTCGCCCGTGACGGAGCAGTCGAACACCCACCACCGACTCGCCCCCTCGCCCCGACCCCGGTGAGGCGCGAAGTGCGCCTCACCGGGGTCGGGGCGACCTCTTCGCCACGGACGGGCTCCCGGCTCCGCGGGTCATCGCGGTGCGACGGCCACCGCCTCGGGCTCGTGTCCGGTGCGCACGGCGGTGTGAACCCGCAGGGTCACCGCGTCGATGATCACGACGGTCCCGTTGGCCTCGTCGGTCACGTAGACGCGGCTGCCGCCGGGCGTCACGGCGACACCGGTCGGGTCGCCTCCCACGCGCACGGTGGCGAGCCTGTCACCGGTGGCGGTGTCCAGCACCGTGACGGTCCCGGATCCGCTGTTCGCCACGTACAGCCTGCCCTCGTCCGGGGAGAGCGCGATGCCCCGGGGGGCGTCGCCCACCGGCAGGGTCCGCACCGGACGGTTGGTGAGCGTGTCGACGACCGTGACGGTGTCGGATCCGGTGTTCGCCACGTACAGCCTGCCCTCGTCCGCGGCCAGAGCCATCTGTGCCGGGAAGGTCCCGACCGGAATGGTGGCCACGACGCGCAGGGTGCGAGCGTCCACCACGGAGACGCTGCCGGCGCCGTTGTTGCTGACGTACACCCGGTCGTTCGGCCCGGCCACGACACTGTGCGGAAGCCGCGGAAGATCGATCCTCGCCACGATCCGCCGTGTCGCCGTGTCGACGACGACGAGCCTGTTCTCACCGAAGGCGGGCACGTACACGCGATGCCCGTCCGGGGAGACCTCCACGTCGAACGGCCGGCGCCCCACCGGGACCGTGGCGATCACCCGATGCCTCGTGGTGTCGATCACCGAGATCGTGCCGCCCTCTTCGTTGGCCACGTACACGGCCTCGCCGTCCGGTGCCGCATCGATCCCGATCGGCCCGGCGCCGACCGGTACGGTCTCCACCATCCGTTCCAATCGGGTGTCCACCACGGTGACGGTGTTGGATCCGCTGTTGCTGACGTAGGCCGCGACACGCGCGGGATAGGCAGAGGCCATGGGAGGGCCGAACCAGCCGAACAAGCAGGCAAGAGCCGCGACAAGGGCTCCCCATGCTCTCCGGCGACCGGCCCTTCGGCGATTCTCGACGAAACCCCCGTACATAGTGGGTCCTCCTGACTGGTGGGGATCGATGTCCGCGAGCCCGGGAATCGGACCGGCCGACGGTGAGGTCACACACGCCTCGCATCGCATCCTGCCCACTCGCCCTCCCGGCTTCCACGCCAGGAGCGCGCACTTGCTCCAGTCGGCAGCGGGCATAGCCGAACGGCCTCACCTCCCGCCTTGGCCGGACATTCCGGATGGGCCCCCGGGCGGGGGCGAGGGGCGGCACGCACGGGCGACCAACGGCCCCGCACGCCCCTCCGCGGCGTCCGACCGGATGCCGCTCCGCCGCCGTACACCGCTCACCGCCGCCGTACGCCGCAGTAGGCGGTCACCGGTCTTGCCCTTCCGCCGCGCCCGGCGGCTAACGTCACGCCCGCACGTGACGCCCATCACCCCCACCACGGAGGGCACACCGACCCATGAGAAGCGGAAAGCCACCTCTGTCCCGCCCGTCCCACCTGTCCCGCCTGTCCCGGCTGTCCGGCCTGGCCGCCGCGGCGGCCCTCGCCGCGACCGTGTTCGCGGCGACCGCCGTGACCGGCGCCCCGCCCTCCGCCGGGGAGCACCGCACCGGGGCCGCCGGCGCGCCGGCCGCGTCGAAGAAGGCCGCGCGGCACTGGGTGAACACCTGGACGTCGATGCCGCAGCTCACCGAGCCCCACAACATGCCGCCCGCCCCCTTCACCGAAGACGGGCTGGTCATGGAGGACACCACCCTGCGGCAGACCGTCCGCGTCACGGTCGGCGGCGACAGGGTGCGGCTGCGCTTCTCCAACGCCTTCGGCGGCACCGCGCTGCCCATCACCGCCGCCTCCGTGGCCCTCCCGGCGGACGGGAAGGCCGGCGTCGCCGCGATACGTCCGGGCACGTCCCGCGCGCTGACCTTCAGCGGCCGCTCCTCGACCGTCGTCCCGGTCGGGGCCCAGGTCGTCTCCGACCCGCTGGACATGCGGGTGCGTCCCGGCGCCAACCTCACCGTGACGCTCTACCTCGCCGAGGGGCAGGCGTCGAACGAGATCACCTCGCACCCCGGTTCCCGCACCACCTCCCACCTGCTGCGCGGCAACCACCTGAACGCCGGCGACCTGCCGGGGGCCACCCCCACCGACCACTGGTACTTCCTCAGCGGCGTCGAGACGTGGTCGGCGCGGTCCACCCGGGCGGTCGCCGTGGTGGGCGACTCCCTGACCGACGGCCGGGGCTCCACCACCAACGGCAACGACCGCTGGCCGGACCAGTGGTTCGACCGTCTCCAGGACCGTCGGCACACCCCCCGCGTGGCCGTGCTGAACCAGGCCGCCGGCGGCAACCGCGTCCTCCACGACGGCCTGGGCCCCAACCTCCTGGCCCGTCTCGACCGCGACGTGCTGGCGCAGACCGGGGTGGAGTCGCTGATCGTCTTCGAGGGCGTCAACGACATCGGCACCGCCGAGGCCACCGAGGCCGCGCAGAAGCGGGTCGCCGCCGACCTCGTCGCCGCCTACGAGCAGATCGTCACCCGCGCCCACGCCAGGGGCATCGAGGTGTACGGCGCGACGCTGACGCCCTTCGGCGACAACGCGATGTACGACGACCCGGCAGGGCACCGTGAGAGCGCCCGACAGACGGTCAACGACTGGATCCGTACCGGCGGCCGCTTCGACGGCGTCATCGACTTCGACCGCGCCGTCCGCGATCCGGGCAGCCCCGACCGGCTCCGGCCGGACGTTCACGACGGGGACTGGCTCCACCTCAACCCGAAGGGGTACGGCCTGCTCGCCGCCGCCGTCCCGGACCGCGTGTTCCGCTAGCCCGCTTCCCCCGTCCCACGGCCGCCGCGTCGGCGGCCGTGGGACGGGTGCTCCGGGCGGACCGGCGCCGCTTCCGCCGCCGGGACGAGGAGCCCCATCGGGGCGAGCGGACCACGACGCTCGGCTTCCCTCCCGGCCGTGGAACGGGAACTCTGCGTGAACTTCAGCCGTACGCTCCCCTTCACAGAGGCCGAGCGCATCGGAACGCACACTTTTCCCCGAGCTCTATGTGGAACCGCTTTCCCGGTTGGGCACACTGCCGTGGCGCCATTCCGTGGACCTGGAGACCTCCCTGGTGAAGGCCGGTCGCCCCGACTGTCCGGCGAACGGCGCGGGCGGGTTCGTCCCCCTTACCGGAACCGGAGGCGAGCCCGGCTTCCCCGTCAATTCCCTTGCCCTGCCGACCGCTACATCCCTCTGTGCGGCTCTTGTTCCTCCGAGTGACGCACGGGGAACGAGTGGGGTATAACCGGCCCGTTCAGCAGCGGACGGGCGGCTCCGTGCCGACCTGCCACGCGCACCGGTCGTGGTGCCGCCGCTGCCCGGAGCGGGGGTTCGTCGTCGTGTCCCGGGGGCGGGAAACGCGGATCACGAAGTCGGGGGAACCGGGGGGAGAGTCCCTTCCGTACCGGCGGCTCCGCCGGGCACGCCCCCGCGCGGCTCGTGCGGCCGCCACCGTCCGCTCCCCGCGTCCGAATCCGCCGCCGGCCGCCGAAGACGGTGGAGAGAACCCGGTGGCGACCGGACGCACCGCAGTCTTTTCACAAGGGGTTGGGACACGTGAGATCGAAGAGAAGCCATGCCCGTCGGCAGGCCGGCATGAAACGCCGGACCTGGCTGGCGGTCGGCTCCGTCGTGCTCGGGGGGTCGGTGGCGGCGACGGTCGCCGTCGCCACCACCTCGGACGACCACGGCCGAAGCGACGATTTCCGACCCGTGGCGGCGTACACCGAGGCGTTCGAAGGCGACGACGGCTCCAAGGAGCGCTCGGTGCCGCGCACGGAGACCCGGCTCTTCTCCCTGCTCGGCGTCTCCTGGGAGGACCCGAAGGCCGAACTCGACGGCACCGCCCAGATCCGCACCCGCAGCGCGGAGACCGGGGCCTGGACGAAGTGGCAGGACCTCGACCTCGGCATCCGGCCGCCCGAGACCGAGGAGGGTCAGGACGGTGGGGTGCGCGGCGCCTCCGAACCCCTGTGGGTGGGGAAGTCCGACGCGGTCGAAGCCCGGGTCGTGGCGGACAGCGGGAAGACGGCCGAACTGCCCGACGGGCTCCGGCTGGACCTGATCGACCCGGGCGAGCTGGGCGAGCCGGGCGAGGACATCGGAGGCGGCTGGCGCAAGATCGACGGCGGCAACAAGGACGAGGGCACGCCGGAGCCGTCGGACGAGCCGGAGCCCGGCACCAGTGAGCCCACCTCGGAGCCCACCACCGAACCCACCGACACACCCACCGAGGAACCGACCGGGGAGCCGACCGACACCCCCACCGGAGAGCCGACCGAGGAACCGACCGACACCCCCACCTCGGAACCCACCACCGAACCCACCGACACACCCACCGGAGAGCCGACCGGGGAGCCGACCGACACCCCCACCGGAGAACCGACCGAAGAGCCGACCGACACCCCCACCTCGGAACCCACCACCGAACCCACCGACACACCCACCGGAGAGCCGACCGGGGAGCCGACCGACACCCCCACCGGAGAACCGACCGAGGAACCGACCGACACCCCCACCTCGGAACCCACCACCGAACCCACCGACACACCCACCGAGGAACCGACCGGGGAGCCGACCGACACCCCCACCTCCCCGGAACCGACCACCGAACCGACCGACGCGGGGGTACCGGAGATCGTCAGCCGCGCCGAGTGGGGCGCCGACGAGTCGCTGGTCGAGGACCCGCCCTCCTACCTCGACCGGGTGGACGCCGTCTTCGTCCACCACACCGCCGGCACCAACAACTACGCCTGCGCCGACTCGGCCGCCGTCGTCCGCGGCATCCTCACCTACCACGTCAAGACCAACGGCTGGAACGACATCGGCTACAACTTCTTCGTCGACAAGTGCGGCACGATCTTCGAGGGTCGCGCCGGCGGTGTCGACAAGGCCGTCCGGGGCGCCCACACCTACGGCTTCAACGGCTACTCCTCCGGCGTCACCGTGCTCGGCAACTACGAGGACGGCGCCCGGCCCACCCGGGCCGCGCTGGAGTCCGTCGCCCGGATCTCCGCCTGGAAGCTCGGTCTGCACGGGGTCGACCCGGCCGGGGAGGTGACGCTCACCGCCGCGGCCGACACCGGTGTCTGGAAGAACGGCGAGCGGGCGACGCTCCACCGGATATCCGGTCACCGTGACGGCTACGCCACGCTGTGCCCGGGAGCGAACCTCTACTCCCAGCTCCCGAACATCCGCACCCAGGCCGCCGCGATGGCCTCCTGACGGAGCCCCGAACGACCGGACCGGCTCCGACGCCACGGGCCCGGTCGCCCCGCACACCGGGGCGGCCGGGCCCGTCAGCCGTAGGACGGTTCGGAGTGCATCTCCCAGACCAGTGCCTCGACCCCGGCTTCGCCCCCGGACGCCTCCAGTCCCTCGGCATCGGTGATCCGCACCGCGTCACCGGCCTCCAACAGCTCGTCGCCCAGGCGGAGTCCACCGCGCACCACGTGCACGTACACCCACGGCGCGTCCGGTATCGCCGTGCGTTCCCCGGCGTTCAGCCGCCGCACGTGCAGCACCGCGTCGGCACGGGCCAGGGCGTACGGGGTGTTGTCGGCGATGCCGCGCACCACCTCGTACTCGGCCTCGCCCCCGAACACCCCCGGCACCAGCCACATCTGCACGAACCGCAGCGGCTCGCTCCCGGCGTTGCGCTCCACGTGTCGGATGCCGCGCCCGGCGCTCAGCCGCTGCACGTCCCCGGGCCGGATCACCGCGCGGCGTCCGGCCGAGTCCTCGTGCGTCAGCTCGCCCTCGACCACCCAGGAGACGATCTCCACGTCCGCGTGCGGGTGTTCGGCGAAGCCCGCGCCCGGGGCGAGTCGTTCCTCGTTACAGGCGACCAGCAACCCGAAACGCGTGTTGGACGGGTCGTAGAAACCGGAGAAGGAGAAGGCGTGCCGGGTGTCGATGCCGGCCGCCGCGTCTCCGCCCCTGTAGCGGTCCGCACCGCGCCGTATGTGCAGCATTCCTCCACGGTACGTGCACGGACCCGGAGCGTCACACGGCGGCCGTGGTCCCCATCCACAGCCGCCCCAGGGCGGTGCGGGTGCGCAGGTACTCCTCCACCCCGTCCGGTGGGGAGTCCGGGGCGAGCGGATCGAGGCCGACCAGCAGCGCCACCGGCCCGCCGGCCCGCGCGAAGTCGGTCCACTCGCGGCACGCCCGCGCCCGCAGTCCCGCGCCGCACTCCCCCAACCGGACGGTCGGGCCGGAGCGGGTGTCGCTCCGGTCGGCGGGGAGTGTGACGCACGGTCCGACGTACACCAGCGGGCGGTTCGCCTCGTCCAGCCCCAGCAGGGTCGCCAGGCGGAGCATCCGACGTTCGACCTCCTGGGCCGTGCTCCCCCAGGAGAGGGGCGCCGGCGGCGCGATCAGCAGGAAGGCCATGCGGCCCACCTCGGTCGCCTCCAGCCAGGTCCAGGTGGCCACGCGGCGCGGCAGCCCGGTGATGCGGGTGGCGCTCACCGGCCGCCCTCCTCCGTGGTCGGGGCGGCCGGGGCGGTCGGGAGGGAACGCGGGCCGGTGAGGCGGCACAGCAGCCGGTGCAGCGCGGCCGGTTCCACGAAGGGCGTCCGCTCGGTGGGCGTACGGCGCCAGGACAACGGCCACGTGGCGCCGCGCAGGGCCGGGACGCCGACGTAGGAGGCGTACCGGTCGCCGCTGGTCAACCCGCGTGCGCCGGGCGGCCAGCGGTACGCCCGGACGGTGCCCGGCGGCAGCAGGAAGTACGTGTACCGCTCCCCCGCGTGCTCCCGGACGACCGGCCCGTCCGTCTCCCGCGCCGCCTCCTCGGCCAACTCTCCGGCGACGCGCACGGCGTCGAAGTGCACTCCGGCCAGTCGCAGCGAATGCCCCGCCTTCGGCAACCACTCCCATCCCGGTGTCGGATCGCGGTCGGCGGCCGGGGCCGCGTCCGGGGTGGGGGTGACGCTTTCGGTGGTTGTTTCTCCGTTCACGCCACCGACTCTGGCCGCTCGTGTCTACCGTGACCAGCGGTGATCGATCCACATCCCTGCGTTGTCGCAGGGGACCCGGGGGAGGGTGAGAGGCATGTCCGCGACCACGCCCAACAGCACGGGCTCGGACGGGATGAAGGTCTTCGGCGCGGTGTTGAGCGCCCTGCGCGAAGCACACGGAACCACACGGGAGGAACTCGGCCGACAGGTCGGCTACTCGAAGTCGACGGTCGCCAAGATCGAGTACGGGGAACGGTTGGCGAGTCCGGCGTTCATCGCCAAGGCGGAGGAGCTGCTGGACGCCAGGGGCGCACTGCGCGCCGCCGCACCGCACCTGAAGTGGACGCGGCTGCCGTCGTGGTTCGGCGAGTACGCGCGGCGGGAGCAGGAGGCGGTGAGCCTGTGGACGTACGACACGCACGTGATCAAGGGGTTGGTGCAGACGGAGGACTACGCCCGCGCGGTCCTCAGCGCCTACGTCCCCACCCTGGACGAGGAGGAGATCGAGCGCCGGGTACAGGCCCGCATGGAACGCCAGGTGCTGCTGACGCGCAAACCGTCCGTCTCGCTGGCCATGGTGGTCGAGGAGTGGGTGCTGCGGCGTCCGGTGGGTGGGAGGACCACCCTCAAGGCGCAGTTGGAGCGGCTGCTGAAGCTGTCCGAGCTACGGAACGTGTCGGTTCAGCTCATGCCAGCGCACTACGAGACCCACGCCGGGTTCGACGGCCCCTTCACCCTGCTGGAGACTCCCGACCGCCAGTGGGTCGCCTACGTCGAGAGGCAGGCCGGAGGCGATGTGATCGACGACCGGCACACGGTCAGCGAGTTCCAGACGCGCTATGGGATGCTGCGAACGCAGGCTCTAACCCCGAAGGACTCCGCGCAGTTGATCGAGGAGATGATCCGCGAGCTATGAACACCGCAGACCTGGTCTGGCTCAAATCCAGCTACAGCGGCAGTCAGGGTGGCGACTGCGTCGAGGTGGCCGTCGAGTGGCACAAGTCCAGCCACAGCGGCAGTGCGGGCGGCGAGTGCGTGGAGGTGGCGACCTGCCCGCACGCCGTGCACGTCCGCGACTCCAAGGACGTCTCCCGCCCCCACCTCGCCTTCTCCCCCGACGCCTGGTCCGCCTTCCTCGGCTCCGCCCGCGCCTGACGCACCTCCCCGGTGCCACGGTGCCCCGACCGTCGGCCCGGCACGAGTCCGTGGGCCGGACCGGCGGTCGGCGAAGGGGCGTCGGTGAAGACGGTGTGGTGGCCGATACCAGGACGTGACCGATCACGACGAGGGAACCCGTACCCGCCCGTTCGCGATGTGTCTCCCACATCCGACCTGTCGCCATCGATCCCCCTCCGCTTGTGATCGTTCGGTGTCCGATCGATGAAGTCTCGTTCCGGCCGGAGACGTCGATGTGGACGCGGGGGTAGGGAGGACCTCGTCCGCCGGGTCACCCTCCCGGCGGCGCCCCCGTCCCCTCCACCAGAGAGGCACCATGTTCCCCGCGTCGTTCCCCGCGTCGTTCCCCACCCCGCCGCCCACCCCCCGGACGAGACGCCGGGTCCGAACGGCCCTGGTCTCGGCCGTGGTCGGCGCCCTCGCCGCCGTCGGCGTCTCCCTCCTGCCCGCCACCGCCACCGCCGCTCCGGTCGCGTCCCCGGTCTCGTCGTCGCAGGTGGCGACAGCGAGCACCATGACGCCCCAGGAGATGCTGAACCGCGCGGCCACCTGGCTCACCGCCTACAACGGCGGCCCGGTGCCGTACAGCCAGACCGCGACCTGGGGCGGTTACCGCACGGACTGCTCCGGTTACGTCTCGATGGCGCTGGGGCTGTGGAAGCCCGGCCCCAACACCGTCGGGCTCGCCACCGACCGGAGCCTGACCACGCCGATCCGCGTGAGCGACCTCCGCGCGGGCGACCTGCTGATCGACGCGGAGGGCACCAACACCACCCGCCACGTGGTGATCTTCGAGAAGTGGGCCAACTCCTCCCGCACCGCCTACTGGGCCTACGAGCAGCGCGGCACCTACGGCACGACCCACCGGACCCTCGGCTACGGGCTGACGGCGGGGAGCGAGTACAAGCCCTACCGCCCCGTCAAGCTGGGCGGTGGCGGCGGAACGCCGGCCCCGACGCCCGACTACCCGGTGTTGAAGCAGGGGTCCACGGGGACGAACGTCACCGCCGCCCAGTACCTGCTGCGGGCCCACGGCCACACCGACGTCGCGGCCGACGGCGTCTACGGTCCCAAGACCGCGTCGGCGGCCAGGTCCTTCCAGAGCGCCAACGGACTCGCCGTGGACGGCGTGATCGGGCCGGACACCTTCTCCGAACTCGTCGTCACCCTCCGGGAAGGGGCGCGGGGCGAGGCGGTCCGTGCGCTGCAGACCCTGCTGGCGAAGAAGTACGGCTACCCGAACGTGACCGTCGACGGCGTCTTCGGACCGCTCACCAAGGACGCCGTGCTGGACTTCCAGCGCGACCGGAGCGGGTTGACCGTCGACGGCATCGTCGGCCCCCGCACCTGGGCCGCCCTGATCTGACCGGCCCCGACCGGTCCATCCCGACACCGCCCCCGGGCCCGCGTTCGCGGGACGGGGGCGGTGTCTTCCTCCGAACTCAGGGCTTCAGGACCTCAGACGTCCCGGCGCGGACCGCTCCACGGCCCGTCGGAGGGGACCGGGGCGGGGCGACGGAACAGGGCCGTCCAGAGGAAGGATTCGCCGAAGTACGAGGAATCGGACGGCTCGTCGCGCATCCGGCGCGACTCGACCTCCTCCAGGTCGGAGAAGATCCGGCGCAGGGAGTCGGGGGTGTAGGCGAGTCCACCGTGGAGGCCGGGCGGGCCGGACGGGCCCGACGGGCGGTACAGCTCCGCGTCGGGCAGCTCGCAGCCCATCCCGCCGGGCCCGGCGGCGAAGCAGGTGAGGGCGAGGTGGCCGCCGGGGGCGAGCACCCGGTCGACGAGGGCCAGATAGCCGACGCGGCGGTGCGGCGGCAGGTGGTGGAGACAGCCGGAGTCGCAGATCAGGTCGTAGGGCCCGGGGAGTTCGTCGGTGGTGAGGGCGAAGGCGTCCCCGCGGTGGAGGCGGACGCGGGCGCGGGTGTCGGGCGCCGCCTCGCGGACGCGCTCGCCGGCCCAGGCGATCGCCCGCTCGGAGAGGTCGACGGCGTCCACGGTGAAGCCCGCGGCGGCCAGGTGGAGGGCGTTGCGGCCCGGTCCGCAGCCCAGGTCGAGGGCCCGGCCCGGGGTGATCAGGCCGCGCTCCAGGTACGAGGCCAGGCTTTCGTCGGGTTTCGCCGCGAAGAACGGCACAGGCCGGGAGCGGTCCGCGTAGAAGCCGTCCCACCAGGAGGCCGCGCCGGCCGTCCAGCGGTCGGCCCCGGGCGCGAACAGCCCGTCGAGAAGCCCGAGTACGTCCTCCACCGTGCGGATGTCCCGCCGCATCCGGCGCCCCCTTCGTCCGGTCCGCCGCCGTCCCCCGGACTCTAGGAGCGGGGCGGCCCACGGGCCAGGACGGGCCGGGACGGGACGGTGGGCGCGAGGGCGCCGGCGGGCGCCCGGCGGCCGGGCGCGGGGTGGGGAAGGTCCCTGTGCGGGGGGTGGGGCGAACGGCCGGGCGTCCCCCCGCACCGGGCCGTCACGGGGCCTTCGCCGGCCTGTCCGGGGACGGTTTTTCCACGGGTTCGGCGCCGGGTGGCGTACCGGGGGCCGGGCCGGGTGCGGCGGGCTCAGCCGTCGTCGCGCGCCGGGTCGCCGTGCCGGCGGTCGTGGCGCTCCTGGGCGGCGAGCACCTGGGGCATGTGGGCCTCCAGGTGCTCGATGAGGTCGATCAGCTTGGCGGTGGTGGTGCGACCCAGCTCGGTGAGGCTGTACTCCACCTGCGGCGGCATGACGGCGCGGACCTCGCGGTGGACGAAGCCGTCGCGCTCCAGGGCCTGGAGGGTCTGGGCGAGCATCTTCTCGCTCACGCCGTCGACGCAGCGGCGCAGGGCGTTGAAGCGGGCGGCCCCGTCGTACAGGCCGGCCAGGACCAGGACGCCCCAGCGCCCGGTGAGGTGCCCCAGGACCGGTCGGGAGGGGCAGGCGCGGGCGAACACGTCGAATGCCGCTTCCCGGGCCGCCCGGTCCTCCGCCGCCTCGGGTGTGGGGGTCGTTGTGTCCATGCCCGCAGGCTACCGGAGCACAGCACTTTCAAAAAGTTTGCGCTTTCAATTCCGCCGTGTACGGTGGGCGGTGCGCCGGGTCCCGCGGATCCGGTCCGCCCCCGCCACCTCCCGATCGAAGGAAGCCCTCGATGATCGTCGTCACCGGTGCCACCGGACAGTTCGGCCGCCTGGCCGTGGAGAAGCTGATCGGGCGCGGCGTGCCCGCCGCCGAGATCGCCGCCGCCGTCCGCACCCCCGAGAAGGCCGCCGACCTGGCCGCCCGGGGCGTGGAGGTCCGCGAGGCCGACTACGACCGGCCCGAGACCCTCGCCCCCGCCTTCGCCGGGGCGGACAAGCTGCTGTTCGTCTCCGCCAACGGGCCCGACGACCTGCGCATCGCCCAGCACCGCGCCGTCGTCGCCGCCGCGCGGGAGGCCGAGGTCGGCCTGGTCGCCTACACCTCGATCGTCGACGCCGACACCAACCCGCTGGGCCTGGCCCGCGTCCACCGCGACACCGAGGCCGCCCTGGCCGGTTCCGGCCTGCCGACCGTGCTGCTGCGCAACGGCTGGTACACCGAGAACTACACCGCCGCCCTGCCCGACGCCGTCGAGCGCGGCGCCATCGTCGGCTCGGCCGGCGAGGGCCGCATCGCCTCGGCCGGCCGCGCCGACTACGCCGAGGCGGCCGCCGCCGTCCTGACCCGCGACGGCCAGGCGGGCAAGGTGTACGAGCTGACCGGCGACCGCACCTGGACGCTCGCCGACCTGGCCGCGGCGGCCACCGCCGTCTCGGGCCGGGAGGTCGTCTACACCGACCTGCCCGCCGAGCAGTACGCGCGGATCCTCACCGACGCGGGACTGCCGGACTTCGTCGTGGAGCTGGTGGTGGACTCCGACACCAAGGTCGCCCAGGGGGCCCTGGAGCGGGTCACCGACGACCTGCCCACCCTCCTGGGGCGCCCCACCACCCCGCTGTCCGACTCCGTCGCCGAGGCCCTCAAGGGCTGAGCCCGGACCGCGCCCCCGCCCCCTGGGCGCGCGTGGCCCCGCCGGACGCGGCCGCGCGCCTACGGGAGGGGGGGTGCCTTGGGGAAGGTGCGGCGGTAGTCGCTCGGCGAGACCCCGACGTGCTTCAGGAAGTGGTGGCGGAGGTTGTTCGCCGTGCCCAGGCCGCTCAGTTCGCCGATCCTCTCGACCGGCAGGTCCGTCGACTCCAGCAGGCTCTGGGCCCTGGCCAGGCGCTGGCCCAGGAGCCACCGCACGGGCGTGGTGCCCGTGGCGGCCCGGAGCCGCCGGTAGAACGTGCGCGGACTCATCGCCGCGCGCCGCGCCAGGTCCCCGACCGTCAGCGGTTCGTCCAGGTGCGCGCGGGCCCACTCCAGGACCGGCGCCAGCCCCTCGTCGTCGGTGGCGGGCACGGCCAGGTCGACGAACTGGGCCTGGCCGCCCGGCCGGTGGGCGGGCACGACCATCCGGCGGGCGAGCTGGTTGGCGACGTGGGCGCCCAGGTCACGGCGCACGAGGTGGAGGCAGAGGTCGAGGCCGGCGGTGAGTCCGGCGCTGGTGAGGACGTCGCCGTTGTCGACGTACAGCACCGAGTCGTCGACCTCCACCTCCGGGTAGCGGGCGGCGAGCTGGGCGGTGTGCATCCAGTGGGCGGTGGCGCGGCGGCCGTCCAGCAGGCCCGCCTCGGCGAGCGCGAAGGCGCCGGTGCACAGGGAGACCATGCGGGCGCCGCCCTCGTGGGCGCGGCGCAGGGCCTTGACCAGCTCCGCCGGGATCGGCTCGCCGTCCTCGACGCAGGCGTCGGGGACGGAGGAAACGATCACGGTGTCCGCGCCGACGAGGTCGTCGAGGCCGTAGGGGGTCCGCAGGGCCAGCCCCACGCCGTCCGGCGGGCCGTCCCCCGTCCCGCACAGCCGCAGCTCGTACCAGGGGTCGGCCAGATCCGGCTGCGGCTTCCCGAAGACGGTGCAGGGGATGCCGAGTTCGTACAGGTCCCAGGAGGAGATCTCGATGCCCTCGGGCACGACCACGGCGACGGAACCGGCACCCATGCCCCGAAGCGTAGGCCACACCGCCGACGGTGTGGCAGGAATTTGGCGCCGGCCGTCACCGCCGTCACTGTCCCGGGCCGCCACGCGCTGCGAGCGTGGTCCCCACGTGAACGACACGACCGTCCGCCGCGCGCGGACGCACTTCGGGGAGTGGTGGCATGAACGCGCACTATCCGGCCGTGACCGTCCTGGGCCTGGGATCGATGGGCTCGGCACTGGCCGCCGCACTGTCGGACCGGGGGCACCCGACCACCGTGTGGAACCGCTCGGCCCACAAGGCGGAGGCACTCGTGGCGCGGGGCGCCCTGCCGGCTGCGACGGCCGGGGAGGCGGTCGCGGCGAGCCCGCTGGTCGTCGCCTGCGTCCTGGACTACGACGCGCTGCGCACCGTCCTCGACCCCGTGGCCGACACCCTGGCGGGCAGGACGCTGGTCAACCTCACCTCCGGTTCGCCGGAGCAGGCCCGGGAGACCGCCGAGTGGGCCCGCTCGCACGGGGCCGACTACCTCGACGGCGCGATCATGACCACCCCGCCGGGGGTCGGCAGCCCGGAGATGATGTTCTTCTACAGCGGCCCGGAGCCCGTCTTCGAGGCCCACCGGCCGATCCTGGCGGCCCTGGGCGATCCCCTGTACCTGGGGGCCGACCCGGGAACGGCGTCCCTCTACGACGCCGCCCTGCTCGGTCTGATGTGGGCGGTGCTGACCGGCTGGCTGCACGGCACCGCGCTGGTCGGTGCGGAGGGGACGCAGGCCACGGCGTTCACCCCCGTCGCCGTGCGCTGGCTGACCGCCGTGGCCGGCTTCATGACCACCTACGCGCCCCAGGTGGACGCCGGCCGCTACCCGGGCGACGACGCCACCGTCGACGTGCAGATCGCGACGATCGACCACCTCCTCCACGCGGCCGAGGCCCGCGGCCTGGACAACGCGCTGCCCGCGCTGCTGAAGGCCACCATGGAACGGGCTAAGGCCGCCGGGCACGGCTCGGACAGCTACGCGAGCGTGATCGAGGTCCTGCGGGGTCCGTCGGCCGGCGGGTGACCGCGCGCCGGGGCGCCGGGCGGGGGCCGGCTCCCCGGCGGTCCCGCGCCTCGGTCCCCCACCGGGGCGCGCTCGTCCAGGAGGCCCTCGCCGCGCAGGTCGGACCAGAGCCCGGCCGGTACGTCCGCCTCGAAGACCGCCACGTCGGCCCGCACCTCCTCCGCCGAGCGCATGCCGACCACGATGCCCGCGACCACGGGGTGGAGCAGGGGGAACACCATCGCCGCCTGAGGGAGGGTCACCCCGTGCGCCTCGCAGACGTCGGCGATGCGGTGGGCCCGCCGCAGCAGTTCGGACGGGGCGGGGCCGTAGTCGTAGAACGCGCCGTCGGCGGGCCGCGGCGCGGCCGGCAGACCGGAGTTGAAGACGGAGACCGCCAGCACCGAGACGCCGCGCTCGGCGCACGCGGGCAGCAGGTCGTCCAGGGCGCTGTGCTCCAGCAGCGTGTAGCGGCCGGAGAGCATCACCACGTCGGCGTCGGTCTCCCGTACGAACCTGGTCAGCATGCCGGTGTGGTGCATCCCCGCCCCGACGGCGCCCACCACGCCCTGGGCGCGCAGTTCGGCGAGCGCCGGGTAGCCGTGGCGCAGGGCGTCCTCGAAGCGGTCCTCCGCGTCGTGGAGGAACAGCACGTCGAAGCGGTCGACGCCCATGCGGGCGAGGGAGTCCTCGACGCTGCGCAGGATGCCGTCGCGGGAGAAGTCCCACACCCGCCGGTGCGTCGCGGGCACCATGAACGCCTCGTCGGTCCGGCCCGCCGGGTCCTGCGGCACGAGCAGCCTGCCGACCTTCGTCGAGAGCGTGAACCCGTTCCGCGGCCTGCGGCCCAGGAAGTCGCCGATGCGGCGCTCGGAGTGCCCGATGCCGTAGTGCGGCGAGGTGTCGAAGTAGCGGATCCCGCTCTGCCAGGCCGCCTCCAGCACTCCGGCCGTGGTGTCGTCGTCCGGCGGCTCGAAGAGGCCGCCCAGCGGCCCGCCGCCGAAGCCCGGTTCGGTGACCTCCACCGTGCTCCACCCCAACCTGCCGGTCCTCGTCCGGTCGGTTCTCCCCCGGGTTCGACGCCGTGTGCGGCATGACGTGCGCCACACGTCCGACCTCGTCCGCTCCGCGGTGCCGCTCCAACCGTTTTTCCGGCGGACGGGGACCTCCTCCCGCCGCCCCGCCGCACCGGCCCGGTTGTGCGGATCCGACACCCGCCCTCCTCCTCTCCGTACCAATGGGGCAGGCTTGTCCCCGTGCCAGAACCCACTCACACCCCAGCACCCGACAAGCAGCGCCCGCATCCGCACCCCGCGACGCTGCGGCGGCTGGAGCAGTCCTCCGGCAAGCTGGCCGCCGCCGCCCTGGCTCGGATGGGGGAGCAACTGCCCTGGTACCGCGCGATGCCACCGGAGAACCGGTCGTGGATCGGACTGGTGGCGCAGGCGGGCATCGCGGCGTTCACCGAGTGGTTCCGGCACCCGGAGACGCCGCAGGCGATCAGCACGGACGTGTTCGGCACCGCGCCACGCGAGTTGACGCGGGCGGTCACGCTGCGACAGACGGTGGAGATGGTCCGCACCACCATCGAGGTCGTGGAGTCGGCGATCGACGAGGTGGCCGCGCCCGGCGACGAGGGCGTGCTGCGCGAGGCGCTGCTCGTCTACGCACGGGAGATAGCCTTCGCCACCGCCCAGGTGTACGCCCAGGCGGCCGAGGCGCGCGGCGCGTGGGACGCGCGCCTGGAGTCCCTGGTGGTCAACGCGGTCCTCTCGGGCGAGGCCGATGAAGGGGCCGTCTCCCGCGCCGCGGCGCTGGGCTGGAACTCCCCCGACCACGTGGCCGTGGTGCTGGGCACCGCGCCCGACGGGGACAACGAACTGACCGTGGAGGCGATACGGCGCGCCGCCCGGCACGCCAGGCTCCAGGTGCTCACCGGGGTGCTGGGCAACCGCCTGGTGGTCGTCGCGGGCGGCTCCGACGATCCGCTGCACATGGCCAAGTCGTTGATCGGGCCGTTCGCGCCGGGGCCCGTGGTGGCCGGGCCCGTGGTGGGCGACCTGCTGTCGGCGACGCGGTCGGCGCGGGCCGCCGCGGCCGGGCTGAAGGCGTGCGCCGCGTGGCCGGACGCGCCGCGCCCGGTGCTCGCCGACGATCTGCTGCCCGAGCGCGCGATGGCCGGGGACGCCACCGCGCGCACCCTGCTGGTGGAGGAGATCTACAGGCCGCTCCAGGAGGCCGGCGCGGCCCTCCTGGAGACCCTGAGCGTGTATCTGGAGCAGGCCAGCAGCCTGGAGGGGGCGGCGCGGATGTTGTTCGTCCATCCCAACACCGTCCGTTACCGGCTCCGCCGTGTGACGGATGTCACCGGGTGGTCCCCGTCGGATGTGCGCTCGGCGTTCACGCTGCGTGTGGCCCTCATTCTGGGGCGTCTGGCCGACGGAGGGGGGCGGCTATAGTCGCGCCGGGCGGTTTTGTCCGCTCCGGACAATTACCCTGAGCGTTCTTCGTGTCGGTCCCCACCGGCGGGGACCTCCGTCGACAAGAGAGAGTGTGAGAGTGCTCGTACTCGTCGCTCCCGGCCAGGGTGCCCAGACACCCGGCTTCCTGACCCCTTGGCTCGAACTCCCCGGTGTCGCCGACCGCCTGCGGGAGTGGTCGACCGCCATCGACCTGGACCTGGTGCACTACGGCACCGAGGCCGACGCCGAGCGAATCCGTGACACCGCCGTGGCACAGCCCCTGCTGGTCGCAGCGGGGCTGGTCTCCGCGCAGGCGCTGCTGGACGGCGTGCCCAAGGACGCCCTCGGCGCCGTCGCGGGCCACAGCGTGGGCGAGCTGACCGCCGCCGCGATCGGCGAAGTCCTCACCCCCGAGGCCGTGATGGGGCTGGTGCGCACCCGTGGCCGGGCGATGGCCGAGGCCGCCGCCGTCACCCCGACCGGCATGGCCGCCGTCATCGGCGGCGAACCGGAGACGGTGACCGCGCACCTGAAGAAGCTGGGGCTGACCCCGGCCAACGTCAACGGCGCCGGACAGATCGTCGCCGCCGGCACCACCGAGCAGTTGGCCGCCCTGGCCGAGGAGAAGCCCGAGGGCGTGCGGATGGTGAAGGCCCTGTCCGTGGCCGGCGCCTTCCACACCCACCACATGGCCCCGGCCGTCGACGCCCTGGCCGAGGCGGTCGGAGGCGTCGAGGCGAAGGACCCGGTCGTCCGCTACGTCTCCAACCGGGACGGGCGGGTCGTCGCGGACGGCGGCGAGGTGGTGCGGCGGCTGGTGGAACAGGTCTCCAACTCCGTGCGCTGGGACCTGTGCATGGAGACCTTCCGCGAGTTGGGCGTCACCGCGCTGATCGAGGTCTGCCCCGGCGGCACCCTCACCGGTCTGGCCAAGCGCGCCCTGCCGGGCGTGAAGACGCTGGCGATCAAGACCCCCGAGCACCTCGACGCGGCCCGTGAGCTGATCGCCGAGCACGCTTCCACGCCGGCCCCATAACCGGACAGTGGCCGGACAGCAGCCGATAGGAGCTTCGAGAAGCATGACCGCGAAGATCAGGCCCTCCAGGGGCGCGCCGTACGCGCGCATCCTCGGTGTGGGCGGCTACCGGCCGACCCGTGTAGTGCCCAACGAGGAGATCCTGAAGCACATCGACTCCTCCGACGAGTGGATCCGTTCCCGTTCCGGGATCGCCACCCGGCACTGGGCGGGCCCGGAGGAGACCGTCGCGGAGATGACCCTCGCCGCGGCGGGCAAGGCCATCGCGGACGCCGGAATCGATCCGCAGCGGATCGGCGCGGTCGTCATCTCGACCGTCTCCCACTTCAAGCAGACGCCCTCGATCGCCACCGAGATCGCCCACCGGCTGGGCACCGACAAGGCCGCCGCCTTCGACATCTCCGCGGCCTGCGCGGGCTTCGGCTACGGCCTGACCATCGCCAAGGGCCTGATCGTGGACGGCAGCGCCGAGTACGCGCTGGTGGTCGGCGTCGAACGGCTGTCGGACCTGACGGACCTGACGGACCGCACCACCGCCTTCCTCTTCGGCGACGGCGCCGGCGCGGTGGTCGTCGGCCCGTCCGAGGAGCCCGCCATCGGCCCCGTCGTGTGGGGGTCGGAGGGCGACAAGGCGGACGTCATCTCGCAGACCGTGCCGTGGGACGACTTCCGCGTCGGCGACGTGTCGCGGCTGCCCGTCGGCGAGGACGGCACGTTGAAGTTCCCGGCGCTCCGGCAGGAGGGGCAGACGGTCTTCCGCTGGGCCGTCTTCGAGATGGCGAAAGTCGCCCAGCAGGCTCTGGAGGCCGCCGGGATCACCGCCGACGACCTGGACGTCTTCATCCCGCACCAGGCCAACATGCGGATCATCGACTCGATGGTGAAGACCCTCAAGCTGCCGGAGCACGTCACGGTCGCCCGTGACGTGGAGACCACCGGCAACACCTCGGCCGCCTCCATCCCGCTCGCCATGGAGCGGTTGTTGGCGACCGGGCAGGCGAAGAGCGGCGACACCGCGCTCGTCATCGGATTCGGGGCGGGTCTCGTCTACGCGGCAACGGTCGTTACCCTCCCCTAGTCGGTCGTTCCACACCGCACCGCAACAGACCGCAGCACAAGGCAACACAACGAGAAGGAGCGCCACACATGGCCGCCACCAAGGAAGAGATCGTCGCCGGTCTCGCCGAGATCGTGAACGAGATCGCCGGCATCCCGGTCGAGGACGTCCAGCCGGAGAAGTCCTTCACCGACGACCTGGACGTCGACTCGCTGTCCATGGTCGAGGTCGTCGTCGCCGCCGAGGAGCGCTTCGGCGTGAAGATCCCGGACGACGACGTCAAGAACCTCAAGACCGTCGGTGACGCGGTGGACTACATCACCACCCACCAGGACTGATCCGTCCGGAATCCGTCGAGGCGTTTGTCGCCACCCGTTCGCGGTGGCGGATGACCGCACATCCCCTACCAGTGGAGACGAGAAAACCCGTGAACGCGACCAATCGCACCGTGGTCGTCACCGGTGTCGGCGCAACCACACCGCTGGGTGGCGACAGCGCATCGACGTGGGAGGGCCTGGTCGCCGGCCGTTCCGGCGTCAGGGCCCTGGAGCACGACTGGGCGGCCGAGCTGCCGGTGAGGATCGCCGCCCGGGTGGCGGTCGAGCCCTCCGAGGTCCTGCCCCGCCCCCTGGCCCGCAAGCTGGACCGCTCGGCGCAGTTCGCGCTGATCGCCGCCCGCGAGGCATGGGCCGACGCCGGCTTCGAGGGCAAGGCCGGAGAGAGCGGTCAGGTGGACCCGGACCGGCTCGGCACCGTCGTCGCCTCCGGCATCGGCGGCGTCACCACGCTGCTCGACCAGTACGACGTGCTGAGGGAGAAGGGCGCGCGCCGGGTCTCCCCGCACACCGTTCCGATGCTGATGCCCAACGGCCCCTCCGCCAACGTCGGCCTGGAGGTGGGCGCCCAGGCGGGCGTGCACACCCCGGTCAGCGCCTGCGCCTCGGGGGCCGAGGCGGTCGGCTACGCCGTGGAGATGATCCGCAGCGGACGCGCCGACGTGGTCGTCACCGGCGGCACCGAGGCGGCCATCCACCCGCTGCCCGTCGCCGCCTTCGCCAACATGATGGCGATGTCCAAGAACAACGACGCGCCCGAGAGGGCGTCGCGCCCCTTCGACACGGCCCGTGACGGCTTCGTGCTCGGCGAGGGCGCGGGCATCGTGGTGCTGGAGTCGGCCGAGCACGCCGCGCGGCGGGGCGCGCGGGTCTACTGCGAGGTGCTGGGCCAGGGGTTGTCCGCGGACAACCACCACATCGCCCAGCCCGAGCCGACCGGCCGGGGCATCGCCGCCGCGCTCCAGCACCTGTTGGAGACCACCGGCCTGAAGCCCTCGGAGGTCGCGCACGTCAACGCGCACGCCACCTCCACGCCGCAGGGCGACGTCGCGGAGATCAAGGCACTGCGCAAGGTGCTGGGCTCCGACCTGGACCACGTGGCCGTCTCCGCCACCAAGTCCATGACCGGCCACCTGCTGGGCGGCGCGGGCGGTGTCGAGACGGTGGCGGCGGTGCTCGCCCTGCACCACCGCACGGCTCCGCCGACCGTCAACGTCGAGAACCTGGACGAGGAGGTCGACGCCGACATCGTGCGCGACGAGGCCCGCTCGCTGGGCGAGGGCCCGCTCGTCGCCCTCAACAACTCCTTCGGCTTCGGCGGCCACAACGTCGTCGTGGCCTTCCGGACCGTCTGACGCGCGACCCGACGCACGGACCCGAGAGCGCGTCCGACGGGCCGTCACAGGCGCGAGACGGATCCCGAGGGGCCCTGGCCGGTACGACCGGCCAGGGCCCCTCGACGTGCCCCCGCGGGGCGTTCCCGCGCCCGCCGCCCCGGTCAGGGGCAGGTGACGACCTGCCCGGCCCAGGAGAGCCCACCGCCGAAGGAGAACAGCAGCACGGGCGCCCCCGGTTCGAGTTCACGGCGCTCGACCAGCTTGGACAGGGCGAGCGGAACGGAGGCGGCCGAGGTGTTGCCGGAGTCGACCACGTCGCGCGCCACCACGACGCCGTCCACGCTCAGGCGGCGCACCAGGGACTCGATGATGCGCAGGTTGGCCTGGTGGGTGACGATGCCACCGAGGTCCCCGGGGGCGACACCGGCCTTCTCGCACGCCCGCTCGATCAGGGGGGCCAGCTCGGTGGTGGCCCAGCGGAAGACGGTCTGGCCCTCCTGGGCGAAGCGCGGCCGCCAGGCGCCCTTCAGCCGTACGGCGTCCCCGCGCGTGGGGTCGGAGCCCCAGACGACGGGGCCGATGCCGTCCCGGCCGGCGTCGCCGCCCTCCTCGGCGCTGACGACGGCCGCGCCCGCCCCGTCACCGAGGAGGACGCAGGTGGAGCGGTCGGTCCAGTCGGTGACGTCGGACATCTTCTCGGCGCCGACGACCAGGGCGTGCCGCGCGGCCCCGGCGCGCAGCGAGTGGTCGGCGGTGGCCAGGGCGGTGGTGAAGCCCGCGCAGCCGTTGTTGAGGTCGAAGGCGACGGCGCCGGGAACGCCCAGGCGCCCGGCGACCTGGGCGGCGATGGACGGACAGCGGTCCTGGGCCGAGCAGGTGGCGACGGTGACCAGTCCGATGTCGGCCGGATCGAGCCCGGAGGCGGCCAGGGCCTTGCCCGCCGCGGCGGCGGCCAGATCGGTGACGGTCTCCTCGCGGGCGACGCGGCGGGTGACGATACCGGTCCGTTGCCGGATCCACTCGTCGCTGGTCTCCACCATGCCCGCCAGGTCGTGGTTGGTCAGCACGTGGTCGGGCTGGTGGTGGCCCAGGGCGGCGATACGGGTACGGGGCACTGTTGGTCCTCCTCGGCTCGGCCGTGGCCCGGGGCGGGTACGCGCGTTCGGACCCGGCCTCGACTCGTCGATACCCGGACCCTATAGCGACCGATCGATCGGACTCTAACGAGGTCCAACACTCGGTACGCCGTACGATGGCGTCCGTGAGCCCCCGCAGATCCGCCGCCGAAGCCCGCCGCACCCGCGAGCGGATCGTCGAACGCAGTGTCGCCCTCGCCTCGTTGGAGGGCCTGGAAGGGCTGACGATCGGCCGGCTCGCCGCCGACCTGGGGCTCAGCAAGTCCGGCCTGCTGGGCCACTTCGGCACCAAGGAGGCACTTCAGATCGCCGCCCTGGAACGGGCGGCGACGATCTTCGACCGTGAGGTCTGGCGTCCCGCGGCCGGCGCCGAGCCGGGACTGGCGCGGCTGCGCGCGGTCTGCGCGACGTGGATCTCCTACCTGGAGCGCGGGGTGTTCCCCGGCGGCTGCCTCTTCGTCGGCTCCACCTTCGAGTACGACGGTCGCGTCGGGCCCGTGCGGGACCTGCTGCGGCGCCAGTTCGGCGCGTGGCGGCACAGGCTCTCGGCGGACGTGCGGACGGCCGTCCGACGCGGCGAGCTGCCCCGCGACACCGATCCGGAGCAGGTCGTGTTCGAGCTCTACGGAATCCTGATGAGCCTGAACCACGCCCTCCAGCTCGACGGCGACACCGCGGCCGCCGGCCGCGCCCGGCGCGCGGTGGACCGGTTGCTGCCCCCCGCGCCGGGGCCGACCGCGGCCCGGCCCTCCCCTCCGGCCTCCTCCTGAGGCGGCCGGAGGGAGCCGAGGAGCGTCGGCGGGGGCATCGGGCGGAAGAACCGGCGGAAACCCGTGGCCGGACCGGGAGGACGGGTGCCGGACCGGGAGGACGGGCGCCGGACCGGGAGGGCGGGTGCCGGACCGCCCGTCAGACCACCTGGTGGAGCCAGCGCACCGGAGCGCCCTCGCCCGCGTAGCGGAAGGGCTCCAACTCGTCGTCCCAGGGCTTGCCGAGCAGTTTGGCGATCTCGGTCTCCAGCTCCGTCTCGCCGCGCGCGGCGCGGTCGAGGGCGGAGCGCAGCCGGTCCTCGGGGATGAGGATGTCGCCGTGCAGGCCGGTCACCGCGTGGAAGATGCCCAGTTCGGGGGTGGAGCTGTAGCGCTCGCCCTCGGCGGTGGAGCAGGGCTCGGAGGTGACCTCGTAGCGGAGCATCCGCCAGCCGCGCAGCGCGGAGGCCAGCTTGGAGGCGGTGCCCGGTTCGCCCTGCCAGGACAGTTCGGCGCGCCAGGTGCCCGGCGCGGCGGGCTGCTTGATCCAGTCGAGTCCGACGCGGGCGCCGAGCACTCCGGCGACGGCCCATTCGACGTGTGGACACAGTGCGCGGGGCGCGGAGTGGACGTACAGAACTCCACGTGTCGTCACCGGGACCTCCTGTGCGGTTCGAGTGCGACCTTCCGTGGCGGCCTCGAAACCCTGTCGGCCGTGCGCCGGAGCACCGCTTGGCGTCTTGTCACATCGGTCACCTGTCTTCCAGCCTCCGAGGTTACGAACAGTAAACACTATTCGTGCTGATTCTCCCTAAAAGGGACATCAAGTGACGCGATGTAATCTGTCAGCCGTGTCCAGCGGCCATTTTCGGACCGTCACGGAAAAAGCTACCGTGCCGCGGCGCACATGGGGTGACGTACCGTCCGTCACGGCGGTCATCCCACCCGACCGAACCATCGTCCCACCGGGAAACGGTCGGCACGGGAAGCAACGGCGGGAGGAAGAAATGCGAGAGGACCTGTCGTCCGACCCCCGCCGGGCCCGGCGGGGCGGGCACCGAGGGGTGCTGGGCGCCGCGTGCGCGGTCGTCGCCGCGGTGGTGGCCCTGATCGTGTTCGCCGTCTCGTGCGGCGGCCCGACCGGGGGCGGCGACGCCGGCTCCGAGGGGAACGACGACGCGCCGCGACCCCGGAGCGCCTCCCCCTCCCCCACCTGGGACACCGGGCCGGACTCGCTGGCGGCCCTGGGCGACTCCATCACCCGCGCCTTCGACGCCTGCTCGCTGCTGGACGACTGCCCGGAGGCGTCCTGGGCCACCGGGACCTCGCCGGAGGTGGACAGCCTGGCCCGACGGCTGGACGTGCCGGCCTCCGCCCGCTGGAACCACGCGCGCTCCGGCGCCCTGATGTCCGACCTGCCCGGTCAGGCCCGCAGGGCCGCCGCCCACCGGCCGGAGCTGGTGACGGTGCTGGTCGGCGCGAACGACGCCTGCCGACCGACCGTCGGGGAGATGACGCCGGTGGAGGAGTTCCGAGCCGACTTCGCCGAGGCGCTGCGCGCCCTGCGCGCCGCGTCGCCGAGGACGCAGGTCTTCGTGGCGAGCCTGCCGGACCTGGAGCGGCTGTGGTCCGTGGGCCGCTCCCACCCCCTGGCCTCGCAGGTGTGGAAGCTGGGCATCTGCCCGTCGATGCTGGGCGGCACCTCCGACCCCTTGGACACCGCGGCCGCCGAGCGGCGCGGAAAGGTGGCGGAGCGGGTGCGGGCGTACAACTCGGCGCTGGAGGAGGTCTGCGCGGGCGACGCGCGCTGCCGTCACGACGGCGGGGCGGTCCACGCCTACCGCTTCACCACCCGGGAGTTGAGCACCTGGGACTGGTTCCACCCGGGCGTGGAGGGGCAGCGCAGGCTCGCCGAGATCGCCCACCGCGTGGTGACCGCCGAGCGTCCGCCCGCCTGAGCGGCGCGAATCCACGTCCACCCCATTGACGTCGGTCCGAGCACGTCATTACATTCACGCCAGCATTTCGAACGTGTGACGAAATATCGAACGACATAGAAGGGCACCGCTGTGCGCATCACCGGAATCAGCACGCATGTCGTCGGTACTCCGTGGCGCAACCTGACCTACGTCCAGGTGCACACCGACGAGGGACTCACCGGCGTCGGCGAGACCCGGATGCTCGGGCACACCGACGCGCTCGTCGGCTACCTGCGGGAGGCCGAGGCCAACCACATCGCCGGCTCCGACCCCTTCGCCGTCGAGGACCTGGTGCGCCGCATGAAGTACGGCGACTACGGGCGGGCCGGCGAGATCGTGATGTCCGGCATCGCCGTCGTGGAGATGGCCTGCTGGGACATCAAGGGCAAGGCACTGGGCGTACCCGTCTGGCAGTTGCTCGGCGGACGGGTCACCGAGAAGGTCAAGGCGTACGCCAACGGCTGGTACACCGTCGAACGCACCCCCGAGGCGTTCCACCAGGCGGCCCTGAAGGTCGTCGAGCGCGGCTACCGGGCGCTCAAGCTGGACCCCTTCGGCACCGGCCACTTCGAGCTGGACCACACCGAGACGCTGCGCTCGGTCGCCCTGGTGGAAGCGGTGCGGGACGCGATCGGGCCGGAGCGCGAGCTGCTGCTGGAGATGCACGGCCGGTTCAGCCCCTCCACGGCCGTCCGCATCGCCCGCGAAGTGGAGCCGTTCCGGCCGAGTTGGCTGGAGGAGCCCGTGCCGCCGGAGAACCTCAAGGCCCTGGCGAAGGTGGCCGACAAGGTGGACATGCCGATCGCCACCGGCGAGCGCATCCACGACCGGATCGAGTTCCGCGAGCTGTTCGAGTCGCAGGCCGTCGACATCATCCAGCCGGACCTGGGCCACCTCGGCGGCATCCTGGAGACCCGCAAGCTCGCCGCCACCGCCGAGACCCACTACATGATGGTGGCGCCGCACAACGTCGGCGGCTCGGTGCTGACCGCCGCCTCGCTCCAACTGGCGGGCTGCACCCCGAACTTCAAGATCCTGGAGCACTTCAACGACTTCGCGGACGCCGAGATCAAGAGGGTGGTCAAGGGCGCGCCGGAGGTCGTGGACGGCTACTTCGCCCTCCCGGACGCCCCCGGGCTGGGCGTGGAGCTGGACACCGACGCGGCGGCCGAGTTCCCGCAGCAGCAGGCCCGGTTCGACCTGTGGGCCGAGGGCTGGGAGAAGCGGAACCCGCGCGGGACGCGGGCGTGAGGGGCCGGGCGGCACGCGGCGCCGCGGCACGGGCCCCGCACGCGTACGGATCTCGGGAAGCGGGGAGGATCCGGCGGTGAACACACCGGTACACGACCAGGGCCCACGGACCACCGAGCCGGGCCGCGCCCCCCACGCCGCACCGCGCGCCCCGCGTCCCGGCCGGGCCGTCGTCGTGGAGCGGCCCGGCGCGCACCGGTTCGCCGAGGTGTCCCACGCCCCGCCCGGACCGGGCGAGGTCCGGGTGGCGGTGTTCGCGGCCGGGGTCTGCGCCAGCGACCGCGAGGTGTACGCCGGCACCCGGGCCGAGGGCTACGTCCGCTACCCCGTCGTCCCCGGCCACGAGTGGTCCGGGACGGTGGAGGAGGTCGGGGAGGGCGTCGACCCGGCGCTGGTCGGGCGGAAGGCGGTGGGCGAGGGGTTCCGCGCCTGCCTGGTCTGCGACCGCTGCCGGGAGGGCGCCGGCAGCCTGTGCGTCGGCGGCTACGACGAGACGGGCTTCACCCGGCCCGGCGCCTTCGCCGACGCCCTGACCCTGCCCGCCCGGCTGCTGCACGTCCTGGACGACGGCGCCGACCTGCGCTCCGCGGCCCTGCTGGAGCCGGCCGCCGTGGTCGCCGCGGCCGCGCTGGCGGCGGAGCCCCGGCCCGGCGAGCGGATCGCGGTGGTCGGCGCGGGCACGCTCGGCCTGCTGGCCGTCCAGTTCCTGGCCGCCTCCTCCCCCGCCGAGCTGCTGGTGGTGGATCCCAGGATCGAGCGCGCCCGGCAGGCGACGGCGATGGGCGCCACCGAGGCGCGCGAGCCGGCGGCGACCGGGGAACTGCACGGCCGCTACGACCTGGTGGTGGAGACCGCGGGCGCGCCCACCACCGCACGGGACTCCTGTCTGCTGGCCCGGCGCGGCGGTCGGGTGGTCCTCACCGGGTTGCCCGAGCCGGGCGCGGCGGGCATCGACCCGATCCACCTGACCGTCGGGCAGATCACCGTCCGGACCGTCTTCGGCGCGCCGTCGGCCGCCTGGGCGTACGCGGTGCGCGCCTTCGAGACCGGTCTGCTCGCGCCGGCCGCCCTGATCACCCACGAACTGCCGCTGGAGGAGTTCGCCCGGGCCGTCGCACTGGTCGGCGGCGAAGACCCGGAGGTCGGCAAGGTGCTGCTGCGTCCCTGACCGCCAGGCCTGGTCAGGGACGGGCCCGCCCGACACCGGGCGGGCCCGGACCACCGGATCCGACGTCCCGCGCCCCCGTCCGAGCCCGATCCCGTTCCACACCCTCGACCACGAACGCCGTACGACATATCGAACCTGGGAGCATCGTGACCGACGCGTCCATCGAACCCTCCGGCCCCCGCCGTCCCGGCGAGGCCGCCCTCGCCTCCCTCGGCTACGCCCACCCCGAGTACGCCTCATCCGACGCCTCGCCGCACGCCTTCCCCGACGGGGGCACCTGGCGCACCGAGATCCCCTCCGTGGAGGGGCCGGAGGCACTGACCACCGTGCTGAAGGAGGCCGAGGCGCTGGACGTTCCCGTCCACCGCGTCAGCCAGGGCAGCGGCGCGTGGATGTTGACCGACACCGAGATCGCCGAGATGGTCGGCGCCTGTGCCGAACACGGCGCCGAACTGTGCCTGTTCACCGGGCCGCGCGGCACCTGGGACACCGGGGCCGGCACCCGCACCCCCTCCGGCGGCGCCGGGCTGCGCGCCCGCGGCCACGACGCGCTCGCCGGGTGCGTGGAGGACGCCCTGCGCGCCACCGAACTCGGCGTGCGGTGCCTGTTGGTGGCCGACGAGGGAGTGCTGTTGACCCTCCACCGGCTGCGGACGCGCGGCGTCCTGCCCGCCGACACCACCTTCAAGGTCTCGGCGCTGATCGGCCCGGTGAACCCGGTCTCCTTCGCCGTCTTCGAACGCCTGGGCGCCGACTCGATCAACGTGCCCTCCGACCTGTCCCTGGAGCACCTGACCGAGATCCGTCGCGTCAGCCGCGCCCCGATGGACTTCTACCTGGAGGCCCCCGACGACCTCGGCGGCTACGTGCGGATGTACGACGCCGCCGAGCTGATCCGGCGCGGCGCGCCGATCTACCTCAAGTTCGGCCTCAGCAAGGCGCCCGGCATCTACCCCTACGGCGCGCACCTGCGCGACCTGACCCTGGACACCGCCCGCGAACGGGTCCGCCGCGGGCGGCTCGCCCTGGACCTGCTGGCCCGGATGGGCGCCGACACCGGGATGTCCCCCCTCGGGTCCCGACTGCCCGGCCCGCTCGACCGCTTCCCCGAAGAGAACGGCAGCACACCGGAAGGGAACTGATCACCATGCGCGACCGCACCCGTGCCCGCACCCGTACGCGCACCACCAGAGCCGCCGTCGGCGTCTGCGCCCTCCTCGCCCTGGCGTTGACCGCCTGCGGCCAGAACTCCGAGGGCGGCAGCAGGGACGACGGAGCCGACAACGCCGCCGAGGGCGGCACCATCGGCATCGCCATGCCCACCAAGTCCTCCGAGCGGTGGATAGCCGACGGCGAGAACATGGTGGAGCAGTTCGAGGCCAAGGGCTACGAGACCGATCTGCAGTACGGCGACGACAAGGTGGAGAACCAGGTCGCGCAGATCGAGAACATGATCTCCAAGGGCCACGACGCACTGGTGATCGCCGCCATCGACGGCTCCTCGCTGACCAACGTACTCCGCCGCGCCGAGGAGGCCGGCATCCCCGTCATCGCCTACGACCGCCTCATCCGCGGCACCGAGAGCGTCGACTACTACGCCACCTTCGACAACTTCACGGTCGGCGAACTCCAGGGTCAGTACATCGTCGACGCGCTGGAGCTGGAGGAGAACAAGGGGGAGACGTTCGACCTGGAGCTGTTCGCCGGCTCGCCGGACGACAACAACACCGGTTTCTTCTTCCGCGGCGCGATGAGCGTCCTGGAGCCCCACATCGACAGCGGGCGGCTCGTCGTGCGCAGCGGCCAGACGGAGCTGAACCAGGTCACCACCCTGCGCTGGGACGGCGGCACCGCCCAGAAGCGGATGGACGACCTGCTCAGCCGCCACTACGGCGGTGAGCGCCTGGACGCGGTCCTCTCCCCCTACGACGGCATCTCCATCGGCGTCATCTCGGCGCTCAAGAGCGCCAGCTACGGCACCGAGGGCAAGCCCTACCCCGTGGTCACCGGGCAGGACGCCGAGCTGGCCTCCGTCAAGTCGATCCTCGCCGGGCAGCAGACCCAGACCGTCTTCAAGGACACCCGCGAGTTGGCGAAGCGGGCCGTGCAGATGACCGACGCCGTGCTCGGCGGCGGCGAGCCCGAGGTCAACGACACCGAGTCCTACGACAACGGCGCCAAGGTCGTCCCCGCCTACCTGCTGGAGCCCGTCAGCATCGACAGGTCCAACACCGATCTGCTCGTGGACGAGGGGTACTACACCGCCGACCAGCTCACGTAGTCCGTGCGGGGCCGCGAGGAGAAGACATGAGCAGCGTTCTGGAGATGCGCTCGATCACCAAGACCTTCCCCGGGGTCAGAGCGCTGTCCGGGGTCGATCTGACCGTCCGCCCCGGCGAGATCCACGCCGTCTGCGGGGAGAACGGCGCGGGCAAGTCGACGCTGATGAAGGTGCTCAGCGGCGTCCACCCGCACGGCAGCTACCAGGGGGAGATCCTCTTCGAGGGCGAACCGTGCGCCTTCCGGGACATCCGGGCCGGCGAACGGCGCGGCATCGTCATCATCCACCAGGAGCTGGCGCTGGTGCCCTACCTGTCCATCGCCGAGAACATCTTCCTGGGCAACGAGCACGCCCGGCGCGGCGTCATCCGGTGGAACGACACCGTCCGCCACGCCGCCGCGCTGATGCGACGGGTCGGGCTGCACGAGAACCCGCAGACCCGCGTCGCCGACATCGGCGTGGGCAAGCAGCAACTGGTGGAGATCGCCAAGGCGCTGGCGAAGAAGGTCAGGCTGCTCGTCCTGGACGAGCCGACCGCCGCGCTCAACGACGAGGACAGCGCCAAGCTCCTCGACCTCATCCTGGAGCTGCGCTCCCAGGGCATCGCCTGCGTCCTGATCTCCCACAAGCTGGGCGAGATCCGCCGCGTCGCCGACACCGTCACCGTGCTGCGCGACGGACGGACGGTGGAGACCCTCCCCGTCCGCCCCTCGCCCGGGGCGCCCGCGGTCCTCTCGGAGGACCGGATCATCCGCGGCATGGTGGGCCGCGACCTGGACCACCGCTTCCCCGAACGCACCCGCTACGAGGGCCCGGACGCCGGGCGGCCGGCGCTGGAGATCTCCGGCTGGACGGTCCGCCACCCCATCGACCGTCGGCGCAAGGTGGTCGACGACGTGTCGCTGACGGTGCGGCGCGGCGAGATCGTCGGCATCGCCGGCCTGATGGGCGCGGGCCGCACCGAGCTGGCCATGAGCGTCTTCGGCCGCTCCTACGGGGTCCACGACGGCGGCACGGTACGGATCGACGGGGAGGAGGCGGACACCCGCACCGTGCCCGCCGCCGTCGCCCGCGGCCTGGCGTACGTCACCGAGGACCGCAAGACCTACGGGCTGAACCTGATCGACACCGTCAGCCGCAACATCTCCCTGGCCTCGCTGCCGAAGCTGGCCCGCGCCGGGGTGGTGGACGAGCACCGGGAGCGGCGGGTCGCCGAACGCTTCCGAACGTCGATGAACATCAAGACCCCGACCGTCTTCGAGCAGGTGGGGCGGCTCAGCGGCGGCAACCAGCAGAAGGTGGTGCTCGGCCGGTGGGTGCACGCCGACCCCGAGGTGCTGATCCTCGACGAGCCCACGCGCGGTGTCGACGTCGGGGCGAAGTACGAGATCTACACCGTCGTCGACCGGCTCGCCGCGCAGGGCAAGGCGGTGTTGATGATCTCCTCGGAGCTCCCGGAGCTGCTGGGGATGTGCGACCGGATCTACACCATGGCGGCCGGACGGCTGACCGGTGAGGTGGCCCGCGAGGACGCGAGCCAGGAGGTGCTGATGCGCTACATGACCGAGGACGGGAGCCGGGGCGCGTGACGAGCGACGACACCATCACCGAAGGAACCGAGGGAGGGGCCCCCGCGGGAAGGGGCGCCTCGGGGAGGACCGCCGGGAAGGGCCCCGGCGGGAGCGGCGGCCGTGCGGGCGGCGCCGGGGCACTGGCACTGCTGGCGCGCGGCATGCGCGCCAACATGCGGCAGTACGGGATGCTCGTCGCGCTGGCGCTGATCGTGGTGCTGTTCCAGGTGTGGACCGACGGCAACCTCCTCAAGCCCGTCAACGTGTCCAACATCGTCCAACAGAACAGCTACATCCTGATCCTGGCCATGGGCATGATGATCGTGATCATCGCCGGCCACATCGACCTGTCCGTCGGTTCGCTGGCCGCCTTCGTCGGCGCCGCGGCGGCCGTGATGATGGTCGAGTACGACCTGGCCTGGCCCGTCGCACTGGCCTGCTCGCTGCTGATCGGCGCGCTGGCGGGCGCCTGGCAGGGCTTCTGGATCGCCTACGTCGGCATCCCGTCGTTCATCGTGACGCTGGCGGGGATGTTGCTGTTCCGGGGCGGCACCCAGATCCTGTTGGAGGGCCAGTCCCTGGCGCCCTTCCCGCGCGGTTTCCAGAACATCAGCCAGGGCTTCCTGCCCGAGGGCGGCCCGCTGTCGAACTACCACGACCTGACGGTGCTGATCGGGGTGGCCGTGGTGGCGGTGGTGCTGGCCCAGGAGTGGCGCGACCGGCGGCGACAGCGGGAGTACGAACTCCAGGTGCTCCCGACGAACCTGTTCGTCCTCAAGTGCGTGGCCATCGTGGCGGCGGTGCTGGCGTTCACCCTCACCCTGGCCAGCTACCGGGGCGTGCCGGTGGTGCTGCTGGTCATGTGCGCCATCCTGGTCGGGTTGGGCTTCGTGATGCGCAACGCGGTCGTCGGCCGCCACGTGTACGCCCTGGGCGGCAACCGGGCGGCGGCCAAGCTGTCGGGCGTGAAGGACCGGAAGGTGACCTTCCTGGTCTTTGTGAACATGGGCGTGCTGGCGGCGCTGGCGGGCTGCGTGTACGCCGCCCGGCTGAACGCCGGCACCCCGCAGGCGGGCATCAACTTCGAGCTGGAGGCGATCGCCGCGGCGTTCATCGGCGGTGCCTCGATGAGCGGCGGTGTGGGTACCGTGCTGGGTGCCGTCATCGGCGGTCTGGTGCTCGGGGTGCTCAACAACGGGATGTCCCTGGTGGGCATCGGCACCGACTACCAGCAGGTCATCAAGGGCCTGGTCCTGCTGGCGGCGGTGGGATTCGACGTCTGGAACAAGAAGAAGGTGGGATCGTGAACGCCGGTAGACGCGCAGTGATCACGGCGGCCGCGGCGGCGGGCATGGCCGCCACCGTGGGACCGGGCACCGGGGCGGCGCACGCGGCCGGCCACGGCCCGTCCGAGCCGCGCCGGAAGCGGTTCGGCGAACTGGCGGACGGCACCGCGGTGGACGTCTGGACGCTGGCCAACGGCGGCACCCGACTGAAGGTGCTCTCCTACGGCGGCGTCGTGCAGTCCCTGGAGGTGCCCGACCGGAACGGCCGGCACGCCAACGTCTCGCTCGGCTTCGCCGACCTGGACTCCTACGTGGCGAGTTCCCCGTACTTCGGCGCGCTCATCGGCCGCTACGGCAACCGCATCGCGAACGGGCGCTTCACCCTCGACGGACGGACGTACGAACTGCCCCGCAACGACAACGGGCACTGCCTGCACGGCGGCGAGGGGGGTTTCCACGCCCGGGTGTGGCGGGTCGAGCCGTTCACCCGGCGCGGCGAGGTCGGGCTGGTCCTGACCCGCACCAGCCCCGACGGCGAGATGGGCTTCCCCGGGACGCTGGAGGTCCGGGTGGAGTACACACTGGACCGGCACGGCGACTTCCGGATCGACTACGAGGCCACCACCGACCGGCCCACCGTCGTCAACCTCACCAACCACACCTACTTCAACCTCGCCGGGGAGGGCAGCGGCAGCGTCCTGGACCACCACCTGGAAGTGGCCGCCTCCCGCTACACCCCGGTCGGCGAGACGCTGATCCCGACGGGCGAACTCGCGCGGGCGGCGGGCACCCCGTTCGACTTCCGCCGGGCCAAACCGATCGGGACGGACATCCGCGAGGCGCACGAGCAGATCCTGTTCGCGCAGGGCTACGACCACAACCTCGTGCTGGACAAGGGCATCACGGCCGAGCCGGAGCACGTCGTCACCGTCACCGAGCCCACCTCGGGCCGGGTGATGCGGATCGCCACCACCGAGCCGGGCGTGCAGTTCTACAGCGGCAACTTCCTCGACGGCACCCTGGAGGGCACCTCGGGGCGGGTGTACCGGCAGGGCGACGGGTTCTGCCTGGAGACCCAGCACTTCCCCGACTCCCCCAACCGGCCGTCCTTCCCCACCACCGTGCTGCGTCCGGGCCGGACGTACCGGAGCACGACCGTGCACTCCTTCTCCGTCGAATAGGCACACGGCGCGCGTACGGCGGGGGCGGTCCCGAGCGGACCGCCCCCGCCGCCGTGCTCCCCGGCGACGGACGTCAGCCGAGCCGGATCATGTTCCAGGACATCGGCTCCAGGGTGGCGCGCAGCGTTCCGTCCCTCAGCTCGGTGCCCTCACCGGGGTGCGGAAGGACCCGCTCGGGATCGGTGAGGGTGTTGCGGGCCTCGGGGTCGGAGTCGGCCAGCACGCTGTGCTCCACCACCCGTTCGGGAGCCAGTCCGCGCAGGTCCACCTCCAGCGGCAGGGCGTCGTGCTGCCCGCGGTTGACGGCGAAGACGGTGACGGCGCCGGTGGTCTCGTCGCGCACGGCGGTGGCGTGCAGCAGCGGCACCTCGCCGTACTTGGCGGTGGTGTACGTGGGCGACTGCACCCGCACGTCCAGCACCCGCCCCCGGCCGTGGCGGGAGGCCTGGGCGAAGGGGAAGAAGGTGGTCTGCCGCCAGGCCGGGCCGCCGGGCTCGGTCATGATCGGGGCGATCACGTTGACGAGCTGGGCCAGACAGGCGACGGTCACCCGGTCGGCGTGGCGCAGCAGGGCGATCACCAGGGAGCCGAAGACCACGGCGTCGGTGACGGAGTAGTTGTCCTCCAGCAGTCGGGGCGCCTCCTCCCAGTCGGGCAGGGGCTCGGCCTGGAAGCGCCGCTGGTACCAGACGTTCCACTCGTCGAAGGAGAGGTTGATCCGCTTGCGGGACTTCAGCCGGGCTCCGACGTGGTCGCAGGTGGCGACGACGTTCTCGATGAAGGACTCCATGTCCACGGCCGAGGCCAGGAAGGAGTCGCGGTCGCCGTCGATCTCCTCGTAGTAGGCGTGCAGGGAGATGTGGTCCACCAGGTCGTAGGTCTCGGCCAGGACGGTGGCCTCCCAGGCGGCGAAGGTCTCCATCGCCTGGCTGGAGCTGCCGCAGGCGACCAGTTCGAGGGAGTCGTCGAGCTGGCGCATGGCGCGGGCGGTCTCGGCGGCCAACCGGCCGTACTCGGCGGCGGTCTTGTGGCCGGTCTGCCAGGGGCCGTCCATCTCGTTGCCCAGGCACCACAGCCGGATGCCGTAGGGCTCCTTGTCGCCGTGGGCGGCGCGCAGGTCGGACAGCTCGGTGCCGCCGGGGTGGTTGGCGTACTCCAGCAGTTCACGGGCCTCCTGCACACCGCGGGTGCCGAGGTTGACGGCCATCATGGGCTCGCCGCCGACCTTGCGCACGAAGTCGATGTACTCGGCCAGGCCGAAGCGGTTGGTCTCCACCGAGCGCCAGGCGGCGTCGAGCCGGCGGGGACGCCGCTCGGCGGGGCCGACGCTGTCCTCCCAGCGGTAGCCGGAGACGAAGTTGCCGCCGGGGTAGCGGATGGCGGTCACGCCCAGTTCGCGGACCAGGTCCAGTACGTCGGTGCGCAGGCCCCGGTCGTCGGCGGAGGGGTGTCCGGGTTCGAAGACACCCGTGTAGACGCAGCGGCCGAGGTGCTCCACGAAGGAGCCGAACAGCCGGGGGTCGACCTCGCCGACGGTGAAGGCGGGGTCGAGGGCGAAACGTGCGGTGGTGCTCATGGATTCCTTCCGTCCGGGGAGGTTCGGGGTCCGCGGGGGACCGCGGGGGCAGCGGAGGCAGCGGGCCGGGCTCGCGCCGGCCGCGGACGGGGCGAGGTGGTCACCGTCCGCGGCCGGCGGGTTCTCAGTGGGCCACCGGCCACCCGTCGTCCCAGCGCATCAGGTTGATGCCGAGGGTGGGCGCGCCGTTGTCGTCGCGGTTGTAGTAGTGGTAGACGAGCAGGTCCCCGTCGACATCCGACATGACCGACTGGCCACCGGGGCCGACGACCCGACCGTGGGTCTCCAGCACGATCGTGCCGCCGTTGTTCCGCATGTCCACCCCGCGGCGGTCGCGGAACGGCCCGGTGGGGCTGGTGGAGCGGCCCACCCGGATGCTGTAGGTGCTGTCGGTGCCGGCACAGCACTTGTCGAAGGACGCGAAGAGGTAGTAGTGACCGCCGCGCTTGATCAGCGTCGGTCCCTCGATGCCGTTGCTCGTGGGGTTGCGGGCGGCGACGGAGTGGAGGGTCCGGTCGCCGGGGTGCCGCTTGCCGGTGGCCGGGTCGAGCCGCATCGTCTTGATCCCCGACCACCAGGAGCCGAAGGTCAGCCACCACGTCCCGTCGTCGTCGACGAAGAGGTTGGGGTCGATGGCGTTGTAGCCGGAGTTCGAGGTGGTGGAGTGCACGATGCCGTGGTCGGTCCAGGTGCCGGGCAGGCCGCTGGTGCTGGTGGCCAGCCCGATGGCGGAGTGGCTGGAGCCGAAGGTGGAGAGCGAGTAGTACAGCCAGTACCGGCCGTTGTGCCGGGAGATGTCGGGCGCCCAGGGGCTGCGCTCCGGCGAGTACTCGGCCCACCAGGAGGGCGGGGTGGGGAAGGCCGGGCCGGCGTGGGTGAAGTGGATCCGGTCGGTGGAGACGCGGGCCTGGGGTCCGTTGTGGGTGGAGTACAGGATGTACCGGCCGTCGTCGAGGCGGATCATCGACGGGTCGTGGACGGAGATGTCACCGGTGACCCGACCGGGGTTCGGGTAGGCGTTCGCGCTGCCGGGGACCAGGGCGACGAGCAGCCCCAGGAGCACGGCGACCAGCACTGTCGGGGAGCGGCGGACGGCCGTGGCGCGTCCGCTCGGTCGATCGTTCATCAGGACTCCTTCGGGGTTCTTCCGGGGATCGTTCGGGGCGCACGCCCCGATCTCCTCCTCTCCGGGACCGAGGGGGACGAGGGGGACGAGGGGCCGAGGAGCCGAGAGCACTGCCGGGGCCCGGCCCCGGCTCGCCCTCGCCCTCACTGTCCCGCCAGCCCGGTGTGGGCGACGCCGCGGACGATCTGCCGCTGGAAGAAGGCGAAGACCAGCAGCAGCGGCAGACCGGCGATCACCAGCGAGGCCATCACCTGGGCGTAGCGGGCACCGTAGGTGGACTGGACGTTGACCAGGCCGACCGGGAGCGTCATCGCGCTCGGGTCGGTGGTGACCAGGAACGGCCACAGGAAGTTGTTCCAGGTCTGGATGAAGGTGAAGATGGCGACGGCGGACAGGACCGGCCGCGACAGCGGCACCACGACCGTCCAGAACACCCGCCAGCGCCCGGCACCGTCGACGTAGGCCGCCTCCTCCAGCTCCCGCGGCACCCCCTCGAAGAACTTCACCAGGATGAACACCATGGCGGGGACGGCCACCTGGGGCAGGATCACGCCCCAGTAGGTGTCGACCAGTCCGAGGGAGACCATCTCGGCGAAGAGCGGGGCGATGAGCACCTGCGGCGGCACCATGATCCCCGCCATCACCAGCCCGTAGAGCGCCTTCCGGCCGCGGAATTCGGTGCGCGAGAAGCCGTAGGCGGCCATGGCGCAGGTCAGCACGGTGAGCACGGTCGTCACGACCGAGACGTAGGCGGAGTTGAGCATCCATCGGATCAGGTCGCCGGAGGCCCACACCTTCTCGTACGCCTCGAAGGTGACGCGCGAGCCGATCCACTCCAGCGAGGTCCGCGTCGTCTCGTTCTCGGGCTTGAGGGAGGTGGCGACGGCCCAGGCCAGCGGCAGCACCCAGAGCACCACCAGGGCGAGCGCGACGACGAGCGTCACCACGCGTCCCGGGGTCCAGCGCGGTCGCCGGCCGCCGTCGCCGGCCGGCGCGGAGGGCGGCCCGGCGAACCGGGCGAGCGGCCGGAAGGCGGTGCGTGCGGGGGGCGGTGCGGTCGCCGGACCGGTGGCGGTTCCGTCCTGTGCGGTCACGCTCACTTGGCGGCCTCCTCACGGGAGCGGCGGGTCATTCGCAGGTGGACCAGCGAGACGATCACGATCAGGGCGAAGAAGACGTAGGAGACGGCCGAGGCGTAGCCGATCCGGTAACCGGTGAAGCCCGCCTCGTAGACGTACTGGAGGATCGGGCGGGTGCTCTCGTCGGGTCCGCCGCCGGTCATGATGTAGATCTGGTCGAAGATCTTCAGCGAGGCCAGGAGTTGGAGGATGACCACCACCCCGGTGGTGCGGGCGAGCATCGGCAGCGTGATGTGCCGCAGCCGCTGCCGGGCGCCGGCGCCGTCCAGTTCGGCGGCCTCGTACAGGTGGTGCGGGATGGCCTGGAGCGCGGCGAGGTAGAGCAGGAAGTTGAAGCCGACCGTCCACCACACGGTGGTCAGCACGATGGAGAGCATCGCGTAGCGGGTGTCGGTGAGCCAGCCGATCCCGGGATCGAGACCGAGGGAGTTCAGCAGCAGGTCGGCCAGGCCGAAGTCGGAGGGGTAGATCATCCACAGCCACAGCAGGCCGACGACGCCCGAGGGCAGCAGGAACGGCGCGAACCACGACAGCCGCCACAGCCACTGGAACACTCTCAGGTGGTGTGCGAGCAGGGCCATGACCAGTCCCGTGAGGACCAGCGGCGCGGTGGACAGCAGCGTGAACCACACCGTGTGCCACAACGAGGACCACACGTCGGGGTCGCCCAGCGCCTCGACGTAGTTGTCCAGGCCGACGAAGCTGCCGCCGGCACCGGTGATGTTGTCGTCGCCCAGGCTCATCTTCAGGCCCAACAGCAGCGGCCAGACCAGGAAGAGGAGGTGGAACAGCAGGAAGGGCGCGACGAAGACCAGGCCGTGTTCGAGCCGGCGGCGGCGCACGGCCGGCGGCCGGGACGCGGAGGGCGTGGCGGCTCCGGTCCCCCCGGCGGGCGGTGGGGCCGGGGCGGTGGGCGCGGTCGCGGTCATGCGTCTCCTCCGAGCGGGTCGGGGGTGTCGAGGAGGGCCTGGAGCCGGTCCCTCATCTCCTCCAGGGCACCGCGCGGGGTGCGGGAGCCGGTGAGGACCCCGGAGAGGACCGCGCCGAGTTCGATCCACATCGTCGAGGCGGATCCCGCGAACCAGGCGGGCGGGTCCAGGGCCACGTCGTCGATCACGGACCGGTACTCCGACTGCGGGTGCAGGTCGAGGTAGGCGGGCTCCTCCAGGACGGGGAGGTAGGCGGGGACGTGGCCTCCCTTGGCCCACTCGACGGTGTGCCTCAGCATCCAGGCGACGAAGGCGTGGGCCGCCTCGTTCGTCTCCCCTCCGCGGTCACGCTGGTGGGGCAGGACGAAGCAGTGGGAGTCGGCCTGGGCGGTGGGCCGGCCGAACAGGTTCGGGACCCGGGCCATGGAGAACGGGAGCTCCAGGTTGGCGAAGGTGCTGACCTCCCACTCGCCGTTGAGCAGGAAGGCGGTCTCGCCGCCGCCGAAGACGCCGACCGTCCCGTTGTAGTCGACCCGGTGGTGGGCCAGGCCCTCCTCGGTGAGCCGCCGCATGAAGCGCAGCACCTTCATCGCCTTGGCGTCGTCGATGGTGACGCGGGTGGCGTTCTCGTCCAGCAGGGTGCCGCCGGCCTGGGAGTAGAAGGTGGAGAACAGCCGCCAGGGGCCGATGGTGTCGGCGCCGAGGGTCTCCACCACCAGTCCGGGGCCGCCGGTGACCTTCCCGGCCGCCCGCAGCGCGGCGGCGAACGCCTCGGTGCCGCGGATCGGCGCCAACCTCCCGTTTGGGGCGAGCAGTCCGGCCTTCTCGCAGATGTCGGTGTTGTAGTAGAGGACCATCGGGTGCGTGTCGAGCGGGACGGCGTACTGCGCTCCGTCGATCCGGCCGCGCCGCCACAGGTCGGCGGGGAAGTCCTCCTCGGTGACGCCGTGTTGGGCCAGCAGGTCGAGGTCGAAGGGGTCCAGCAGGGTGCCGGGACCGAAGCCGGGCAGCCGTGCCAGGTGCAGGGCGGCGACCTCGGGGGCGCGTCCGCCGACCCCCGCCATGCCGAGCTTGGTGTAGTACGGGGCGCCCCACTGGAGGGTGGAGGCCTCCAGTGCGATCTCGGGGTGTGCCGCGCGGTAGGCCTCCAGCATCGTCCGCATGTTGACCCCGTCGCCGCCGCCGAAGAGGTGCCAGAAACGCACCCGGGTGCGTCCCGCGCCGACGGCGGCCGGGGCGGCGCATCCCGCGGCGCCCGTGCCGGTGGCCGCCAGGGCGGCCAGGGCGGCCATGCCACCGAGCACACGCCGCCTGCCGGGGGCACGGGTCGGCAGGGAGGTTTGACGCATACGCTCCACCCCATGTTCGAAATATCGAATAGTGATCGGAAGTCCGAACGGGAAGGTAGGAGCGAACACCTGCCGCGTCAATGGTTTGCGCAGAAACCCACCGCGACGGGACGGGAGACGGCGGGACGGCGGGGCCGCCGAGCACACCGAAGGGCCGCCCCGGCGGCGCGGGACGGCCCTTCCCCTCGGGCGCGGCGTGAGGCCGCGTCGGACGATGTCGAACTTTCCGTCGGCGACGCCGACGCACGGAACACGGGCCCCGGAGCGGGTCGGTCAGTCGTCGAGGCTGACGACCATCTTTCCGACGTTCCGACCGCGCAGCATGCCCAGGAAGGCGTCCACGGCGTTCTCGATGCCCTCCACGACCGTCTCGTGGTACTTGAGCTCACCGGAGCGGATCCACCCCGAGACCTCCTCCACGAACGTCGGCCGCAGGGCGGAGTGGTCGCCCACGAGCATCCCCTGGATCCGCAGCCGCTTGCCGATGACGAGCGCGAGGTTGCGCGGGGCGGCGGGCGGCTCGGTGTCGTTGTACTGCGCGATCATGCCGCAGACGGTGACGCGCCCATGGACGTTCAACGAGCCGATGGCGGCCTCCAGGTGCTCGCCGCCGACGTTGTCGAAGTAGACGTCGATGCCGTCGGGCGCGGCCTCCTTCAACTGCCGGTACACCGACCCGTCCTTGTAGTTGAAGGCCGCGTCGAAGCCGAACTCCTCGGTGAGCAGCCGCACCTTCTCCGCCGAACCGGCGCTGCCGATCACCCGCGAGGCGCCCTTGAGCCGAGCGATCTGGCCGACCTGGCTGCCGACCGCGCCCGCCGCCCCGGAGACGAAGACGGCGTCCCCCTCCTTGAAGGAGGCCACCTCCAGCAGCCCCGCGTAGGCCGTCAGGCCGGGCATGCCCAGCACCCCCAGGTAGGTCGTCGGCGGCGCCAGCTCCGGATCGACCTTCGAGGCGCGCCGGGCGTCCAGCGTGGCGTACTCGCGCCACCCCAGGCCGTGCAGCACGTGGTCGCCCGGGGCGAACCCCTCGGCCTCGGAGGCGACGACGACGCCCACCGCCCCGCCGTCCATCGGCTCGTCGAGCCGGAACGGGGGCACGTAGGACTCGCGGTCGTCCATGCGGCCACGCATGTACGGATCGACCGACATGTGGAGGTTGCGCACCAGGATCTGGCCGGAGCCGGGGGCTCGCACGGGCGCCTCGCGCAGGGCGAAGTCCTCGGGGACGGGCCAGCCCTCCGGGCGGGCCGTCAGGTGCCACTCTCGGCCGGTGGTGGGCAGTGCCATGGAAAACCCTCCATATGCTTCAGATACCGAAACAACCATCCCCTTGATATTTCACGTTGTCAAGCAAATCGGTATCCTGGTGCCATGACCTCCCGCACCGCGCCCGCCGACCGGCTCACCCTGGAAGTGGTCGAGCTGATCGGCACCGTCGTCGACCGCTTCCACCGGGAGTACGACGAGGCGGCCGGCCGACACTCCCTGACCGGCTCCCAGGCCCGACTGATCGCCCTCCTCCACCACCGGCCCCTGCCCATGCGGGAGATCGCCCGGCGGTTGAAGTGCGAGCCGTCGAACATCACGGGCATCGTCGACCGGCTGGAGTCCCGGGGCCTGGTCGAGCGCCGCCCCGACCCGGCCGACCGGCGCGTCAAGCTCGCCGCCCTCACCGAGCGCGGGCTCGACACCGCCGAACGGCTGCGCGGATCCCTGGACTTCGCCCGCGAGCCGCTGGGCGAGTTGACCCCGGTGGAACGCGCGGTCCTGCGCGACCTGCTCAGACGGATGCTGGGGGCCGGGAGCGCGGAGGACGCCCCGGAAGGCGGTGCCGAAGGCTGAGCGCCCCGCGGGGCGTCAGCCCGCGAACGGCGGCTGGGCCAGGCCCTCCCCCGCGTCCGGCAGCACCAACAACGCCCCGGCCAGCGGCTCGGCGGCGGGGTCCACGCCCGTCCGGGCCGTGGTGACGTACAGGTCGCGCAGCCCCGTCCCGCCGAAGGCGCACGCGGTCGTCCGGGAGGCCGGGACGACCACCGTACGGTCCAGCCTGCCGTCGGGGGTGTAGCGCCGCACCGCGCCGCCGTCCCACAGGGCGACCCAGACGCATCCGTCGGCGTCCACCGTCAGCCCGTCGGGGAAGCCGGCGCCCTCCTCCACCACGGCCAGCGGCCGGCGACCGGTGACGCCGGCGCCGTCCGGGGCCACGTCGAAGACGTCGATCCGGCGCGTGGGGGTGTCGACGTAGTACATCCGTCGTCCGTCCGGGCTCCACCCCGTGCCGTTGCTGACCGTCACCTCCGGCAGGACGGTGGTGGCCGTCCCGTCGGGGGCGACGCGGGTGAGGGTGCCCCCGCCGGGGCTCTCGTCGTAGGCCATCGTGCCCGCCCACAGTGCGCCGTCCGGAGCCACGGCGGCGTCGTTGCCCCGCCGGCCGGGGACGGGGTCGCGGTGCAGCCAGGAGAAGGAGCCGTCCTCGTCGTACAGGCCCACGCCGTCGCGGAGGTTGACCACCAGACCGCCACCGGCGCGCGGTTTGGCGGCGCCCACGTGCTGCTCGGTGGCCCGCACCGTGCGACGGTCGCCGCCCGGCTCCCAGGTGTGCACCCGGCAGGAGAGGACGTCCACCCAGATCAGCCGTCCGCGTTCCGCGTCCCAGGTGGGCCCCTCGCCCAGCAGCGCCTCCTGACGCACCACGGCGTCGAGCCGCGCGCCCCTCCCCGTTCCGGTCATGCCGTCCCGCCCCTTCCTCCGTGTGGTCGCGCGCCCGCGCGTTCGTCCGCCCGCGCGCCGTACGTCGTGCGTCCGTTCAGGCGGCGCCCCGGTACCCCAGGCGCGCCGACAGCTCGGCGGCCCCCTCGGCCGCCAGGGCCTCCAGTTCGACCCTCCGTTCCTCGGTCCAGCGGACCGTGGGCACCGAGATGCTCAGCGCCGCCACCACCCGGCCCGCGCTGTCGCGCACGGGAGCGGCCACGCAGCTCACGTCCGGGTTGGACTCGCGCCGCTCGACGGCGACGCCCCGCGCCCGGATCTCCGTCAACGCCTCGCGCAGCTCGTCGGGCGAGGTGATGGAGTTCGGCGTCATCGCCCTCAGCGGTTCGTCACCGGGGCCGGGCAGCCGTGCCTCCAGCTCCTCCCGGGGCAGGGAGGCCAGCAGCATCTTCCCCACGGAGGTGCAGTGCGCGGGCAGGCGGCGTCCGGCGGCGGAGACCATGCGGACCGCGTGGGTGCTGTCCACCTTGGCGATGTAGATGACGTCCGTGCCCTCCAGGATCGCCACGTGCACCGTCTCGTCGCAGGTCTCGGCGACGTTCCGGGCCACCTGGCGGCCCTCGGCGGCGAGGTCGAGCTGCTCGGCGTAGCGGCTGCCGAGCTGGTAGGTGCGCACTCCCAGCCGGTAGCGTCCGGGCTGTTCGGGCACGGGCACCAGGTAGGAGCGTGCGGCCAGGGTGGTCACCAGTTCGTGGACGGTGGTGCGGGGCAGCCCCAGCTTCCGGGTGATCTCCGGCGCGGACAGGGTGCCGTCCCCGTCGAGGAAGAGTTCCAGTATGTCGAGCGCCCTGGTCACGGCCGGTACGAGGCGTCCCATCGCCGCCCTTCCCTTCTCCCCCGGGCCCGGCCGCTCGGTGCCCGGCGCCGGACCCTCCGTTCGTTCGAGATTCCGAAGGATGGCCGGAATCACGAACGTAGGCTAGCGTCAGGCCGAACCGCCCGGCAACGGACCCCGGCGCGGAGGCGGTGTGGGACCGGGCCGCCGTGGCACCCGTCCCCCATGCCGAACACCGTCGTGGAGGGCCGCACCCTCTCCCTCTCCCGCCCGGACAAGGTCCTGTACCCCGAGGTCGGCTTCACCAAGGGCGACGTCGTGGACTACTACACCACCGTGGCCGACGCGATCCTGCCCCACCTGCGGGACCGGCCCGCCTCCTTCGTCCGCGCCCCCGCGGGCGTGACCGGAAAGTCCTTCATGGCCAAACACGTGCCGCCGGGCACCCCGAACTGGGTCACCGTCCGCGAGGTGCACCGCATCGACGGGCGGACGGACCGCCAGGTGACGGTGCAGGACCTGCCGACCCTGGTGTGGGCCGCCAACCTCGCCGCCCTGGAACTGCACGTCCCCCAGTGGCGACTGCCGGACGAGGGACGGGCCGACCGGCTGGTGTTCGACCTCGACCCCGGCGCCCCCGCCACGATCGTCGAGTGCTGCGCCGTCGCCGAGTGGCTGCGCGACCGGCTGGCCCGCGACGGCCTGGAGGCGTGGGCCAAGACCTCCGGCTCCAAGGGCCTGCACGTGCTCGCTCCCTTGCGGCCCACCGACTCCGAGGCGGTGGCCGGCTACGCCGAACGGCTGGCCCGCGAGGCCGCGGAGGAGCTGCCGGAACTGGTGGTGCACCGGGTCCCCCGGAGGCTGCGGAAGGGCCGGGTCTTCGTCGACCACGGCCAGAACGCCTGGACGCGCACCACCGCCGCCCCCTACACGCTGCGCGCCACACCGCGGCCGACCGTGTCCACGCCCGTGACGTGGGACGAGGTCGCCGGGTGCGAACGGCCCGACGACCTCCTCTTCACCGCCGACGCCTTCACCGCCGGCGATCCGACCGCCCGGCTGGAGCGGCACGGCGACCTGCTCGACCCGCTGCTCGACGCCGCACGGGCCGGACGGCTGCCCGGGTGACACCGGCCCGGATCAGTTGTTGCCGGTGCCCCAGCCGTCGTCGAACGGCGTGCGCTGCTCCACCCGGCGGACGCGCAACGTGCGCACCCGGTCGGAGACGGTGCCGGGCATGCGGTCGCCCATCCGCTCGGACACCGCCCCCAGGGCCTTGCCCGCCATCTCCCGCCCGTTCTGCGTGGCGGACTCGCAGGCGTTGCGCACCGCGGGGTTCTCCGCCAGCCGCCGGGCCTTGGCGCGCAGCTCCTCGTACTTCTCCCGCCCGGCCCTCGTGCCGAACACGTACCCGACGGCCACTCCTGCGACAAACGTGAGCCGGTAGCGCATGGCTCCCCTTCCTGAAAGGTCTCTCTCCCGGCGCGCACCGGCTCCGCGGCACGCGCCCTGCCGGTCTGCGGCGGACATCCCCCGGGTACCCCGGGACGCTCGGCGAATACCGATTTCGGAGCCGGCCGGAGGATGCGCTACTGTATTCCTCGCCAGCGGGGAACGCCCCCGGGAAACCGGGCGGGCGATCTCCAGGGAGCATTCCCCTGTAGCTCAATTGGCAGAGCAGCCGGCTGTTAACCGGCAGGTTACTGGTTCGAGTCCAGTCGGGGGAGCAGACGCCGAGAGGGGCCCGGAAGGGCCCCTCTCGGCGTATCGGTCCGCGTACCGCACGGTGTCCCGGGTAGGCGTCCCGCCGCAGCGGAAGTCGACAACCCGGTGATCACGGACTCATCGGCACATGCCTCCCCCGGCACGGGCGGGAGATCGTATGAGCGGCTATGCTGCGGCAGACGGCGCGCACAGATGTGCGCGGCACGCCGTCCCGGGGCGGTAGCTCAGCCGGTTAGAGCAGCGGACTCATAATCCGTCGGCCGTGGGTTCGAGTCCCACCCGCCCCACCCCGAACCACCGGCGGGGAGCACCCCGCCCCTCCCGAGGGAGGACCGGAGCGACGGCGCGGACTCCGGACGGTCACATGGCCGGCCGATCGGAGTCCACCGCCCGCTCCCCCCGTTCGCCCGAAGCGGCCCGGCCGTCGGCGGGAGGCTGTAGCTTCCCACCATGTCCGACGACGAGGAGTACCTGGCCAAGAGCCCGGCGGCCGGACGCATGGGGAAGGCCGCCGAACACCTGGTGGCGGCCTCCTGCGTCCTCGCCACCCGGGGCGAGTTGAACGTCTCGACGTCACTGGTGGACGACGAGGGCGTGGATCTGGTGTTCCACCGACGCGGGAGCTCGGCGACCCTGGCCGTGCAGGTGAAGGCCCGCATGTCCACCGCCTCGGTCGTCCGGAGGCAGCAGTACCTGGCGAACGTGCGGTCGCAGGGTTTCCGGCCGCGGGCCGGCCTGGACCTGTTGTTCGTGGCGGTGGACGTGGACAGAGCCGCGATCATGACCGCGTGGTTGGTGCCGAGCCCGGTGTTCGCGGAGATGGTGAAGAAGCCCAACGGCAAGGGGCAGTACAGGTTCTCCGCCTCGATGAAGGAGGGGTCGGGGGACCGCTGGGCGCCCTACCGACTGACCGCCGCGGAGCTGTCGCGGCGGATCCTCGCCCGTCTGGGAGAGTTGGAGGAGGCCGGGTAGCCCTCCCGCCCCGCCCCCGGACCCACCGGGCCGGGCCCCGCGACACGGCGGCCGCCCTCATGGGCACGGCCGTTCGATCGCCGCTCGGGCGCCCCGTGAGAAAATCGTCGACGCTCCCCCCACCGGGCCCGTCCGCCGTCGGTACAGGACCCGCCCGACCCGTTCCTCCGGAGAGAGTCTTGTCCATGAAACGCACGCCGCTTCCCGGTGTCGGAGTCCAGTACGACGTCGCCACGCGCTCCGGACGGCACCTGTCCGTCGTCGTCCACCAGGACGGTCGGCGCTTCCTCGGGTTCTACGCGGCCGACGACCCCGACACCTGCCAGGCGTCGTTCAAGCTGGACGCGGACGAGGCGGCCTCGCTCGCCGCCCTGATCGCCCCCGATCCGGGCCCGCCCGACCTGGCGGTGGGGGAGTTGGACCTGGCCACCGAACGGATCCCGGTGACCGCCAAGTCGCCGTACCGGGGGCGGCCGCTGGGCGACACCCGCGCCCGCACCCGTACCGGAGCGTCCATCGTCGCGGTGCTGCGGCGTACCGCTCCCCACCCGGCCCCGGGACCGGACTTCAGGCTGGAGGCGGGCGACCTCCTCGTGGTCGTGGGCACCCGCGAGGGCGTCGAGGAACTCGCCCAGATCATCGCGGGGGGCTGAGTATGCACGACACCACCGCGCTGCTCATCGAACTGGGCGCCATCATCCTCGGGCTGGGGATCATCGGGCGGTTCGCCGGACGGGTCGGCCTGTCCGCCATCCCCCTGTACCTGCTGGCCGGTCTCGCCTTCGGACACGGCGGGATCTTCGAGCTCAGCGCGAGCGAGGAGTTCGTCGCGATCGGCGCCGAGATCGGTGTGATCCTGCTGCTGCTCCTGCTGGGCCTGGAGTACAGCGCCTCCGAACTCGTCGACAACCTCAGGACTCAGTACCCCTCCGGGGCGGTGGACTTCGTCCTCAACGCCACGCCCGGTGCCGTCGCCGCCCTCGTCATGGGCTGGGGGCCGGTGGCCGCGGTGGCGCTGGCGGGCGTCACCTGGATCTCCTCCTCCGGCGTCATCGCCAAGGTCCTCACCGACCTGGGCCGGCTCGGCAACCGCGAGACCCCCGTCGTCCTCGGCGTCCTCGTCATGGAGGACTTGGCGATGGCCGTCTACCTGCCGCTCCTGACCACCCTGCTGGCGGGCGTCGGCCTGGCGGGCGGCAGCATCAGCCTGGTCATCGCCCTGGGCACGGTGGGCCTGGTGCTGTACGTGGCGCTGCGCCACGGTCGGTTGATCAGCAAGTCCGTCTCCTCCGACAACCCCGAACTGCTGCTGCTGGTGGTGCTCGGCCTGACCCTCCTGATCGCCGGCATCGCCCAGCAGTTGCACGTCTCGGCGGCGGTCGGCGCGTTCCTCGTCGGCATCGCGCTCTCCGGGGAGGTCGCCGAGAACACCCACCGGCTGTTCGCCCCGCTGCGCGACCTGTTCGCGGCCGTGTTCTTCGTCTTCTTCGGTCTGTCCACCGATCCGAACAACATCCCGCCGGTGATCGTCCCGGCGCTGCTCCTGGCCGTGGTGACCGTCGTCACCAAGGTGGTCACCGGCTGGTACGCGGCGCGGCGCGCCGGCATCAGCCCCAAGGGCCGGCTGCGGGCGGGGGGTGCCCTGGTGGCGCGCGGCGAGTTCTCCATCGTCATCGCCGGCCTGGCGGCCGGTGTGGCCACCGAGATCCGACCGCTGGCCACCGCGTACGTGCTGTTGATGGTGATCATCGGCCCGCTGGCCGCCCGCTGGACCGAGCCCGCGGTCAGGGCGCTGCTGCCGCGGCTGGTACCGGCTCCCGCCGGCGTGTCCGGGCAGCCGTCCGAGGTGCGGGAGGAGCCCGAGGCCCCCTCCGACACGGCGGCCCGCGCGGACTCCCCCACCAAGCCGTAGGGCCGGGAAAGCTCCCGGCGGCCGGTGAGGCATCATCTCCCCCATGGGGATAGTCGCCGGTCTGGACAGTTCGTCCGAGTACACCCGCATCGTCGTCTGCGACGCCGACACCGGAGCCGTCGTCAGACAGGGGTACGCCCCGCATCCCGTGCCCGAGGGCGCCGAGGGCGCCGACGGAGGGGAGGGCGGCCCGTCGGCCGCGGGGCGACGCACCGAGATCGATCCGCAGGCCTGGCTGCTCTCGCTCGGCGAGGCGGCGGCCGGTGGGTTGTTGGAGGGCGTCCAGGCCATCGGGGTGTCGGCCCAGCAGAACGGGCTGGTCCTGTTGGACGAGGCGGGCAGCCCGGTGCGGCCCGCGCTGGTCGGCAACGACCGGCGGGCGCAGACGGCCGCGGCCGACCTCGTCGACGCGCTGGGCGGCCGCGAGGCGTGGGCGCAGGCGGTCGGCTGCGTGCCGCGACCGGCCCAGCCGGTGGCGAAGCTGCGCTGGCTGGCCCGGCAGGAGCCGGAGGCGGCGCGACGCGTGGCCGAGGTGCTCCAGCCGCACGACTGGCTGGTGTGGCAACTGCTGGGGCGCCCGGCGCGGCGCACCACCGACCGCGGCGGCGCCTCGGGGACGGGCTACTGGTCGGCCGCGGCCGAGTCCTGGCGGCCGGACCTGACGGAGCTGGCGCTGGGTCACCGGGTGAAGCTGCCGGAGGTGATCGGTCCGGCCGAGGCCGCCGGACAGACCCCGGAGGGACTGCTGATCTCCGCCGGCACGGGCGAGACGATGGCCGCCGCCTTCGGGCTGGGCGTCGGGGCCGGTGACGCGGTGGTCTCGCTGGGGGCGTCCGGGTCGGTCTTCTCCGTCCACCACCAGGCGTTGGTGGAGCCCACCGGGATGATCACCTCGTTCGCCGACGCCACCGGCATGCACCTGCCGGTGGTGCACACCCTCAACGCCGTCCGGGTGTTGCGCGGCACCGCCGAGCTGCTCGGCACCGATCTGGAGGGGCTGTCGGAGCTGGCGCTGAAGTCGACGCCCGGCTCGTACGGGCTGGTGCTGCTGCCCTACCTGGAGGGCGAGCGCACCCCCGACCTGCCGCACACCGCCGGCACGCTGGCCGGACTGCGGCGGGAGAGCATGCGGCCGGAGCACCTGGCGCGCGCCGCGTTCGAGGGCATGCTGTGCGGGCTCGCGGACGCGTTGGACGTGCTGCGGAGCCGGGGCGTGGCGGTCCACCGGGTCTTCCTGTTGGGGCCCGCCGCCGACCTCCCGGCCGTCCAGGCGATCGCCCCGACGTTGCTGGAGGCGCGGGTCGCGGTGCCGGAGCCCGCGGACTACACGGCGTTGGGCGCCGCCCGCCAGGCGGCCTGGGCCCTGGGGGCGGCCCGGGGCACGCTCTCGCCGCGGCAGCCGCCGCTCTGGCCGGCCCCGGCGTGCCGGGTCTTCGAACCGGGCGAGGAGTTGGCGGCCGGCCAGGCGGTGCGGCAGCAGTACGTGGCGGTGCGGGAACAGACCCACCCCGGGGCGTTCGGCTGACCGGGGCCGGGGGACGTCCGGGGCGGTGGTGCGCCGGGCGGTGGGTCGGACCGGCCGGTCAGTCGAGGTAGCCCCTGAGTTGGTCGGCGTAGGCGTGGTCGCGGAGCTTGCCGAGGGTCTTGGACTCGATCTGGCGGATGCGCTCGCGGGTGACGCCGAAGAGGCGGCCGATCTCCTCCAGTGTGCGGGGGCGGCCGTCCACCAGCCCGTAGCGGAGTTGCACCACCCTGCGCTCGCGTTCGCCCAGGGTGGACAGCACCGCCTCCAGGTGCTCGCGCAGCAGCATGAACGCGGCGGACTCCACCGGCGAGGGGGCGTCGCCGTCCTCGATGAGATCACCGAGGTTGACGTCGTCCTCCTCGCCCACCGGCGCGTGCAGCGACACCGGTTCCCGTGCCAGCCGCAGTATCTCGCCCACCCGCTCCCCGGTCAGGCCCAGGTGGGCCGCCACCTCCTCGGGCGTCGGCTCGTAGCCCCGTTCCTGGAGGATGCTGCGTTGGACGCGGACGACGCGGTTGATCAGCTCCACGACGTGGACGGGGACCCGGATGGTGCGGGCCTGGTCGGCCAGCGCGCGGGACATCGCCTGCCGGATCCACCAGGTGGCATAGGTGGAGAACTTGTAGCCCCGGGTGTAGTCGAACTTCTCCACGGCCCGGATCAGGCCCAGGTTGCCCTCCTGGACCAGGTCGAGCATGGTCAGCCCACGTCCGACGTATCGTTTCGCCACCGAGACCACCAACCGGAGGTTGGCCTCTATCAGCCGACGTTTGGCCACCCGGCCCATGACCACCAGCCGGTCGAGGTCGAGGGCGAGCCGCTCGTCGAGGTCGGGAGTGCCGCCGAGCTTCTCCTCGGCGAACAGGCCGGCCTCCACGCGCCGTGCCAACTCGACCTCCTCCGCCGCGGTGAGCAGCGGAACGCGGCCGATCTCGCGCAGGTACTGGCGGAAGAGGTCCGCGGAGGGGCCGGCTCCGTCGGAGCGCGCCGGTCGGGGGACGAGCGACGGCTCCTTTGGGCCCCGGTCCTCCGGTTCGTCCGACACCACGTCCGACGCCGTGTCCGACACCACGTCCGACACAGCGTCCGCCACCACGTCCGGCGTCCGCGGTGTCAAAGGGACCTCCCGCGCGGCGGGAACCCGCTCCGGATGGTCGGGCGGCGTGGCCAAAAGCTCGGCGAGGGGCACCGCGGTGGGTGCGGCCGCCAGGGGCGGAGCGGCGGCGCGGGCCGTCGGTGAGGCGGTCGCGGTGGGGGCGGTGGGGGCGGTGGGAGCCTCGCCGGTCAGGGTCCGGGTCTGCACGGGGGCGGCCTCCAGGTTGTTCGCTGCCGGGGTGGGGACGACACGCGAGACGAGACCGGGCGCGACCGCACCGCCGTCCGCACCGGGACGGACGTGCGGTGTCGTGGGAGAGCCGCGCTCCGGTAACTCGGGCACCGCCTCCAGTGTGGGGTACGACACACTCCGGCCACGAGGGTCGTGCGCCCGGTTTTTGAACTCCTCGGTGACGGGCCGGGTACGGAACGCAGCGGAAGCGGGGGATCCGACCGTCGCCCCGGGCCCGCGCCGGCGGGCGGAGCGGACCCGCGGGCGTGGCGGGAGCCGTGCGGGGTCAGCCCCAGAGGGCGTCGGCGCCGCGGTCGCGCAGCGACCGGCCGTACCGCTCCAGGGTCCACAGTTGTTCGGCGACGGCGCCCTGGCCCTCGTCACCGCTGTTGACCATGCGCTCGAAGGTGCCGCGCAGTTCGGCGATGCGGCGGTTGACGGCCTCCAGCCGCACCTTGACCAGGAACTCCCCGGCGTACGCCTGGTCGGGCTCGCGCGGAGTGCGCAACGGCTCGACGCTCAACTCGGTGATCAGCGACCGCACGGTGTCGTCCGGCGCCGCGTCACGCACCCGGGCCAGGTACTCGTCGTCGGCCCGTTCCACGCCCCCGGCCTTCTCGACGGCCTCGCGCACCGCCGCGTAGGGGGCGGCGGTGAACTCGTCCGCGCCGTAGGCGTCGAAGAGCGGGGAGACGAGCTGCGGGAACTGCAGTGCCAGCTTGAGCAGTTCGCGCTCGGCCAGCCGCTGGGGGCTGCGCAGGTCCAGCCGGGGACCGCGCGGGGACGGGCCGGGGGCGACCTGCGGTACGGGCGGACCGGCCGGCGGGTGCTGCTGCCGGGAGCCGCCGGGACCGGCGGCGCGGCGCTCGCGCTCCCAGCGCGCGAGCTGCCCCACGCGCCGTACGACGAACTCGGTGTCGAGGATGCCCAGCAGGCCGGCCAGGCGCACGGCGTACTGGTGCTGGATGGAGCCGTCCTTGATCCGGGCGACGATCGGCGCGGCCTCGTCCAGGGCGGCGGCCCGCCCCTCGGCGGTGTCCAGGTTGTGCCGCCCGGTGACCGAGCGGAGGGCGAACTCGAACAGCGGCGAGCGGCCCTCCACCAGGGCGCACACCGCCTCGTCGCCCTGCGCCAGGCGCAGTTCGCACGGATCCATGCCGCCGGGGGTGATGGCGATGGAGGTGCGGGCGGCGAACTTCTGGTCGTCCTCGAAGGCGCGCAGGGCGGCCTTCTGCCCCGCGGCGTCCCCGTCGAAGGTGAAGACGACCTCCGACCGGGAGTTGTCCATCAGCAGCCGCCGAAGGATCTTGATGTGCTCGCCGCCGAAGGCGGTGCCGCAGGTCGCGATGGCGCCCGTGACGCCCGCGAGGTGGCAGGCCATCACGTCCGTGTACCCCTCGACGACCACGGCCCGGCCGGTCTTCGCGATCTCCCGCTTGGCCAGGTCGATGCCGTACAACACCTGGGACTTGCGGTAGATCGCCGTCTCGGGGGTGTTGAGGTACTTGGGCCCGTTGTCGTCCTCGCGGAGCTTGCGGGCGCCGAAACCGACGACCTCGCCGGTGATGTCGCGGATGGGCCACATCAGGCGGCCCCGGAAGCGGTCGATGGGCCGGCCGTTGCGGCTCTCCTGGGCGAGGCCGGCCAGGATCAGCTCCTTGTCGCTGAAGCCCTGGCCGCGCAGGAAGCGGGTGAGGTGGTCCCAGCCGGCCGGGGAGTAGCCGACGCCGAAGTGTTCGGCGGCCGCCCGGTCGAAGCCGCGCTCGGCGAGGAAGCGGCGGCCGACCTCGGCCTCGGGGCCGTCGAGCTGCTCGGCGTAGAAGCGGGCGGCGGCCTTGTGCGCCTGGACCAGTCGGATCCGCTCGCCCTGCTGACGGCCGGGCGCGTAGCCGCCCTCCTGGTAGCGCAGGGTGATCCCGGCCTGGGAGGCGAGCCGCTCGACGGCCTCGGAGAAGGAGAGGTGGTCCACCTTCATCACGAAGTCGAGGGTGTCGCCGCCGGCCTGGCAGCCGAAGCAGTGGTACAGGCCCTTGCTGGGGCTGACGTGGAAGGAGGGGGACTTCTCGTCGTGGAAGGGGCACAGCCCCTTGAGGTTGCCGCCGCCCGCCGGGCGGAGCTGGAGGTACTCGGAGACGACGGCGTCGATCGGGACCGCGTCCCGCACCGCCTTCACGTCGTCGTCGTTGATCCGTCCCGCCACGGCAGAAGTCTACGGCCGTCCGGTGACACCCCGGCGCCGCCGGGCGGGCCCGGCGGTCCCCGCCGTCCTCGCTTCCGCCCGGAGGTCCTCGACGGGGACGGAGCGCGGCCCGCGTCAGCCGGCGGCCACGGCCTCCAGGGGCACCGAGGGATCGGCCAGCCTCTCCCGGTCCACCTCGCGACCGGAGCGGACCAGCTCCTGAACGGGGCCGGTGACCTCCCGCACGTTCATGTTCAGCCCGGCCAGCACCCGTCCCCCGCTCAGCCAGAACGCCACGAACTCCCGCTTGCCGAGGTCGCCGCGGACCACCACCTCGTCGTAGGAGCCGGGCGGTGCCCAACCGGAGTACTCCATGCTCGTATCGTACTGGTCGGAGAAGAAGTACGGCACCCGGTCGTAGACGACCTCCCGGCCGAGCATGGCGCGGGCGGCGGCCGGCCCGCCGTTCAACGCGTTGGCCCAGTGCTCGACCCGCAGCCGGGTGTCGAACAGGGGGTGGTGGAGGGCGGCGACGTCGCCAGCGGCGTAGACGTGCGGGTCGCCGGTGCGCAGCGAGGTGTCCACGACGACGCCCCCGACGGGCTCCTCCGCCAGCTCCAGCCCGGCGGCCCGCGCCAGGGAGACCCGGGGCACGGCGCCGACGGCGGCGAGCACGGCGTGCGCCGGGTGCTCGTCGCCGTCCTCGGTCCGCACGGCCAGCACCTGGCTGTCCTGGCCGACGATCTCGGTGATGCGGGTGCCGAACCGGAAGCGCACCCCGTGCTCGCCGTGCAGATCGGCGAGGACGGCACCCAGTTCGGGACCGAGGGCGGAGTGCAGCGGGGTGGGGTGCTGTTCGATGACGGTGACCTCGGCGCCGTAGGTGCGGGCGACCGCCGCCACCTCCAGACCGATCCAGCCGCCGCCCGCGACGACCAGGTGTCCGTTGTCGCGGCCCAGCCCCGCCAGGGTGCCGCGCAGCCGGTCGGCGTGGGCGAGGCGACGCAGGTGGTGGACACCGGCCAGGTCGGTGCCGGGAACGTCCAGACGGCGCGGCTCGGCGCCGGTGGCCAGCAGCAGGGCGTCGTAGTGGATCCGGGTGCCGTCGCCGAGCTCCACCGCCCTCGCGGCGCGGTCGAGGCGGACGGCGGGCTGGCCCAGGTGGAGTTCGATCCCCGCCCCGGTGTACCAGGCGGGTTCGTGGGCGAGGAGGTCGGCGCGTCCGGTGGTGCCGAAGAGGTAGCCCTTGGAGAGAGGAGGTCGTTCGTAGGGGTGGTCGCGTTCGTCGCCGATCAGGATGACGCGTCCCGTGAAGCCCTCGGCCCGCAGGGTCTCGGCCGCCTTCGCCCCGGCCAGGCCTCCACCGACGATGACGAACGTGCGATGTGCGTCGACCACGTGGTTCCTCCTCGTTGCGATACCCCCCTGTCGTCGGCGTTTCCGTGGACGCGCCGCGCCGGCCGCGCCGGTGGGCGGGGCGGCCGGTGGACCGTCCGGGTGTGCTCCGCGGCCCCGACCGCGGCCCCCTCCCCCGTTGTCTTCCCCATCGGCCGCCCCCGTGCACCCGGCCGATCGCGCGGGTCCGGGAGCGGGCGGGGCGGAGGGACGCGGGACGGCCGGAAGGCGTCCTCGTCGTGCGCCGGGCTCACACCGCGGTGTGCGTCCGCTCGCCTTCCCCCTCGTACGTCCCGCCGTCGTACGCCGTGCCGTGGAGCACGCGGCGGGCCGTCAGGGCGAGGGAGAGTTCGGCCACCTCGTGGGGGCGGGCGAGGGACCGCCCGGTGAGCTGCTCGAAGCGGCGCAGCCGGTTGAGGACGGTGTTGCGGTGGCAGAAGAGGAGGTCACCGGCCCGCCGTGCCGATCCGTCGCACTCCAGCCACACCGCCAGCGTGTGCAGCAGCAGGTCGCGGTCGGAGCCCTCCAGCCGCAGCACCGGCCCCAGCACCCGCCGCGCCAACTCGGCGGCCAGGCCGGGCGAGGAGACCAGCAGGGCGGCCGGGAGGTGCTCGTGCAACAGGACGGGGGGCCCTCCGGCGGTGGCGGAACGCAGCGCGGTCTCGGCCAGGCGACGGGCGTCGCCGACGGCGGCCAGGCCGTCCACGGCGGATCCGATCCCGGTCCGGGCTCCGGGCAGGGCGGGCAGGGACGCGGCCAGCTTCTCCAGAAGGCCCTCGGTGCCCGCGTCCCCGCCCTCCCGCGCGCCGACGCCCACGCCGGCGCCCACGCCCCCGCCCTCCCGCGCGCCGATGCCCACGCCGGCGCCCGCGCCGCCGCCGAGCAGGGCGACGCCCAGGTCGGCGTCGGACCGGGAGTGCCACAGCATCCGCACGCCCGCCGGCGTCCGGGAGCGGTGGACGGCCCGGTGGGCCTCCCGGCCGGGCCCGGTGACCACCACCACCGCGTACCGGCCGCGCTCGGGCAGCCCCAGCACCTCGGAGACCTCGGGCAGGTCGGCCATCCGCACGGTGCCCTCCAGCAGTGCCTCGGCCATCAGCCGCCGACGGTTCTCGCCGCGCCAGGTGAGCCGGCGTTCGGTCCGCCGGTACGCCTCGGCCACCACCGCGCAGTGCTCGTCGACGAAGTCCCAGACCTCGGCGGCCACGTGGACCAGCAGCCGGGCGCCGTCGGGGTCGTGTCGGGTGACCCGGTCCACCAGGGCCTGCCAGACCACGGCGCCGCCGATCCGGAAGGCCCGCATCAGGGCGTCCAGCGGCAGGCCCTGCTCGGCGCGCTCGGCCCCGATCCGCCACGAACACCGGCGGGCGGCCTCGCGCAGCTCCCCGGGGCGGAGCAGGGAGCCCACGTTGTGCCGCAGCGAGCGGTACACCTCCTGCCACAGTCCCTCCGGATCCACGGAGGCGGCGCGGTAGGCGGGTTCCTCCTCGCGCAGCAGCGCGACCACGCGGTCCGTGAGCAGGGGCAGTTCGTCCATCAGTGGGCGGGCCGCCCGGTGCAGTACGGCCACGGCCTCGGCGTTCACGGGAGCGCGTACGACGGAGTGCATCACGGTCCTCCACCTGGCGGGTGTGGTGGGCGGCTGGTGCAGCATTGTCGGCGGGCCCGCTCCGGGATATCCAGGGGTTTGCGGAAATCCCTTAGCGACCGCTCAGTCTGCCAGGTCCGCCACCGGGCCTCCAGAGGGCCGGAGGGCGGCGCGGGCGAGGTCGGCCCGGCCCGGCCCGACTTCGGGGGGCGACCTGCGCGGACGCGCGTCAAAAGGGGAGCGGCCGCGGACCGCGGGAGCCGTCAGCCGTCGCCCGCCGCCGCCAGGACGCGGGTGAGTTCGACCCGGGAACGGATGCCCAGGGCCGCGAAGACGTTCCGCAGGTGGTGATCGACCGTGCGGGGGCTGACCGAGAGCCGCAGCGCCACCTCCCGGTTGGTGGCGCCCTCCGCCACGCACCGGGCGATGCGCAACTGCTGGGGGGTCAGACCGGCCAGCGCCCAGGACCCGGGCGGTGTCCGCGGCCGTCCGCCCCCGACGACCCCGGACGCCGCCTCCGCCACCCCCACCACCGCTCCCGCCGCCTCGCCGGTGGCGCGCAGTTCGGCGCGGGCCTGCTCGGCCCAGCCGCGGGCCCCGCACCGCTCGAAGGCCAGCAGCGCGTCGCGCAGCACCCGGCGGGCCGCGCCCGGACGCCGGCCGCGCCGCAGGGTCTTGCCGTGCAGCAGCCGAGTGCGGCCGAGCTCGAAGTCGCTGTCGATCCGCGCGTGTTCCTCCAGCGCCCGCTCGAACAGCGCGGGTGCCCGCTCCGGCGCGGCCGTCAGGGCACGGCAGCGGGCGAGCTGGACGGGCGCCATCGGGTCGGCGGTGACGGCCGTCCACGCCTCGAAGCGCTCCAGCGCGGCACGGGCCACCGCCCGGTCCCCCGCCGCCACCGCCGCCTCGACCAGGCACGGCGCGGCGAGCGCCTGGAGCGCGAAGTGCCCCCGCCCGGCCCCGGGCCCCACCCCCGGCCCGGAGCCCACCAGCGGCTCCAGCCGGGCGGCCGCCTCGTGCGGACGTCCGCGCCCCATGTCGCACCGGGCCAGCGCCCACTGGGCCAGCGTGGCGGCGACGCCCAGACCGTGCGGCCCCGCCCCCTCGCCGGCCGCGCGGGCGTGTTCGGCGCAGGTGTCCGCCCGTCCCTCCACCGCCGCGGCCATCGCCAGCACGGCGTGGTGGTGGGCCGCGCAGTTGCTCCGACCGGTCCGCAGGGCGAGGCGCAGCCCGGTCTCGGCGTGGGCCCGGGCCCGGCGGTGCCGGCCGGCCCGCAGTTCGCTGTAGGCCAGGTGCTCCAGCGCCTCGGGGACGAGGGAGGCCGGGCCGCGGGCGCTCGCGGCGGCCAGGGCACGGGTGTCGAGGCGATGGGCCGCGGCGACGTCGCCGAGCACCAGGGCGGCGACCCCGGCGCGGATCAGTCGCCAGGGCCGCCCCTCCCCGGCGGCCCGGTCCAGGACGCGGCGCAGTGGGGCGACGCCCCGGGCGAAGTCCCCGGACAGCACCGCGTCCATCCCGGCGCGGTAGTCGTCCAGCAGCGGGTCCTCCTCGGCGGACCGCAGTTCGGCGACGCGGGCGAGGTCGGCCCGCAGCCCGGCGATGTCGCCGACCGCCCAGGACGCGTCGCTCGCGTGGAGCAGCGCCCGGCGCGCGGCGTGCGGGTCGTACGGACCCAGCAGTCGGGCGGCGTGGGTGAGGACCTCGTGGGCGTCGGTGACCACGCCGTTGCGCAGCTCCAGGAGGCCGCGCACGAGTTCGATGCGGCCGCGCGCCGCGTCGTGGACGGGCAGGGCGCGGGCCCGGTCCAGCAGGCGCAGGGCCCGGTGGGGGCGTCCGGCCGACCAGGCGTGCTCGGCGGCGGCGGTCAGTCTGGCGGCGCGCACCCCGGCGACCTCGTCGGTGCCGGCGGCGCCGGTGTCCTCACCGGTGAGTTCGGCGGCGCGCCACAGGGCGTCGGACAGTTCGGCGTGGAGCCGTACGTCGGTGGCGGGCCGGTCGTGGGCGGCGGCGGCCAGGGCGTCGGCGAGCCGGGGGGCGGGGCCGTACGCGGGGTCGGCCGCCGCGGCGCGGTGCCGCAGGGCGAGGAGCCGGTTCGGCGCCTCCGCCGGCGCCCCCTCCGCCGTCTCCGCCGTCTCCGCCGCCTCCACCGTCCCCGTCCCCGTCCCCGTCCCGGGGCCGGGGCCGGGGGCGTCCCCCGGCCGTCCGGTCCCGGTGTCCTCCAGGGCCCGCGCCAGGAGCCGGTGGGCGGTGCGGCGCCGCTCGGACGGCTCGCCCCAGTAGGCGGCGCGGCGCAGCAGGGAGTGGGCGAAGTGCAGGGCGTCCCCCTCGTGGCGCACCAGTCCGCGTCTCCGCGCCGGTTCCGCGTCGTCCGGTCCGACTCCGGCGGGGGCGGCGGCGCGCAGCAGGGTGGAGTGGTCCGCGGTGCCGCCGAGTTCGTGCGCGGCGGCGGCCAGCAGGAGCAGGGTGCGGGTGGCCTCGGGCAGTTCCGCCAGAACGGAGACGGCGGCGCGCAGCCGGGGTCCGGCGGGCGGAAGGGGGTGGGGCAGCGGTTCGGCGCCGGTGAGCCGGCCGGGGTCGAGGGAGGCGACCAGGTCGGTGAGGAGGCCGGGGTTGCCGCCGCCGGTGTGCAGCAGCTCCTCCCGGACGGCCGGGTCGGTGTCGGCGGGCAGCAGCTCGTCCAGCAGCGCGGCGGCGGCCGCCGCGTCCAGGGGGCCCAGCCGGAGCACGGGCAGCCCCGCCAGCAGTGGGTCGTCGGCGCCCTCGGGGTGGGTGCCGAGCAGCATCGCGGCGGGCAGTGGCGGGCCCATCCGTCGGGCGGCGAAGCCCAGGGCGCGGCGGGACGGTTCGTCCAGGAGGTGGACGTCGTCGGCACAGACCAGCAGCGGTCCCTCGGCGGCCAGCCCGTCCAACAGCGCGGCCAGGGCGGCCAGCACCGGGCCGTCGCCGGCGTCGGCGACGGTCGCCGGCGCGCCGAGCGTCAGGGCGTCGGCGAGGGCCGCGGTCCGCGCGGTGCCGGGCACGAGCCGAGCGGCGACCGGGCGCAGCAGGGCGTGCAGTCCGCTGTAGGGGACGGCGGCCTCGGCGGCCACTCCCCGGACGCGCAGCACGGTGCCGCCCGTGCCCTCCGCCGCGAAGGCGCCGGCGGCGTGTTCCAACAGGGTGCTGGTGCCGTGTCCCGGCTCGCCCCGTACCAGGAGCGCTCCGCCGCGTCCCGCGCGTGCGCCGCCGACCAGTTCCGCGACGGCCGTCCGTGCCACGTCGGCACCGTGCATCCGTGCATCCCTCCTCGGAAGGGACTTCCAGGTCGCCCGGGTCCTCCCCACGACAGCACCGGGACCACACAGTGTCCATGACAGCGGCGGGCGCCGCGACCACGGCCCAACGGGCACCGGGACGGTGTGTGCGCCCGCACAACGGACGGCCGCCGCTCACCCGTACCGGCTTCGGACCGCCGCCACCGGCCGTCGGCCGGTGGCGGGGGACTCCCGCCGGGCCGCTTCGGTGCCCCGCCGCTTCCCGGCACGTCCGGTCGGTGCGCGGCACCCGCCGTCACCGACACCGTTACCGACACCGACACCGACACCGGATCGGGGCCGGATTCGGCCGGCACGACAATCCGCCGCATTGCCCCGCACACCCGGCACACGACCGGGCTCGACCGGTCCGCTCCCCCTCCCCCGAGACGGACCTCGCCTGCGGTGATCGCACCTCGCTCCCGGCCGCCCGCCCCGAGTGTCCACCGCCACGTCCCACAGAACCTGGCCGAAATCCAACCTTAACGATTGGTCTGTACCAATCTATCGTCCTGCGCAACGCCCCGCTTCCGGCGGGTCGCCGCACTCCCGTACCGCTCCACGCGCCGGCCGGGCCGACCGGCGCGACGACGGGGAGGACGGGGAAGACGGAGAAGGAGCCCCCCATGCATCGAACCGAACCCACCTCCCGAACGGCGAGGCGGAGTCCCGTGAGGCTGCTGGCCTCGCTCTTCGCCTTCGCCCTGGCGTTGCCGCTCGCGATTGTCATGACTTCGGCAAACACGGCCGGTGCCCACGGCTGGATCACCTCCCCGCCCAGCCGCCAGGACCACTGCGCCACCGGCCGGGTCACCGGCTGCGGCGGCCTGCAGTACGAGCCGCAGAGCGTCGAGGCGCCCAAGGGCTCGCGGCTGTGCAGCGGCGGCAGCGGCTGGACCGTCCTGGACGACGAGAGCAAGAACTGGCCGGTGACCCAGGTGTCGAGCTCGGTCACCTTCCAGTGGCGTCTGACGGCCGCCCACCGCACCAGCACCTGGGACTACTACGTCGACGGCGTGCTGTTCAAGCGGTTCGACCAGGGCAACACCCAACCCCCGTCGAACATCTCGCACACCCTGACCGGACTGCCGAGCGGCAAGCACAAAATCCTCGCCGTGTGGAACGTCGCCGACACCGTCAACGCGTTCTACAACTGCGTGGACGTGCAGGTCGGCAGCGGCGGCGACGGTGGCGGCGGTGAGACGCCCGACCCGACCCGACCGGCCGAGTGCTCCTCCGCCGCCTGGAACCCGAGCACCGTCTACACCGGCGGTCAGTCCGCGACGCACCGCGGCCACGCCTGGCGGGCCGCCTGGTGGACGCGCGGTGAGGAGCCGGGCGGGACGTCCGGCGTCTGGCGGGACCTGGGCGCCTGCTGACCCCGTCTCCGGCCCGGCGCGGAACGCCCGCGCCGGGCCGGAGCACGCCCGGCCGGGGCCTTCGGAGCCACCGGGTCACCCCGCGCCGGTGAGGCGGGCGTGGAGACGGCGGGCCGAGGCGTCGGTGAGGGAGGCGATCTGGTCGACCACCACCCGCAGCCGCGCCGCGTCGTCGTCCGCCGCCGTGAACAGCGCGCGGAACTGGGGGTCCAGACCGTCCGGGGCACGGGCGACCAGCGCCTCGGCGAGTTCGACGAGCACGGCGTGCTGGTCCCGGCGCAGGCGCTCCTGGTCGGGGCGCTGCATCACGTACCGGTCGGCGACGGCCTTGAGGACGTCGCACTCCAGCCGCGTCCCGCGCGGCACCACCAGGTCGGCGGCGTACCGGGTGAGCCGGCCCGAGCCGTACGCCGCCCGGGTGGCCCCCTCGGCCGCCAGGCAGAAGCGGCCGATGAGCTGGCTGGTGGCGTCCTTCAGCCGGGCCTGGGCGACGGCCGTCCCGTCGTAGCCGTGCGGCCACCACTCCTGTTCCAGCAGCCGGTCCAGGGCCTCGGCGAGTTCGGCCTCCTCGGCGTCGGGCGGGGCGTAGCGCTCGGCGGCGACGGCGAAGACCTCGCGGCGCTCGGGCTCGGCCAGCAGCAGGTTGGGGTCCAGGTGCCCGGCGTGGAGACCGTCCTCGACGTCGTGGACGGAGTAGGCGACGTCGTCGGACCAGTCCATGACCTGTGCCTCGAAACACCTGCGCCGCCCGGGGGCGCCGCGTCGGAACCACTCGAAGACCGGCAGGTCGTCCTCGTAGACGCCGAACTTCCTCGACGCCGGATCGCCCGGACGGCCGCCGCGCGGCCAGGGGTACTTGGTGGCGGCGTCCAACGTGGCGCGGGTGAGGTTGAGCCCGACGCTGACCACGCCGTTCCCGCCCTCCTCCTCGACGAACCGTTTCGGCTCCAGCCGGGAGAGCAACCGCAGCGACTGGGCGTTGCCCTCGAAACCGCCGCAGGGAGCCGCGATCTCGTCCAGCGCCCGTTCGCCGTTGTGGCCGAAGGGCGGATGGCCCAGGTCGTGGGCGAGGCAGGCGGCCTCCACCAGGTCCGGGTCGCAGCCCAGCGCGGCGCCCAGCTCCCGGCCGACCTGGGCGCACTCCAGCGAGTGCGTCAACCGGGTGCGCGGCGTGGCGTCCCACGCCTGGGCGGTGGCCCCGGGAGTGACGACCTGCGTCTTCCCGGCCAGCCGCCGCAGCGCGGCGGAGTGCAGTACGCGGGCCCGGTCGCGTTGGAAGGCCGTGCGGCCGGGCCGCTTGTCGTGCTCGGACACCCACCGCCGGAGTGCCGCCTCGTCGTAGTGCCCGGCACCGTGCGGGAACTCGTTGTTGCCGTCCATGCCGTACGCATCGCCGCATCCGTCGTCCACACACCGACGGTAGTCGCCCCGGGTGACGGCCACGGGCGTCCGGAGTGCGGGACGGCGCCACCGGGGAACGCGGAGCGCGTGGTCACGAGGCGCGGGCCAGACCGCCCCTCGACGGGTGGAGGGCCGGGGCACCGGCCCGCGCGCGGGCCTCGTCGTAACGGTGCAGGACGAGGCGGGCCAGCGCCGGGTGGGCGCCCAGCGGACGGGCGGCGGGCAGCGCGGGGACGGCCTCGGCGCAGTGGGCGGCGAAGCGGCCGGGGGCGGCGAAGCACGAGGCCAGGGCGATGTTCCGGCGCCCCGCCGCCCGCAGGGCGGCCACCGCGCCGGGAACGGTCGGCTCGGCGGCCGAGGCGTACGCGGGGACGACCGGAGTCCCCCCGAGACGGGCGGAGAGCAGGGCGGCCGTGCCCCGGGCCCCCGCCTCCGACTCCGGGTCGCGGGAGCCCGCCGCGGCCAGTACCACACCGCCGTCCGGACGCCCGGCCCCCGTCCAGCCGGTCTCGGCCAACCGGCCGGCGAGGGCCTCGGCGAGCAGGGGGTGCGGGCCCAGCGGGGCCGCGATCCGCACCGACAGGTGGGCGGCGCCGGCGGCGGCCCGCGGCAGGTCGTGCTTGACGTGGTGGCCGCGCCCGAAGAGCAGCGGGACCAGGATCGCGTCACCGGCCGGGAGCGCGTCCAGGGCGTCCGGCAGCGGCGGCTCGTTCAGCTCGACGTGGCCGAGCACCACCCGCAGTCCGGGCCGCAGCGACCGCACCAGCGCGAGCAGCCCGGTGACGGTGCGCGGCGCCTCGGGGACGCGGGAGCCGTGGGCGACCGCGACCAGGGGCGGGAGGGACGCGGGGCAAAGGGGGTGCGAGGCCGTCATGCGGCGAGTGTGGCGGTCGGTGATTGCCCCGCCGTTGCGCGGCCGTGTCGTCGTGTTGCACGGAGGCTCACCGCGCGCCCCGGCGGGGGCTGAGGTCGGTGTACCCGCGCCGTAACCCGCGGCGGCGCGCGGCGTAACACGCGCGGAGCACGCTGTGCCGCATGAGCGCGACGACCGCCCCACCCACCGGACCGCACCCGCGAGGCACCGCCGCGGCGACCGTGGACACCCACTGCCCGTACTGCGCCCTGCAGTGCGGCATGGGTCTGAGGCCCGCCTCGGGGGAGGCGGCGTCGGACGTCCCCCTGGAGGTCGTCGAACGCACCGCGTTCGACGTGAACCGCGGCGCGCTGTGCGGCAAGGGCCGCACCGCTCCCGCCCTGCTCTCCTCCCGGGTGCGCCTGACCGGGCCCCTGGTCCGCCGCCGCCCCGGTGGGTCGCTGGAGCCGGCCGGCTGGGAGGAGGCGCTGGACCGCGTCGTCGAGGGCCTGTCGGGGGTGCGGGCCGCGCACGGTCCGGACGCCGTCGGGGTGTTCGGCGGGGGCGGACTGACCAACGAGAAGGCGTACGCGCTGGGCAAGTTCGCCCGGCTGGTGCTGGGCACCTCGCAGATCGACTACAACGGCCGGTTCTGCATGTCCTCCGCCGCCGCCGCGCTGAACAGGGCGTTCGGGCTGGACCGGGGGCTTCCGTTCCCGTTGGCGGACGTCGCGCGCACCGGCTGCGTGATCCTGGTGGGCGCCAACCCCGCCGACACCATGCCGCCCGCCCTGCGCTACTTCACCGAACTGCGGGAGAACGGGGGGAAGCTGATCGTCGTCGATCCCCGGCGCACGCGCACCGCCGAACAGGCCGACCTCCACCTGGCCCCGCGCCCCGGCACGGATCTGGCGCTGGCCCTGGGCATGCTGCACCTGGTGGTCGCCGAGGGGCGGGTGGACGAGGAGTTCGTGGCGGCCCGCACCACCGGCTGGGCCGAGGCGCGGGCGGCGGCGATGGCCCACTGGCCGGAGTGGGTGGAGCGGGTCACCGGGGTGCCGGTGCCCGCGCTGCGCGAGGCGGTGGCGATGTTCTGCGACGCGGAGTCGTCGATGGTGCTCACCGCGCGCGGTCCCGAACAGCAGTCCAAGGGCACCGACACCGTCGGGAGCTGGATCAACCTGTGCCTGGCCACCGGCCGGGCGGGCCGTCCGCTGTCCGGCTACGGCTGTCTGACCGGCCAGGGCAACGGCCAGGGCGGACGCGAGCACGGCCAGAAGGCCGACCAGCTCCCCGGCTACCGCAGGCTGGACGACCCGGCGGCGCGCGAGCACGTCGCGCGGGTGTGGGGCGTGGACCCCCAGGTGCTCCCGAAGCCGGGACGCAGCGCGTACGAGTTGCTGGACGCCCTCGGCACCGACGTGCGCGCCCTGCTGCTGACGGGTTCCAATCCGGTGGTCTCCGCGCCGCGCGCCGCCCATGTGACGGAACGGATCGCCTCGCTGGACTTCCTGGCGGTGTGCGACGTGGTGCTGTCGGAGACGGCCGAACTGGCCGACGTGGTGCTGCCGGTGGCGCAGTGGGCGGAGGAGACGGGGACGACGACCAACCTGGAGGGGCGGGTGCTGCTGCGCCGCAGGGCCGTCTCCCCGCCGCCCGGGGTGCGCACCGACCTGGAGGTGCTGAGCGCGCTGGCCGCCCGGCTGGGCTGGGAGAGGGGCTTCCCCTCCGACCCGGAGGAGGTCTTCGAGGAGTTGCGGCGGGCCTCGGCCGGGGGCCCGGCGGACTACTCGGGCATCACCTACCGGCGCGTCGCCGAGGAGGACGGCGTCTTCTGGCCCTGTCCGCTGCGTCCCCGGCTTCCGGCGGCGGGCGAGGACGACGGACCCGCCCCGGACGGGCCGCCCGCCCCGCACCCCGGCACCCCGCGCCTGTTCCTGGACCGCTTCGCCACCGAGGACGGCCGGGCCCGTTTCGTGCCCGTCACCCACCGGCCCTCGGCGGAGGAGCCGGACGCCGACCACCCACTGCTGCTGACCACGGGGCGGGTTCCGGCCCACTACCAGTCGGGCGCCCAGACCCGCCGGGTGGCGGAGCTGAACGCCGCCGAGCCCGGACCGTTCGTACAGCTCCACCCGCGACTGGCCGAGCGGGTGGGGGTGGCCGAGGGCGACCCCGTGGCGGTGGTCTCACGGCGGGGGCGCGCGGTGGCCCCGGCCCGGATCACCCCGGACATCCGCCCGGACACGGTGTTCATGCCGTTCCACTGGCCGGGCGCCGGCCGCGCCAACACCCTCACCAACCCGGCCCTGGACCCCGTCTCGCGGATGCCGGAGTTCAAGGTCTGCGCGGTCCGGGTGGAGGCGGCCGGGAGCGGGTCCGACGGCGCGGCCCCGTGATCCCTCAGGCGTCGAACGCCCCGGTGTCCGCCTCCTCCGCGGCCTTCCCCGCGGTCTCCTCGGCGGTCTCCTCGGCGACCCAGGCCAGGTAGTCGGCGCCGCCGCGGACGACGGGGATCGCGATGATCTCGGGGGTGTCGTAGTCGTGCGCGGCGCGCAGGTGCGCCTCCAGGGCGTCGTAGCGGGCGGCCGTCGTCTTCAGCCACACCTGCCACTCGCGTTCGGCCCGCACCGCGCCCTCCCACCGGTACACCGAGGTCACCGGTCCGGAGATCTGGGCGCACGCGGCGACCCGCGCCTCCACCGCCCCGCGCGCCAGTGCCTCGGCCTTCTCGGGGGTGTCGGTGGTGGTCAGTACGGTCAGGGTCTCCGTCGGGGTCTCCTCCACGGCCGCTCCTCGTCTCCTCGCCCTCGCACGGCTCCTGCGGTCCCACCGTAGCCGGGGCGGCCTCCGTGTGGTGGGGCCGCCGCACCGCGCGCCCCGCCTCCCGTCGCCGCCCCCGGTCTCGTCGTCGGAGACCGGACGGGAGGGTGGGCAACGGGACCTGAACCGGTTTCTCGGCCGATAGTTCACAACCACGTAACCACCCGGCCATACCGTGAGGCCCATCATCGCCCGAAGCCGGGACTCGGGATCTCCCGCTTTTTTCAAGCCAATTGACGAGTAGGATCTCTGCGGCCCTAGGCCCGCTCGGCCAGGTGCGGAACCTGACCGATTCTGATCGTTTCGTCTGAGAGGTCGTTGTCACCCGTGGTGAACCGGCAAGCGGGAGGACGGAAGTTCTGGTGGCCGGCCGTGACGGTGGCCACCGTGTGCGGTGCGGTGGCCGCGATGGTGACGGCCGCACTCCTCCCGGCGGACTTCCCGTCGTCGGGCGTGTGGTGGCTCGCCACGGGCGCGGGCGTCGCCGCGGCGGCGCCGGTCCTGAGTCTGGCCGGCATCGCCCTGCTGCGTCGGCGGCTCGCCGACGCCCGGGAGCAGGTCTCCCGCGAGCAGGCCGCGGCCGCCGCGCGAGGCGCCGAGGTCGCGCACCTGGCGACGGTGCGGGCACCGGCCATCGCCGAGCGGGTGCGCGAGGGGCGCGGACTCGACGGGATCCCCGGACCGGCCCTGCCGGCCGAGCGGACCGGCGAGGACTTCGCCCGGGCGCTGGAGTCCGTCGTGGCCGCGCTGGGCTCGGACGAGGCGGTGCGCCGCGAGCGAGCCCTGCGGGACTCGGTCCAGGCCGCCTTCGAGTCCGTCGCGCGGAACATGCACGCGATGGCGACGGTCCAGCAGCAGGTCCTGGACCACGTGGAGCGGCTCATCGACAACCCGGTGCTGATGGCCGAGGTGATGAAGGCCGACCACGCGGCGGCCCAGATGACCCGCAAGGCCCAGACGCTGCTGGTGATGTGCGGAATCTGGCCGACCCGACGCGAGTCCCGCCCGGTGTCGCTGTTCGACTGCGTGCGCGGCGCGCAGTCGCGGATCGTGGAGTTCGGACGGGTGGAGGTGCACGGCGGGCAGAACCTGTACGTCGTGCCGCCCGCGGTGGAGGGCCTGATGCACGCCACCGCCGAACTCCTGGAGAACGCCACGGTGTTCTCGCCCTCGCGCACCCAGGTCGTCGTCTCCGTCCGGGAGGTGGCCGCGGGCGCGGTCGTCGAGATCGACGACGCGGGCCTGGGCATGCCCCCGGACGTGCTGGAGCATGCCCTGGGCCAACTCCGGAACGGGCTGGACCTGGCCGAACTGGGCGCGGTGCCCCGACTGGGCCTGGCGTGCGTGGGCCGCTGGTCGCGGGAGCTGGGATTCGGGGTGGAGTTGACGACCGCCTCGGCGTACGGGGGCACCCGGGCGGTGCTGTTCGTGCCCCACCGACTGTTGACCGAACCGGTCGACGCGGAGCCGGCGTCGACCGGCGCGGTGGCCGAGTCCCCGCGCACCCGGCCACCGGAGATCGCGTCCGCGCCCCGGACGCCGGACACCCCGGCGGCCCCGGCCCTCCCGGTCCGGAACGTCGGTGGCGCCGGAGCGACGGCCGGGACCACACCCGAGACCACACCCGAGACCGCGACCGGGAACCCCATCCCCACGGGGTGGGGAACCGGTTCCACCACCGAGACGGACGCCGGCGCGGGGACCGGCGCGGGTCCCGACGCGAAGGCGGAGGCGGGAACCGACACGGTCCGGACGCCGGCCGGGCTGCCCCGGCGGCGCAGCCGGCGGCGTTCCCCCGACGCGCCGCATCACCGGCAACCCCAGCCGTGGGAACGGCAGTACCGGGCGGGGACGGGGGAGACGACGGGTACGGTCGGGCGTCCGGCCCCGCGTCCCACCAGGCCCTGGTCGCCGGAGTCCGCGGCCGCGTCGGTGGCCGACATCGTCTCCGGAACCCGGCGCGGAAGGGCCGAGTTGGAGAACCCCCCGCAGAAAAACGCCCCGCAGAACGACGAACGAGAGGAAGGCCGGTAGTGGCCGGAGCCATCACCAGACTGCCCGACGTGGGCTGGATGCTGCGTCCCCTGACGGAGATCCCCGGAGTGCGCCACGCCGTCGTGGTGTCCGTGGACGGGCTCCGACTGGGGCACGCGTCGGCCGAGGGGTTGTCGGGCCCTGTGCCGCGGCTGAGCGTGGACGAGGCCGAGTCGCTCTCCGCCGCCTGCGCGGCGCTGACCATGACCGGCCGCTCCACGGTGTCCCTGCTCTTCGGAGAGGAGGCCGGAGTCCGCCAGTTGATGCTGGAGTCCGAGTACGGCTTCGCGCTGTTCACCTCGGCCGGCGAGGGAGCCCACCTGGGGGTCGCCACCGACGCCGACGCGGACGTGGGGCTGATAGCCCAGCAGATGCAGCTGTTGGTCGGCAAGATCGGCGCACACCTGAGCGCCCAACCCCGCGACCAGGCGGACCCGTCCGCATGAGCGGCCCGGAGCAGGGACGGACCACCTCCTCGGTACGTCCCTACGTGATCACGCGAGGCCGTTCCGGCTCCTCGGTGTCGCTGCCCTGGGAAACGCTCGTGATGGCCTCCGGCGTCACGCCGCCGGCCACGCTCCAGCCGGAGTACCTGCGGATCCTGGAGTGTTGCCAGGGGCTGCTGTCGCTCGCGGAGGTCGCCGCCCACCTGGGACAGCCGCCGCCCGTGGTGCAGGTGCTGCTGGCCGACCTCGTCGAGTGGGGTCTCGTCGAGACCCGGCCGCCGGTGCCGCCGGCCGAGCGTGCCGATGTTTCCCTGCTGAGAAAGGTGCTTCATGGGCTCGAGAGCCGCCTCTGACGCCCCCGTCGGCGTCACCCCGCCCGACGGCGGTGCCCCGCCGGGCGCGTCCGCCGCCTCCCCCGCCACCGTCCCGCCCGGGGGGCCTCCCACCGAACGGGACGGGGACACGTCCGGCGTGTACGTGCGGCCGACCGTCGCGGGCGCGGCCAAGATCCTGGTCGTCGGGCCGCTGGGGGTGGGCAAGACCACCCTGATCGGTTCGGTGTCGGAGATCAGGCCGCTGTCCACGGAGGCCGTGATGACCCAGGCCGCGGCCCGGGTCGACACGGGCGGGGAGCGCTCGAAGAAGACCACCACGGTCGCCCTGGACTTCGGGCGCATCACGCTCGACGGGGAGTTGGTGCTCTACCTGTTCGGCACCCCCGGGCAGCCGCGCTTCCTGCCCACCTGGCGGGAGCTGGCCAACGGCTGCCTGGGCGCGCTCGCCCTGGTGGACACCCGCGACCTGGAGGCGTCCTTCGACTCCCTGGGACACCTGGAGGACCTGGACGTGCCCTTCAGCGTCGCGGTCAACGCCTTCCCGGACAGTCCCCGGTACGACGAGGAGGAGCTGCGGGTGGCGCTGGACCTGCTGCCGCACACCCCGCTGACCTTCTGCGACGCCCGGGACCACGACTCGTCCCTGCGGGCTCTGATCGCCCTGATCACCCACCTCATCGAGAGCGGCGGGGAGAACCCGTCATGACCTCCTCCTTCGGCGAGTCGTCCCCTTCCGGTTTCTCCGGGTTCTCCGACTTCTCCGACCCCGCCGGTGCCGCCCACCCCGAGCACGCGTCCGCCGGCCCGCCGCCGGGCTGCCCGGCCCACCAGGGCCGGCGTCCCGCCCCGCTGTACGGACCGGACCTGGACGGGGACGGCTTGCCGGCGCTGTACGAGCGGCTGCGCGCCGAGCACGGCCCGGTCGCGCCCGTCGCCCTGGCGCCGGGCGTCCACGCCTGGCTGGTGCTGGGCTACCGGGAGCTGCTCCGCCTCGCGCGCGAGGAGCAGGACTTCAGCCACGACCCGCGCCGCTGGAACCTGCTGCGCGAGGGGCGGGTGCCGGCCGACTCCCCGATCATGGCCTTCGTGGGCTGGCGTCCGGCGCTGATGTTCGCCGACGGCCGGCAGCACCGGCGGATGCGGGCGGCCGTCGCCGACGCGCTGGCCCAGGTCAACGGGCACGAGCTGCGCCGCATGGTGCGGACCACCGCGGAACACCTGATCGAGTCCTTCGCCTCCCGGCGCGAGGCCGACCTGGTGCCGCACTACGCCCACAAGCTGCCGATCCGGGTCATCGCCCAGATGCTGGGTGTGGACGACCGCACCGGGCTGCAGTTGGCCGAGGCCATCGCGGGCACGGCCGCCGCCAGCGCCGACTCGGCCAACGCCAGCCGTCGCATGGGGCAGATCCTGATGGCGCTCATCCAGGAGAAGCGGCGGCAGCCGGGGGACGACGTCACCTCGCGGCTGCTGGCCCACCCCGCCGGGCTCGGCGACGAGGAGGTGCTGCACAACATCGTGGTGATGATCGTCGCCGGCAACCAGACGACGAAGAACTGGATCGCCACCACGCTGCGCGTCCTGCTCACCGACCCCGCGCTCCGCTCGTCGCTGACCGGCGGCCACCTGACCGTGGACGACGCCCTGGACCTGGTGCTGTGGCGCTTCCCGCCCACCCAGAACTTCCCCGCCCGCTACGCCACCCGCGACCTGCGCTTCGGCGGTCAGGACATCCGGGCCGGGGACATGCTGGTCCTGGGCCTGGCCGCCGCCAACACCGATCCCGAGGTGCTGCCCGAGGACGGACGGCCCGTCACCGGCAACCGGGCCCACGTGGCGTTCAGCGCCGGCCCGCACACCTGCCCCGCCCAGGACCCGGCCCGGCTGATCGCCCGCACCGCCGTGGACACCATCCGCCACCACCTGCCGGACATGGAACTCGCCGTGCCCGAGGAACAGCTGGCCTGGGCCTCCTCGCCCTGGACCAAGGGGCTGGCGGCGCTGCCCGTCCGGTTCACCACGCCCCGTCCCTCCGACGCCAGCCCGACCGGCGCGCCGACCTCCGCCACCGCGCACACCCCGGCGCACGCCGACACCTCCGGATCGGGAGACCCGAGATGACCTCCGAAGCCGCCCCCGCGGCCCCCCGCCCCGACGCCCCGCGGGACACCGCGCCGCACGTGCTGGACCCCGGCGGCGCCGACCCGCACCCGACGAACGAGCGACTGCGGGAGCGGGGCGCCGCGGTGCCCGTTCTCCTTCCCGGCGGGGTCGAGGGGTACGTGGTGACCCGCCACGACGCGTTGAGGGACTTCCTGAGCAACCCCTCGGTGGCCAAGAACGCCTGCCACTTCGCCGCCCTGCAACGCGGCGAGATCCCCGAGAGCTGGCCGCTGCGCACCTTCGCCACCGTCCCCGGCATGACCACCGCCGACGGCGCGGACCACCGCCGACTGCGCTCCCTGGTCACCCGCGCCTTCACCCCCCGCCGCGTGGCGGCGCTCCGCCCCCGGATCGAGGAGCTGGTCTCCGAGCTGCTGGACGACCTGGCCGAGGCGGCCCGGGACGGCGACGGCGTCGCCGACCTGCGCCGGCACTTCGCGTTCCCGCTGCCCATGAGCGTGATCTGCGAGCTGCTGGGGGTGGCGCCCGAACACCGGCTGCGGCTGCACCGGCTGTCGAACCGGATCGTCAGCACCGAGATCTCCCCCGAGGAGACCGTGGCGGCCAACCAGGAGATCGTCGCCCTCCTGGCGCAGGTGGCCGCCGAGCGCCGCGAGCGTCCCGGTGACGACCTGACCAGCGCGCTGATCGCGGCCCGCGAGGAGGACGGCGACCGGCTCAGCGAACAGGAGCTGGTCGGCACCCTGCTGTTGATGATCGTCGCCGGGCACGAGACGACCCTCAACCTGATCACCAACGCGGTGCGCGCCCTGTTCGCCCACCCCGACCAGCGGGAACTGGTCCGCTCCGGGCGGGCCGGCTGGGCGGACGTGGTGGAGGAGACCCTGCGCCACGACAGCCCGGTCAGCCACTTCCCGTTCCGCTACCCCGTCCGCGACCTGGAGGTGGAGGGCACCGTGATCCCGGCCGGGACACCCGTGCTGGCCTCCTACTCCTCGGCCGGACGCGACCCGCGGGCGCACGGCGAGGACGCCGACCGGTTCGACGTCACCCGCCCGGCCGGACGGCACCTGTCCTTCGGCCACGGCCCGCACTACTGCCTGGGCGCCCCACTGGCCCGCATGGAGGCGACCGTCGCCCTGGAGGGGCTCTTCACCCGCTTCCCCGACATCGCACCGGCCGAGCCGGACGCCGACCTGCCCCGGCCGAGGAGCTTCGTGAGCAACAGCGTCCACGTCCTGCCCGTCCGTCCGGGGCCGGATTCGGAGCTCACAGCGTAGGTCCGAACGCGCTGAGGGCAGCGTTGCCCCCGGGAAACAGGAGGGACGCGGTCGGGAAACAGCGGCGGCGCACGCTGCCTGCATGACCTCGAAGAAGCGTGTGGTGGTGATCGGCGGCGGGATGGCCGCGGCCCGGCTCGCCGGGCAGTTGTCCGCCGCCCGGCTCGCCGGGTCCGCCGCCGGTCCCGCCGTGGACCTGACGGTCGTCGGCGAGGAACCGCACGCGCCGTACAACCGCGTGCTGCTGGCCGAGGTGCTGGCCGGACGGTACGAACCGGAGGTCGTCGACCTCCCGGTGCCGTCCACCGTCCGCTGGCTGCGCGGCGTGCGGGCGGTCCGCCTGGACCGGGCCGAGCGGCTGGTGCGGTGTGACGACGGCGCCTCGCTGCCGTACGACACGCTGGTGCTGGCCACCGGCTCCAACCCGGTGCTGCCGCCGCTGCGCGGACTGTTCGGCGGCGCTTCCCCGTCCCCCGGCGCCCCGTCCCCCGGCGTCCCGCCGCGCGGCGGCCGTGAGCTGCCCCGGGGCGTGTGGCCCTTCCGCACCCTGTCCGACTGCCGGGCCCTGGCCCGCCGGGCCCGGCCCGGAGCCGGGGCCGTCGTGATCGGCGGCGGCCTGCTGGGCGTCTCCGCGGCCCGCGCGCTGGCCGAGCGCGGTGTCCGGACCGTCCTCGCCCACCAGGGCGAGCACCTGCTGGAACACCACCTCGACGGCCGGGCCTCGGCGCTGTTGCGCGAGCACCTGGCGGAGCTGGGCGTCGAGGTGCACACCGAGTGCCGCGTCCGCGGCCTGCTCACCGGCCCCGACGACGGCCGGGAGGCGTCGGAGACGGTGGTCGAGGGCGTCGAGCTCGCCGACGGCTACCGGCTGGCGGCCGAGCTGGTGGTGCTCGCCTGCGGGGTGCGGCCCCGCACCGGACTGGCCCGGGCGGCCGGACTGGAGGTGCGGCGCGGAATCGTCGTCGACGACGAGCTGCGCACCTCCGACCCGGAGGTCCACGCCGTCGGCGACTGCGCCGAGCACGACGGGGTGGTCTACGGGCTGGCGGGCGCCGCCCAGGAGCAGGCCGACGCGCTGGCCCGCGTGCTGCTGGCGGAGGTCGGCGGCACCGTGGACCCGCCCCTCCCCGCCACCGCGTACACCGGTACCCGGGCGCTGACCCGTCTCACCCTCGCCCCCTCCCCCACGGGGCGGGGCCGCGCGCTGGACCTCGCCGCGTTCGGCGAGACCGTCCCCGAACCGGGTGACGACGTCGTCCACCTCACCGACGCCACGCGCAGCGTCTACCGCAAGGTCGTCGTCCGCGGCGACCGACTCGTCGGCGGAATCCTCCTCGGCGACCTCGGCAGCGTCGGCGCCCTCGCCCGGGCCTGGGAGGGCGACGAGCCGCTCCCCTCCGCCCCGCTGCTCCACCTGATCACCAACGATGGAGGCCTGTAGAGATGCCCCGGACGCCACGCCCCACGATCGTGCTCGTCGGACACGGGATGGTCGGCCAGCGGTTCCTGGAGGAGCTCGCGAGCCGGAAGGTCACCGAGCGGGCCCGGGTGGTGGTGCTCTGCGAGGAGCCCCGGCCCGCCTACGACCGGGTCCACCTCACCTCGTACTTCTCCGGCACCTCGCCCGAGGAGCTGTCCCTGGTGGACGACGGCTTCATGGCGGAGCACGGCATCGAGCTGCACCTGGGCGACCCGGCGGTCTCGATCGACCGCGAGGCGCGCACCGTCACCTCGCGCGCCGGTCTGGAGATCGGCTACGACACGCTGGTGCTGGCCACCGGCTCCCACCCGTTCGTGCCGCCCGTGCCGGGCGGGGACGCCACCGGCTGCTTCGTCTACCGCACGGTCGAGGACCTGCTCGCCATCGAGGAGTACGCGCGGGGCAGCCGGATCGGCACGGTCGTCGGCGGCGGACTGCTGGGGCTGGAGGCGGCCGGCGCGCTGGGCGGGCTGGGGCTGGAGACCCACGTCGTGGAGTTCAACCCGCGCCTGATGGCCCTCCAGATCGACGAGGGCGGCGGCGCCGCGCTGCGCCGCACCGTCGAGGGGATGGGGCTGGTCGTCCACACCGGGGTGGGCGGGAAGGAGATCACCACCGGCGGGGACGGGGCCGTCGTCTCGATGACCCTGTCGGACGGCTCGGTGATCGACACCGACATGGTGGTCTTCTCGGCGGGCGTGCGCCCCCGGGACCGGCTCGCCCGCGCGTGTGGCCTGGCGGTCGGCGAGCGCGGTGGCGTCGTCGTCGACGAGCGGTGCCGCAGCACCTCCGACCCGTCCGTGTACGCCGTCGGCGAGTGCGCGAGAGCCGTGGACGGCACGGTGTACGGCCTGGTGGCACCCGGCTACGAGATGGCGCGGGTGGCCGCCGAGACGATCGCCGGGGGCACGGGGGCGTCCTTCACCGGGGCCGACACCTCCACCAAGCTCAAGCTGCTGGGCGTGGACGTCGCCTCCTTCGGCGACCCGCACGGGAGCGCCGAGGGATCCCTGGACGTGGTCTACTCCGACTCGCGCGCCGGGGTCTACAAGAAGCTGGTGATCGGCTCCGACGGCACCCTGCTGGGCGGTGTGCTGGTCGGCGACGCCGAGGCGTACGGCACGCTGCGTCCGCTGACCGGCAGCGTCCCGCCGGTGGCGCCCGAGCGGCTGGTGTTGCCCGCCGGGGTCGGGGCGCCGGCGGCGCTGGGGCCGTCCGCGCTGCCCGACGAGGCGGTGATCTGCAGTTGCCACAACGTCACCAAGGGCGCCGTCCGCGCCGCCGTCACCGATCACCGGTGCTCCACCGTGCCCGAGGTGAAGAAGTGCACCCGGGCGGGCACCGGCTGCGGAAGCTGTGTGAAGGTGCTCTCCACGCTGGTCGACGACGAGTTGGAGGCGAACGGCGTCACCGTCGACAAGGGCCTGTGCGGCTGCTTCGCCCACACCCGCGGCGAGCTGTACGAGATCGTCCGCACCCGGCGGCTGACGTCCTTCGCCGAGCTGCTGGACGGCCACGGCCGCGAGGAGGCCCGCGGCGGGGACGGCTGCGAGGTCTGCAAGCCGACCGTCGCCTCGATCATCGCCTCCCTCGCCCCGACGTTGGGCGCCGACGGTTACATCCTGGACGGCGAGCAGGCCGCGCTCCAGGACACCAACGACCACTTCCTGGCCAACCTGCAGCGCAACGGCTCGTACTCGGTCGTGCCGCGCGTCCCCGGCGGCGAGATCACCCCCGAGAAGCTGGTCGTGCTCGGTGAGGTGGCCCGCGACTTCGGCCTCTACACCAAGATCACCGGTGCGCAGCGGATCGACCTGCTCGGCGCCCGCGTGGACCAGCTCCCCGCGATCTGGGCGCGGCTGGTGGACGCCGGCTTCGAGTCCGGACACGCCTACGGCAAGGCGCTGCGCACGGTGAAGTCGTGCGTGGGGCAGACCTGGTGCCGTTACGGGGTGCAGGACTCGGTGCGCATGGCCATCGCCCTGGAGCTGCGCTACCGGGGCCTGCGCGCGCCGCACAAGCTGAAGTCGGGGGTCTCCGGCTGCCAGCGCGAGTGCGCGGAGGCCCGGTCCAAGGACTTCGGCGTCATCGCCACGGCCAACGGGTGGAACCTGTACGTGGGCGGCAACGGCGGCGCCACCCCGCGCCACGCCGACCTGCTGGCCCAGGACCTGTCCGACGCCGAACTGGTCCGACTGATCGACCGCTTCCTGATGTTCTACATCCGCACCGCCGACCGGCTGGAGCGCACCTCGGCCTGGCTGGACCGGATCGAGGGCGGTCTGGACCACGTGCGGGACGTGGTCGTCCACGACTCGCTGGGGCTCTGCGACGAGCTGGAGGCCCTGATGGCCGAGCACGTGGCGAACTACCGCGACGAGTGGGCCGAGACGCTGAACGACCCCGAGCGGCTGCGGCGCTTCGTGTCCTTCGTCAACGCTCCGGACACGCCCGATCCGTCGGTGCGCTTCGTCGCCGAGCGCGAGCAGGTCAAGCCCGACCTGACGCTCCTGTCCGGCCCCGACATCCCCGTCCGCACTCTCGAAGGGACCGCTTCGCGATGACCGTCACCACCGTCGAGAACGCCCCGACCGCCACTCCGACCGCCACGCCGACCGCCGCTCCGGGGCGGGCCGCCGGCCCGGTCCACGCACCGGTGGAGGTGCGCGTCGGCGACGGCTGGGCCGCCGTGTGCGGCCTGGCGGACCTGGTGCCCGGCCGGGGGGTGGCGGCACTGCTGCCCGACGGGCGGCAGATCGCCGTCTTCCGGGACCGCTCGGGGCGGACGTACGCCATCTCCAACCGTGACCCGTTCACCGGTGCCCAGGTGCTCTCACGGGGGTTGCTGGGCTCGGCGCAGGGCCGGACGTTCGTGGCGTCGCCCCTGCTCAAGCAGCGCTTCGAGCTGGCCACGGGACGGTGTCTGGACGACGAGGAGGTGTCCGTCCCGACGTACGAGGTCCGCGTCCGCTGACGGCGTGGGAGCCGCCCGCCGGCACGATCGGGAACACGGCCGGGGTCCGCGCGCGAGCGGACCCCGGCCGCGGCCCGTGTGGGGCGGGCCGCGACCGGGGCCGAACCCGTCCGACGCGCCATCCGCCCTGCCCTGACAGGCGGCGCTCCGGACGGGGGTCCGTCATCCGGCGGCGCACTCCTGGCCGCCGAGGCTGACCCGGGTGCCGTCCTGGGCGGCGCCACCGCCGGTCTGGAAGCCGAAGGAGATCGTTCCCCCGGCCGGGACCGTGCCGTTGTAGGCGGCGTTGGTGACGGTGACGGTGCTGCCGCTCTGCGAGAACCCGCCGTTCCAGCCGTTGGCCAGGCTCACCCCGGCCGGCAGGTCGAACTGCGCGCGCCAGCCGTTCAGGGCCGCTCCGGTGCGGATGGTGACGGAGACGACCGAACCGGTGGCCCAGCGGTTGGAGACGGTGAAGGTGGCCGAGCAGTCACCGGTGGGCGGGTCGGGGTCGCCCGGGTCGTCCGGGTCGTCCGGGTCGCCCGGGTCGCCGCCGCCCGCCGCGATGAAGGCGTCGCGCAGCGCGTCGTAGGCCGGCTTGGGCCGGTAGTTGTCGTCCCAGGGGCAGGCGGCGCCCTGCCCCTGGAAGACGTCCGGCACCCAGGAGTCGCGGTCGCTGATGCCCCAGACGGTGATGCCGGAGCAGCGGGCGACCGCCAGGCAGGCGTCGGCCACGGCCCGGTAGTCCCGCGCCTGCTGCTGGAGCTTGGAGCCGTCGGCCGGCATCTGCATCCGGATGTCCAGCTCGGTGATCACGACCTCCAGGCCCAGGTCGGCGAAGCGCTGGAGGTTCTGCCGGATCGCCGGACCGTTGACGTTGCCGACGATGAGGTGGTTCTGGAAGCCGACGCCGTCGATGGGCACGCCCTGCGCCAGCAGGTCGCTGACCAGCCGGTACAGGCCGTCGCTCTTCGCGTTGTCGAGTTCGGTGTTGTAGTCGTTGATGAAGAGCTTGGCGTTCGGGTCCGCGGCGCGGGCGGCCCGGAAGGCGTCCGCGATGTAGGACGAGCCGAGCTGCTGGTAGAACTTGCTCTGTCGGAAGGAGCCGTCCTCGTTGAACGCCTCGTTGACCACGTCCCAGCGCTGGACGTCGCCGCGGTAGCGGCCGACCTGGGTGGTGACGTGGTTGGTCATGATCGTCCGCAGCTCGCTGTTGGAGAACGAGCCGTTCTCCAACCAGTCGGGCATCTGGCTGTGCCACACCAGGGTGTGGCCGTAGACGAGCTGGTCGTTCTGTTGGGCGAACCGCACCAGGCGGTCGCCGCCGGCCCAGTTGTACTGGCCGCGCTGGGGCTCGACCGACTCCCACTTCATCACGTTCTCGGCCGTGACGCTGTCGAACTCGGTGCTCGCGATGGTGCTGTAGGTGCCGTTGCTCAGCAGGCTGTCGTTGATCGCCGTCCCGATGAAGCGGCCGGTGGGCTCGGCGACCTCGCGCAGGGTGGGGTTGGCCGCCTGTCCCGTACCGGCCATTCCGAAGGTCAGCGTCGCGACCGCGGCGGAGGCGGCTACGGCTGCCCTGGCTAAACGACGTACGGTTCTTTCACGGTGTGACCTCATGCTGGGGTGTCCCTCTCTCGACGCCCCGGAACTCTTTCCGGAAGACTGTTGGAAGGTTTCGAGGGTGCGCCGGGAACGGTAGAGCCGATGGGATCGCCCGTCAACGGTGTGCGTGTGTGTGGAGGAGAGGGCATGGGAGACGGCATGGCTGACGCCGCGGCCACGACGGCGGGCAGGGTCGCCGAGCAACGGGGCGCGTCCAAAGTGGAACAGAAGGTGACGATCACGGCGATCGCCCAGGAGGCGGGGGTCTCGGTGCCCACCGTCTCGCGGGTGGTCAACGGCCGTTCCGATGTCGCCCCGGCGACCCGGGCCAGGGTCGAGGAGCTGCTGCGGCAGTACGGCTACCGGCGCCGCACCGCCTCGTCCGGCGACCGTCCCGCCCTGATCGACCTGGTCTTCAACGACCTGGACAGCCCGTGGGCCGTGGAGATCATCCGCGGTGTGGAGGAGACCACGCACGAGGTGGGCTTCGGCACGGTGGTCTCGGCGATCCACGACCGCGCGGGCTCGGCCCGGCAGTGGATGCGCAATCTGCGGGCCCGCGCCTCGGGCGGGGTGATCCTGGTGACCTCCGTCCTGGAGCCGGTCCTCCACGAGGAGCTGCACCGACTGGGCGTGCCGCTGGTCGTGGTGGACCCCTCCGGCTCGCCCGCCCTGGACGCCCCGACCGTCGGCGCCACCAACTGGGCCGGCGGGATGTCCGCCACCGAGCACCTGCTGGAGCTGGGGCACCGTCGGATCGGGTTCATCGCCGGGCCGCCGAGACTGCTGTGCAGCCGGGCCCGCCTGGACGGCTACCGGGCCGCGCTGGAGGCCGCGGGAGTGGCCGTGGACGAGCGGCTGATGGTGCCGGGCGACTTCTACCACGAGTCGGGCTTCACCGGCTGCAACCGGCTGATGGACCTGGACAGGCCGCCGACCGCCCTGTTCGCGGCCAGCGACCAGATGGCGCTGGGCGCGATCGAGGCGCTGCGGCGGCGCGGCATGCGGGTGCCGGAGGACGTGAGCATCGTCGGCTTCGACGACCTGCCGGAGGTCCGCTGGTCGGCCCCGCCGCTGACCACGGTCCGTCAGCCGCTGGTGGAGATGGGCAAGGTGGCGGCGCGCACCGTGCTGCGCCAGGCGCGCGGCGAGGAGATCGACTCCCCGCGCGTGGAGCTCGCCACCGAGCTGGTCGTGCGCGCCAGCACGGCGCCGCCGGCCGCCTGATCCGGCGACGGACCGGGCGCCGGCCGGAGGTCGTCCGGAGGCCGCCCGGAGGCGGACTGAACAACTCCATATAACGGGCGCATCACGCTGTCGGGTCTCAGGTCCCCTTTTTTGTCAGACCTGTTGACACCGCTGAAACGCATACGTACTTTCCCACCACTACTACCGATAATTTTCGGAGTCCTTCCGGAAGGTATGCGATGCGAACAGCAGTACAGGGCCCGGCCAGAGGTGGCCGCAAGGGAACCCGGCGGCACCGCGCCGCCGCGCTGACGGCGACCGCGCTGGCCGCCTCGTTGGTGCTCACCGCCTGCGGCAGCGGCGGTCCCGGTGAAGAGTCGTCGGACGCGGCCCTGGAGGTCTGGGTCTACCAGGACGCCTCGGTCACGGTGCAGCAGGCGGCCGTCGAGCGGTTCAACGAGAAGTCGGACATCAAGGCCGAGCTCGTCGAGGTGCCCGGGCAGAACTACCAGGACAAGATGCGCAGTGCCATGGGCACCCCCAACGCCCCCGACATCTTCTTCAACTGGGGTGGCGGCAGCATCGCCAACTTCGTCGAGAAGGACATGCTGGTCGATCTGACCCCCGAGCTGAAGAAGGACACCGAGTTCAGGGACTCGTTCATCCCGGCGATCCTGAACGAGGGCAAGATCGACGACAAGTACTACGGCATCCCGATGCGCGGCATGCAGCCGGTGATGCTCTTCTACAACAAGAAGGTCTTCAAGGAGGCCGGCGTCGAGCCGCCGAAGACCTGGGACGACCTGCTCGACCTGGTCGACACCTTCAAGAAGGAGGGCGTCACCCCCTTCGCGCTCGCCGGCACCACGCCCTGGACCGAGCTGATGTGGGTGGAGTACCTGCTGGACCGCATCGGCGGCGCCGAGGTCTTCGACCGCATCCGGGGCGGCGACTCCTCCGCCTGGGGCGACCCGGCCGTCCTGGAGACCGCCCGGACCATCCAGGACCTCGTGGACCGCGGCGCGTTCGGCAACAAGTACCAGTCGGTCGACTACGACTCCGGCGCCGCCTCCACCCTCCTGGCCAAGGACAAGGCCGCCATGTTCCTGATGGGCAGCTGGGAGTACTCCACCCAGCAGTCCAACAACCCGGACTTCGCCAAGTCCGACCTGGGCTGGACCACCTTCCCGGCGATGCCCGACGGCAAGGGCGACCCCCGGAACGTGGTGGGCAACCCCACCAACTACTGGTCGGTCAACTCCAGCCTGAAGGGCGAGAGGCGCGAGGCCGCCATCGAGTTCCTCAAGACCACCGCCGAGGAGGCGTACGTCAAGGACATGGTGGAGAACGGTGAGGTGCCCGCCACCACCGACGCCGAGGAGCAGCTCGCCAGCCACCCGGCCCCCGACTTCGCCCTCTCCGCGTACGACCTGGCCCTCGACGCCCCGTCCTACACCCTCTCCTGGGACCAGGCGCTGCCGGCCCAGCAGGCCTCGCCGATGTTGACCAACATCCAGAAGCTGTTCAACAAGCAGCTCGACCCCGAAAAGTTCGTCGACGCAATGAAGGCTCTCAAGTGAAGCACGTCGCGACCACGTCGCGTGTGGGCCGCCCGGGCATCGCCTGGGCGGTCCCCGGCGTGTTGTTCTTTGCCCTGTTCGCCGTCGGTCCCATGCTGCTGGTCGTCTACCTCTCCTTCACCACCTGGGACGGCCTGGGCAGCTTCCCCTCCGTGAGCGGCACCGACAACTGGGAACGGCTGTTCGACGACCCCACGATGCGGCAGGCCGTGAAGCTGAGCATCATCCTCACCGCCGCCAGTTGGCTGATCCAGACCCCCATCTCCCTGCTGCTGGGAGTGTGGTCCGCGGGCCGCCAGAAGAACCGGGCCGTCCTCAGCGCGATCTTCTTCCTGCCGCTGCTGGCCTCCTCGGTGGCGCTGGCCCTGCTGTGGAAGTCGCTGCTGGACCCCAACTTCGGTCTGATCGCCGAGATCGGCCCGTGGATCGGCATCGAGAACGGCAACGTGTTCGCCGACGGGACGAGCGCCATGGCCGCGGTCGCCTTCGTCGCCTCCTGGCAGTTCATCCCGTTCCACACCCTGCTCTACCAGGGCGGCGCCCGGCAGATCCCCAAGTCCTTCTACGAGGCCGCCTCCCTCGACGGAGCGGGAACCGTCCGGCAGTTCTTCACCATCACCCTGCCGCAGCTGCGCAACACCGTCATCACCTCCTCGGTGCTGATGGTCGTCGGCGCGCTGACCTTCTTCGACACCGTCCTCATCCTGACCGAGGGCGGACCGGGAACGGATACCACGATCGTTCCCTACCTGATGTACGAGACCGGTTTCCAGGCGTACGACATGGGCTACGCGAGCGCCATCGCCACCACCCTCGTGATCGTCGCCACGGCCATCTCCCTGCTGATGGTCCGGATCTCCGGCTTCACCGCCATGCGCAGCACCCGGGAGGGGATGTGAAGACCGCCACCCGGCCGGACCACCGGCCCTCCCCGAGCGCCCCGTCCGGCCCGCCGGCCCCGCAGGTCCGCAACGACCGGGGGGTGCGCGGCAGGCTCCGCGGCGTCCGCAAGTGGAACATCCCGGCGGGCGTCGCCGCCCTCCTGTGGCTGGTCGTCGTCGGCCTGCCGCTGTACGTGCTGGTCCTCGCCACCCTGCGGACCAACGAGGCCTACTACGACAAGGGCGCGCTCTCCCTGCCCGGCGGCCTGACGCTGGACAACTACCGGAAGGTGCTGGAAGGCGACTTCTTCACCTACCTGCTCAACACCGCGATCGTCACGGCCGCCACCGCCGCGATCGTCATCGTGCTCTCGGTGGGCGTCGGCTACACCGTCGTGCGCACCCTCAGCCGGACCTCCCAGCGGGTCTTCCAGTTCTTCCTGCTGGGCCTGGCCATCCCCGCCCAGGCGGTGATCGTCCCCGTCTACCTGCTGATCACCGAGATGCAGTTGTACGACAGCCTGCTGGCGATCATCCTGCCCATCTCGGCGTTCTGCCTGCCCGTCTGCGTACTGATCCTGGCGGGCACCATGCGGGACATCGAGGAGGAGATGTACGAGTCGATGGCCCTGGAGGGCGCGAGCCAGACCCGCATCCTCCTCCAGCTCGTGGTGCCGCTCTCCCGGGGCGGAATCTCCACGGTCGGCGTCTACGCGGCGCTGCAGGCCTGGAACAACTTCCTCTTCCCGCTGATCCTCACCCAGTCGCGGGACACCAAGGTGCTCACCCTCGGCCTCTACGACTACGTGGGCCAGTTCCGGGTGGACATCCCGGCACTGCTCGCCGCGGTCGTGCTGTCGATCGTGCCGATCTTCGTCGTGTACCTCTTCGCGCGCCGTCAGCTCATCAACGGCCTCATGGGGGCCGGCGGGCGCTGAACCGCGCCCCGACCACGCTGACGCCGAACAAGGAGCCTCATGCATCACCACCCCTGGCAGGACACCTCCCGACCCTCGGAGGAACGCGCTGCCGACCTGCTGTCCCGGATGACGCTGGAGGAGAAGCTCGCCCAGCTCTCCAGCATCTGGCCCGGGTCCGAGGCCGAAGGCGAGGACGTCGCTCCGTTCCAGCACGAGGTCTCCGAGGCCGTCGACCTGGACGGGCTGCTGCCCCACGGCCTGGGGCAGCTCACCCGCCCCTTCGGCACCGCGCCCGTGGACCCGACCGAAGGGGCCCGGGCGCTGGCGGACTTCCAGTCCCGGGTCGCCGCCGCGAACCGGTTCGGCATCCCGGCCCTGGCCCACGAGGAGTGCCTGACCGGGTTCACCGCCTGGCAGGCCACCGTCTTCCCCACCCCGCTGGCCTGGGGCGCCACCTTCGACCCCGCGCTGGTGCGCGAGATGTCCGCCGCCATCGGCGCCTCGATGCGCTCGGTCGGCATCCACCAGGGCCTCTCCCCCGTCCTGGACGTGGTGCGCGATCCGCGCTGGGGCCGCACCGAGGAGTCCATCGGCGAGGACCCCTACCTGGTGGCGACCGTGGCCACCGCCTACGTGGCGGGCCTGGAGTCGGCCGGGATCGTGGCCACCCTCAAGCACTTCGCCGGCTACTCCGCCTCCCGCGGCGGCCGCAACCACGCGCCCGTCTCCATCGGCCCGCGCGAACTGGCCGACGTGATCCTGCCGCCGTTCGAGATGGCGCTGCGCGAGGGCGGCGCCCGTTCGGTCATGCACGCCTACAACGACCTCGACGGCGTGCCGGCCGCGGCCAGCCCCGATCTGCTGACCGGGCTGCTCCGCGAGGAGTGGGGATTCACCGGCACGGTCGTCGCCGACTACTTCGGCATCTCCTTCCTGGAGCGCAACCACCGCGTCGCCGATTCCCCCGCCCGTGCCGGCGCCCTGGCCCTGGCGGCGGGCGTCGACGTGGAGCTGCCGAGCGTGCGCTGCTACGGCGAGCCCCTGCTGAAGGCCGTGCGCTCCGGCGAGGTCTCCGAGGAGCTGGTGGACCGGGCCGTGCTGCGGGTCCTGCGGCAGAAGTGCGAGCTGGGCCTGCTGGACCCCGACTGGAAGCCCACCGTGCCGGAGGGGAAGGTCGACCTGGACCCGCCGGCCATGCGGGAGCTGGCCCGGCGCGTGGCCGAGGAGTCGGTCGTCCTGCTGGACAACCGCCGGGACGTGCTGCCGCTGTCCCCCACGGCCCGGATCGCCGTGGTCGGCCCGTACGCCGACGAGCGGTCCGCCATGCTCGGTTGCTACACCTTCCCCCGGCACGTGGGCGTGGAGCACCCCGACCTGGCCCTGGGCGTGGAGATCCCCACGCTGCTGGACTCGCTGGGCGCCGAGCTGCCCGGGGCGGACCTCACCGCCTCCCCCGAGGACGCCGACATCGTCGTCGCCGTCCTCGGCGACCGCTCCGGCCTCTTCGGTCGCGGCACCTCCGGCGAGGGCTGCGACGCCGAGGACCTCACCCTCCCCGACGGCCAGGCCGCGTTCCTGGACGAGCTGCTGGAGCGCACCGACAAGCCCGTGGTGCTGGTGCTGCTCACCGGACGCCCCTACGCGCTCGGCCGCTGGGACGGCCGGCTCGCCGCCGTGGTGCAGGCGTTCTTCCCCGGCGAGGAGGGCGGCCCGGCCGTCGCCGGAGTGCTCACCGGACGGATCGACCCCTCCGGCCGACTCCCGGTCAGCGTGCCGCGCGGCAACGGCGGCCAGCCCTGGACGTACCTGGCGCCGCCGCTGGGTCTCAAGGGCGCGGCCAGCAACCTCGACCCGACGCCGCTGTACCCCTTCGGGCACGGTCTGTCGTACACCACCTTCGCCTGGGAGGGGGCCGGCGCCGACACCGACGCCCTCCCCACCGACGGCGGCACGCGCGTGCGTCTGACCGTGCGCAACACCGGGGAGCGGGCGGGCACCGAGGTCGTCCAGCTCTACCTGCACGATCCCGTGGCCCGCACCGTCCAGCCGGTCAGCCGGCTGGTCGGCTACGCACGGGTGGCGCTGGAGCCGGGGCAGGCGGCGGAGGTCGTCTTCGACTTCCACGCCGACCTGGCCTCCTACACCGAGCGGCCCGGCCGGCGGATCGTCGAGCCCGGCGCCGTGGAGCTGCGCCTGGCGGCCTCCAGCGCCGACGTCCGCCACACCGTGCCGCTGACCCTGACCGGGGAGGAGCGCACGGTCGGGCACGACCGTCGGATGACCTGCGGGGCCGAGGTACGCGTCCTGCGGCCCTGATCCGGCACCGGCCGTGCGGCGCCCGCCCGCGTCCGGGGCGGGCGCCGCGCCGGGGAGGGTCCGCACGGGCACGGGACGGCCGGCGGGGGCGTGCCAGAGTGGGCGTCATGTACGAGACGATTCGGGTCCGCGTCGGCGACCGCACCCTGTGCTGCCTCGACTTCGGCGGTGCCGGCGTCCCCGTCCTCGCCCTCCACGGCACCTTCGGCCGCGGTTCGGTCTTCGCCCGAGCGGCCCGCGACCTCGCCGGCCGGGCCCGGATCGTGGCGCCCGACCAGCGCGGTCACGGACTCAGCGACCGGGCGGCCGACTACGGGCGCGACGGTTTCGTCGAGGACGCCGCCCACCTGCTGCGCGAGCTGGGCCTGGCCCCCGCCGTCGTCCTCGGGCACTCCCTGGGCGGCATCACCGCCTACCAGTTGGCCGCCCGCCACCCGAAGCTGGTGCGCGCGCTCGTCGTCGAGGACGTGGGGCCGGTGATGCGCGAGCCCGAGATCGCCCGGCCGGTCCTGGACGTGCGGGGGTGGCCGGCCACCGGCCGCACCCGGGAGGAGCTCGCCCGCCGCGTCGAGGAGGCCGGTGCCCCCGACAGCGCCTACTTCCTGCACAGCGCGGTCCAGGACGGCGACCGTTGGCGGTTGCTGTTCGACTGGGACGACATGACGGCCGTCCAGGAGGGCGGCACCGGCGACTGGTGGGCGGACTGGCTGGGCTCCACCTGCCCCGCGCTGGTGCTGCACGGCGGCAGGAGCCCCCTGTTGCCCGCGTGGTTGGCGCGGGAGATGACCGAGCGCCGTCCCCGCACCCGGCTGGTCACCTTTCCGTCGGCCGGGCACTGGGTCCACGACGACGCCCCGGAGGACTTCGCCCGTGCCGTCGCCGACTTCCTCGACGCGCCGGGGTGACCGCCGGCGGGCGGGTACCGGCGACCGGTTGTTGGGGCAACCGGCCACTCCGGGCGGTCGATTGTTCATGCCCCGTCAAAAGAGCGCCCCTAGCCTTCCGGGACGTTCGACCCCGCGGCCCACCGGACGCGGGGCCAGACGACCCCCGGGAGCGTTCACATGACCGTGGAACGTCGCACCTTCCTGCGCGGAGCCGTACTCGCCGGATCGGTCGCCGCCTTCGGCGGCTCCCTGTGGCGCGGCGCCGCGCACGCCGCGCCCGCCCAACCCGGCCCCAGCCCCTACGGGAGCCTCCTGCCGGCCGACGCCAACGGCGTCCGGCTGCCCCGGGGCTTCACCAGTCGGGTGATCGCCCGTTCCGGGCGGAGGGTTTCCGGCACCTCCCACACCTGGCACAACGCCCCCGACGGCGGCGCCTGCTACGCCACCGACGGGGGAGGGTGGATCTACGTCTCCAACTCCGAGGTCACCCCCGGCGGCGGCGCGGGCGCCGTCCGCTTCGACTCCGCCGGGAACGTCACCGACGCCTACCGCGTCCTGTCGAACACCCGTCAGAACTGCGCCGGCGGCAAGACCCCGTGGAACACCTGGCTCTCCTGCGAGGAGGTGGACCGCGGCTACGTCTACGAGACCGACCCGTGGGGCGTGAACCCCGCCGTCCGCCGCGACGCCATGGGCCGTTTCAAGCACGAGGCGGCGGCCGCCGACCCGGTCCGGAAGGTGATCTACCTGACCGAGGACGTCTCCGACGGTTGCCTCTACCGCTTCCGCCCGCACACCTGGGGCGTGCTGTCCTCGGGCACCCTGGAGGTGCTGACGGGCGGCTCGGGCACCTCCGGTTCGATCGGCTGGGCACCCGTCCCCGACCCGTCCGCCTCCTCCACCGCCACCCGCCACCAGGTCGCGGCCGCCAAGCACTTCAACGGCGGCGAGGGCTGCCACTACGCCGACGGCAGCTGCTGGTTCACCACCAAGGGCGACGGCCGGGTCTGGCGGCTCGACGCGGCGCACGACACCGTCGAACTCGCCTACGACGACTCCCTGGTCTCCGGCAGCGCCCCGTTGACCGGCGTGGACAACGTCACCGGCTCGGCCTCCGGCGACCTGTTCGTCGCCGAGGACGGCGGCACCATGGAGATCTGCGTGATCACCCCGGACGGCGTGGTCGCGCCCTTCCTCCAGGTCACCGGCCAGTCGTCCTCGGAGATCACCGGCCCGGCCTTCTCGCCGGACGGCAGCCGGCTGTACTTCTCCAGCCAGCGCGGCACCAGCGGCAGCAGCTCGGGCGGCATCACCTACGAGGTGACCGGCCCGTTCCGCTCCTGACCGTTCCGCTCCCGCCCCCCTTCCGGCCGCCCTCCCTTCCGGCGGCCTCTCCCACACGGGCCCCGGAACCCGCCCCGGGGCCCGTGCCGGGAGGTGTCAGCGGTAGTCGTCGGGGTGGTCCTGCATCCAGGTGTTGATCCTGTCGCGGGTGCCGAAGAGCCGGTCCCGGTGCCTCTTGAGGTTCTCGTAGGACCGGTCCTCGCCCATCCGCTCGCGCAGGTCCGCGATCCAGGCGATCGGCTCCGGGAAGTGGCCGGGGCCCTTGGGGTCGGCCTTCATCGCCCGGTCCAGGCGGTCGAGTTCGTAGGCGATGCGGCCCAGGAGGTACTCGCAGTTGCCGGGGGTGTCGCACGAGTCGTCCAGGGTCGCCTGGAGCCCGGCGAAGGCGTCGCGGACCTTCCCCGGCCCCGGTGTCCGCGGGCCGGTGGGCGTGCCGGCCTCCGGGGCCGCGCTCGCCGCGGGGCTCGCGGAGGTCCTCCCGCTTCCGGCCTCGTCCTCCCCGCCGCCGGAGCAGGACACCAGGAGCAGCGTCAGGGGGACGGCGAGCACGGCCGTCGTACGAGCGCGGCGGATTCGCACGTGGGGACTCCGATCGATCGGCGGGGTCGTCGGGCCGACCCCGGGAACGCACCGGACCAGGGCCTCCTCGAACGGTACGCCACGGCTTCGGAGGCCGCCGGCACACCCCACGGAAGGCTCAATTCCCTTTGTGTTCGGGGCAGTCGGCGCCCGCCGACGCGTGGAAGGGCCGCCGTGCGCACACCCGGGGGCGGTGGGGGGCGTGCGCACGGCGGCCCGGTCAGGCGGGGCCGTGCCGGTCGGCCGGCCGGCTCATCCGAAGGGGATGGTGAGCACCGAACCCGAGCCGACCTGGAGCTGCGAGGGGGCGTTGCCGATGGCGCTCCACACCTCGACGCGGACCGTTCCGCCCCGCAGGTCGCCGAGGCTGCCCGAGGCCGACTTCAGTCCGGCGCGGGAGGCGTCGTACTCCTCCCAGCCGGGGACCGGGTCGGTGGCGAAGTAGCGGTAGGTCTCCACCCGGTCGAAGGTGCCGTCGCCGGTCAGGTCGTAGGAGACCCGGGCCTGCTGGCCGAGCCCGACGGCCGTCCCCGCGTCCACCTTCAGTCGGAATCCGGTGGTGCCGCCTGCCTCGTGGGTGCCGTTGACGTTCCGGACCTCGTAGACGAGCGGCCGGTGGGGGGTGCCGTCGTGGTTGGCGCCGCCCGCCGAGGCGATGGTGTCGGCGGTCGGGGTGGCGGCCGCGGTGGTGCTCAGCGTCCCGCCGGCGCGCAGGTGGAAGGTGTCGCCGGTGGCGGGCGGGTCGCCCGGGTCACCGGGGTCGCCCGGGTCCGCCGTGCCGGTGCCGGTGGCCGTGGAACGGGCCGGGACGGTCAGCTTCCCGCCGTCGGAGAACGTCACGGTCGTCGCCGAGCCGGAGAAGTTGTGGGCGACGTAGGTGCGGGTGCCGTTCTTGGCGAAGACCGCGGCGGTGGGACTGTCGGCGGTGACGGAGGGGTCGGGGGCGCCGAGCGCGTCCAGGGTGGCGATCCAGTGGTAGGTGTGGGCCCTGGTCTCGCCCGCCTCCGGACCGTAGTTCCCGCCCTGGGCGTCCCAGGTGGCCTTGGCCTTCGCGGGGTCGGCCAGGGCCTGGAACTCCCAGTGGATGTCGCGCCACTCGACGGCCGGGCCGCCGTTGTTCCGCTCCATCTCGGCGATGCTGCGCCGGATGGCGTCCTTGTTGCGGGCCAGGTGGAGCGAGCCGCCGGTCACGGGCAGGACGTTGATGCCGTGGATCTCCTCGGGGTTGGCGGTCCACCAGGTGGAGTAGGCGCCACCGCTGCCCCAGACCATGCCCACGACGTCGTGGCCGAAGTCCTGGGGGTAGACCTTCTGGTCGGCGTCGAACCAGTACTGGGCGATGGCCTCGGACTCGGTGGTCAGCAGGTAGACGCCCAGGTCGCGCAGGGAGGTGTCCCCGGTGGCCGAGCCCCACAGGATCAGGCCGGCGCTGAGGTTGATCGACTCCGAGGACGACTCCTGGTTGTTGCCGGCGGCGAAGCCCGCGTGGCCGGCCGCCCAGCTGTGCCCGGCGTAGACGTCGAAGCCGCGCAGGAACGGGAACATCTCGTCGGTGCGGCTGGGGTTGGCGGCGTCCCTGACGAGGGTCTTCACCATGCCGCCCCAGGCAGAGTCGGCTGCCCAGGCCCGGTCGTACTGGGCGACGATGGCCGCGGCCATCACGTAGTACGAGTAGTGGAAGTGGTGGTCGTTGAGTTCCTTGTCGCTGCCGTAGGAGGCGGGGTAGCCGATGAGGGTCTTCCAGTCGCGGTCGTAGGAGAACTCCGCGGCACCGCCGACGGTGAACCACTCCTGGAGCCGGCCCTTGATCAGTCCGAGCAGCCTGTCGCGGACGCCGGTCTCACCGATCTGGTCGGCGATGGGCACGAGCTGGGCGAGCTTGCCGAGCTGCTTGCCCGTCCAGTAGGTGTCCGTGGCCCCCTCGAACGGGTCGGCGGCGTTCACCACCTCGTTGAGGTAGCCGGTGAGTCGGGCCTTGTCCACGGCGGAGGTGCGGGGCAGTCCGGGCAGGACGCCGGTGACCTTCTGGGAGGTGGTGAAGGAGGTTCCCTCGCGGACCTTCATCGTCCCGCGCGGCGAGGCGTAGGTCCAACCGGTCAGCGCGTCGGTGGTGTGCAGCCACTGGTGGCGGTAGAGCGCCTGGAGGGTGCCCCGCTCGCTGCCCTCCCTGGGCGTCGTGGTGAGCGTGTAGGTGGCCTTGATCCGACCGGCGGCCTCGTCGTAGTCCCAGCTCACCCTGGAGCCGGTGACGAAGCTGAAGGCGTACTTGCGGAAGGTGGCGAGCGCGTCGGTGCTCGGCAGCACGGCCAGCGAGAAGTAGTCCTTCGAGCCGAGGTTCGCCCGGATGTCGGTGCCCGAGACGGTCCAGTCGCTGCCGGTGGGGGCGAACAGCGCGTAGTGCCGGCCGCCGATGGTGACACCCAGGACGTTGCCCTGGTCGGCGAAGACGTTCGGGGTGCTCGCGGCGGAGATCCGCGCCGCCCCGCCGGTGCCCTGGGCGTACACGTAGGGCAGGCCGTGCCCGATGGTGGTGCGCAGGGTGCGGGTGCCGTCGGACCAGTAGGGGGTGACGGTCCAGTCGCTCCAGGAGTCGGCCTTGGCGTCGGGGGAGTTGAGGCCCGCCAGGCCGAGGGTCAGGTCGCGCTTGTGGGCGAACTCGTACTGGCGTCCCTCGCCGACGACGGCGTGCGAGGTGGGGTGGCCGACCTCCAGTCCGCCGGAGACGGCCCGGTAGGTGAGGGGGTGGCCGTACATGTTCTCGGAGTACGGGTTGTCGGGGTACCGCTGGAAGACCAGGGACGACCACCAGTCGTTGGTGGGTACCGGCTTGCCCGCGGCGGCGGAGGTGACCTTCGGCTTGACGGGGGCGCCGACGTTGTTCTCGGGGCCCGCGGCCCCGGCGGGGCGGGTGTCGCTGTAACCGCCCTGGCCGACGGGGACGGTGGCGGCCGCGGCGCTGCCCGCGCCGGCGACACCGAGGCCGGTGGCGCCGGCCGCCGTGGCCACCACCGCCGCCAGAAGCGCGGCGGGGCGTCTGCGGAATCTCATGGAACGGCTCCTCGGGGGGGGTGAGGGGGGTCTTGAGAGCGCTCTCAGATTCCGGCAACGTAAAGTTCACCTAAACGATCGTCAAGGTGTTCGACGAAAAAGATCTTCAACGGCCGCTGTTCGTTCAAGAGTTGACGGCTTATCTCCACTTTGCGCCGCTCCGGTCCGACGACCGGCACGCCTCGTGTTCCTCCGTGACACGGACGCCGACACGGACACCACCGCACCCCCGGCCGTGGCCGGTCCCGGGTGCGGCGGCGTCCGTGTCCGGCGTCAACGGCGATCGGCCGAGGGGGTCGGAACGGGGCGTTCCGCCACGGTCCGGAGCCTCCGCAGGAACGCCCGCGACTCGGCCATCTCCTCCGGATCGCCCTGCCGACAGAGCACCTGGGCCTGCCGGACCGCCTCCTGGTGGTCGCGACGGAGCAGTTCCCGCGTCCGGCAGGCGTACAGCCGGTGCTGGTACTGCTGGTGGACGGTCTGCTTCGTCCGGTAGAGCCGGTTGGCGATCTCCGTCCACGACGCACCATGCTGATGGGCCTCGGCGACCAACATCAGCACGTCGTTGTCCAACGTCCTCCTGATCCGGTCGACGTTGCCGAGCACGTCCAGCACGACCACCAGGGGATCCCCCGCCGACTCCCGTCTGCCGCCGCCTTCCGAGACGACCCGTCGGACCCGGCCGCGAACCCCGCCCACCAGCCACCACCCCGGTCTGCTCGGAGACAGGTACGGCCAGAGTTGGTTCTCCATGTGCGTCATGGTGGACAATCGTGACGATCGGCGCACCACGACCATGGGTTTCCGAGGGCGCTTCGCCGGCATCGTCAGCATGTCCTGACGCCCAGGCCGGACGCGGTCCGTGAGGCCGACGAAGACCGAGGAGGCCGGCACACCCGGCGTTCCCCGTCCCGGGCGTGCCCGAGGGGACCGCCGACCGATCACGAGTAGCTGATCGACCACTTCTGCCCGTCGAAGGCGCAGTCGGCGTGGAACATATTACCGGAGAACATCACCTGCTCCGGATAGTACAGAACCGATGTGTCGACCACTTCGCCTTCCTCGTAACTGCCGAAGGCCACCCAGTACTCCGGGTGAATTCCGAACTGGATCCCCCCACTCATCCCCGTGGGCTGGGTCGGCCGCACGAAGGTGCCCTTGCCGAACATGCCGATGCCGACGGATCCCTGGTCGATGTTGCCGGCGCCGGGGACGTTGTCGCTCTCGTGGATGAGCAGGGAGCCCTGGCTCGGACCGGCCGAGGTCGGACCGAACTCGAATCCGCCGTCGACGTAGTCGAGCGTCACCTGGTTGTTGGCGGTGAGGTCGGCCGGAATCGAACCGCCGGCCTGGTAGCTCACCCCCGGCTTCAGGTTGCCGTTCTGGCCCCAGACGAAATTGAAGTTCAGGGTCCAGTTGTAGGTGACCTGGGTGTTCTTGTGGCACATCTTCGAGAGCCAGGCCAGCGACGCCACCTCGGACGGCGTCTCCGGGTCCTGCTGGAAGACGATCGCCCGGCTGTTGTCGATCTGCGAGTTGTTGCGGATCGTGATGCTGTACCCGCTTCCTGCCACACCGACCTGGGCCGAACTCTGCAGCGTCCCGCTGTCCCCCCAGTGGAACAGCCAACTCATTTGACCGCCTTGGGCCACGAGCTGCAGTGTGTTCTGGAAAACGGTGTGGTTCACGTCCCCCGTGAAGTAGACGATCTTGGTGCCCGCCCCATCCTGCACGATGGAACTGACCGTGCCGTTGCACCGTTTCATCGCCGTCTTGATGTCGGCGTCACTGGGCGGGCTCTGCTTGTATTTCTCGATCTTGACGAGAAGCATTCCGGCTCCTTCTTGTGCGATGGGATGTCCCGGAACGGTCGGCGGCCGAAACACCGGCCGTGAGTCCCGGGAGACGATGTGTGTTCCTTGAACATCAATGGACACATCGCACCGGAGATAGTCGTCACACCTCGAAACCGTCATTCTCTCCTGACGCCCCGTCCTCTCACCGTCCCCTCGGCACCGCGGAGAGGTGGCCCGAGTACGGGAAGGGCTCCGGACGGGCGGAAGGGCGGCGCCTCCGCACAGGCGCCGCCCTTCTCATGGGAGCGGAGACGTCCCCGCCGGTGAGGGTGGGACGTGACGGGAACGGCTCCGCCCCCGGATGGTGGTCGTCGGGCTCGGTGGGGTCAGCGGCCGCCGCCCTCCACGGTCTCCACCGCCGCCGCGCGGCCGGCCTCCAGCCGGGCGACCGGGATGCGGAACGGGGAGCAGGAGACGTAGTCCAGGCCCACGGAGTGGAAGAAGTGCACCGACTCCGGGTCGCCCCCGTGCTCGCCGCAGACGCCGAGCTTGAGGTCCGGGCGGGTGGCCCGACCGGCCGCCACGGCGCTTCGCACCAGCGAGCCGACACCGTCCTTGTCGATGGTCTCGAAGGGCGAGACGCCGAAGATGCCCTTCTCCAGGTAGGCGGTGAAGAAGCTGGCCTCCACGTCGTCCCGGCTGAAGCCCCACACGGTCTGGGTGAGGTCGTTGGTGCCGAAGGAGAAGAAGTCGGCGCACTCGGCGATCTGTCCGGCCGTCAGCGCGGCGCGCGGCAGTTCGATCATCGTGCCCAGCAGGAGCCTCAACTCCACGCCGCGGGCCCGCTCGACCTCGGCGATGACCTTCTCGGCCTCCTCGCGGACGATCTCCAACTCCTGGACGGTGCCCACCAACGGGATCATGATCTCCGCGCGCGGATCGCCCTTGGCGTCGATGCGGTCGGCGGCGGCCTCGGCGATGGCCCGCACCTGCATGGTGAACAGTCCGGGGATGACCAGACCCAGGCGCACGCCGCGCAGGCCCAGCATCGGGTTCTGCTCCTGGAGGCGGTGGACGGCCTGGAGCAGGCGGAGTTCGTTCTCGTGCGGCTCCTCGCGGGCCTCGGCCAGGGCCACCCGCACCGACAACTCGGTGATGTCGGGCAGGAACTCGTGCAGCGGCGGGTCCAGCAGGCGGACGGTGACCGGCAGGCCGTCCATCGCCTCGAAGAGTTCGACGAAGTCGCCCTTCTGCAGCGGCATCAGCGCGGCCAGCGCCTGTTCGCGCTCGGTGTCGGTGTCGGCCAGGATCAGCCGCTCGACCAGTTCGCGCCGCTCGCCGAGGAACATGTGCTCGGTGCGGCACAGGCCGATGCCCTGGGCGCCGAAGCGGCGGGCACGGGCGGCGTCCTCGGCGTTGTCGGCGTTGGCGCGTACCCGCAGCCGGCGTACCCGGTCGGCGTAGGCCATGATCCGGTGCACGGCCTTGACCAGTTCGTCGGCGTCGTCGGCGCCGGCGTGCATGCGGCCCTCGAAGTACTCCACGACCGGGGAGGGCACGACGGGCACCTCGCCGAGGTAGACCTTGCCGGTGGAGCCGTCGATGGAGATGACGTCGCCCTCCTCGACGACCACTCCGCCCGGTGCGCTCAGGCAGCGCCTCTTGGTGTCCACCTCCAGTTCCTCGGCGCCGCAGACGCAGGTCTTGCCCATGCCGCGGGCGACGACGGCGGCGTGTGAGGTCTTGCCGCCGCGGGAGGTGAGGATGCCCTCGGCCGCGATCATGCCGTCGAGGTCGTCGGGGTTGGTCTCGCGGCGGATGAGGATGACCTTCTCGCCCGAACGCGACCACTTGATGGCGGTGTAGGAGTCGAAGACGGCCTTGCCGACGGCCGCGCCGGGCGAGGCGGCGATGCCCCAGCCGATCCGCCGGACCCCGCTGTCGCCGATCCGGCTCTCCTCGAAGCGCGGGAACATCAACTGGGCGAGCTGGGCGCCGTTGACCCGGCGCAGCGCCTCGGCCTCGTCGATCAGGCCCTGATCGACGAGTTGGGTGGCGATGCGGAAGGCCGCGGCGGCGGTGCGCTTGCCGACGCGGGTCTGGAGCATCCACAGCTTGCCGCGCTCGATGGTGAACTCGATGTCGCAGAGGTCCCGGTAGTGGTTCTCCAGGATCTCCATGATCTCCATGAGCCGGTCGTAGGACGCCTTGTCGATCGTCTCCAGCTCGGCGAGCGGCACGGTGTTGCGGATGCCGGCGACGACGTCCTCGCCCTGGGCGTTGGCGAGGTAGTCGCCGTAGACGCCCTGCTGGCCACTGGCGGGGTCGCGGGTGAAGGCGACGCCGGTGCCGGAGTCGGGGCCGAGGTTGCCGAAGACCATGGAGCAGACGTTGACGGCCGTGCCCAGGTCGTGGGGGATGCGCTCCTGGCGGCGGTAGAGCCTGGCGCGGTCGCCGTTCCAGGAGTCGAAGACCGCGCGGATGGCGAGGTCCATCTGCTCGCGCGGGTCCTGCGGGAAGTCGCGGCCGGTCCGCTCCGAGACGATGCCCTTGAAGGTCTCGACGAGCGCCTTGAGGTCGTCGGCGTCCAGGTCGACGTCGGTGGCCGCGCCCCTGGCGCGCTTGGCCTCCTCCAGGGCCTCCTCGAAGAGGTCGCCGTCGACGCCGAGGACGGTTTTGCCGAACATCTGGATGAGGCGCCGGTAGGAGTCCCAGGCGAAACGTTCGTCCCCGGCCTGGGCTGCGAGTCCGACCACCGAGGCGTCGGACAGGCCGATGTTGAGGACGGTGTCCATCATCCCGGGCATGGAGAACTTGGCGCCGGACCGGACGGACACGAGGAGGGGGTCGTCCGCCTGGCCGAGCTTCTTGCCCATCTTCCGCTCCAGGGCGTCGAGGTGCGCACTCACCTCGTCGCGGAGCGCCGGGGGCTCGACACCGGAGTCGAGGTAGACCTTGCACGCCTCGGTGGTGATGGTGAACCCGGGAGGGACCGGGAGACCGAGGTTGGTCATCTCGGCGAGGTTGGCTCCCTTGCCGCCGAGGAGGTCCTTGAGCTCCTTGTTGCCCTCGGTGAAGTCGTAGACGAACTTCTGTGTCGCGTGAGGTTCTTCGTTTTCCGCCACGAGAATCGCGCTCCTCGCTGGATCCCTCGGCGGAGGCCGGGGGAAGGCTGCCCTGACGGCGGGGAGCGTACCCAGATCGAAGGATTTCGAGTACGGCCATCGGCATTCCATGCGGGTGTAACCACCCATCCGCCGATGGATCGAAAGCGTGGGCCGGTTCATCTGACGTGAAACGCGGCCTTCAGGAGTTGAATCACTCCTTCCGTTGCGTGGCCGGTGGAGCGCTCCCTCGTCACACTCGGTCACCTGACGGTCGGTGAGGTGAACGAGAGGGAGGTGGCACCCAGTGCCACACCTTGGAGAAGTGCAGCCCTCGAACAAGCGCTCAAATGAGCGCAGCACATATCAAAGTGGCGAGGATCACGCCGTCGGTGGGCGCCGCGTCTCAGTCATCGGACACATACGAGGGCCCTGGCGCTCGAAAGAGCAGCCGTGGGCCGCGGCCGCGCCCGGCCGCGCCGCCGGACCCACCGGTTCTCACAACCCCATCGCGGCGAGCCGGGCGTCGGCCCGCTCCGGCTCGTACAGGTGCTCCACGACCATCGCCCCGGCGCCCACCAGACCCGCACGCGCCCCCAGGCGCGAGGTCACCACCGTCAGGTGCGCGGTGCTGCGCGGCATGGCGCGCTGGTAGAGCAGCTCACGCACCCCGGTGACGAACGGGGCCCCGGCCAGGTCGCCCGCGATCATCAGCACTCCGGGGTTGAGCACGGTGACCACGGTGACCAGCACCTCCCCCACCCTGCGGCCCGCCTCCCGGGCCAGCCGGACGGCGTCGGGCCGGCCCGCGGCGAGCAGCTCGCGCACCCCCGCCCCGGAGGCGGTCGGCACCCCGGCCGCGGTGAGTCTTCCGGCCAGCGCCCGGCCACTGGCCACCGCCGCGAGACAGCCGTAGGAGCCGCACATGCACAGGGCGTCCGGCCGGTCGTGCAGCCGGATGTGCCCGATGTCGCCGGCTCCGCCGTCGATGCCCCGGTACATCTCGCCGTCCACCACCAGCCCGGCGCCGATGCCCGTGGAGACCTTGACCAGGAGGAACGCGGCGCAGTCCGGGTGGGAGGCGCGCTGCTCGGCGTACGCCATGAGGTTGGCGTCGTTCTCCACCAGCACGACGGGGTCGCCGTCCCGGCCGGGCGCGCCGCTCCCGCCCTCCCCGGCCCCGCCCCGCGCTCCGACGTGCTCCCGGTAGGCGTCCCGCATCCGTTCGGGGATCGGGTAGCCGTCCCAGCCGGGCATGATCGGTGGCTGCACCACCCGTCCGGTCCTCCCGTCCACCGGTCCGGGCACCGACACGCCGATGCCGCAGACGTCCTCCGGGGTGACGCCGGCCCGCTCCAGCAGAGCCGGGAACCAGCTCGCCACCCGGTCGAGCACCCGGTCCGGACCGTCCTCGATGTTCACGGTGCCCGCCCGCTCGGCCAGCACCGCGCCGCCCAGGTTCAGCACGGCGGCCCGGCCGTGCCGGGTCTCCAGGTCCACGGCGAGGACCACGGCGTGCGTCGCGTCGAACTCCAACCGGTTGGAGGGACGCCCGCCGGAGGGGCCGTCCACGGGTACGGTGGCGCCGTCGCGCAGCCAGCCCGCCCGGAAGAGCCGGTCGAGTCGGTTGCCGACGGTGGAACGCGACAGTCCGGTGGCGCGCTGGAGTTCACCGCGGGTGGTGGCCCGCCCACTGCGGATCAACCGCAGCAGGTGTCCCGCGCTCGATTGGTTGCCGGTCATACCGCCATCTTCGCCGCCCGCTCCGGAAGGCGCCCTTCCGCCCCCTCGTCGACGGCTCCCGGACGCTTGTCGTCCGCACCGCTCACCCCTTGTCCGCGCCGCCGGCCAGCCCCTCGGTGAGCAGTCGTTCGGCGGCGAGGAACAGCAGGACCACCGGTACGGTCAACACCACCGAACCGGCCATCAGCACCGTCTTGGAGACCTCGACGCCGCCCGCGAGCTGCTGGAGCCCGAGGGAGACCGTCCACCGCTCCGGCTTCGCGGCCAGGAAGAGCAGCGCGAAGAGGAACTCGTTCCAGGCGATCATGAAGACGTACAGCCCCGTGGCCGTCAACGAGGGCACCGCCAACGGCAGCACCACCTTCCGGACCGTCTGCAGGCGGGTGCAGCCGTCCAGGGCCGCCGCCTCCTCGATGCCGCGGGGAACGGTGTGGAAGTAGTTCCGCATCATGTAGACCGACACCGGCACCGTCTGGGCGATGTAGACGATCGCCAGTCCCGCCAGACTTCCCTGGAGCCCCATCCTCGCGAACATCACGAACAGCGGAACGGCCAACAGGGTGGCGGGGAAGAGGTAGACGGCCAGGAAGAGGACGCCGACGTGCCGGCCCCCGGCGAAGCGCAGCCGGCTGACGGCGTAGGCGCCGGGAACGGCCGCCAGCAGGGTGAGCGCCACCGTTCCCAGCGACACCACCGCCGAGTTGACCAGCATCCGCACGAAGCCCTGGCCGCCCTCGTCGGTGGGGCGCAGCACCTCCTCGTAGGTGGCGGTGGTCAGTTCCTCCACGGGGACCCACAGCCTGCCGGGGTCCAGGAGCAAGGCCTCGATGGGCTTGACGGACAACAGGAGCATGTAGCAGAAGGGGAGGAGGGTGATCAGCGCCAGGAAGGCGATCACCACCCACCGCAGGACCCCGAAGACCCGCTCCTCGACGCGCGCCCGGCTCATCACGCCTCCTCTCCCGTCCGGTCGGCGAAGAACGCGAAGTACAGGCCCAGCAGGCCCATCAGAACCACCGCCAGGACCAGGGCCTGGGCCGCGGCGGCCCCCACGTCGTAGCGGGCGGTGAGGAACTCGTAGACGCGCACCGCCACCACCTCGGTGCCCGCTCCCCCACCGGTGAGCAGGTAGACGTCGTCGAACTTGTTGAAGGTCATGATGAAGCGGAGCACGCTCAACAGGGCGATCACCGGCATCAGTTGGGGCAGCAACACGTGGCGGAAGCGTTGGGAGACGGTGGCGCCGTCCACGGTGGCGGCCTCCTCCAGGGTGCCGGGAACGGCCTGGAGGCGGGCCAGCAGGAAGAGGAAGGCGAACGGGAAGTAGCGCCACGTCTCGAAGGCGATGACGGTCAGCAGGGCCAGCGGGACTTCGAACTCCACTCCCGCCACCGAGACTTCGTGGTCGCGGGTGGTCAGGAAGGCGATCGGCCGGTCCCAGCCGAGGAACCGGCGGCCCCACTCGCCCACGATGCCGTACTGCGGGCTGAGCGCCACCTGCCAGACGAAGGCCACGGCGACGACGGGCGCGACGTAGGGCAGGAGCATGGCGGCGCGCAGCGGGCCGCGGCCGCGGAACGGCCCGCGCAGCGCGAGGGCGGCGACCAGGCCGAGCAGGACCGATCCGGCGGTGCCCCCGGCGGCGTAGACGAGGGTGGTGGTCAGGCTCGTCCAGAAGCCCGGGGAGCCGAAGACGGCGCGGAAGTTGTCCGTCGTCCAGTGGCCGAACAGGCCCATGCCCTGGATGTCGATCAGACGGGCGTCCTGGAAGGCCAGCAGCACGGTCCAGGCGATGGGGAGGACCACCACCACCAGGACGACCAGGAGCGTGGGGGTGACGAAGGCCAGTCCGGCGCGGTTCTCCCGCTGGGCGGCGGTCGGAACGCGACGCGGGGCGCGGGGCGCGCGCCGCGCCCGCACGTGGACGTGGCCGCCGCGGCCCTCGGGCTCGTCGGAGGTCTCGGGTTCCGTCGGGGTTCGGGGTGTCATGGGGCGCACCTCGGGGTTCGTGGGGGTGACGGGGCGGGGACGGTCGCGGAACGGTGGCGGGACGGTGGCGGGAGCGGGCCGAGACGGGTCGGAGGAGGCCGGGGCCCCTACCGCAGGGACGCCCGCAGCGCGGCGACCTCCTCGGCGGCCTCCTCGGCGGCCTCCTCGGGGGTGAGCTGTCCGCTGGTCATGGCACTGACGGCCTTCGGCACGGGAAGCTCGCCGCCCATGGCGCCGACGAGGGTGCCCTGGCCCCGCCCGATGCCCCACCGGCTCATCTCCGTGACCCCCCGGGCGAGCCGGTCCAGGAGCTCGGGCGGGTACGTCTCGTCCATCGGCCGGCGCCGGTCCACGCCGATTTCGCTGGAGCGCCAGGCGCGCAGGTACTCCTCCGGGTCGCCGGGGGTGCCGGCGCGGACCGGGATCTTGCCCTCCGGCGCCATGCCGAACCAGTCCCGGTAGCCGTCGCCCATCATGTGCTCGACGAAGGCCCGGGCCGCCTCGGTCTCGGCGTGCTCGGTGACGGCCCAGGAGGTCACCTCGCCGAACTGGGTGGGTCCGGTGCCGCCCGGCCCCTCCAGGGAGGTGACGATCCCGCTGTTGCGGGCCAGGAAACCGCGGTCGTCCGCGCATTCGCGGCAGCCGGGGAGGGCGTCGGCGCGCAGCCCGGCCAGCTCGTCCAGGATGAAGGAGGACCACAGCAACAGCGAGGAGGAGCCGGAGAAGTAGCCGGCGCGGGTGGAGTCGACGGTCTGGGTGCCGGGGGCGCCGTGTTCGCGGGCGAGGGTGTCGTACACCTCGAAGGCCCGGCGACAGGCCGGGGAGTCCAGGGCCACCTCCCCGTCGGCGCGGACCATGTCGCAGCCACCCGCCAGGGCCAGGCTCTCGAAGCCCTGCTGGGTGGCGATGTCGCCGGGGTCGGTGGCCAGGGAGGCGCCGACGCGTCCGTCGCCGTCCAGCTCCCGCGCGGCCCGCAGCAGGTTCCGGTGGGTGTCGGGGGTGGGCAGGCCGGCCTCCTCCAGCCGGTCCGCGCGGTGGACGAGCAGTTGCAGCCAGGCGTCGGAGGGCACCCCGAGGCGCCGTTCGCCGTCGGAGGCCAGGGCGAGGGCGTTGTCGGTGAAGGTGTCGGTGCCCAGGCCGGTCACGATGTCGCTCGCCGTCCCGGTGTCCAGCAGTTCGTTGGCGTACATCTGCCAGAGCAGGCCCAGCGGGACCGCGCCGACGACGTCGGGCAGCTCGCCCGCCGCGGCGGCGGACATCACCAGTTGGGGGAGCTGGTTCTCGGCGACGCCGACCAGTTCCACCTCGATGCCGGTCCGCTCCTCGAACCGGTCGACGATCTCCTCGGTGGTCGCCATCCGGTCCGGGAGGTTCTCCAGGGACCACACCGTGATCCTGCCGTCGGACGTGTTCCGCGTCACACCGCCACACCCCGTCAGGAGGACCGCGCAGAGGGCGGCGGACAGCGCGACGGTCGCCACGCGACGGAACCCACGGGCGTGGGCGCGCCCACGCGCGCCCCTCCCGAGCTTCCACGAACCCCAGCCGCGCGCCCTTCGTGTGTCAGGTTTCACAGCACCACTTCTGCCTTTCCGCAAGACAAAACCCTAGGCTTACAGAGGCGTAACCCAGGAGTCGTACAGACACGGAGTTCTCGTGGAACCCGTCGCCCAACCCACCGAAGCCCCACCGCGCACCGACGCCCCGGCGGAACGGCCGGCCGCGCCGCTGCCGACGACCGCTTACCCCCGGCTCCACGCACCTCACCCGGGCGCCCCCGCCCGCGCCGCCGCGCTTCCCCCCGGCGGCCTCCCCGTTCCCGGCCGGGCGGTCCGATGAGCCTCCTTCCGCCCACCCGGCCGTACATCCCCGCCCAGAGGTCCCACACCACCGCCCACCCCCCGGTCACCGCCGCGCAACTGCGGCGCGCCGCGCGACGGGTGCTGCTGCGCAACTGGACGGGCGCCTCGACCGTGCCGTCCCGCGGCCTCTACCCCCACCAGTGGAGCTGGGACTCGGCGTTCGTCGCGATCGGCCTGCGCCACCTGTCGGCAGCGCGCGCCCAGCGCGAACTGGAGACGCTGATGGCCGCCCAGTGGCGCGACGGGCGCGTCCCGCACATCGTCTTCAACCCCTCCGTCCCGCTGGGCGCCTACTTCCCGAGCCCGGACTTCTGGCGCTCCTCGACCGCCGGCGCCGGCGCCGGCGCACCGGCACGGACGGAGACCTCGGGCATCGTGCAGCCGCCCGTCCACGCGCTGGCCGCCTGGCTGGTGCACCGCGCCGACCCGGCGACCTCGCGGCGGCGCGGCTTCCTGCGCCGCCTGTACCCGAAGCTGGTCGCCTGGCACCGCTACCTCACCGAACACCGCGACCTGGGCGGGCACGGACTGGTCTCGGTCGTCCATCCGTGGGAACCGGGCATGGACAACAGCCCCGCCTGGGACGGTCCCCTGGCCCGCGTCGAGCCCGCCGACCCCGACTCCTTCCGCCGCGCCGACCTCGCGCACGGAGCCCCCACCGACCGCCCCACCGACCTGGACTACGCCCGTTACGTGCGGCTCGCCTCCGACTACCGCGACCACGGCTACCGGGACGACGACGCGCCGCACCCGTTCGCGGTGGAGGACCCGGGCGTCAACGCGCTGCTGATCGCCTCCGAGCACGCGCTGGCGGAGATCGCCGCCGAGATCGCCGCCGAGATCGACTCCGGGTCCGCCGCCGGGCGGGCCGCCCGCGACGGCCTCCGGTCCGCCCCCGACCCGGACGTCCACCGTGCCCGGGCGGCACGGCTGACCGCCGCCCTGGTCGCCCGTCTGTGGGACGCCCGTGCCGGGATGTTCCTCTGCCGCGACGTGCGCGCCGGGGAGCCCGGCGGGCGAGGGGAGCCGATCCGCGAGCGCAGCGTGGCCGGGCTGGTGCCCCTGGTGGCGCCGGGCCTGCCCGAGGAGATCGCCCAGACGCTGGCGGACACGCTGGGCGGTGCGCACTTCGGGCTGGGCGACACCGCGCGGCTGGCGCCCAGCTACGACCTGGTGGGCCACGCCTTCGATCCGTGCCGCTACTGGCGCGGGCCCGCCTGGTTCAACGTCAACTGGCTGCTGGAGCGCGGACTCAGGGAGTACGGGCACCGGGCGCGGGCCGACGCCCTGCGCGCCGCCGTGCTGACCCACGCCGTCTCGTCGGGCTTCGCCGAGTACGTCGATCCGCGCACCGGGGCGGGCCACGGCGCCCGGGAGTTCAGCTGGACGGCCGCGCTCACCCTGGACCTGCTGGCCGCCGACCCCGGCGGGGGCGGCGACCGCGTCCCAGGGCGCGCCGAGGAGCGCGTGGCGGCGCCGGCGACGTGAGGCGCGGGCCCGCCGGCCCGGACCGCCGGCGGCGGATCAGCCGCCGGAGGTGTCCAGCTCCGCGTCCACCGTGACGCCCGCGCAGTCCTGGGGATCGTCCAGCCAACCGTCGGGCAGGACGACCCGGTTGCGTCCGGAGGTCCGCCCGCGCGGCCCGTCGGCGCCCGCCGGCCAGGGCTGGTCCAGGTCCAGCTCGCCCAGCAGGCCCTCCAGTTCGGCCACGGAGGAGGCGACCGCCAGCTTCCGGCGCATCTCGGAGCCGACCGAGAAGCCCTTGGTGTACCAGGCGACGTGCTTGCGGAAGTCGATCACTCCGCGTTCCTCGTCCTCCAGCCACTCCCCCAGCAGCCGGGCGTGCCGCACCATCACGGCCGCGACCTCCCGCAGGGTGGGGCGGGCCCGTTCGTCGGAGCCGGAGCAGGCGTTGACCAGGTCGCCGAAGAGCCACGGGCGGCCCAGGCAGCCGCGACCGACCACGACCCCGTCGCAGCCGGTCTCGCGCATCATCCGCACGGCGTCGTCGGCCGACCAGATGTCGCCGTTGCCCAGCACCGGGATCTCGGGCACGGCCTCCTTCAGGGTGGCGATGGCGTCCCAGTCGGCGGTGCCGCCGTAGTGCTGGGCGGCGGTGCGCCCGTGCAGGGCGATGGCGGTGACGCCCTCCTCCACGGCGATGCGCCCGGCGTCCAGGTAGGTGAGGTGGTCGTCGTCGATGCCCTTGCGCATCTTCATCGTCACCGGCAGTCCGCCGGCGCCGGTGACGGCCTCGCGCAGGATCGACCGCAGCAGGGGACGCTTGTAGGGCAGCGCGGAACCGCCGCCCTTGCGGGTCACCTTCGGCACCGGGCAGCCGAAGTTGAGGTCGATGTGGTCGGCCAGGTTCTCGTCGGCGATCATGCGGACGGCCTTGCCGACGGTCGCCGGATCCACGCCGTAGAGCTGGATGGAGCGCGGCTTCTCGCTCGCGTCGAAGCGGATGAGCCGCATGGTCTTGGCGTCCCGCTCCACCAGCGCCCGGGTGGTGATCATCTCGCTGACGAACAGTCCCCGACCGCCGCTGAACTCGCGGCACAGCGTGCGGAACGGCGCGTTGGTGATCCCGGCCATCGGTGCCAGGACCACCGGTGGCCGGACCGTGTGCGGGCCGATGGCGAGCTGCTGTGTCATGGGCGTGGGCATCCTCGTGATCGCCGGTGACGGGGGACAGGACCCTCCATTGTCCCCCATCCGAATCGGCTCCGGCTCCGCCCCCGCCTCCCCGCCCCGAGTCCGGCTCGGGACGGGGGCGGCTCAGTGCCCGAGGAAGGCGACCGCGCAGCCGGCGAGGAAGCCGAGCGTCCCGAGCAGTCCGAGGATCCAGGGCGCCGGGACCGTCCCGGTCCGGCCGCCCCGGCCCGCGCCGTGCTCGGCGAGGTGGTGTGCGGCCTCGAAGGCCGCCTCGGAACGGTCCAGTCCCCGGGCCGTGTGGCGGTGGCCGCAGCTGCCGCAGACGACGTGGCACGTGGTCCGCGTGCCGCGCCGGAGGTCGAGGGTGCGGGCGATCCGCACCTCGTACAGACGGCCGTCCAGTCCGTAGCCGCTCATCGTTCCCGTCGTCACCGTGGCTGTCGCCGGCATCCGTCCCCCCGTGTAGCTCCGGATCCCCATCGTTCTCACCCTGCCGATCCTGGCCTGTGGCGCGCGGTTCCGACAGGGGCGATGGCAGCAGGTTCGGCCGTCGGCCGATTGCCGGGATCCGGCAATTCCCGCGGCGGAACGGACGGCCGGACCCGGGCTTTTTCGTCCGCCGGCTTCCGTGCCCCGACGTTCCCCCTGGGACGGCCGCGCGAGGGTGCGGGCGGACGGTCCGCGGCAGCCCGCCCGGCACCCGACGCCGTCCGACGGCGTCCGAACGACAGGGGCCCCGGCACCCGTCTCGACGGCGGGTGCCGGGGCCCCGGGCGCGCGTTCCGCGCGGCGCGGTCGACCTCGGTGGCTCCGGTGGCTCAGCAGCCGATCAGCCGGCCGGCCAGGTAGGACTCGATCTGGTCGAGCGAGACGCGCTCCTGCTTCATCGTGTCGCGCTCGCGCACCGTCACGGCGTTGTCGTCGAGGGTGTCGAAGTCGACGGTGACGCAGAACGGCGTGCCGATCTCGTCCTGTCGGCGGTAGCGGCGGCCGATGGCGCCGGCGTCGTCGAACTCGATGTTCCAGTGCCGGCGCAGCGTCTCCGCCAGCCCCTTGGCCTTCGGGGAGAGCTGCGGGTTGCGCGACAGCGGCAGGACGGCGACCTTGACCGGCGCCAGGCGCGGGTCGAGGCGCATCACGACGCGCTTCTCCAACTTGCCCTTGGCGTTGGGCGCCTCGTCCTCGGTGTAGGCGTCGAGCATGAAGGCGAGCATGGTGCGGCCGACACCGGCCGCCGGCTCGATGACGTACGGCGTCCAGCGCTCGCCGGCCTCCTGGTCGAAGTACGACAGGTCCTGGCCGGACGCCTTGGAGTGGGAGGTCAGGTCGTAGTCGGTGCGGTTGGCCACGCCCTCCAGCTCACCCCACTCGCCGCCGCCGAACTGGAAGCGGTACTCGATGTCGGCGGTGCGCTTGGAGTAGTGGGAGAGCTTCTCGGCCGGGTGCTCGTACCACCGCATGTTCTCCTCGCGCAGGCCCAGGCCGGTGTACCAGTTCCAGCGCTGCTCCATCCAGTACTCGTGCCACTTCTCGTCCTCGCCCGGCTTGACGAAGAACTCCATCTCCATCTGCTCGAACTCACGGGTGCGGAAGATGAAGTTGCCCGGAGTGATCTCGTTCCGGAAGGACTTGCCCATCTGCGCGATGCCGAACGGCGGCTTGCGCCGCGACGTCTGCTGCACCTGCGCGAAGTTGGTGAAGATGCCCTGGGCGGTCTCGGGCCGCAGGTAGGCGATGGAACCGGAGTCCTGTGTGGGACCGAGGTGCGTGGACAGCAGGCCGGAGAACTGCTTGGGCTCGGTGAACTGCCCCTTGACGCCGCAGTGGGGGCAGTTGACGTCCGCCAGGCCCGCCGCGGGAAGACGGCCGTGCTTGGCCTCGTACGCCTCCTCCAGGTGGTCGGCCCGGAACCGCTTGTGGCACGAGGTGCACTCGGTCAGCGGGTCCGTGAAGGTGGCGACGTGGCCGGAGGCGACCCACACCTCGGAGGCGAGGATCACCGACGAGTCGATCCCGACCACGTCGTCGCGCGAGGTGACCATGGAGCGCCACCACTGGCGCTTGATGTTCTCCTTCAGCTCCACGCCCAGCGGACCGTAGTCCCAGGCGGCCCTCTGACCGCCGTAGATCTCGCTGCAGGGGTAGACGAAGCCACGGCGCTTGCTGAGGCTGACGATGGTGTCGATCTTGTCGGCGGCCACGGTGCTCTCTTCGTTACAGACGACGGAATACCTCAGGTTACCGGCGATGACGGGGGCCGGATCAAATCGGTCCGGGGTTCGGGCCCATGACGCCCCACACCCCGCCTCCGCCCCGTCCGCGCCCCCCCATCGGTCATTTGACAATCATTTCCATGTAGTCCGAAAATGACTGTCATGAACGCTCGACGAGGCCCTCTCATATCCCCCGCGTCCCCCACCCGCCGCCCCGGCCGCCGCCGCGCCACGGCCCGTGCCGTCCTGGCCTCGGTGGCCGCCCTGGGCGTCCTCGGCCTCTCGGCCTGCGGTACCGGGAAGGCCGGTGGGGACGTGAGCGACGGGGTGGACGTCGTCGCGTCGTTCTATCCGATGCGGTTCCTCGCCGAGGAGGTCGGCGGGGAACACGTCTCGGTCACCTCCCTGGTCAAGCCGGGCGTCGAGGCGCACGACCTGGAGCTGGGGCCGCAGCAGACCGCCTCGCTCAGCGACGCCGACCTCGTCGTCTACCTCAAGGGGTTCCAGCCGGCCGTCGACGACGCCGTCGAGCAGTCCGGCCCGGCCCACGTGGCCGAGGTCTCCTCCTACACCGAACTGCGGGAGCACGGCGGTCACGAGCACGAGGAGGAGCACGGTCACGAAGAGGGACACGGCCACGAGGAGGAGCACGGCCACGAGGGCCACGACCACGGTGAGGGCTCGCTCGACCCGCACGTCTGGCTCGACCCGGTGAAGTACGCCGAGATGGCCGAGGGCGTCGGCGACGCCCTGGCCGAGGCCGACCCCGACCACGCCTCCGACTACCGGGCGAACGCCGAGGAGCTGGCCGGGAAGCTCAAGACCCTGGACACCGAGTTCCGCGAGGGCCTGGAGAACCGCCGGACCGACACCTTCGTCACCACCCACGCCGCCTTCGGCTACCTCGCCGAGCGCTACGGCCTCCACGAGGAGTCCATCGCCGGACTGGACCCCGAGTCCGGCACCAGCGGTGCGAGGATGAAGGAGCTGCACGAGATCGTCGAGCACGACGGGGTCGACACGGTCTTCTTCGAGGCCGACGCCAGTGACCGCACGGCCCGCACCCTCGCCGACGACCTCGGGCTGCGCACCGACGTCCTCGACCCGGTCGAGGGGATCACCGACGCCTCCCGGGGCGACGACTACTTCGAGGTCATGCGCGCCAACCTCCAGGCCCTGAGGAAGGCCCTCGGCGCCGAGTGAGCGAGACGGAACGGACGACCGGCCGGACGGAACCGGCGAGGAGGCCACCCATGGCAGACGAGCACACCACGGCGCACCCGGTGCTGTCCCTGCGCGGCGTGACCGCCTCGCTGGGATCGCGACGGGTCCTGCGCGGCATCGACCTGACGGTGGGACGCGGCGAGGTCGTCGCCCTGCTCGGCTCGAACGGGTCGGGGAAGTCCACCACGGTGCGCACGGCCGTCGGCCAGATCCCGACGACCGGCGGCGAGACGGAGCTGTTCGGCACCCCGCTGCGCCGCTTCCGCCAGTGGTGGCGCGTGGGCTACGTCCCGCAGCGCTCCACCGCGTCCACCGGCGTGCCCGCCACCGTGCGCGAGGTGGTCGCCTCCGGGCGGCTGGCCCGGAGGCGGCTGAGGCCCCTGGGCCGCGGCGACCGGACGGCCGTCCACCGGGCACTGGAACTGGTCGGGATGGCCGACCGCGCCGGGGACTCGGTCGACGCCCTCTCCGGTGGCCAGCACCAGCGCGTGCTGATCGCCCGCGCCCTGGCCTGCGAGCCCGAGCTGCTGATCATGGACGAGCCGCTCGCCGGGGTGGACCTGCTCAGCCAGGGCGTCCTGGCCGACGCCCTGCGCGAGCAGGTCTCCCGTGACGTGTCCGTCCTGTTGGTGCTCCACGAGCTGGGCCCGCTGGCCCCGCTGATCGACCGCACGGTCGTCCTCCACGACGGTCGGGTCGAGCGCGTGGAGGGCACCGCCCACCTCCACGACCAGGCGTGCCATCCGCACGACGCCTCCGCCGCCGAACCGACCCGGACCGGACTGCTGACATGATCGAACTCCTCGACTACCCCTTCATGCAGCGCGCGCTGCTGGCCGCGCTGCTGGTCGGCGTCGCCGCCCCGGCCATCGGCGTCTACCTGGTCCAACGCCGTCAGGCGATCATGGGCGACGGCATCGGGCACGTGGCGATGACCGGTGTGGCACTGGGCTTCCTGCTGAGCACCAACCCGGTGTGGACGGCCGTGCTGGTCTCCGCCCTCGGCGCGATCGCCATGGAGCTGATCCGCTGGTACGGCATGGCACGCGGCGACATCGCCCTGGCACTGCTGTTCTACGGCGGCATGGCCGCGGGCGTCATGATCATCAATCTGACGCCGGGCGGTTCCAACGCCGACCTGCTGACCTACCTGTTCGGTTCCATCACCACCGTCTCGCCCGAGGACATCACGGCGATCGTGGTGCTGTCGGCCTTCGTCCTGGTGGTCTCCTTCGGGCTGCGGCGGCAGTTGTTCGCCGTCTGCCAGGACGAGGAGTTCGCCCGGGTGGCCGGACTGCCGGTGCGGCTGCTCAACCTGCTGCTGGCCGTCACCGCCGCCGTCACCGTGACCGTGGCGATGCGGGTGGTGGGACTGCTGCTGGTGAGCGCCCTGATGGTGCTGCCGGTCGTCGCGGCCCAGCAGCTCACCCGCGGCTTCGCGACCACGCTGGCCCTCTCGGTGGCCGTCGGCGTGGTGGTGGCCCTCTCCGGCACCACCACCTCCTACTACGTGGAGGTGCCGCCCGGCGCCACCATCGTGCTGCTGGCCATCGCCGTGTTCCCCCTGCTCTCGGTGCTCGCGCGCCTGCTGGACCGGACACGGGCCGGGGCGGAGCCGCACGGGGGACACGAGGGGCACCAGGGGCGCGAGGGGCGGGACGACCCCCGGGGGGAGGAACGGAAACCGACGGATGGCGCTACGGTCGTGCGGTGACCGATGGCCACGGACACCGGGTGTGAGAGGTGACACAGTGGTAAGGGGCACTCCCCGTCCGCGCCCTCCCCACCTGGCACAATGGCCGATCAGCTACGCGAGGTAGCGCCGACTCTAGGAGGCAATGGTGGCGACCGCAGGTCCCCCCGTACGCGGCCGGTCGACCCGGCAGCGCGCCGCAGTGGCAGCGGCGCTCAGCGAGGTCGACGAGTTCCGCAGCGCCCAGGAGCTGCACGACATGCTCAAGCACCGCGGCGACTCCGTCGGTCTGACCACCGTCTACCGCACGCTCCAGTCGCTGGCCGACGCGGGCGAGGTGGACGTGCTGCGCACCGACGAGGGCGAGGCCGTCTACCGCCGGTGCAGCAGCGACGACCACCATCACCACCTGGTCTGCCGGAACTGCGGCAAGGCCGTGGAGGTGGAGGGGCCCGCGGTGGAGAAGTGGGCGGACTCCATCGCCGCGGAGCACGGCTTCGTGGACGTGGCCCACACCGTCGAGATCTTCGGCACCTGCTGCGAGTGCGCCGCCGCCCGCGCGAAGGGCTGAGCGGACACCCCACGGACGACCCATCACGGACGGTGACGCGGCCCGTGACCCCGAGCGGGTCACGGGCCGCGTGCGCAGCACCGCGTGCCGTCCGCTCAGGCCCCCGCCACGCCCGTCCCGGGCCCCGGCTCGGCCCCGGTGCTCCCGGCGGTGGCGCCGGCGGACGGTGCGGGCGCGACGGGCTCCGCGCCGCCGAAGCGACGGTCGCGACGGGCGTACTCCAGGCACGCGTCCCACAGGTTCCGGCGGTCGAAGTCCGGCCACAGGATGTCCTGGAAGACCATCTCGGCGTAGGCGCTCTGCCAGATCAGGTAGTTGGACGTGCGCTGCTCGCCCGACGGCCGCACGAACAGGTCCACGTCCGGCATGTCCGGGTAGTACAGGTACTTCGCGACGGTCTTCTCGTTCACCTTGGACGGGTCCAGCCGCCCGGACCGCACGTCCGCCGCGATGGCCGCCGCCGCGTCGGCGATCTCGGCGCGACCGCCGTAGTTGACGCAGAAGTACAGCGTCATGGCGTCGTTGTCCTTCGTCTGCTCCTGCGCCACCTGGAGCTCCTGGACCACCGACTTCCACAGCTTGGGCATCCGGCCCACCCAGCGGATGCGGATGCCCAGCGCGTCCATCTCGTCGCGGCGGCGGCGGATGACGTCGCGGTTGAAGTTCATCAGGAAGCGGACCTCCTCCGGGGAGCGCCTCCAGTTCTCGGTGGAGAAGGCGTACAGGGAGAGGTTCTTGACCCCCATCTCCAGGCAGCCCTTGAGGACGTCCATCACCACGCCCTCGCCGACCTTGTGCCCCTCCGTGCGCGGCAGCCCGCGCTGCTTGGCCCACCGGCCGTTGCCGTCCATGACGACGGCCACGTGGTTGGGCACCAGCTCGGCGGGGATGCGCGGCGGGCGCGCGCCGGAGGGGTGCGGTTCGGGGGCGAGGTACTCGCGACGCTGCCGGGACAGCATTCCGCGCCGTGCCATGGGACTCTCATCTCCGCTCGGGCGCGCCCCCACGGGCCGCGCCGCACAACTCAAGCTCAGGTGGTCGGGGGACAACCGCGAGATTAGCCCGTCAGCCCTTCTCCACGAACCGCAGGGAGCGCAGACCCCGCTCCAGGTGCCAGTGCAGGTACGCCGAGACCAGCCCGCTGCCCTCGCGCACGTGCCGGGCCTCCGCGGCGTCGGCGGTGGCCCAGTCGCCCGTCAGCAGCGCGCCCAGCAGCCGCAGCACCTCCGGGGAGGGCACGACGCTGCCCGGCCTGCGGCAGTCGGCGCACACCGCGCCACCGGCGGCGACGGAGAAGAACCGGTTGGGGCCGGGCATCCCGCACTGCGCGCAGTCGTCGAAGCTGGGCGCGTAGCCGCCCACGGCCAGGGACCGCAGCAGGAAGGCGTCCAGCACCAGCGCGGGGGCGTGCTCCCCGGCCGCCAGGGTGCGCAGCCCACCGATCAGCAGCAGGTACTGCTGGACGTTCGGCTCGCCCTCGTGATCGGTGAAGCGCTCGGCCGTCTCCAGCATGGCCGTGCCGGCGGTGTAGCGGGCGTAGTCGGTGACGATGCCGCGACCGTACGGGGCGATGGTCTCGGTCTGGGTGCACAGCGGCAGCCCGCGCCCGATCAGCTCGCTGCCGCGGGCGAAGAACTGGATGTCCACGTGGGAGAACGGCTCCAGCCGCGCGCCGAACTTGGACTTGGTGCGCCGCACCCCCCGGGCCACGGCCCGCACCCGACCGTGCCCGCGCGTGAGCAGCGTGATGATGCGGTCCGCCTCGCCCAGCTTCTGGGTGCGCAGCACCACGCCGTCGTCACGGAAGAGGCTCATTCCCCCATTGTCCCCCACCCGACCCCGCCGTGGTGGCGGCCGGGGCCGCGTCAGGACGGGGTGGTGCGGGCGGTCTCCAGGAGGCGCTCGGTGTCCCGGCGGTCCAGGCGCAGGGCCCGTCCGACGGAGAGCAGCGCGCGGTGCTCGGCGGGGGTGTAGGGGCCGTCGGCCAGGGCGACGCGGGCGCCCTGGAGCAGCAGGCTCTCGCGGCCGGGCGCGGCGAGGTGCGGTGCGAGCGGTGCCAGGGCCTCGTGCAGCTCGATCTCCATGGTGACGCTGTCGCCGCCCACCGCCGCGAGCAGGGTGATCAACTGCTCCTCGGAGCAGCCGGCGAAGCCCGCCGCCCGGACGCTGTCCACGGCCGCCTCACGGGCCGACCGGGACTCCGAACCGCCCGCCGCCAGCATCGCCAGCGCCACGGTGTGCACGGCGTCGCGGAGCATGGCGCCCAGCTTGGTGGTGGTGGGGTGGTCGAGGGCGTCGACACCGAAGTGGCCGCGGCAGGAGGCGCACTCCAGGACGGGCCCGGTGTCGCCGCGCGCCAGCACGGGCACGCCCAGCACGACGAGGCGGCGGCGGCCGGTACGACGTCGGTAGTTGCGATCACCGCCGCAGGACGGGCAGAAGAACTCGCCGTCGTCGATCGTGCGCCATGCCGTACGGACGCCCGCCACACGTAGCCTCCGGCCGTCCCGGCTCCGGGAGTGCACCACTGCCGTACCTCCGTCACGCTTCAGCGCCATTGCCGCGTGGGCGTGATGTTAACCACACTGATAAGCCCCCGTCAGTACCCCGACCGACCTCCGCCACCGGCCCGGCCGGTCCGCAGGGACCGGCCGGGCCGGTGTTCCCGCTGGTCGGAGGGGGTGGGGACGGCGCCGAGAGGAGACAAAAACATCCACGACGACACCGGGCCACACGGCGCCCCGGCCGTCGGGCCGGAGCGTCACGAGCGCACGGTGACGTCGAGGCGGATCCCGGGCAGCTCCCAGGGTTCCAGCGTGCCGTCGCAGTACTCGGCGAGGAACTGGAGGGCACCGCCCTCGTAGTGCCACCAGCCGCCGTTGCGGGAGGCGACGGTGACGCGCCACCGGTCGGGGTCGCTCCCGACGGTGTTCCACAGGAACGTGTCGCCCTCGTTGGAGTACGCCCACGGCAGCAGGCCGCCGGGGGCCGGGTACGGACGCAGACCGACGGACATGTCGGCCTCCCACCAGTCCTGGAGGACCCCGTCCAGGTCGTCGCGTATGCCGCGCAGCCGATGGTGCTCCTTCCCCGGCACGGGAGTGCCGACGAGGAGGAAGTCACCGATGTGGAAGACCGGGTACCACTCGGCGAGGCGCTTGTAGTCGGCGGGCAGCGCGGTGCCCAGGCCGTCCTCGAGCACGGCCCAGTCGATCACGGCCGGCTCCGGCCGGCGGTGGGCGGCCAACTCGGGGACGGCGCGTTCCAGCGCGGCGAGCGCCTCGTCCGGATCCGTGATCCGGTGCTTCGGGGTCTGGGCGCCGATCAGATCCTCGTGCTCGTCCATGAGGGACAACCTCCCAGCCCCCTGTGACAGCGAGCGCGGCGGCGGACCGGCTCGGGGGCGGCCGGTCGCCCTGGGGCGGTCGGGCCTGGGCGCGCCTCCCGGCGAGGGAGCGGTCCGGCGGACCGGGCCGCTCCCTTTGGCTCACTCCGTGACCGTCGCTCCCCCGGCGAAGCCGACGAACGCGCTCCACGCGGCGGGCGGGAAGGCGAGCGTGCCGCCGGCCCGGTCCTTGGAGTCACGCACGCGGACGGCCTCGGAACCGGCCGCCACCTCGACGCAGTTGCCGCCTTCGTTGCCACTGTGGCTGCTCCTGAACCACACCAACCCGTTGGTCCCCGTGGCCTGCTCGGTGTTCATAGGTCTCCTGCCGCCTGCTCGATCAGGTGTGCCGACTCTTCCGGAGGCAAAGCCTGTGCCCGGATGATTCCATACCGTTGCGCGAGCACACTCACTCGTTTCCGGTCGGAGACGAGGAAACTCCCGCTCTGCCCCTCCGCATAAGCCAGGTTCCGACCGTCCGGTGTCTCCAACAGGACGAAGGGACCGTCCAAACCCATGTGGGTCTCCCGCGACGTCGGCATGACCTGTACCGAGACATGGCGCATTTTCGAGCATTCGAGCAGATGTCGAAGCTGCCTTTGGTGAATCTCCCTTCCACCGATGGGGCGCCGCAGCACGACCTCCTCGATCACGAAACCCAGGACACACGCCGGGCGACGGCGCAGAAGCCTCTGCCGATCGACCCGAGCGGCGACACGGTTCTTGATCTCCTCGTTGTCGAGCGGTGGGCAACGCGCCGAGATCACCTCGCGTACGTGTTCTTCCGTCTGGAGCAGCCCCGGCACCGCGTGGTTCTCGTACGAGTACAGGCTCACCGCCTCCGCCTCCAGCAGGGCGAAGTCCCGGAACCACGTCGGGTACCGGGACTGGAGCAGGTACGGCAGGCCGGCCCGCAGCACTCCGCCCGCGCCCAGCGCCTCGTCCGCCCGGTCGACGAACTCCTGTTGCGGCATCCGCCGCCCCTGCTCGACGGAGGCGACCGTCGCCTCCGAGTAGCCGATCCGGTCTCCGAGTTCCGCGCGGGACAGGCCCGCCCTCCTGCGGAACAGCTTCAACTGGCTGCCGAAGTACCTGAGCGTCGTCGCCCCGTAGTCGTTCTGCTCACCCATGCGGCACCACCCCGTTCGCAGGCTCCGTACGGTCAACCCGACCGTGGACGCCGCCGTTACGGCACGCGACGCGTACAGGACCTCGTACAAACGCGTACACGTCCCGATCGGTTCGGGGTGCCCCTGGCCACGTCACACGGCGGTGCTGTTCCTTGGCGGGCATGGCATCCGAATCCCCCTCAAGCCACCTCCTGTTCGGGCCCCGGGCCCGTACCTCCCTCCACGCCCCGTACGAGTTCCGGATGCGGTTCGGCCCGACCCCGCGCGGTGCGCGGCTCGCGCGGCGGCTGGTCGCGGTGCGGCTCGACGAGTGGGGTTTCCCCCACGACGGCGACACCGCCCGGGCGGCCTGTCTGCTGGTGGCCGAACTGGCCGCCAACGCCGTCGTCCACGGACGCGTGCCCGGCCGGGACTTCGCCGTCCGCGTCGCCCTCTCCTCCCCGCCCTCGCGTCCGACCCTCCGCGTCGAGGTCACCGATCCCCGTGGCGAGAGCCGTCCGCCCACCGCTCCCGCCGCTCCCGACCCCACCGACGAGTCCGGTCGCGGGCTCCTCCTGGTGGCCGCCCTCGCGGACCGTTGGGGCGTCCGCGAGCGGGAGCCGGGCCCGGCGCCCGGCAAGACCGTCTGGGCGGAGCTGGACCTGCGGTGAGCCCGGCCCGCCGGAACGGCGGCGGCCCCGCCGGACGGGTGTCCGGCGGGGCCGCTCTGGTGGTGCCGGGTGGCGTCAGCGGTAGGCGCGGTTGACGGCGGAGACGATGGCCTTCAGGGAGGCGCGGGTGGTGTTGGGGTCGATGCCGATGCCCCACAGCACCTTGCCGTCGATGGCGCACTCGATGTACGAGGCGGCCCGCGCGGAGGCGCCCTCGCTCATGGTGTGCTCCTGGTAGTCCAGCAGGCGGGCGTCGATGCCGATGCCGGCCAGGGCGTCGAAGAACGCGGAGATCGGGCCGTTGCCGCTGCCGGTGAGCACGGTCTCGGTGCCGTCCACGGCGGCCTCGACGGTGAGGGTGTCCACCCCGTCGGTGTCGGTGGTGGTCTGCCCGGCGCGCAGTTGGATGCGGCCCCAGGGGTTGTCGGGGGTGGGCAGGTACTCGTCGTGGAAGGTCTCCCAGATCTGGGCGGGGGTGATCTCGCCGCCCTCGGCGTCGGTCCTCGCCTGGATGATCTTGGAGAACTCGATCTGCATCCGGCGCGGCAGGTCCAGCTTGTGGTCGTTCTTCAGGACGTAGGCGACGCCGCCCTTGCCGGACTGGGAGTTGACGCGGATGACCGCCTCGTAGGAACGGCCCACGTCCTTGGGGTCGATGGGCAGGTACGGCACCGCCCACTCGATCTCCTCGACCGCCTTGCCGGCCGCGGCGGCCTCGGCCTCCAGCGCCTCGAAGCCCTTCTTGATGGCGTCCTGGTGGGAGCCGGAGAAGGCGGTGTAGACCAGGTCGCCCGCGTAGGGGTGGCGCGGGTGGACCTCCATCCGGTTGCAGTACTCGGCGGTGCGGCGGATCTCGTCGATGTCGGAGAAGTCGATCTGCGGGTCGACGCCCTGGGAGAACAGGTTCATGCCCAGGGTGACCAGGTCCACGTTGCCGGTGCGCTCGCCCTGTCCGAACAGGCAGCCCTCCACCCGGTCGGCGCCGGCCATGACCGCCAGCTCGGCGGCGGCCACCGCGGTGCCCCGGTCGTTGTGGGGGTGGGTGGACAGGCAGACGAACTCGCGCCGCGACAGGTTCCGCGACATCCACTCGAAGCGGTCGGCGTGGGTGGAGGGGGTGGAGCGCTCGACGGTGGCGGGCAGGTTGAGGATGATCTCGCGGCCCTCCTCGGGCTGCCAGACGTCCATGACCCCCTCGCAGACCTCCAGGGCGAAGTCCAGCTCGGTGTCGGTGAAGATCTCCGGGCTGTACTGGTAGCCGAAGACGGTCTCGTCGCCCAGCAGCTTCTCGGCGTACTCCATCACCAGGCGGGTGCCGTCCACGGCGATCTGCTTCACGTCGTCCCGGCTGCCGCGGAAGACCACGCGGCGGAAGACGGGGGCGGTGGCGTTGTAGAGGTGGACGGTGGCGCGGTGGGCGCCGCGCAGGGACTCCACCGTCCGCTCGATCAGGTCCTCGCGCGCCTGGGTCAGCACCGAGATCGTCACGTCCTCGGGGATCGCGCCCCCCTCGATGATGGAGCGCACGAAGTCGAAGTCGGTCCGGCCCGAGGAGGGGAAGCCGACCTCGATCTCCTTGTAGCCCATGCGGACCAGCAGGTCGAACATCTCCCGCTTGCGGGCCGGCGACATCGGGTCGATCAGGGCCTGGTTGCCGTCGCGCAGGTCGGTCGACAGCCAGCGGGGGGCCTTGGTGATCCGCTTCTCGGGCCAGGTGCGGTCGGGCAGGTCGACGGCCTCGTAGCCGCGGTAACGGTGGATCGGCATGCCGGACGGCTGTTGGGCGACGGTCGCGGCGGTGATGGGCGTGGGGCGTCCGACGCGGGAGGAACCACTGCTCATGGGGCTGTTTCTCCTCATTGGGAGGCGATGGCTCCGGATGGCTCTCCGAGCCTTCCGAAGGGGCCGACGACGGCATCACCGAACTCCGCGGGGAGGGGGTCGGCCGTGTGTCTACAGGCCCTCGCCGCGGCAGCTAAGGAGGAGCAGCCCAAAAATCATGACGCGCAGCAGCGTAACCCGCGGCGGGGGCTTTCCGTGGGGTGTATCAACATGCGAGAACCCTTACGGGTGAACGCCGGGGCCGCGCGCCGTGCCCGCGGGCGCCGGCCTACGCCCCGGACGGACCGCCGCGGGACTCCTCCAGCGCCCGTGCGAGCGTCTGCGCGTCGTGCGGCCCGACGTGCCGCCTCTCGCCGACGAAGAAGGTCGGTGTGCCGCGCGCGCCACTGGCCTCGGCGCCGGCGATGTCGGCGCGCACCCGGGCCGCCGTCCTGTCGTCGCCGAGATCCCGGAGGAACTCCTCCACGTCGAGGCCGAGCTCGGCGGCGTAGCCCACGAGGTCCTCGAACTCCAGTTGGTCCTGGTGCGAGAAGAGCAGGTCGTGCATCTCCCAGAAGCGCCCCTGGGCGTCGGCGGCGACCGCCGCACGGGCGGCGAGTTCGGCGTGCGGATGCACGTCGGTGAGCGGCAGGTGCCGGAAGACGTACCTCAGGTCGTGGCCGAAGCGGTCCCGCAGCTCGCGTGTGACACCCGTGGCGCGCGCGCAGAACGGGCACTCGAAGTCGCCGTACTCCACGAGGGTGAGCGGGGCGTCCGGGGCTCCCTTGACGTGGTCCGTCGCCACGTCCACCGGTCGGTCGAGGACCCGCGGCAGGTCCGCGTCCCTCTTCCCGCCGAGCGCGGCGGACACCCGGAACAGCAGCCGTCCGAGGACGGGCGCGACGAGCAGCGCGATCAGCACGCCGACGGTCGCCTCGTCGCGGAGGATCCGGTCGTCGAAGGCCAGGCCGGTCACCAGCAGCGAGACCGTGAACCCGATGCCGGAGAGGGTGGCGCCCCCGAGGACGTGGCCCCAGCCGACCCCCTGGGGCAGCCTTCCGAGCCCCAGCCGTACGCCCGCGGCGGAGGCCAGCGTCACGCCCAGGGACTTCCCCACCACCAACGCCGCGACCACGCCCCAGGTGACCGACGACGACAGCGCCTGGACGAGGACGCCGCCACGCAGGTCCACACCGGCGTTGGCCAGGGCGAACAGCGGGACGACGACATAGCCGGTCCAGGGGTGCAGCACCTCCTGCAACCGCTCGTTGACCGAGATCGCCCGCTCCAGCTCCACCCGGGCCGACCGGCCCACCTCGGCCATGGGGGACTGCCGGAAGGCGTGGAAGCGCCGGGCCGCCCCCTCGACCGCCTCACGGGCGGGGGCGCGGGCGGCGACCAGGAGGCCGCCGAGCATACCGGCGATGGACGCGTGGAGACCCGCCCGGTGGGCGGCGAGCCACAGCGCCAGGACGACGAGGACGTACGGGGCGGCGCGCCAGACGCCCAGGCGGCTCAGCAGCGAGAGCAGCGCGCCCAGGACGAGCATGGCCAGGAGCGCCGGTGGGTGGAGGGACCCGGAGTAGACCAGGCCGATCACGGTCACGGCCACCATGTCGTCGATGACGGTGAGGGTCAGGAGGAAGACCCGCAGTTGCGTCGCGAACCGGGGGCCCACCACGGCGAGCGCGCCCAGCATGAACGCCGTGTCGGTGCCGATGACGACGCCCCAGCCCCCCGCGGCCTCGCCCGCGGGCACGATCGCCAGGTACAGCAGCACGGGAAGGGTCATCCCGCCGAGCGCGGCGGCGACCGGGACGGCGGCGCGGCGCCGGTCGGTCAGCTCGCCGAGGGAGAACTCGCGTCGGACCTCCAGGCCGACCACGAAGAAGAACAGGGCCATCAGGCCGTCGTTCACCCAGTGTTCGAGGTCCATCGACAGGTCGGCGCCCCCGAGCGAGAACGCCGCCTCCGTGGCCCGGAGGGACTCGTACAGACCGGACCACGGTGAGTTGGCCCAGAGCAGGGCCACCACGGTGGCGGCCAGGAGCAGGCCCGCGCTGCCCGCCTCCGTCGCCAGGAAGCGGCGCACGGGGGCGGACAGTTGGGCCGGGAACGCACGCCTGACGGGCCGGCTCTGGGGGTTTCCGCGCCGCTTGGTCCACATCTCCGCGTCGGCCCGTCGCCCTCGTCACCGGTTCCCCGTCGCCCGCTGCCAGTACGGGGCCTCGGTGGGGATGGGCGGCAGGGCGGAGCGCACGCGGCCGAAGCGATCGTCCCCCGCCGCCCAGGAGGCGTGGGCGGCGTCGATCTCGGCGCGGGTGCGGGCGACGAAGTTCCACCACATGAGGATCGGCTCGGGGAACGGTTCGCCGCCGAGCAGCATCGCGCGGGCCGGTTCGCGCACATCCAGGCGGACCTCGTCGCGGCCTTCGCCGAGATAGCCCGACCTGCCCGGACGCAACGGCTCGCCGTGGACACCGACCTCTCCTTCGAGGACCACCACCGCGTACTCGAACCCGGGCCGCAACGGCACGGTGGCGGACCGGCGCAGGTCGAGGTCGATCCCGACCAACGGGGTGTCGTGCCGGGCCGGGCCGAGCAGGCCGCCGAACTCCCCGACCAACACGGTCGCCGCGCCCGCGCCGTGGTCGAGGTCGGCGCGGGGGAGCTCGGTGTGGTGCTCGAACGCCGCCGGGCCGTGTCGGGTGGCGTCGGGCAGCGCGACCCACAGTTGGATGCCCTCCAGGGTGCCGCGGTAGTGGCCGGTGGCCTCCTCGGCGTGGGAGACGCCGCCGCCGGCGGTCATCAGGTTGAGCCCGCCGGGCTTGATCACCTGCTCGGTTCCGAGGCTGTCGCGGTGCAGCACCTGCCCGTCGGTGAGCCAGGTGACGGTCTGGAGGCCGATGTGCGGATGCGGACCGATGTCCAGGCCGCTGTCCTCGGTGACGTCGGCGGGCCCCATGTGGTCGGCGAAGCACCAGGCGCCGACCGTGCGCCGTCCCCGGCGCGGTAGCGCGCGGCGCACCCGGAACCTCCCCACCCGCGCCTCGCGGCTGTCGCTCACCTCCACGCACGGCGCCGTGGGGTGGCCGGTGTCGGCCAGGGCGGGGGGCGCGTCGATCGCGCCGACCGGTCCACTCATCGCAACCTCGCTTCCGTGCGGCTCGTCGGCCGCATCCCTACCCGGTCCCGGCCCGGCCGACGAGGGAGTACGGCCGGCCGGGTGACGGCGGGGCGGAGCGCGGCGGCGGGCGGCGGGCGGCGGAGGAGGGTGCGGCGGACGCTAGAAGCCGAGCCTGCGCAGTTGCCTCGGGTCGCGCTGCCAGTCCTTGGCGACCTTGACGTGCAGGTCGAGGTAGACGGGCGTGCCCAGCAGCGCCTCGATCTGCTTGCGGGACCTGGTGCCGACCTCCTTCAGCCGGCTGCCCCCCGGCCCGATGACGATGCCCTTCTGGCTGGGCCGTTCGATGAAGACGTTGGCGTGGACGTCCAGCAACGGACGGTCGGCCGGCCGGCCCTCGCGCGGTGTCATCTCCTCGACCACCACCGCGATGGAGTGCGGCAGCTCGTCGCGCACGCCCTCCAGGGCGGCCTCGCGGATCAGCTCGGCGACCATGACCTGCTCGGGCTCGTCGGTCAGGTCCCCGTCCGGGTAGAGCCGCGGCCCCTCGGGCAGCAGCGGGACGAGCAGATCGGCGAGCAGGCCGACCTGTTCGCCGGCGGTGGCCGAGACGGGCACGATCTCGGCCCACTCGATGCCCAGTTCCCTGCCGAGCCGGTCGACGGCGAGGAGCTGTTCGGCCAACGCCTTGGAGTCCACCAGATCGGTCTTGGTGACGACCGCGACCTTGGGGGTGCGCTTCAGGTCGGCCAGCTCCTTGGCGATGAACCGGTCACCGGGGCCGATCTTCTGGTCGGCGGGCAGGCAGAAGCCGATCACGTCGACCTCGGCCCAGGTGGTGCGCACCACGTCGTTGAGCCGCTCGCCGAGCAGGGTGCGCGGCTTGTGCAGCCCGGGGGTGTCCACGAGCACCAGTTGCGCGTCGGGGCGGTGGACGATGCCCCGGACGGTGTGGCGGGTGGTCTGCGGGCGGTTGGAGGTGATCGCGACCTTCGTTCCCACCAGGGCGTTGGTGAGCGTCGACTTGCCCGCGTTGGGGCGGCCGACGAAGCAGGCGAAGCCCGCGCGGTGCGGCGCGGACTCCGACTGCGTCTCGGGTCGTGAGGAGGGGGAACGGTCGCTCATGGGGGCCATTCTCCCCGATCGGCGGAGCGTCCCGTACCGGCGGCGGTCAGCCCGCGGTGACGGTGGAGCGCACCGTGCCGTCCGGGCCGGCGAGCAGCACGGGGGTGGCGGGCCCGCCCAGGTCGTGGACGGCGGCCAGGTCGGCGGAGGGGACGGAGGGCGCTTCGGAGACCACGGCCGCGGCCTCCAGGGAGGTGGCCCCGGACGCCACCGCCATCGCCACGGCCGTCCGCAGCGCGCTCAGTTTGAGCGAGGCCAGCGCGACGGTCCCGGCGACGTAGGTGCGCCCGGTCCCGTCCCGTACGGCCGCCCCCTCGGGGACGGCGTTGCGGGCCCGCGCGCTGCGGGCGAGGGTGACGATCTTGCGGTCTTCGGGGTCCAGGTCGGCGGCTTCGCTCATGGGGGTGAGCATATGCGGTCCCGAGTTCCCGGTCCGCTCCGGGAGCGCCCCCCCACCCGGGCTCGCCGGGCGGAGGGCGCGGAGCCGGAGGGCGGTGTCAGCCGCAGTGCTCGGCCTTCTCCCGGTCCGTCATCGCACGGGTGTGCTGGGTCTTGGTGTCGTTCCCGTCGGGCACCGGGCCGACCGCCTCGAACGGCGCGTACCAGTAGTAGTGGCCGTAGTAGCGGTCGGGGAAGTGCAGCTCGTAGCGTCCGCCGACGCGCTGCATCTCGGCTTCGCGGGTCACCCAGCCGACCTCGCCGGGACGCACCTCGATCCAGGTCGTCTCGCTGTCGGTGTGCGAACTCGACCAGGTGTGGTTGTAGCTGACCTCGATGCTGGTCTTGAAGACCTCGGCGAAGCCGTACTCGGCGCTCAGCGAGACGCCGACGCTGTTCGACTCGCCGACGGTGTCCGACCAGCCCACGGAGGCCCGCTGCACGTCCTGGGTGCAGTTGTAGACCTTGCCGCCGACCTGGTGCGGCTCGCCCATGAAGGTCTGGGGCGGACCGTCGGGGTGGAAGAGGCAGACGTCGCTGCCGTTGTCGCACTTGTCGAGCAGCTCGCGGATGGTGGGCTTGCCGTCGTGGTCGGCGTGGGCGGTGGTCGGGGCCAGGACCGCGCTTCCGGCGGTCGCGAGTGCCGCCAGCAGCACGGAGAGGCGGACTCGTCCGGTCATCGGTGACTCCAGGTGTCGTGGGGGATGGCGTGTGGCGCGCTTCGTCCGTTCGCCCGGCGCGCCGCGGGAGGGCGCGGTGCGCCGGCCGTCAGCTGAACCCGATGGACTGGGTGCGGTCGTTCATGAACGGCCCGATGTTCGGGGTGTTCTCCTTGAACGGGCCGTCCCGGTCGCCGTTCAGGCCCGGCTCGGGGTAGAGCCAGATCCAGCAGTTCGCCCACGGCTGCACGGAGGTGATCTTGTTCTTCCAGTCGTCCGAGAGGTCGAGCTGGTAGTCGACCCAGCCGTCCTTCTCACAGGGCGCGGCGCCGTAGACGGTCAGCGAGTCGCCGCCGTAGTTCTCGTCCTCGAAGAAGGTGCCCTGGATGACGTCGGAACTCCGGGCGGCCTCCGCCGAGGCGGCCAGGCCCTTCGCCTCCGCCCGGAACGCCGTGTCCCCGGCGGCGCGCCGGGGGGAGGCGGGGGCGTCGGTGATGCGGCCGTCGGTGGCCGCGGCGACGGCGTCGGTGAAGCTCGAAAAGCAGCTCCGCTCCCCGCCGCGGAGGTCCACGACGCAGTGCCGGGGGCCGTCCTCGGGGGCGGCCACGGCCGCCTGCGCCGAGGCCGCCGAGACGGCACCGGCCGCCGCGAACACGGCCGCCGCGGCACGGGCCTTGCGGGTCTTTCTGCCCACCATGCGCAACTCCTGTACTTCTCGGGGTGGTTGGCGGTGGTACTCCTTACTCGGACCGCCACCCGCGAAACCGGATGCCCGCGATTGCCCGTGAACGGATGCCGAAGCGCTGGTCGCGGTCCGGACGTGCCCGGAAATGTGGGAGGAACGGGACCGCCCCGCCGGCGGTGCCGGGCGGGGCGGGTGGGACGGGTGGAGACGGCCGGGTGGGGCGCGGCGCGGGCTCAGCCGCCGCTCCCCACGACCCGCTCCTCCTGGGGGGCCGGGACGGGAGCGCGGACCGGCTCGACCAGGACGGTGACGATGCGGTTGCGGCGCCCCGCCGGGGACTCGGCGGTCAGACGCAGGCCCACCGGCTCGGAGTGGGCGGGGTCGGCGGTGCGGTGGTGGTCTCGGTGGTGATCGCGGTGGTGGTCGCCGCGGCCCTCGGTCGGGTCCACCACGACCGTGGCACCCGCGATGGGCACCCGGCCCAACAGCTTGGCCAGCAGGCCGCCGACCGTCTCCACGTCCTCGTCCTCCAGGTCCAGGCCGTACAGCTCGCCCAGGTCGCCCAGGTCGAGCCGGGCCGTGACCCGGTAGCGGCCGTCTCCCAGATCCTCGACGGGCGGCAGCTCGCGGTCGTACTCGTCGGTGATCTCGCCGACGATCTCCTCCAGGATGTCCTCGATGGTGACGATCCCGGCCGTGCCGCCGTACTCGTCGACGGCGACCGCGACGTGGTTGCGGTCCCTCTGCATCTCGCGCAGCAGGTCGCCGGCGTTCTTGGTGTCGGGGACGAAGACCGCGGGCCGCATGACCGTGGAGACCGGGTCGCTCTCGGCGTCCCGGTTGACGTGCACCCGGCGCGCGAGGTCCTTGAGGTAGACGATGCCGACGACGTCGTCCTCGTTCTCACCGGTCACCGGAATGCGGGAGAAGCCCGAGCGCAGGGCGAGGGTGAGCGCCTGCCGGACGCTCTTGAAGCGTTCGATGGAGACCAGCTCGGTGCGCGGCACCATCACCTCGCGCACCAGCGTGTCGCCCAGCTCGAAGACCGAGTGCACCATCCGGCGCTCCTCGTCCTCGATCAGCGACTCCCGGCCGGCCAGGTCCACCATGGCCCTCAACTCGGCCTCGGTGGCGAACGGCCCCTTGCGGAAGCCCCGGCCGGGAGTGAGCGCGTTGCCCAGGAGGATCAGCAGTTGCGGCAGCGGGCCGAGGACGCGGGCCAGCGGCAGCAACACGTACGCGGCGGTCGTGGCGGTGTTCAGCGGATGCTGGCGGCCGATGGTGCGCGGTGAGACGCCGACCGCGACGTAGGAGACCAGCACCATCACGGCGATGGCGGCCGACAGCGCCTGCCAGGTCTCGTCGAAGGTGTGGAGGAAACCGTAGGTGACCAGGACCCCGGACGCCATCTCGGCGGCGACGCGCAGCAGCAGCGCCAGATTGAGGTAGCGGGTGGGGTCGGCGGAGACCGCGGCCAGCCGGGCGCCACCGCGCCGCCCGGAGCGGACGGCCTCCTCGGCCCGGTAACTGGTGATGCCGGCCAGCCCCGCCTCGGCGCAGGCGGCGAGCCAGGCGACGCCCACCAGCAGGATCGCCGCGGCGACCAGGGGGGCGCTCATGTCGTCGTCGGGGCCGGTGAGGGCCCCGTCAGACCGTGCTCGGCGCGCCAGCCGTCGACGATGGCCGCCTGGAGGCCGAACATCTCGGCCCGTTCGGCGGGCGTCTCGTGGTCGTAGCCCAGGAGGTGGAGCACTCCGTGGACGGTGAGCAGTTGGAGTTCCTCGTCCATGGAGTGCTTCGTCGGGGCCTGCTCGCCCTGTCGCTCGGCGACGTCCGGGCACAGGACGATGTCGCCGAGGAGCCCTTGCGGGGGCTCCTCGTCGTCCTTGGTGGGCGACCGCAGCTCGTCCATCGGGAAGGACATGACGTCGGTCGGGCCGGGCAGATCCATCCACTGCTTGTGGAGCTGCTCCATCGCGTCGGCGTCGACGGCGATCACCGACAGTTCCGAGAGCGGGTGGATGCGCATACGGGCCAGGGCGTAGCGGGCGATGTCGAGGATCGCGCGCTCGTCGATCTCCCGGCCGGACTCGTTGTTGACGTCGATCGACATGTGGGTGTCGGTTGCTTTCCGTTACGTCCGGTCACTGCCGTTGGTCGTGCCGTTGCGGTCGTCGTAGCGGTCGTAGGCGTCGACGATACGGCCGACCAGCTTGTGCCGGACGACGTCGGTGCTGGTGAGCCGCGAGAAGTGGACGTCCTCGACGCCTTCGAGGATCTCCTGCACCTGACGCAGACCACTCCTGGTGCCGCCGGGGAGGTCGACCTGCGTGACGTCACCGGTGATCACTATCTTGGAGTCGAACCCGAGCCGGGTGAGGAACATCTTCATCTGCTCGGGATTCGTGTTCTGCGCCTCGTCCAGGATGATGAAGGCGTCGTTGAGCGTCCGGCCGCGCATGTACGCCAACGGTGCGACCTCGATCGTCCCGGCGGCCATCAGACGCGGGATCGAGTCGGGGTCGAGCATGTCGTGCAGCGCGTCGTACAGCGGCCGCAGGTAGGGGTCGATCTTCTCGTAGAGCGTGCCGGGCAGGAAGCCCAGTCGCTCCCCCGCCTCCACCGCGGGCCGGGTCAGGATGATGCGGGTGACCTGCTTGGACTGCAGGGCCTGCACCGCCTTGGCCATGGCCAGGTACGTCTTGCCGGTGCCCGCGGGGCCGATGCCGAACACGACGGTGTGCTTGTCGATCGCGTCCACGTAGCGCTTCTGGTTGAGCGTCTTGGGGCGGATCGTGCGACCGCGGTTGGACAGGATGTTCTGCGTGAGCACCTCGGCGGGCGTCTCGGCGTTCCCGTCGTCCCCCGTGGCCTCTCTGAGCATGGCGATCGAGCGCTCCACCGCGTCCTCCGTCAGGGGCTGGCCGGTACGCAACACCAGCATCATCTCGTCGAACAGTCGCTGAACGAGTTCGACCTCCGCGGCGTCGCCCGTCGCGCTGATCTCGTTGCCGCGAACGTGGATGTCGGTGGCCGGGAAGGCGTCCTCGACCACGCGGAGGAGGGAGTCGCCGGAACCGAGCACCGTGACCATCGGGTGCTTGGCCGGGACGGTGAAGCGGGCACTCGCTTGGGTGGACCGTGCCTGGTCTGTCTGTGTCTGAGTCATGGGCCGGCTCTGTGGCCTGCGCTTCCCTCTCTGTCGCTGCTGTGCGCCTGGACTTCCAGGGTACGCCGTGGCGGTGGCGGGCCAGTAGGGATTTGTCGGTACCGGTGCCGGTGCCGGTGCCGGTGCCGCGCCGGGCGGTGGCGGACGGCACGGGCCCCACCGTCGGCTTCCGCCCCGCGGGGAGCCGGTGGGGCCCGTCTCACGACCGGCGGAAGCCGATGGTGGGCACCGCCCGGCGCAACGGCCAGGGACGGGCGCAGCCGGGCAGCAGGGCTTCGAGGAAGGCGTAGCGGCGCAGGGCGGCCGGGTCCTGGTCGTCGAAGGCGCGCACGTGCTGCCACCAGGCGGCGATCTCCGCCCAGCCGGGCGCCGAGAGCGAACCGCCGAACTCCTGTACCGACAGGGCGGCGGTCAGGCCCGCGAAGGCGAGCCGGTCGGCCAGCGGCCACCCCGCCAGGGTGCCGGTGACGAAACCGGCCACGAACACGTCTCCGGCGCCGGTGGGATCCAGCGCCTCCACCTCGATGGCGGGCACCTCGGCGGTCTCGCCGGTGGCGCCGTCCACCGCGTAGGCGCCCTCGGAGCCCAGGGTGACCACGGCCAGCGGCACCCGGTCGGCCAGGCGGCGGGCGGCGGCGCGGGGGCAGTCGGTGCGGGTGTAGCGCATCGCCTCGCCGGCGTTGGGCAGGAACGCCTCGCAGTGCTCCAGGCCGGCGAGGTCGGCCGGGTCCCAACGGCCGGTGTCGTCCCAGCCGACGTCGGCGAAGACCCGGCTGCCGGCGCGGGCCGCCCGCTCCAGCCACTCCCGGTCGGCGCCCGCCTGGAGGGAGGCGACGCAGGCGCGGGCGGGGGGCGGGGTGTCGGGGGCGGTCTCCTTCGGCGACGGGGCCTCGTGCCCGTGGGAGACCATCGTCCGCTCGCCCTCGTAGGCCATCGAGACGGTGACGGGCGAGTGCCAGCCGGGGACGGTGCGCGACAGGGAGAGGTCGATGCCCTCCCCCCGTTCCAGCGCCTCCCAGCAGTACTCGCCGTACATGTCGTCCCCGAAGGCGGCGGCCAGACAGGTGCGCAGGCCGAGCCGGGCCAGGGCGGTGGCCATGTTGGCGACGCCGCCGGGGCTGGATCCCATGCCCCGGGCCCAGGACTCCGTGCCGCGCACGGGCGCGGAGTCCAGGCCGGTGAAGACGATGTCCAGGAAGACGCTCCCGGTCAGGTAGACGTCGTGGGGCGGGTCGTGGGGGGTGCGGAGCGCGGCGAGCGGGTCGAGCATGCGGCCAGTGTGCCCCAACGGAGCCGACACCTTCGGCGGTCGGGGGAGGTCGGCTCCGTGTTCCGCCGCGCCGCGCGGCGGTGGGGCGGCGGCGCTCCCGTCACCAGCGGGGTACGGCCGGTGCGGTCCAGCCGGGGTCGGCCCGGCGCATGGCGGCGGCGTCGTCCCGGTCGCGCAGGGAACCGTCGTCCGCCAGCCAGCGCCGGTGGAGGGCGTCGAGCCGGGCGCGGTCGAGGACGACGCCCAGGCCGGGCCCGTCGGGGACGGTGACGCATCCGTCGGTGAAGGTCAGGCGCTCGGTGAGCACGTCCTCGGTCTGCCAGGGGTAGTGGGTGTCGCAGGCGTGACGCAGACCGGGCACGGTGGCGGCGACGTGGGTCATGGCGGCGAGGCTGATGCCCAGGTGGGTGTTGGAGTGCATGGAGATCCCCACGCCGAAGGCGCGGCAGATCTCGGCGAGGTGCCGGGTGTTGCGCAGCCCGCCCCAGTAGTGGTGGTCACTGAGCACGACCTGGACGGCTCCGGTGGTGAAGGCCTCGGCTATCTCCGGGAAGGTGGTCACGCACATGTTGGTGGCCAGCGGCAGCCCGCCGGCGCGTGCGGCGACCTCCGCCATCGCGGGGGTGCCGGAGGTCGGGTCCTCCAGGTACTCCAGCACGTCGCGCAGTTCGGCGGCGACCTCCAGCGAGGTCTCCACCGACCAGGCGCCGTTGGGGTCCAGGCGCAGGGGCCGCCCGGGGAAGGCGGCGGCGAGCGCCCGGACGGCGGCGATCTCCTCCTCGGGCGGGAAGACCCCGCCCTTGAGCTTGAAGGAACCGAAGCCGTGGTCGCGGACGAAGCGACGGGCCTGGGCGACGATCCCCTCGGGATCGAGGGCGGCGCCCCAGTCGTCGGCCTCCCCCGCCACGCCCTCCGGGTGCCGGGCCCAGCGGTAGAAGAGGTAGGCGCTGTACTCCACGCGATCGCGCAACTTCCCCCCGAGCAGGGCGTGCACCGGCAGGTCGAACGCCCTGCCCATGGCGTCCAGGCAGGCCACCTCGAAGCCGGAGACGACCGACAGCCGCAGTTTGTCGGCGGTCCGGACGCCGCGCAGCCCGCCCACGTCCACACCGCCGTCGACGTGGTGCCCGGGCAGGGGGACATCGTCGATCAGGGAGAACAGGCCGTTCAGATCGGTGACCGAGCGGCCCGGCAGCCGCTCGGCGAGGGAGCGCGCCGTCTCCAGGTACTCGGTGTCGCCGTAGGTCTCGCCCACCCCGGTGACGCCGCCGGCCGTGACCACCTCGACGACCAGCCGCGGGGTGTACGGCTGGTGGACTCCCTGGGTGTTGAGCAGCGGCGGGTCGGCGACGAGGATCGGGGTCAGACGTACCTCGGTGACGGTCAGGTCCTTCATCCGGCGACTCCTGTCGGCTGGGGGCCGGGGGCGTCGGCATCCGTCGTCGGAGCGGCCCGCGCCATCGACCCGTTCCGGTACATGAACAGTGTCCATGAGCGGAAACGGAGACTAGGTAGGCGGACGGAGAGCGTCAAGGGTGCCCGCGCGTTTTGGGAAGGACGCGGGGCGGCGGGGGGCGGTGGGAGAGAGCGGGAGGGGGGAGGGAGCGGTGACGGGAAGCGCCCGGGGCGGTCCGGCCGCTCAGCGCCGGCGGGGCATCGGCACCCGCGCCAGGTCCTCGGCCACCGTCAACTCCCCCCGGTACCCGGCCGCCCGTGCCTCGCGGGCAAACGCGGCCGGATCGTCGTAGCGCTGCGAGAAGTGCGTGAGCACCAGGTGCCGCACGCCCGCCTCCACCGCGACGGAGGCCGCCTGCCCCGCGGTGAGGTGACCGTACTCCTCGGCCAGGGACCGCTCGGTGTCCAGGAAGGTGGACTCGACGACCAGCATGTCGCAGCCCTCGGCGAGTTCGTGGACGCCGTCGCACAGCCGGGTGTCCATCACGAAGGCGAAGCGCTGCCCGGGCCGGGCCTCGCTCACCTCCTCCAGGGAGGTGCCGCGCAGCTCGCCCTCCCGCTGGATGCGGCCGACGTCCGGACCGGTGATGCCGCGCGCGGCGAGCCGCTCGGGCAGCATCCGGCGCCCGTCCGGCTCGACCAGACGGTAGCCGTAGGACTCCACCGGGTGCGACAGCCGGCGTGCCTGGAGGGTGTAGGCGGCGGTGACGGCCAGCGTGCCGTCCGCGGCGACCGGCTCCTCGCGCAGCTCGACCGTCTCCCGGTAGGCGGTGGCGTACCGCAGCCGGTCGAAGAAGCGCTGCCCGCTCGCCGGGTAGTGCGCCGTGACCGGATGCGGCACCCGGTCGAGGTTGATGCGCTGGACGACCCCGGCCAGTCCGAGCGAGTGGTCACCGTGGAAGTGCGTGACGCACAACCGGGTGAGGTCATGGGCGGCCACGCCCGCGCGGAGCATCTGGCGCTGGGTGCCCTCGCCCGGGTCGAAGAGGAGGGCCTCGCCGTCCCAGCGCAGGACGTAGCCGTTGTGGTTGCGGTGCCGGGTGGGCACCTGGCTGGCGGTGCCCAGCACGACCAGTTCCCGTACGGACATGCGGGGAGGACCGCCCCTTACCCGGGCGGCCAGTTCAGACCGCGCCCGCCGAGGACGTGGGCGTGCGCGTGCCACACCGTCTGCCCGGCCCCCGCACCGGTGTTGAACACGATGCGGTAGCCGACGGTCGCGCCCCCGGGCGGGGCGATGTTCTCCCGCGCCGCCACCTCGCCCGCCGCGCGCAGCACGTCGGCGGCCAACTGCGGGGCCGCGGCGGCCAGGGCCGCGGCGTCGGGGTGGTGTTCCTTGGGGATCACCAGGACGTGCGTGGGCGCCTGGGGGTTGATGTCCCGGAAGGCGAGCGTGGTGTCCGTCTCGTGGACGACGGTCGCTGGGACATCACCCGCGACGATCTTGCAGAACAGGCAGTCTTCCTGCGGTTCTTCCGCCACGGTGGCGCCTTTCGCTGAGGATGGTCTCGAACCTGGCCCGATGCGGGGTGCGCGGTGCAGATCGTACCCCGACCGGTCCGGACCCGACGGTCAGGACCAGCGGCCGGTACGCCCCGACAGCAGGGCCACCGCGGCCGTTCCCGCCGTGGAGGTGCGCAGTACGCTCGGCCCCAGCCGGTACGGCCGCGCCCCCGCCCCCGCGAACGCCTCCAGCTCCTCCGGGGCCACCCCGCCCTCCGGTCCGACGACGAGCACCAGCTCACCGTCGGCGGGCAGCTCGGCCGTGGCCAACGGCTCGGAGCCCTCCTCGTGGAGGACGGCGGCGAAGGCGGCCGAGGACAGCAGCGGCACCAACTGCCGGGTGGTCACCGGCTCGGCGACCTCGGGGAAGCGCAGCCGACGGGACTGCTTGCCCGCCTCGCGCGCCGCGCTCCGCCACTTGCGCAGCGCCTTCGCCCCCCGCTCGCCCCGCCACTGGGTCACACAGCGCGCCGCCGACCAGGGCACGATCGCGTCCACGCCGGTCTCGGTCATGGTCTCCACCGCCAGCTCGCCGCGATCGCCCTTGGGCAGCGCCTGGACGACGGTGATCCGCAAACGCGGCTCCGGCTCGGCGCGCACCTCGGCGACGGCGACCTCCAGGCGGTCCCGGCCCTCGACGGCGGCGACGGTGCCGAACGCCCCGGTGCCCGCCCCGTCGGTGAGGACGATCTCCTCGCCCACCCGCAGCCGCCGCACCGCGACGGCGTGCCGGCCCTCGGGACCGTCCAGCACCAGCCCGGCGCCGGGGGCCGCACCGGCGAGGGCGCCGGGCTCCGCGAGGAAGACGGGGGCGGTCACGCGGACCGTCCCGAGGGAGCGGAGGCGAGCGCCGCACGGGCCGCCGCCAGTTCGCCGGCCAGCACCGCGACCAGTTCGGCGGCCGGAAGCGGGCGCGCCAGCCGGTGCCCCTGCCCCGCCCACAGCGGCAGGGCCTGCGCGTCGCCCGCCGCCACGGCGGCCCGGCGCAGCGGGGTGGTGAGTCGCTGCACCTGGGGATAGGCGGCGGGAGCGTGCGCCCCGTGCTCGGCCATGAAGCGGTTGACCAGCCCGCGCGCCGGGCGGCCGGTGAAGGCGCGGGTCAGTTCGGTGCGGGGGAACGCCACATCGGTGAGGGCCCGCTTGTGCAGCTCGTGCGCCCCGGACTCGGGGCACGCCAGGAACGCCGTGCCGAGCTGCGCGGCGGTCGCTCCGGCCGCCAGCACGGCGGCGATCTGCTCACCGCGCATCAGCCCGCCCGCGGCGATCAGGGGGAGCGGCACGGCGTCGCGGACCAGCGCCAGCAGCGTCAGCAGGCCGATGCCGGCACCCGGACCGTCCGCCGCGGGGTCGTCGCGGTGCGTGCTCTGGTGGCCGCCCGCCTCGATGCCCTGGACGCACAGGACGTCGGCTCCCGCCTCCCGCGCGGCCCGCGCCTCGGCCACGGAGGTGACGGTGACGGCGGTGAGGGTGCCCCGCCCGGCCAGCTCCGCCAGGACGTCGCGCGGCGGGCAGCCGAAGGTGAAGGAGACGAACGGCACGGGGTCGTCCAGCAGGGCCGCCAGCTTGGCCTCGTACCCGGCGGCCCCGTCGTGGCCGCCGGGCCCGGGGTCGCCGAGCTCGGTCCCGTACCGGGCGGCCTCGCCCGCGAGCCGATCGCGGTACGCCGCGACGGCGGCCTCCGTCTCCGGGCCGCCGGCGGGCTGCGGCACGAAGAGGTTCACGCCGAAGGGCCGGTCGGTCAGCTCCCGCAGCCGTCCGATCTCCTCGCGCATCGCGTCGGGGGAGTTGAACCCGGCCGCGAGGAAGCCGAGACCGCCCGCCCCGCAGACGGCCGCGGCCAACTCGGGACAGGACGGGCCCCCGGCCATGGGTGCCTGTACGACGGGGTGGTCCAGCCAGGAGGTCAGGGGAGTCGACTCGGAGGACATGACGGCATCCTGTCATGCCCCCCGAGCGCCGGCCGGCAGCGCCTCAGCGTCCGTTGAAGGCGTCCTTCAGCCGCGAGAACAACCCCTGCTGCCCCGGCTGGAACTGGCCCGTCGGCCGCTCCTCGCCGCGCAGCTTGGCCAGCCGGCGCAGCAGTTCCTCCTGCTCGGCGTCGAGCTTGCTCGGCGTCTGGACCTCGACGTGGACGATCAGGTCGCCGCGGCCGCCGCCGCGCAGGTGCGTCACACCGCGCTGGTGGAGCGGGATGGACTGGCCGGACTGGGTGCCGGGCCGGATGTCCACCTCCTCCATGCCGTCCAGCGTCTCCAGCGGGACCTTGGTGCCCAGCGCGGCGGCCGTCATGGGAATGGTCACCGTGCAGTGCAGGTCGTCGCCGCGCCGCTGGAAGGCCGGGTGCGGAACCTCGTGGATCTCCACGTACAGGTCGCCCGCCGGCCCCCCGCCCGGACCGACCTCGCCCTCGCCGGCGAGCTGGATGCGGGTGCCGTTGTCGACACCGGCCGGGATCTTCACCGTCAGGTTGCGCCGCGAGCGGACGCGACCGTCGCCGGCGCACTCCGGGCACGGGGTCGGCACGACCGTGCCGAAGCCCTGACACTGCGGGCAGGGACGCGAGGTCATGACCTGGCCCAGGAAGGACCGGGTGACCTGCGACACCTCACCGCGACCGCGACACATGTCGCACGTCTGGGCCGACGTGCCCGGGGCCGCGCCCTCGCCGCTGCACGTGGTGCAGACGACCGCCGTGTCGACCTGGATCTCCTTGGTGGCGCCGAAGGCGGCCTCGTCCAGCTCGATGTCGAGCCTGATCATGGCGTCCTGGCCGCGCCGGGTGCGGGACCTCGGCCCGCGCTGCGCGGCGGTGCCGAAGAAGGCGTCCATGATGTCGGAGAAGTTCCCGAAGCCCGCGCCGAAGCCACCGCCCCGCGCTCCGGCCCCGGCGCCGCCCATCGGGTCGCCGCCGAGGTCGTACATCTGCTTCTTCTGCGGGTCGGAGAGCACCTCGTAGGCGGTGTTGATCTCCTTGAACCGCTCCTGCGTCTTCGGGTCCGGGTTCACATCCGGGTGCAGCTCGCGGGCGAGCCGCCGGAATGCCTTCTTGATCTCGTCCTGCGAGGCATCGCGCTGCACGCCCAGGACCGCGTAGTAATCCGTCGCCACTTACGACTCCGCGAGGATCTGTCCGACGTAACGTGCCACTGCGCGTACCGCTCCCATCGTTCCGGGGTAGTCCATGCGGGTCGGTCCGACCACGCCGAGTTTGGCGACCGCCTCGTCGCCCGAACCGTAACCGACCGAGACGACCGACGTGGACGTCAGCCCCTCGTGAGCATTCTCATGTCCGATGCGCACCGTCATACCGGGTTCCTGGGTCTCCCCCAGCAGCTTGAGCAGGACGACCTGTTCCTCCAACGCTTCCAGCACCGGCCGGATGGTCAGCGGGAAGTCGTGCACGAAGCGGGTGAGATTGGCGGTGCCACCGATCATCAGCCGTTCCTCGGTCTCCTCGACCAAGGTCTCCAGCAGGGTCGCGAGCACGGTCGAGACCGTGCCGCGGTCCTCCTGGTCGAAGGACTCCGGCAGGTCCTGCACCAGCTTGGGCACCTCGGAGAAGCGCTCTCCGACCACCCTGCTGTTGAGGCGGGCGCGCAGGTCCGCCAGTGACGTCTCGGAGATGGGCGTCGGGCACTCCACGACACGCTGCTCGACCCGCCCGGTGTCGGTGATCAGCACGAGCATCAGCCGCGCCGGCGCGAGGAGCAACAGCTCGACGTGGCGCACGGTCGAGCGGGTCAGCGAGGGGTACTGGACGACGGCCACCTGACGGGTGAGCTGGGCCAGCAGCCGTACGGTGCGGCTGACCACGTCGTCGAGGTCGACGGCGTCCTCCAGGAAGCTCTGGATCGCCCGACGCTCCGGCTTCGACAGCGGCTTGACGCTCGCCAGCTTGTCGACGAACAGCCGGTAGCCCTTGTCGGTGGGGATACGGCCCGCGCTGGTGTGGGGCTGGGCGATGTAGCCCTCCTCCTCCAGCGCCGCCATGTCGTTGCGCACGGTGGCCGGGGAGACCTGAAGGTTGTGCCGTTCGGTCAGGGCCTTGGAGCCCACGGGCTCCTGGGTGCCGACATAGTCCTGGACGATGGCGCGCAGGACCTCGAGTCTGCGTTCGCTGAGCACTTGGGCGCACCTCCCGTCCGGCCGTTCCTCGTCTCCGGTTGTCTGTCTCCGGTTGTCTGCCTGGCACTCTCGGCTCATGAGTGCCAGCGCCCCTGAGCCAGTGTACGGCCGGTGACCACGGCCAGGGCAAGGGTGGCCCCGGACGGAAAGGTAACCCGGCTCGGCCGGCATCGAACGGGCGTCATCCCCACGATGGCGCTAGCGTCGCCGTATGGAGACCGATTGGGAAGCTCTCGCGCCGGGGGTGGTGCGCCGGCGCATGCCCGGCTGGGACGAGACGGTCGGCGCCGTCGCGGGCGGCGCGGGGGTGCTGGTGGTCGACACCGGCGCGAGCCTGCGGGAGGGCGCGGGGATCCGGCGCCGGCTGCGCGGACTCCTCGGCCGACCGGCCACCCATGTGGCGCTCACCCACCCGCACTTCGACCACGTCCTGGGCACGGCGGCCTTCGCCGGGGTGGAGGTCTACGCCGCCGTGGGGGCCGACACGTGGCTGGCGCGCTCCAAGGACGAGCTGCGGGACGACGCCGTGCGGCACGGCATGGACCGCGAGGAGGCCGCCGAGGCCGTCGACGTGCTCGTCCACCCGCACCACCGGGTGGTGGGCGATCTCACCGTCTCGCTGGGCGACCGGGAGGTGCTGCTGGCCAACGTGGGACCCGCGCACACCGCCCACGACCTGGCGGTCGTGGCCCCCGGCGTCCGAGGCGGGCGGGACGTCGTCTTCTGCGGGGACCTGGTGGAGGAGTCCGGCGAGCCGCAGGCGGGCCCGGACGCCCACCCCGCCCACTGGCCGGCCGCCCTGGACCGGCTGCTCGCGCTGGGCGGCGAGGACGCGGTGTACGTGCCCGGCCACGGGGCCGTGGTGGACGCCGCGTTCGTCCGGGCGCAGCGCGACGCGCTGGCACGGCGCTTCGGCGTCGCGTAGGGGCGGGCGGAGCGGCCCCGGGGCCGCTCCTTCGGGTTTCGCAGCGGGGCCCGCGCGTCAGAATGAGCGCATGCGCAGCAGACAGTACGGTCCCGACCTGACCCCTCCCTGGAAGCGGAAACGGCCCGTGCCCGAGGTGCCCGCCGAACCGGACCTGGTGGTGGAGGAGGTCACCACCGGTTTCTGCGGGGCCGTGGTCCGCTGCGAGAAGACCGCCCAGGGGGTCACCGTCACCCTGGAGGACCGCTTCGGCAGGCACCGCGTCTTCCCCATGGAGCCGCGCGGCTTCCTGTTGGAGGGGAAGGTCGTCACCCTGGTGCGGCCACGGGCGGCGGCGCCCGCCCCGTCCGCGCCCCGGCGCACGGCATCGGGGTCGATCGCCGTACCGGGTGCCCGCGCGCGAGTGGCGCGCGCGGGGCGCATCTACGTGGAAGGGCGCCACGACGCGGAGCTGGTGGAGAAGGTCTGGGGCGACGACCTCCGGATCGAGGGCGTCGTCGTGGAGTACCTGGAGGGCGTCGACGACCTCCCCGCGATCGTGGAGGCCTTCGGCCCCACCCCGGACGCGCGGCTGGGAGTGCTGGTGGACCACCTGGTGCCCGGCTCCAAGGAGTCGCGGATCGCCGAGCGGGTGACCGACGAGAACGTGCTGGTCGTCGGGCATCCGTACGTGGACGTCTGGCAGGCGGTGAAACCGTCCGCGCTGGGCATCGGCGCCTGGCCCGACGTCCCGCGCGGCCGGGACTGGAAGACGGGTGTGTGTCGGGCGCTGGGCTGGCCGGAGAACACCGGCGCGGCGTGGAAGCGGATCCTGGGGAGCGTGCGCGGCTACACGGACCTGGAACCGGAGCTGCTCGGACCGGTCGAACGGCTGATCGACCACGTCACGGTGGGCGGCCCCACCGGACCCGTCGGCCCCTGAGCCCTTCGCGCCTTCGCGCCCTCCACCCGCCCGGGTACGGCACGCGGTGCCGGACCGGACGTGGCATCGGGCGTCGGACCGGGCGTGGCATCGGGCGTCGGACCGGGCGTGGCATCGGGCGTCGGACGGATGCCGGGCGGATGCCGGACAATGGGTCCCATGCCTTCCGCACTGCCCGACGGCGAGCCCGTCCCCGCCGACGGGACGCTGCCCGCGTCCGCCCTGGCGGACGCCGCACGGCGTCCGCTCGGTTTCTACCTGCACGTTCCGTACTGCGCGACGCGCTGCGGCTACTGCGACTTCAACACCTACACCGCCACCGAGCTGCGCGGCTCGGGCGGTGCCCTCGCCTCCCGGGAGAACTACGCGGACGTCCTGGTCGAGGAGGTGCGGCTGGCCCGCAAGGTCCTCGGCGACGATCCGCGGCCGGTGGAGACGATCTTCGTCGGCGGCGGCACCCCGACCCTGCTGCCCGCCGCCGACCTGGGACGGATGCTGGCCGCGGTCCGCGAGGAGTTCGGACTGGCGGACGGCGCGGAGATCACCACGGAGGCCAATCCGGAGTCCGTCGACCCGGCGTACCTGACCGGGCTGCGCGAAGCCGGCTTCAACCGGGTCTCCTTCGGGATGCAGAGCGCCCGGCGGCACGTGCTGGCCGTCCTGGACCGCACCCACACCCCCGGCCGTCCCGAGGCGTGTGTGGCCGAGGCACGGGCGGCGGGCTTCGAGCACGTCAACCTGGACCTGATCTACGGCACCCCGGGCGAGAGCGACGACGACTGGCGGGCCTCGCTGGACGCCGCGATCGGCGCCGGTCCCGACCACGTCTCGGCGTACGCGCTGATCGTGGAGGACGGCACCCGGCTGGCCGCCCGCATCCGGCGCGGCGAGGTGCCGACGACGGACGACGACGTGCACGCCGACCGCTACCTGATCGCCGAGGAGAAGCTGTCGGCGGCCGGGTTCGACTGGTACGAGGTGTCCAACTGGGCGACCTCGAAGGCCGCCCGCTGCCGCCACAACGAGCTGTACTGGACCGGCGCCGACTGGTGGGGCGCGGGGCCGGGGGCGCACAGCCACGTCGGAGGCGTGCGCTGGTGGAACGCCAAGCACCCCGGCGCGTACGCCCAGGCCCTCGCCGAGGGGCGCTCGCCGGGGGCGGGCCGCGAGGTGCTGGACGCCGAGGACCGCCGCGTAGAGCGGATCCTGCTGGAGCTGCGGCTGGCGGACGGCGTCCCCCTGGACGTCCTCGCCCCGGCGGGGGCGCGGGCGGCCGAGCGTGCGCTGGCCGACGGTCTGCTGCGCCCAAAGGCGTACGGGCGGGGCCGCGCGGCGCTCACCCTGCGCGGCCGGCTGCTGGCCGACGCGGTGGTCCGCGACCTGGTGGACTAGCCGGGCGGCGGGCGCGCCGTCCCGCTCGCGAGCGCGGGCGCGCCGGACGCGGAACCACCACGGCGCCCTCCCGACGGGCCCGGGGAACAGCGAGTCCCGCGCCGTCCGACGGCCGTTTGACGACGCCCCCGGCAACCGGGACCAGGGGACACGGGGGTGGGGCGGCCCGCGGGCCGCCCCACCCCCGTCGGGCCGGCCTCAGACCTCGCGGGCGCCGGTGTACATCTCCTCGATGAGGTGACCGAACTCGCGCTCCACCGCGGGCCGCTTCAGCTTCAGGCTCGGGGTGAGGTCGCCGTGCTCGACGTCCAGGTCGCGCGGCAGGATGCGGAACTTCTTGATCGTCTGCCAGCGCTGCAGATCGGAGTTGAGCCGCTGGACGTACTCGTCGATCAGTCGGTGCACCTCGTCGGAGGAGACGACCTCGGCGTAGCTCCTCCCGCCCAGGCCGTGCTCCTCGGCCCACCCCATGATGGACGGCTCGTCGAGCGCGATGAGCGCGGTGCAGAAGTTGCGGTCGGCGCCGTGCACCAGGATGTTGGAGACGTACGGGCAGACCGCCTTGAACCGGCCCTCGACCTCGGCGGGGGCGATGTACTTGCCGCCGGAGGTCTTGATCAGGTCCTTCTTGCGGTCGGTGATCCGCAGGTAGCCGTCCTCCGACAGTTCGCCGATGTCGCCGGTGTGGAACCAGCCGTCGTCCTCCAGGACCTCGGTGGTCTTCTCGGGCAGCTTGTGGTAGCCCTGCATGATGCCGGGTCCGCGCAGCAGGATCTCCCCGTCCTCGGCGATGCGCACCTCGGTGCCGGGCAGCGGCTTGCCGACGGTGCCGGTGCGGTACGCCTCACCGGGGTTGACGAAGCTGGCGGCGCTGGACTCGGTGAGGCCGTAGCCCTCCAGGATGTGGACGCCGGCGCCGGAGAAGAAGTAGCCGATCTCCGGGGCGAGGGCGGCCGAGCCGGAGACGCAGGCGCGGAGCCTGCCGCCGAAGGCGTCGCGCAACTTGGCGTAGACGAGCTTGTCGGCCACCGCGTGCTTGATCCTCAGACCGGCGGGCACGGAGGCCACCCCGGTGCGGCGGAAGTTGTCCTGGGTGGTCCTGGCGTACTCGCGCGCCACTCCGGCCGCCCACGTGAAGATCTTGTACTTGGCGCCGCCGCCGGCCCGCGCCTTGGCCGCGACGCCGTTGTAGACCTTCTCGAAGATGCGGGGCACGGCGGCCATGTAGGTGGGCCGCACCACCGGGAGGTTCTCGATGATCCTGTCGACCCGGCCGTCCACGGCGGTGACGTGACCGACCTCGATCTGACCGGCGGTGAGCACCTTGCCGAAGACGTGCGCCAGCGGCAGCCACAGGTACTGCACGTCGTCGCTCGTCACCAGCCCGGTCGTGGCGATGGCCTTGGCCATGTACGACCAGGCGTCGTGGGGCAGCCGCACGCCCTTGGGCCGGCCGGTGGTGCCGGAGGTGTAGATCAGGGTGGCGAGCTGGTCGGAGCGCAGGGAGGAGACGGTCTTCCGGACCGCCTCGGGGTGCTCCTCCAGGTACGCCCGGCCGCGCTTGCGCAGCTCGTCCAGCGACAGCACCCAGTCCTCGGGGTCGTCATCGGCGGCCCCCGCGTCCGCCGCCTCGACGACGACCACGTGGGCGAGGTCGGGGAGCTCGGCGCGGCGCTCCCGCGCCTTGGCCACCTGGTCGGCGTCCTCGGCGATCAGGACCCGGCTCTCGGAGTCGGCGAGGATGTAGGCGGTCTCCTCGGCGTTGGTGCTGGGGTAGACGGTGGTGGTGGCCGCTCCGGCACACAGCACGCCGAGGTCGCACAGGATCCAGTCCACCCGGGTGTTGGAGGCGATGGCGACCCGTTCCTCGGGCCGCACGCCCAGGCTCATCAGCCCGGCCGCGATCGAGAAGACCCGTTCGGCGGCCTCGCCCCAGGTCAGGGAGTGCCAGTCGTCGGGCCCCCTTCCGGAGGCGGGCGGCACGGGATAGCGGTACGCCTCGCCGTCCGGAGTGGCCTCGACGCGCTCCAGGAAGAGGTTCGCCACCGAGGGCGGACGGTTCTCGATCAGGGACTGGTGGTCGCTCACAACATCCTCCGGGGCCCGCGACGGTGCAGGGGGTGGCTCAAGGCCCGGTGTACCGCGAGTGTCGGGGTGGCGAGTGGTCTTTTGCGGTGCGTGTCGGTACCTGATGCGTGGTGCCCGGTTCCGCCGCCAGGAGGGTGCGTACCTGTGCGTACCGGGTTGTGCGTATCGGGTGACTCGCGAGTAACAACCGAGCGGACGATCAGGGTAGGCCGGAACGCCCCACCGTGAAAGGGCTTGCGCACCGCTTCCGTCAAGCCGTGACCTCCGCGAGACATGTCCCACACGACCGGCTCACCGCCCGGCGGGCCGTTCGGGACCGCGTCCGGCACCCCCTCGGCGCTCCCGCGGCGCCCCGCGGTGCTTCCACGAGGGCCGCACGCGCGTGAGGGCGCCCGCCCCGGGAAGGGGGCGGGCGCCCTCGGCGACCCGTCGGGCGCCGGGCTACTTCTTGCCCTTGCCCTCGCCACCGCCGCCGGCGGCGGAGTCGGAGGAGAGCGCGGCGATGAAGGCCTCCTGCGGGACCTCCACACGGCCCACCACCTTCATGCGCTTCTTTCCCTCCTTCTGCTTCTCCAGCAGCTTCCGCTTCCGGGAGATGTCACCGCCGTAGCACTTGGCGAGCACGTCCTTGCGAATGGCGCGGACGGTCTCGCGGGCGATGACGCGCGCCCCGATGGCCGCCTGGATGGGCACCTCGAACTGCTGCCGGGGAATCAGCTCGCGCAGCTTCGAGGCCATCCGGACGCCGTAGGCGTACGCCTTGTCCTTGTGGACGATCGCGGAGAAGGCGTCCACCTTGTCGCCGTGCAGCAGGATGTCGACCTTCACCAGGTCGGCGGTCTGCTCGCCGGTCGGCTCGTAGTCGAGCGAGGCGTAGCCGCGGGTCTTGGACTTCAGGGCGTCGAAGAAGTCGAAGACGATCTCCGCCAGCGGAAGGGTGTAGCGCAGCTCGACACGGTCCTCGGAGAGGTAGTCCATCCCCTGGAGGTTGCCGCGCCGCGACTGGCACAGCTCCATGACGGCGCCGACGAAGTCGCCCGGCGTCAGCACGGTGGCCCGGACGACCGGCTCGTGCACCTGGGCGACCTTGCCGGTCGGATACTCGCTGGGATTGGTGACGACGTGCTCGGTGCCGTCCTCCATCTCCACCCGGTAGACCACGTTGGGCGCGGTGGCGATCAGGTCGAGCCCGAACTCGCGCTCCAGCCGCTCGCGGATCACCTCCAGGTGGAGCAGGCCGAGGAAGCCGACGCGGAAGCCGAAGCCGAGGGCGGCGGACGTCTCCGGCTCGTAGACCAGCGCGGCGTCGTTGAGCTGGAGCTTGTCCAGGGCGTCGCGCAGCTCGGGGTAGTCCGAGCCGTCCAGCGGGTAGAGGCCGGAGAACACCATCGGCTTGGGGTCCTTGTAACCTCCCAGCGGCTCGGTGGCGCCCTTGGAGAACTGGGTGATGGTGTCGCCGACCTTGGACTGGCGGACGTCCTTCACACCGGTGATCAGGTAGCCCACCTCGCCGACGGACAGGCCGTCGGCGGGCAGCATCTCCGGACTGTTGGTGCCGATCTCCAGCAGCTCGTGCGCGGCGCCGGTGGACATCATCTGGATGCGCTCGCGCTTGGAGAGCCGGCCGTCGACGACCTTCACGTACGTCACCACGCCGCGGTAGGCGTCGTAGACCGAGTCGAAGATCATCGCGCGGGCCGGGGCGTCCGCCTCGCCGACCGGGGCCGGAACCTGCCGGACGACCTCGTCCAGCAGGGCCTCGACGCCCTCGCCGGTCTTGGCGGAGACCTTCAGCACCTCCGACGGGTCACAGCCGATGAGGTGCGCCAGCTCGGCGGCGAACTTCTCCGGCTGGGCGGCCGGGAGGTCGATCTTGTTGAGGACGGGAATGATCGTGAGGTCGTGCTCCATCGCCAGGTAGAGGTTGGCGAGGGTCTGCGCCTCGATTCCCTGGGCGGCGTCGACCAGGAGGATGCATCCCTCGCAGGCGGCCAGCGAGCGGGAGACCTCGTAGGTGAAGTCGACGTGTCCCGGGGTGTCGATCATGTTGAGGATGTGGGTCTTCCCCTTCTCCTCGCCCTCGCCCGGGGCCCACGGCAGGCGAACCGCCTGGGACTTGATCGTGATGCCCCGCTCGCGCTCGATGTCCATGCGATCGAGGTACTGGGCACGCATCTGGCGCTGCTCGACGACACCGGTGAGCTGGAGCATCCGGTCGGCGAGCGTCGACTTGCCGTGGTCGATGTGCGCGATGATGCAGAAGTTGCGGATCAGCGCCGGGTCGGTACGGCTCGGCTCCGGCACGTTCGAAGGGGTCGCGGGCACGCAGGGTCCTGTCGGGTCATGGCTCGGGTTCGATACGTCTCCCCCATCGTCCCACGAGTGGCGGTTCCGGTCCGGTTTGGGAGGCCGAGAGGCCTGCTGGTAGCCTGACCGACTGTGCCTCATGCCCTCTCGCGGGCGGTCCGGCGCGCGGAGCGCGGCGGGAGCCGATGAGGGGACACCGAGCACGGAATCACACTCCGACCCATTCGAGAAGGCTCTTTCGTGGCGAACATCAAGTCCCAGATCAAGCGGATCAAGACCAACGAGAAGGCCCGCCAGCGCAACAAGGCGGTCAAGTCCGAGCTGAAGACCGCGATCCGTCGCACCCGTGAGGCCGTCGCCGCGGGCGACGTCGAGAAGGCCGTCGAGGCCGCGCGCGTCGCGAACCGGAAGCTGGACAAGGCCGCCAGCAAGGGCGTGATCCACAAGAACCAGGCCGCCAACAAGAAGTCGGCGCTGGCCCAGAAGGTCTCCGCTCTCCAGGGTTGATCCCTCAAGGGGCCGCCACCGAGCGGCCCGCTCCGGTGCCGAGTCGGACCACAGCGGACCCTCTCACCGCTCCGTACCGGCACCACCGCGCCGCACGCGGCCTGCGTTCGCCACGCGGGTGCGGCGCACCGAGAAGTACCGGGCCGAGAGCCTGAAGCGACCGCCCGCCGTGATCCCCCACGGCGGGCGTTTCGCGTTGCCGCGGGCGTTCGGCGGCACGTTCGGACCGCTCGGGGCCCGGACCGCCGCGAACCGGCCGCCCGAGCCGGCCTCAGCGGGAACGGGCCGCGCGGGCGACGACCATCACGGCCTTCTCCAGGGCGTACTCCGGATCGTCACCGCCACCCTTGACCGCCGCGTCGGCCTCCGCGACGGCGCGCAGCGCCACCGACACACCGTCGGCCGACCAGCCGCGCGCCTGCTGACGCACCCGGTCGACCTTCCACGGCGGCATGCCCAGCTCGCGGGCCAGATCGCCCGGCCGCATCCCGCGCGGGGGCGACAGCAGCTTGCCGACGCCCCGTACCCCCTGGGCCAGGGCGCTGGTGACCAGCACCGGCGCCACTCCCGTGGACAGGGACCAGCGCAGCGCCTCCAGTGCCTCCGGCAACCGGCCCTCCACCGCGCGATCGGCGATGGTGAAGCTGGACGCCTCGGCCCGGCCGCTGTAGTAGCGGGCGACGACGGCCTCGTCGATGGTCCCCTCGACATCGGCGGTGAGCTGGCTGCACGCACTGGCCAACTCGCGCAGATCGCTGCCGAGGATCTCCACCAGGGCCTGGCACGCCTCGGGAGTGGCCGAACGCCCCACGGCACGGAACTCGGCCCTCACGAACGCCTGCCGGTCGGCGGGCTTGGTCATCTTCGGGCAGGCCACCTCGCGGGCCCCCGCCTTGCGGGCCGCGTCCAGCAGCCCCTTGCCCTTGGCGCCGCCCGCGTGCACCAGCACCAGGGTGATCTCCTCGGCCGGGGACGCCAGATAGGCCTTGACGTCCTTGACCGTGTCCGCCGCCACATCCTGCGCGTCCCGCACGACCACGACCTTCCGCTCGGCGAACAGCGAGGGACTGGTCAACTCGGCGAGCGTGCCCGGCCGCAGGTCGGCGGGGGCCAGTTCGCGCACGTCGGTGTCGGCGTCGGCGGCCCTGGCGGCGTCGACCACCTCGCGCACGGCACGATCGAGCAGCAGCCCCTCCTGGCCCACGGCGAGCGTGACGGGGGCGAGGGGATCGTCGGTCGAGGACTTCCTGGTTTTTCCGGCCATCGCGGACCAGCATCCCATGAGCCTCCGACAGCGCGCCCCACCCCGAGGGCCCGCTCCGGAACCGAACGGGCGCTGTCGCACAATGGTGTGCCGTGACCGAAGCACGACGACACATCCTGGTGCTCCCCGACCGCGACGCCGCCGACGAGGTCGCCGAGGAGGCGACCGACCGCCTCGGGCTGCCCGAGGCGCCACGCCCGATCCGGGAGGCCCTGGCGGGCGAGGACGACGCGGAGGACGCCCAGTGGCTGGTCGTGGTCGAGGACCCGGCGGGCACCTACGACACGGCCGTGCTGGAGGCGCTCGTCGAGGAGCACGACGGCTGGCTGGAACGCGACTGAGACCGTCCGCCCCCGGCGGAACGGGCCCTCGACGCCTCATCTCCCGACGACGGCGCGCAGCATCCGGAGCTGACCGATCTCGGCGGCGTTCTTCATCAGTTCGGCGTTCACCCAGGCCGCCGTGTCGGCGACCGAGTACCCGGAGCCGTCCGGCCACGGGAACGGGGCGGCGGCGTCCAGATCGGCCTCGGTGAGCCCCTCCAGCACCTCCAGCCAGTCGGAGCGCAGACCGCGCAGCCGGTCGACGGCGGCCTTCCCCCCGCCCGGCCAGGTGATCTCCGTCCGCGCCGGTGGCGTCCGCCCCCGCACGTGGTCGACGGCCGTGCTCCACCACCAGCCGATGTGCCAACTCAGCCAGGCGACCGTGGGGACCGGGACGGGATCGGGCTCGGTCTCCGCCCAGTCCGGCACCCACCTGCCGTCGGCGGCCGGACGCACCGTCCAACAGCGGGACGCGGGCTCCCAGAGGAAGTCGTCGGGCTCCAGGCGCTCCAGGTGGTACTCGAACAACGCCCAGGTCAGGTCGAACTGTCGGCGCAGCAGATCACGTCGGGATGCGGTCACCGTTCGACCCTGACACACCGCCGCTCGCACGGGGAAACGGTTTGTCGGGCGGTGAAGCCCGGCCGGGGCCTGGCTCACCCCCCGGATGAACCCTCGGTGAAGCCTTCGGGCAAGGTGGTGTCTCCGGCGACCGGTGGACGTACATTCCCCACACCCCCACGTCCCGACCGGCTCGCCCAGGAGTGAGGTTGCCCCGTGGAGTGGCTGTCCACCGAAACCGTCCTCGGTGCCCTCGGCATCGCCGTGACCATCGCCGTCGTGGCCTACGACCGGCTCCGTCCCGGGCGGCGCCTCATCGGCTACCGGGTCCAGATGGACACCGCGATCGGCGCGGAGACCCGCCAGAGCCAGACCGGCGCCAGGCTCGGACTGTTCGGCGACGACCGGGAGCTGACCGACGCGACACTGGTGCTGCTGCGCATCGAGAACGACGGCGTCAAGGACATCGGCCAGGCCGCCTTCGAAGCGCCACTGTGCGCGGTGTTCGAGGGCCGCCGAGTGCTGGGGGTCGCCGTCACCGATCCCAACCCGCGCGGGTTGATGGAGCGCCTGACCCCCGACAACGGCCTGCGGTACGAGGGCAACCGGGTCCGCGTCCCTCCCCTGCCGCTGAACACCGGGGACCACTTCAAGCTGCTGGTCCTGCTCACCGGTGGCCCGGTGGGCGGCGGGGTCCACCTGGAGGGGACCGTCAACGAGGGTCGGATCAGGTCCAACCGCCAAAGCCGCGGCGGTCCCCGCACCATCTACCTCGGGTTGACGGCGTTCCTCGTCCTCATCGGCGGCATCGCCATCGGCACCCGGCTGGAGGGCACGCCGCCCCCGCTGGAGTGCGCCCGCGGCGAACTCACCGTCCTGGGATCCACCGCCTTCGCCCCGGTGATGGAGGAGATCTCCGCGGCGTACGCGGCGGACTGCGCGGGCGCGAAGATCACCGTGGAGGCCGGAAGCAGCGCGGACGGCACCCGCGAACTCGACGCGCTCGGCCGTGCCTCGGACGGCGGCGCTCCCGCCGCCATCGCGATGTCGGACGGCGTCGAACCGGACAACCGCCCGGAACTCCGCGGCCAACCCGTCGCCGTCACCCTGTTCGCGGTGGTGGTCGACGAGGACACCGGCGTGGAGGACCTCTCCCCGGCCGACCTGCGGCGCCTCTACTCCGGCGAGATCGACAACTGGTCGCGGCTCGGTGGTGCGGACCTGCCGGTCAGCCTCGTCAGCCGCCGCTCGGACTCCGGCACCCGCGGCGCCTTCCAGAAGCGGATACTCGGTGACCACGAGCCCGCCTCCTCGTCCTCCGACTGCCGGCACAAGGACGACGCCGACGCCCCGGTGCTGCGCTGCGAGCGCGGCAGCACCGAGCAGGTCCTGGAGGCCGTCGGCACCGTGCCCGGGGCGATCGGGTACGCCGAGTTCCAGGCGGCCGCCGAGGCCGAGAACGTCACCGTCCTGCGGCTCGACGGGGTCGCGGCCGACGTGGACGCGATCGGCCCGGTACCGGAGTCGGGGAACACGGACGGGTCGGGCGAGGGCCGCGGCGCGTACCCCTTCTGGGAGGTGGAGTACGCCTACACCTACACCCAGCCCCCCGCCGACTCCCTGACCTCCAAGTTCCTGGACTACCTGGGCGGCGGCACCGCGCAGAACGTCCTGCGCACCCACGGCCACCTGCCCTGCTCCGCGCCCGGAAACCAGTCGCTGTGTCAGAGAATGTGACGAGACGACACTTCACCGGTAACGGTGAACTCCGGCCCCGGAAGCGGTTTTTCCACGGAACGGGGCACCCGGCCACCGTCCCACCGAGTTGGACCGGGTGTGGGGGAGAACGACACGGTCGGACGCCCGGCGCCCGGGGCGGCACCACGAGGCCCCGGGCGGGCCCGTCGTGTCCACACCCTCACCCGCGTTCCCCGGTCCCCGTCGCGGTCGGTGCCCCCGCCCGCGCCCGTCCCCAACGGCTCCGAAAGGCGCTCCCATGTCCACCCGGCCCACCCGTCCGCTCGCCCTCCTGCTGACCGTCGTCGCCCTGGGCGCGCTGTCCGGCTGCGGAGGCTCCGGCGACTCCGGCAGCACCGACGGCACCGCGCGCGACCGGCCCGCTCCCACCCACACCCTGGCCGGTGGACGGGCTCCGACGTCGTCCCCGGACCCGTCGGCGTCCGCCGGGGACGGAAAGACCGGACGACTGCCGGGCCTCGGCCCGAAGACCCTGGCCCGGGTGCCCGACGACGCCCACCAGGTGGTGGTGGTGACCGGCGAGCACCGGGACTCCCCGCGCTCCACCGTCGTCCTCCACGAGCGTGCCGACGACGGCTGGCGGGCCGGTGAGCGGTGGCCCGCGCACAACGCCCTGCGCGGCTGGACCGACGACCACCGGCTCGGTGATCTGCGCTCGCCGATCGGGGTGTTCACCCTCTCCGACGCCGGGGGCCTGCTCCCCGACCCGGGCACCGAACTCCCGTACCACCGCTCCGGCGGCTTCACCATCGACGGCACCGGGTTCGAGGGCGAGCCGCTGGAGGGTTCCTTCGACTACGTGGTGGCCATCGACTACAACCGCGAGACGGGCGTCTCCCCGTTGGACTGGACCCGGCCCATGGGCGACTCGAAGGGCGGCGGCATCTGGTTCCACGTCGACCACGACGGACCGACGAAGGGGTGTGTCACCCTCTCCGAGCCGCACATGAAGGCCCTGCTGCGCGCGCTGGAACCGGAGTCGAACCCGGTCGTCGTCATGGGAGACGCCGCCTCTCTCGCCCGCTGACCCGACCGGCGCGCCGGTCGGACGGAGCCCGCACGGGCGGACCGACACGGAGGACGCCGGGCTCGTGCGGCTTTCCGGGGCCGAAGGGCCACCGGCCCGGGCCCCGGGCGGGACAGGACCTCAGCGTCCCGAGGCGGTGACCGTGCCGTCGGCCGTGACGGCCAGGGAGCCGTGGGTGTCGGTGCGCAGGACGGCCGCGCCCGAGGCGCGCAGCCCGAGGACGGTCCTGGGGGACGGATGGCCATAGGGGTTGTCCTCTCCGCAGGAGACGAGGGCGACGCGCGGGCGCAGACGTTCCAGCAGCCGTGGCTCCTGTCGGGCGGACCCGTGGTGGGCGACCTTGAGGACGTCCACGGGCGGCAGGTCCGGGTGGCTCTCCAGCAGGCGTCGTTGGGCCGGGGGTTCGAGGTCGCCGGGGAGGAAGACCGTCAGCCCCGCGGTACGGACGAGCAGGGTGACGCTGGAGTCGTTGGCCTCCTCCCCGGATGCCGAGGGAGGGCCTGGGGGCGGGGGTCGGCGGGGCCACAGCACCTCCCAGGACAGATCGCCCGTCCGACGCCGCTCCCCCGGGGTCGCCCGCACCATCGGAACGCCCGCGCGGGCCGCCTCGCGCCGTACGGCCGCCGCCTGACCGGACGGCTCGCCCAGGGGGGTGGTCTGGATCGCCCCGACCGCCCTGCCGCGCAGCACCCCGGGCACGCCGGCCACGTGGTCGGCGTGGAAGTGGGTGAGCACCAACAGCGGGACGGTGGTGACGCCGAGGGCTCGCAGGCAGCGGTCGACGGGCTCGGGGTCGGGGCCGGTGTCGACGACGACCGCCGCCCCCTCCCCCGCCGCCAGCGCCAACGCGTCGCCCTGGCCGACGTCGCAGACCACCATCCGCCAGTTCGGTGGTGGCCAGCCGACGAGCGGACGGAACAGCGGGGCGGGCCGCAGAACCGCCAGGAGCAGCAGGACGACGCAGGCCGCGCAGAGCCAGGGGTGCCGCACCAGTCGCCGTGCGGCCAGGACCACCGACACGATGAGGACCGCCAGCAGCAGCGCCCCCGCCCAACTGCCGGACCAGGGGATCTCCGCACCGGGCAGGGAGGCCCCCGTACGGGCGACGGCGGCGATGCCCTCGGTGGGCCGGCCCGCCGCCCAGGCCAGCGCCTCCGCCGTCCACATCGACACCGGAGCGGCCGCCAGGGCCGCGAAGCCGAGGACGGTGGCCGGCACCACCAGGAACTCCGCCAAGAGGTTGCACGGGACCGCCACCAGGCTGACGTGGGAGGCCAGGACGGCGACCACGGGCGCGCAGACCGCCTGTGCCGCGGCGGCCGCGGCCAGGGCCTCGGCGACGCGTCCGGGCACGCCCCGACGGCGCAGGGCCTCGCTCCACCGGGGCGCCACGGTCAGCAGCGAGCCGGTGGCCAGGACCGAGAGCAGGAAACCGTAGTCGCGGGCCAGCCAGGGATCGTGGAGGACGAGCAGCAGGACGGCCGCGGCCAGCGCGGGCAGGAGGGACCTGCGCCTGCCGGTGCCGATCGCCACGATGGTGATCAGTCCGCAGGCGGCCGCCCGCAACACGCTCGGTTCCGGGCGGCAGACCACCACGAAGGCCAGGGTGATCAGTGCGCAGACGACCGCCGTGGTGCGCAACGACAGCCCCAACAGGGGCGCGGCCCCCCGTCGCTCGGCACGGGAGGCCGTGCCGGGCGGTCCGATGAGCAGCACCAGCAGGATCGACAGGTTGGCACCGCTCACCGCCAGCAGGTGCAGCATGTCCGCCGCGCGGAAGGCGGCGTCGAGATCGGCCGGGATGCGGGAGGTGTCGCCGACCACCAGACCGGGCAACAACGCCCGCGCGTCCGGTGACAGGCCGTCACTCGCCTCGCGCAGCCCCGACCGCAGCCTCCCGGCGATGCGTTGCGCTGCCGGCGGCGCACCGGTCACCGTGGGCGGTTCCTCGCCCCGTACCCGCAACACGGCGGCCACGTCCCGACCGCCCGCGCCGTCCTCCCGCGCGGGTGCCGATCGGGCCCTCACCTCCAGGCGGGTGCCGGGCAGCAGTTCCCGCCAGGCCGACGGCGGCCGGGCCGCCCGCCCCGCCGCGGCCTGGCGCGTGCCCGGCCCGCCCCACAACACCACCAGCAGGACCGGAGACCGGGCCTCGGTCACCGTGCCGCCGGCCCCGGTGACGCGCAGGGCGTCGGCCCGGAGCACGATCGCGCCCGGCAGCCGCTCGGATCCGTGGACACGGGGGCGCGCCGACCGCGGATCGCCGGTGACGACCACCTCCGCGGTGACGTGGGCGTACCGCCGGGCCGACTCCGGCAGGGGGCCTCGGTGCACGTCGGCGACGTGCGCGGCGGCCACTCCGCCGCCCGTCGCGGCGCACACCAGTGCCATCGCGACCGCCGTGCGCCCGCTCGACCGCCCCCGGCCCCGGGCCGGCACCAAAAGTGCCACGGCCAGCAGGGCACAGGCGGAGGCGCCGACCACCGCGGTGCGGCCCGGAAGCCCCAGGGCCAGTGCCGCGGCCCCCCAGGCGGCCAGGGCGGGCGGGACCAGACGGAGATCGGCCGGGCCCTCCTGGCGCGGGTGGGCCGCTCCCAGTCGGTGTCCTGATCCGGCGTGCACCGCCGCCCGTGCCGCGCTCCGGACCGCCCGGACGCCCGCCGAGGTGCTCACGGCCCGACCAGGGGGCGGAGATCGGCGAAGCGCCGCTCGCCGATACCGCTCACCTCGCGGAGTTCGTCGACCGAGGAGAACCCGCCGTGCTCGGTGCGGTAGTCGACGATGCGCCGGGCCATGACGGGGCCGATGCCGGGAAGGGCGTCGAGCTGCTCGACGGTGGCCGAGTTGAGGCTGACCGGTGCGCCGGGCGGCGCCCCCGCCCCGGCGGGTGGGACGGGCACGCCCGCCGGAGCGGGGGGCTCGCCGACGACGATCTGTTCTCCGTCGGCCACCGGCCGGGCGCGGTTGAGGCCGTGGAGGTCCGTGCCCGGCCTGACGCCGCCCGCGGCCTCCAGGGCGTCGGCCACGCGCGCGCCGGGCGGCAGCCGGTGGAGCCCCGGCCTGCGGACCTCGCCCGCCACGTCCACCAGCAGCCGTCCGGCGGCCGGGGGCGACGCGCCGAGGGACGGCGGGGGCGCTTCCGACGGCGGCACGGGACGCGAGCGGGACGCGGACTCCACCGGCGGTGCCTCCACCGTCCGCGGGCGCCCGCTCCAGAAGTGGTGCGCGGCGAGGCCGAGCGCCAGGACCAGGACGACGGTGAGCGCGGCGAGCGAGCGCGGCGCCGCACCGAACCGCGCCCGAGCCCACAACGGCAGCCGATCCCGTACCGCTTCCGTCAACCGCTCGTACCGGGACGAGCGCGGAGTCCTCGGACCGGCCGACGGCGCGGTGACGGCACCGGGACCCGGCACGGCGTCGTCCGACACGGTGTCGCCCGGCACGGGTTCGTCCGCCGCGCCCTTGGGGTCGGGCCCGTGGGCCTCGGTGGAGGCGCGCGCCGGCACCCGTGGCCGCCGTTCCGCCACCCCTCGCCGGACGCGCGCCCGCCGCACCGCCTCGCGTGCCGAGGCGATCGCCTCGGCACGCGGCAGCGGAGCCGCTCGGACGGCCTCCGCGGCAACGGGATCAGGGGTGGGACCGGAGGCGGGGACGGAGGAGGCGGCGGGGACGGAGGAGGCGGAAGGGCGCACGGGCGCGAGGAGGCCGTCGGGGCCGCGTGGCTCACGCCCCGAGGCTCCGGAGGGCGGATCCAACGGCAGCGCGCTCGCCCGCTCCCTCAGCGCGCGGGCGTCGGCCGCCCGCCGGAGCCCTCGCCCCCGGACCCGCGCGCGCATGCGGTGACCGGGGCCGTCCGCCCTCCGGTGGCGCCCCGGCCCTGTCGACCGGCCCCAGGTGGGAGGCCGCCCGGTCGAGGGGGAGGGGGAGGGGGAAGCGGGCTCCGCGGCGGAGACGGACGCGGAGGTGGAGGTGGAGGTGGAGGGGTCGGAGGGGAAACGCGGTCGAAGGCGTGGTCGAGAGCTCATGTCGGCCGACGGTAGGGCGGGCCCGCCCCTTCCTTCCGGCGGCCGCCCTTTCCCGTGGACTACCGGCCGGTTGTGGACAACTCCGCCACCTGTTTGAGTGACACCACCACGCCCAGCAACCCCGGCCCCGTGTGCGCGCCGATCACCGCCCCCACCTCGCTGACGTGCAGTTCCTCCAGCCCCGGCAGCCGTTCGCGCAGGCGCTGCGCGAGGTGGTCGGCACGGTCCGCCGCCGCCAGGTGGTGCACGGCGACGTCCACGGGCGCGGTTCCCGCCCGGTCCACGACGATCTCCTCCAGACGGGCGATGGCGCGGGAGGCGGTGCGGACCTTCTCCAACAGACCGATGCGGCCGTTCTCCAGCTCCAACAGCGGCTTGACCGCCAGCGCGGAGCCCAGCAGCGCCCGGGCGGCGCCGATACGGCCACCACGCCGCAGGTACTCCAGGGTGTCCACGTAGAAGAACGCCGAGGTTCCCGCGGCGCGCTTGCGCGCCGCGGCGACCGTCTCCTCCAGGGTGCCGCCCGCCTCGGCGGTCCCGGCCGCGGCCAGGGCGCAGAAGCCCAGTGCCATCGCCACCATGCCGGTGTCCACCACACGCACCGGTACGGGTGCCTCCCGGGCGGCGAGCACGGCCGCGTCGTAGGTGCCGGAGATCTCCGCCGACAGGTGGAGGGAGACGATGCTCTCCGCCCCCGCCTCGGCGATGGCCCGGTAGGTGTCGGCGAACACCCAGGGACCAGGCCGGGAGGTGGTCACCGACCGCCGCTTCCCGAGCGCCTCGGCCAGCGAACGGGCGGAGATCTCGGTGCCCTCCTCCAACGCCCGGTCGCCGAGCACCACGGTCAGCGGCACCGAGGTGATGCGGTGCCGCTCCAGCGCCGCCCGCGGCAGGTAGGCCGTGGAGTCAGTGACGATCGCGACATGGCGGGACATGGGGCGGAGATTACCGGGCTCTTCGGCGCGGTGGCGACGCGAGCCGCCCGGCGCGGGCCGTCGTGTTCCCGTCCGCCGCGCGTCCGCCGGGACGGGAGCCGTTCACCGGGCGGCCGTCAGCGGTACGTCACCGGTTCACAGCGCGCCCCACGGCACGCTTCACCGCACGGGAGCGACACACGACCGGCCGCCCGCGCTCACGGGGCGCTCCGCGGGTGGCCCCTGCCGAAGTCCGGGCCGAGGCCGGTGCCGAACTCCCCGACGGGATCTCCGGCCGAACCGGTGCCATGGGCTCCCGGCCACCCCTGCCGGGGGTCCTTCCCGCCCTCGATCCCCGGTGGCCGCCGGCCACCGGGGGCCTCGGACGTCCCCGGGGCGGGAGCGCCGGACGCACCGGGCGCGCCGGTGGCCCCCGCGGCGCGGGGGGCCTCCTCCGCACCGGGCTCCATCCAGTGGCGCAGGGCGCCCGCCTCGATCTCGATCTGTTCGCCGAGGGCGGCCAGGCTCTCCTCGTCGTGTCGCAGGGCCCGGTCCTGGGCGGCGAAGCGCAACGAGTCCGCGGAGGCGCGGATGCGGTCGGCGCGCTCGCGTGCCTCCGGCAGCCGGGCGGCGATCCGGTTCCGGTCCGGTTCGCGCTCCATCAGCAGCCGCAGTTCGCCGTCGAGTTGGCGGGCGTGATCGTCGAGCCGTTCGAACAGGCCGACGGCCTCGGCCAGCGAGGCGTCGTGCGCGACCCCGGCCTCCAGGGCACGTCGGGTGCCGTCGAGGGAGGCGCGCAGTTCCAGCCGTACCCGGGCCAGTTCGCCGATCGGACCGGGCTGGGCGCTGCGAGCCCGCAGGGTCGTCTCCTCCACGGTGTGACGCACCTGCCGCCCCGTCCGCTCCACGCCGCGCTTGACCGTGCGCACCGCCTTGACGGTGAGGAACGCGCCGAGGGCCACGAAGAGTACGAAGAGCACGAAAAGCACAGCCATCAGGCCGGTGACGAACTCCACAGGTCCGCTCCCTCGTCCGCCGGTGCCTCCCCGCCCTCCAGGTCCTCTCCCGGCGGGGCGGCCGTTCTCCCAGGGTAAACGCGCCGGGTCCGATACGGAGTTCCGCCGGGCCCGGAACGTTCCCCCGCGCGTCCCGTAGGGGTTCGGCCGGACTTCCGGACCGACGCGCGCTCGCCCGCTCGTCGCCGTCCGTCCGCTGGTCTACCGTCTGTCGGCAGGCCCGCACGGGCCCGGACACCCGACACAGGATGGTGGTGCGTCGATGACCGTGGGCACGGATCCGCCCGGGAGCCTGGCCGACGATCTGGCCGGCCTCGTGGGGCGCGAGCACGTACGGGTGGACGACGGCGCGCTGACCGCCTACGCCCGCGACGCCACCCCCCTGTACACCGCCCGACCCCACGCCGTGGTGCTGCCCGGCTCCACCGACGAGGTGGCGGCGGTCCTGCGGTACGCCACCGATCGGGGCGTGCCCGTCGTACCGCGCGGCGCGGGTTCCAACCTGTGCGCCGCCACCGTGCCCCTGAGCGGCGGCATCGTGATGGCGCTGACCCGGCTGAACCGCGTCCTGGAGGTCAGTCCCGCCGAGCTGCTGGCCCGCGTGCAGACCGGGGTGACCACCGCGGCACTCTCCGACGCGGCGGCCCGCCAGGGGCTGCTCTACGCTCCCGACCCCGGCAGCCGCACCGTCTCCACCGTCGGCGGCAACGTGGCCACCTGCGCCGGCGGACTGCGCGGCCTGAAGTACGGCGTCACCCGCAACCACGTCCTCGGCCTGGAGGCGGTCCTCCCCACCGGGGAGGTCGTACGCACCGGCGGCCGGCTCTGGAAGGACGTGGCCGGCTACGACCTCACCCGGTTGCTGACCGGCTCCGAGGGGACGCTCGCGGTGATCACCGAGGTCACCGTGGGCCTGCTGCCGGCACCGGAGGAGACCGGTACCGGGGTCGCCTACTTCGACTCCCTCGCCGACGCCTCCCGCGCCGTGGCGGCCGTCATCGCGAGCGGCGTCCTCCCGGCCACGCTGGAGTTCCTCGACCGCAAGTGCGTGGTGGCCGTGGAGGAGTTCGCCGGGCTCGGCCTGCGGCGGGACGCGGGCGCGCTGCTGCTGTTCGGCGACGACGGCCCGACCGGCGCGGTGGCCGGCACGCTCGCCCGCATCGGCGAGGTCTGCGCGGACGCCGGCTCGCCGGAGGTCACCCTCGCCGAGGACGTCGCCCGCTCCGAGGCGCTGCTGGCCGCCCGCCGCTGCTCGCTGCCCGCCCTCTCCCGGCTGGCCCCGCTGACGATCCTGGAGGACGCCACCGTGCCCCGGCACCGGCTCGCCGAGATGGTGGACCGCATCGACGACATCGCCGCCCGTCACGATCTGATGATCGCCACCTTCGGGCACGCGGGCGACGGCAACCTCCACCCCACCTGCGTGCTGGACCCGGACGACGGGGCGGCCGTGGAACGCTCGCACAAGGCGTTCGCGGAGATCTTCGCGGCCGCCATCGAACTGGACGGCACCATCACCGGCGAACACGGTGTGGGCGCCGCCAAACTGCCGTACCTGGCCGACCGGATCGGGAACGACCAGGTGGCCCTGTTGCGCCGCATCAAGCGGGCCTTCGACCCCGCCGGCATCCTCAACCCCGGAAAGCTCGGTTCCTGACTTCCCCTCCCCCCACCCGACGGCGGGGGCGTCCCCGGAGGAGCTCCGATGACCACCGACCGACCCTCCCACCGGTCCCCCCGAGAGCCCGTGGCGCCTGCGGCCCCGCGGAAGCCGACCCCGGGGTCCGGTCGGGAGTCCGGCCCGACGCCCGGCCCGACGCCCGGCCCGGCATCCGGCCCGGGCCTTGGCGTCTTCGACAAGGATCTGCTCGACCGCTGCATCTCCTGCGGTTTCTGCCTGCCCGCCTGCCCCACCTACACCCTCACCGGTCAGGAGCCCTCCTCCCCGCGCGGGCGCATCACGCTCATGCGGGCGCTGGAGTCCGGCGACCTCGCGCCGGACGACCCCACCCTGGCCGAGGAGTCGTCGTTCTGCCTGGGCTGCCGGGCCTGCGAGCCGGTCTGCCCCGCGGGCGTCCGGTACGGCGCGCTGCTGGAGCAGTGGCGGGACCACCAGTGGCGGGGCCGTGACCGCCCTCTGATCGCCCGGCTGCTGATGGCCCTGGTGTCCCGGCCCGCCCTGCTGCGGCTCCAGGGACTCGTTCGGCGCCACGCCCGCCCCGGACGGCGGCCGGGAGCGGGAGCGAGGGCGGGGACGGGGGCGCCACAGGCCACCCGGCGGGACGCGCCGGAAGCGGCGTCGAGCCGCCCGGCGGAGCCCGTCTCGCTGATGTTGGGCTGCGTCGAGCGCGGCCTGTACCCGGCCGTCTCCCGAGCCGTCCGCACGCTGCGGCCGGAGGTCGACGTACCGCCCGGGCAGGGCTGCTGCGGCGCGCTGCACGCCCACAACGGCGACTCCGCCGCCGGCGCCGAGCTGGCCCACGCGCTCGGTGAGCGCCTGCCGGGCACCATCGTGACCACCGCCGGCGGCTGCGCCGCCCACCTGGCCCACCACCTGGGACGTGGTCGCGTGCGGGAGCTGAGCGAGTACCTGGAGCTGACGGGCCACCGCCCGGCGGGCAGGGTCACGGTCGACGGCCGCCCGGCACGGGTCGCCCTGCAGGACTCCTGCCACCTGCGCAACGGGCTCGGTGTGACGCGCCCACCCCGGGAGGCGATCGCCGCGGTCGCCGAGTACGTGGAGCTGCCGAACGCGGGCGACTGCTGCGGCGCCGCCGGCACGTACTCGATGCTCCGGCCCGCCGACAGCCGGGCCGTACTGGCCCCGAAGCTGGCCGCGATCGAGGCGGCGGACGTGGACTACGTCGTGGCCGTCAACCCCGGATGCCTGCGTCAGCTCCGGCAGGGGCTGCGGCGCGGCGGCTCGCGGGTGCGCGCGCTCCACCTCGCCGAACTGCTCGCCCTGGCGGCGGCCGGGGAGGCCGGGGGGAGCGGAGGGGCCGGGAAGGACCGGGGGGAGCCGGAGGCCCCCGCCGACTGATTCCGCCGGCGGGGCGGCGGGTGTCCCCGTGGCCGCGGGCCGGGAAGGCGGGCGGGGCGGAGACCGGGTGACGGTCTCCGCCCCGCGACGTCCCACGTCCTCGGGCCGCCCTCGGGCCGTGGCTCCACGGCGCCGGGGCGGACCGGGCTCAGGCCGGGACGACGTTCACCAGCTTCGGCGCCCGGACGATCACCTTCCGGACTCCCGCGCCGTCCAGCGCGTTCACCACCGCGGGCGTGGCCAGCGCCCGGCTCTCCAGGTCCGCCTCGGAGATGTCCGGGGAGACCTCCAGCCGGGCCTTGAGCTTGCCGCGCACCTGGACGACGCAGGTCACGGTCTCGTCCACCACGTACCGGGGGTCCGCGACGGGGAAGTCCGCGTACACGACGCTGTCCTCGTGGCCCAGCCGGTGCCACAGCTCCTCGGCGACGTGCGGGGCCAGCGGCGCGATCAGCAGGACCAGCGACTCGGCCACCGAACGCGGCACCTCGCGCAGCCTGGTGGCGTGGTTGTTCAGCTCGGTGATCTTGGCGATGGCGGTGTTGAAGCGCAGCCCCGCCATGTCCTGCCGCACCCCGTCGATCGCCTTGTGCAGCGCCCGCAGGGTCTCCTCGTCCGGCTCGGCGTCGACGACCGACACCTCGCCCGTCGCCTCGTCCACGACGTTGCGCCACAGCCGCTGCAGCAGCCGGTACTGGCCGACGACCGCGCGGGTGTCCCACGGACGGGAGACGTCCAGCGGACCCATCGCCATCTCGTACAGCCGCAGCGTGTCGGCGCCGTACTCGGCGCAGATCTCGTCCGGGGTGACGGCGTTCTTCAGGGACTTGCCCATCTTGCCCAGCGCCCGGCTGACCTTCTCGCCCTTGTACCAGTACGCGCCGTCGCGCTCGGTGACCTCGGCGGCGGGCACCGCGATGCCGCGGGAGTCGCGGTAGACGTACGCCTGGATCATGCCCTGGTTGAACAGCTTGTGGAACGGCTCGGCCGAGGACACGTACCCCAGGTCGTACAGCACCTTGGACCAGAAGCGGGCGTACAGCAGGTGCAGCACGGCGTGCTCGGCGCCGCCGATGTACAGGTCGACGCCGCCGGTCGGTTTGTCCTCGCGCGGACCCATCCAGTAGCGCTCGACCTCGGGGTCGACCAACCGCTCGTCGTTGTGCGGATCCAGGTAGCGCAGCTCGTACCAGCAGGAGCCGGCCCAGTTGGGCATGGTGTTGGTCTCGCGCCGGTACCGCTTGGGGCCGTCGCCCAGGTCCAGGGTGACGTTGACCCATTCCTCGTTCCGCGACAGCGGGGTCTCGGGTTCGGTGTCGGCGTCGTCGGGGTCGAAGGTGCGCGGGGAGTAGTCCTCGACCTCGGGCAGCTCCAGCGGCAGCATCGACTCGGGCAGGGCGTGGGCCACGCCGTCCTCGTCGTAGACGATCGGGAAGGGCTCGCCCCAGTAACGCTGCCGGCTGAACAGCCAGTCGCGCAGCCGGTAGTTGACGGTGCCCTCGCCGATGCCGCGCTCGGTCAGCCACTCGGTCGTCCGGATCTTGGCCTCGGCGACGCCCAGACCGTCCAGCGACACCTCCACACCGGTGGAGTTGATGATCGTGGCGTCGTACGAGTCGAAGGCGTCGTCCCAGGTCGACGGATCGGTGCCGCGGCCGTCGGTCGGCTTGACCACGCAGCGCATCGGCAGCTCGAAGGCGCGCGCGAAGGCGAAGTCCCGGCTGTCGTGGGCGGGGACGGCCATGATCGCGCCGGTGCCGTACCCCATCAGCACGTAGTCGGCGATGAAGACCGGGATCCGCTCACCGCCGGCCGGATTGACGGCGTAGGCGCCGGTGAAGACCCCGGTCTTCTCCTTCGCGTCGGCCTGCCGCTCCACGTCGGACTTGGCCGCGGCCTGCTCGCGGTACACGGCGACCGCCTCGGCCGGGGTGGCGTGACCGCCCGTCCACGCCTCGCGGGTGTCCTCGGGCCAGGCGTCGGGCACGATCCGGTCCACCAGGTCGTGCTCGGGCGCCAGCACCATGTAGGTGGCCCCGAACAGGGTGTCCTGGCGGGTGGTGAAGACGGTGATCCGCTCGTCGCTTCCCTCCACGGGGAACTCGACGCGGGCGCCCTCGCTGCGGCCGATCCAGTTGCGCTGCTGCAGTTTGATGGCCTCGGGCCAGTCCAGTCCGTCCAGGTCGCGCAGCAGCCGCTCGGCGTAGGCGGTGATGCGCATGTTCCACTGGCGCAGCTTCGCCCTGAAGACGGGGTAGTTGCCGCGCTCGGAGCGGCCCTCGGCGGTGACCTCCTCGTTGGCCAGGACGGTGCCCAGGCCGGGGCACCAGTTGACCGGCGCGTCGGAGGCGTACGCCAGTCGGTACTCGCCCAGCACGTCGGCCCGCTCGGCCGCGCTCAGCTCGCTCCAGGGGCGACCGTCCGGCGTGGGGCGCCTGCCGCTGTCGAACTGCTCGACCAGCTCCGCGATCGGCCGGGCCCGGTCCGCCTCCTCGTCGTACCAGGAGTCGAAGATCTTCAGGAAGATCCACTGGGTCCAGCGGTAGTAGTCCGGGTCGATCGTGGCGAAGGACCGGCGCTGGTCGTGGCCCAGACCCAGCCGCCGCAACTGGGCCTTCATGTTCTCCATGTTGGCCTCGGTCGACACCCGCGGGTGGGTACCGGTCTGCACGGCGTACTGCTCGGCGGGCAGGCCGAAGGCGTCGAAACCCAGGGTGTGCAGGACGTTGTGACCGGTCATCCGCAGGTAGCGCGCGGTGACGTCGGTGGCGATGTACCCCAGCGGGTGCCCGACGTGCAGGCCCGCGCCCGAGGGGTACGGGAACATGTCCATGATGAACCGCTCGGGCCTGGCGACGGTCTCGGGATCCCCGGCCAGGTCCCCCGTGGGGTTGGGGGCCTCGTACGTGCCGTGCTCGTCCCAGAAGTCCTGCCAGCGCGCCTCGATCTCGGCGGCCAGCGCGGCCGTGTAGCGATGGGGGGCCGCGGTCTCCGCGGCGGCGGTGGTCTCGCTCATCGTCCTCTAAGCTCCATCGGTCGTCGTCTGCTCGCGGGAACCGGCGGGGTCGTGCGGGACCCGTGGTCCGTAAAACAAAAGACCCCTCGCACAGGAGGGGGCGCCGCGCTGATTCCGACCTCGCCGGAACCGGGACCGGAGGGTCGGCGGTGGTTCAGCGCGGCCCGCTAAGCAGAAGGCGTACGGCACGCATGCGGTCAGGGTACCGCAAGGCCCCCTCCACCCCGGCGGCCGCCCGGCGGCCGGAGACCCGGCGCCCTCGACGAGCACGGGCAGACGAACGAGAGCGGGCCGCCCGTACGGACGGCCCGCTCTCCGAATGTGGAGCTAAGGAGAATTGAACTCCTGACCTCTTGCATGCCATGCAAGCGCTCTACCAACTGAGCTATAGCCCCTTGTTCGTCCTCCGCGGTCCCCCGCGGCGACGTCGCCTACTTTACACGCCCCGGACCGCTCTTCGCCAAATCCCATAACGAGCGGGTTACGGCGGGCGGGTACTGTCTGGTCTCCGCACCCCCCGTTCGCGTGCGTCGCGTACGGGCCGTCCCCCCTGTGGCCATCCCTCCCGGAGACCGGAGCCGCCCGTGAGCACGCTGCAGTTGACCGTCGTCCGCCGCTTCCCCACGGCGAGGGCGTATCTGCAGAAGCGGTCCGTACGGATCGCCGCGACGTTCTGCCTGCTGTCCTTCACCGCCTTCCTGGCGGCCCAGCGGGCCGCGGACGTCTCCATGATCGACCTGATGGTCTACCGGGCCGGGGGCTGGACCGCCCGCACCGGTGGCGACCTGTACGCGATGCGGGCCACGTACGCCGAACTGCCGATGACCTACCCGCCGTTCGCCGCGCTGCTGTTCATGCCGCTCACGTTCGTCGGCGTGCCGGAGATGCGCCTCCTGGCCACGGTGGCCAACCTCGCCCTGCTGGTCGCCCTGGTGCACCTGTCCCTGCGGCTGGTCGGCCGTCCGCTGCGCCTGCCGCGCCCGGCCGCCGTCCTGGCGGTGTCGGCGGTCGCCGTGTGGTGCGAACCGGTGTGGACGACGCTGCGGTACGGACAGGTCAACCTGCTGCTCGCGGTGGTGGTCCTGTGGGACCTCTCCCGCCGGACCGACCACCGCTGGGCGGGCGTGGGCATCGGGGTGGCGGCGGGCATCAAGCTGACGCCCTCGCTGTTCGCGGTGTTCCTGGCGCTGTGCGGGCTGGTGAGCGCCTGGCGACGGCTGCGGAGTCCGGGCGGCGGATGGCGCGACATGTGGAACCCCTGGCTGCGCCGGGCCTCGGTGGCCGCCGCGTCCTTCGCCGGGACGGTGCTGTTGGCGGCGCTGGTGCTGCCCCGTGACTCCCGAACCTTCTGGACGGAGGCCCTGTTCTCGCCGGAGCGGGTCGGCCGCGTGGAGGACACCGCCAACCAGTCGCTGCGCGGCGTCCTGGCCCGGTTGACGCACACCGACGACCCCGGTTCGACCTGGGCGGTCGTGGCCGCCGTGGTGGCCGTGGCCGGGCTCTCCGTCGCGGTGGCCGCCGCGCTCGCCGGGCCGCGCCGGCTGCCCTCCGCGTACGCCTGGGCCACCGTCACCGTCGCCTGCACGGCCCTGCTGATCAGCCCGGTCTCCTGGTCACACCACTGGGTGTGGTGCGTACCGGCCGTACTGCTGCTCGGTTCCGAGGCGCTGCGCCGGGGCCGCCCGTCGTGGTGGGTGGGGGTGGGGCCGGTCGCGCTGCTGTTCTGCTCGTACGCGCTGTGGTGGGTGCCCCACGGCTCCTCGGCGGAACGGCTCGAACTGCGGCAGACCGGCGCGCAGATGGCGCTGTCGGCGGTCTATCCGGTGGCGGGCGTGGCGCTGCTGTCGCTCGCCGCGGTGTCGGTGGTGGTGGCCCTGCGGCGGAGCCGCCCTCAGGCCGCGACGAAGCAGTAGAAGCGTTTGAGGGTGCAGTGCTCCTCGAGCAGTCGCCCGTAGATGGGTTCGCCCTCCAGTTCGCGGTAGACCTCGATCGGGTCGCCCTTGATGATCAGCGCCCGCGCGCACTCGACGCACCAGTACTGGTACGTCGTGTTGACCGGCTCCATGTCGCGGACGATCGGGGTGCCGCTGCCGCACCAGTCGCACTTCCTGCTGTGAGCGCCCATGTCCGTCAGCCAACTCCAGCCGTGACCGCAGGCGTGCGCACGTGGGGGATCCCTCCGCTGTCTCTGCCGTCGTCGATGTCTTCGGTCTCTTCGGTGGTCTCTCCGGTGATCTCTCCGGCCCGCCGGTCGTTTCGGTACCGCGGCCCCCACGGCGGGAGCCCCGGCGGCGCCCGACCGTCCCCGGGTCGGGAAGCGGGATCCGTGGCGCTCCTTCGTCCCGGCATCACGGCGCCCATCCCCCCGGACTTCCTTCCGCAGGCCCGCTTCCACGGGGCGGCGGCCTCACCCGGCGGTCCGATTGTGCCACGTCACACCCGTGCGCAGGAGGGCGCGAGAACGCCCAACCCCCGTTCCGTTTCCGATCCGTGAGCAGCGGCGGGGTGAGCGGGCGGACCGCGGAGGAGGCCGAGACGCGTCGCGGCACCGCCGGAAACGACGAAGGTCCCGCACCCGGTGGGTGCGGGACCTTCGTTCCGCTGCTGTGGAGCTAAGGAGAATCGAACTCCTGACCTCTTGCATGCCATGCAAGCGCTCTACCAACTGAGCTATAGCCCCATCGTTCAGGCTCCGCCGCTTCTCACCGCGGCGCCGTGAACGGGAAGAAGCTTACCCCGTGACCTGCCCGAACGCGAAATCCGCCGCCGAGCCGCCCCGAGCCCCCGTGGCCGGCCCGGGGCGGGCGGCATCACGGGGGGCGTCCGAGACCGGGTCAGACGTCGTCGCCGAGGACCGGCTGAGGCAGCGTCCCGGCGTTGTGCTCCAGCAACCGCCAGCCCCGGGCTCCCTCGCCCAGCACGGACCAGCAGCAGTTGGTCAGCCCGCCCAGCGCCTCCCACGAGCGTGGCTCCAGACCGATGAGGCGGCCGATGGTGGTGCGGATGGTGCCGCCGTGGCTGACCACGACCAGGATCCCGCCGTCGGGCAGCTTGTCGGCGTTGCGTTCGACGATCGGCGCGGCCCGGTCGGCCACCTCGGTCTCCAGCTCGCCGCCGCCGCGCCGCACGGGCTCGCCGCGCTTCCAGGCGGCGTACTCCTCGCCGTACCGCTCGATGATCTCCTCGTGCGTCAGCCCCTGCCAGACGCCCGCGTACGTCTCGCGCAGGCCCTCGTCGTGGGTGACGTCGAGGCCGGTGAGGGCGGCCAGTTCGGCGGCGGTGTCGACGGCCCGCTTCAGGTCGGAGGCGATGATCGCGTCCGGCCCGAGCGCCGCCAGGAGACGGGCGGCGCGGCGCGCCTGCTCGACGCCCGCCTCGGTCAACTCGATGTCCGTGGTGCCCTGGAAACGACGCTCGACGTTCCACGCGGTCTGACCGTGCCGCCACAGCACGATCCGGCGGCCGCGTCCCGCAACCCGCCCGTTCAGCTCGACTCACCGCCCTCGCGCTCGGTCTCCTCCCCCTTGCCCCGGGTCGCCTTGGCGTCCTCGGGCAGGTCGATCTGCGGGCAGTCCTTCCACAGGCGCTCCAGGGCGTAGAAGACCCGCTCCTCGCTGTGCTGGACGTGCACCACGATGTCCACGAAGTCCAGCAGGACCCAGCGGCCGTCGCGCTCCCCCTCGCGGCGCACCGGCTTGGCGCCCTTCTCCTTCAGCAGCCGTTCCTCGATCTCGTCGACGATCGCCTTCACCTGGCGGTCGTTGGGGGCGGAGGCCAACAGGAAGGCGTCGGTGATGGCGAGCACATCGCTGACGTCGTAGGCGACGACGTCGTGGGCGAGCTTGTCGGCGGCAGCCTGGGCTGCTGCGTTGATCAGCTCGATGGAGCGGTCCGTGGCGGTCACAGGCAACGCTTTCGGTCGGTGGTCAACAACCCCTCCAGGGTCTCACGAACCACCGCGGACCGGCTCCGTCGGCCTCCGGGGGCCGGGGCGGGTCGGACCCGGGCCCGTACCCCGCGCGGCCCGCGGGGTGCGTACCCGGGGCCCGCTCCGGTTCATCCCCGGGGCTCGTAGTCCTTCCCGAGCACCACCGTGACGTCGGCGTTGGCCGCTCCCCGGCCCTGGGAGACGGCCTCCTCCGACAGACCGAGCGTCCTGGCGACCTCCACGGCCTTCGCCCTGTTCGCCTCGTCGGAGTACGTCACGCGGGTGGTGGCCTGCGTCGATCCGGCGCTGCCGGCTCCGACGACGGTGTAGCCGCCGTTGACCAACGCCACCCGGGCGGCGGTCGCGGCGTCCTCGTCGCCCCCGGCGTCCCGCAGGCTCACCCGCGGGGTGGCGTCCGGATCGGTGTTCTTCACCGTGCCGCCGAGGATGTCCTTCACCAGGCTCCGGCCGGTCTCGTCGCTCAGCGTGCCGTCGTCCTCGACGGGCAGCAGTTCGGTGCTGTAGTCGCCCTTCTTGGCGTAGCCGGCCAGCTCGGCGAGGCTGGCGCCGAGCTGCGCGTCGGTCAGGGAGGGGTCGAGGATCTGGGTCAGCGCCCTGACCGTCTTGGTGGCGGTCGCCGGGTCGTCGGACATCTTGGTGAGCGTGGCCTGCACGACCTGTCCGAAGCGGGCGAGCTGCTCGGTCTGCGGTTCGCCGTCGGCCCGGTGGGTGGCGTAGGCGACCGCGGCCTCGCCGTCGAGGTCGCGGTCCTTCCCCTGCTCCACCAGGGGGTCGTCGCCCTTCTCGGCACCGGGCACGGTGGTGTCGGCGTCGAGGGTGATGCCACCGACGAGATCGACCCAGCTGTGCAGGTACGGGGTGTCCAACCGCCAGGTGCCCCGGATCTCGGTCCCGAGCAGCAGGCCCAGCGCGTCGCGCGTGGCCGCCGCCCCCTCGGACTCGAACGCCTTGCCGAGCGTGGTGCCCCCACCGCCCGTCCCGGAGGAGACGGCCAGGGAGTTGGGCAACAGGACGGTGGTCCCCCTGCGGGCCGTCTCGTTGTCCACCAGCAGCACCGTGGAGGTCTCGCCGCCGTCGATCTCGCGCAGGTGGACGACGATCACCTGACGCTTCTGGGCCCCGCCGGCCGCCTGTTCGGCGTCCCCGCCCTCGGACGCGCCCGGCAGCACGCCCGCGTACCAGAGCCAGCCGACGCCCGCCACCAGGGCCACGGCGAGGACTGCGGCCAGGGCCACCATGCGGTTGCGGCCGCGCCGCTTGGCCTCCTCACGCCGCTCGGTGCGGCTCTCGGAGAACTTCAGCCAGTCGATGACGTCCTCGGACTCCTCGTCCTGCTCCTCGACGAAGGAGAACTCCTCGGTCCGGTACTCGCCGTCGGGAGCGTCGGGACCGTCGTCCCGGGCGCCGGGACGTTCCGGGCCGCTCGGGCCCTCCCGGTCGCCAAGGCCGCCGCCCGGGACGTCCGCGGGCGCGGGCGCGGTGGTGCCGCCGTCGGCCTCCCGTCCGGGGCCGGCGGGTCCCTCGGAACCGTCCTCGTACCAGGGGCCCTGGGGCTGCTGGGGGACCCAGGGGCCCGACGGGGGCCGGCCGGTGTCGGCGGGGGCGGTGGTCCAGCCGTCGCCGTACGGATCCACACCGCCCGTGTCGGGAGCGGACGGGTGGCCGCCCTGGGTGTGGTCCGGGGCGTACCCGGGCGCGTAGGCGTCCTGGCCGTACGCCCCCGGCGCGTATCCGTCCGGGGAACCGGTGCCGTAGGGGTCCGGGGCGTACCCGTAGGCGCCGGTTCCGTGGACGTCGGCTCCGTAGGGGCTCGCGCCGTGGGAGTCCGTCCCGTGGGGGGCCGTGCCGTAGGCGCCGGTGCCGTAGGGGTCCGTGCCGTGGGGGTCCGTGCCGTAGGCGGCGCCCCCGTGGCCTCCGGCGTCCCGGTACGGGTCGTACTGCCGCGGTGGATCGACGGGGAGCGGCCGGCCGTACTCGTCGTAGCCGGGGCCGTGGTCGTGTCCCTCCTGGACGTAGCCCCACGTCCGCGGCGGCTCCCCCGGCCCGTACGGGTCCTGTCGATCGTTCACGACTGCCGCCCCTCTAGCCCCTCGGCGCCTGTCCGTCCCGGTACAGCCGGCGTTTGTTGATGTAGCGCACCACCCCGTCCGGCACCAGATACCAGACGGGATCCCCCTGCGCCACACGCGCACGGCAGTCCGTCGAGGAGATCGCCAGTGCCGGGACCTCGATCAGGGACACCCCGCCGTCGGGCAGCCCCGGGTCGGTCAGGGGGTGCCCCGGACGGGTGACCCCGATGAAGTGGGCGAGCGAGAACAGTTCGTCGACGTCGCGCCAGGTGAAGATCTGGGCGAGCGCGTCCGCGCCGGTGATGAAGAACAGCTCGGCGTCGGGGTGCAGGGCGCGCAGGTCCCGCAGCGTGTCGATGGTGTACGTCCGACCGCCGCGGTCGATGTCGATGCGGCTGACGGAGAACTGTGGATTGGACGCGGTGGCGATGACCGTCATCAGGTAGCGGTCCTCGGCCGGCGATACCGCCTTGTGGCTCTTCTGCCACGGCTGCCCGGTCGGCACGAAGACCACCTCGTCGAGCTCGAACCGCGCCGCCACCTCGCTCGCGGCGACCAGGTGTCCGTGGTGGATCGGGTCGAACGTCCCGCCCATCACTCCCAGCCGCCGCCTACCGGTGCCGGACACTATGTGCTCTCCCATGCGTGCCGACCTTAGCCGTCCGACGTCGATTCCGTCCCCGTGAGGCCCCGGGCCTCAGCGGTCCCGGTTGAAGCGGGTGGTGATCCACAGCAGCAGGAGGAGCACCAGCAGGGCACCGCCACCGGTGGCGAGCGGACTGGCGGACGCACCGCCGTGCTCACCGCCCTCGGAGGCGAGGAGGGCGAGGGTGTGCGCGGTCTCGGTGAGGGTCATCGTCGGCAGACCTATCGGGTAGGGGCGGAAAAACTTGAGGCACATCGTAAGCGGGCCGGGTGCTGGGGCTCGTGGCACCCACCGCCTAGGGTGGGTTCCGACACGGGGGACGGGCCCACACCAGACCCGCAGGGGGCGGACGATGACCAACGGCAGCAGCACCGAGCACCCTCCCGGCCGCACCAGGCGGCGCTTCCCCGGGATCTCCTCCCGGGCCTACGAGCATCCGGCGGACCGCTCCGCGCTGGTGGCGCTCCGCCGGTTGAGCGGCTTCGACACCGTCTTCAAGGCGCTCAGCGGACTGCTGCCCGAGCGCAGCATGCGCCTGTTGTTCCTGTCCGACTCGGTGCGGGTGGACGACGAGCAGTTCACCCACCTGTACGCCATGCTGCGGGACGCCTGCTACATCCTGGACCTGGAGAAGGTCCCGCCGATGTACGTCACGCAGGACCCGAAGCCCAACGCCATGTGCATCGGCCTGGACGAGCCGATCATCGTGGTGACGACCGGGCTGGTGGAGCTGCTGGACGAGGAGGAGATGCGGGCGGTGATCGGCCACGAGGTCGGCCACGCCCTGTCCGGGCACGCGGTCTACCGCACGATCCTGCTGTTCCTGACGGGCCTGGCCGTGAAGGTGGCCTGGATCCCGCTGGGCAACATGGCGATCATGGCGATCGTGACGGCGCTGCGCGAGTGGTTCCGCAAGTCGGAGCTGTCGGCGGACCGGGCCGGTCTGCTGGTCGGGCAGGATCTCCAGGCGTCGATGCGCGGCCTGATGAAGATCGCCGGTGGCAACCACCTGCACGAGATGAACGTGGACGCGTTCCTGAAGCAGGCCGACGAGTACGAGTCCAGCGGTGATCTGCGCGACTCCGTACTGAAGATCCTCAACGTGCTGCCCCGCAGCCACCCCTTCACCACCGTGCGCGCCGCCGAGCTGCGCAGGTGGACGTCCGGCCGCGACTACCAGCGGATCATGGACGGGCACTACCCGCGCCGCGAGGACGACAAGGACACCTCGGTGTACGAGTCGTTCCGGCAGTCGGCGAACCACTACTCCGAGACGGTGCGCACCAGCAAGGACCCGCTCATGGGGCTGCTGCGGGACCTCACCGACGGCGCCGGCGACCTGGGCGGGAAGCTGCGCGACCGGTTCGCCGGGCGTACCGGCGCCGGCGACGGCACGGGCGACGGAAACGGCTCGAACGGCGGGGCGAGGAGCTCCGGGGACACCGCCGGCTGACGATCCGGGCCGGGGAGCCTCGGCGCCTCAGGGAGTGGGCAGGGCGCCGGGGTCCAGCGTTCCGCACACCGGCGCGCCGCCGTCGCGCGCGTACGGGTCGGTGTCGGCCGGGCGATCGTTCCCGGCGCGCTGTCCGGCCGTCAGGGGCACCAGCACGTCGTGGGGCCGGGCCGTGCACTCCATCGGGCCGGCCCGCACGGTGCTGCGCTCCACCGTGAGGTGGTGGTCGCGCAGGTCCTCGCGGTCGAAGCGCAGCAGCAGCTCGCGCCGCACCGTGAACAGCGAGGCACCGGCCCCCGCGTCCGTCCCGCCCTCGGCCGGCCGGACGGCGTAGACGAAGACGTGGTCGGTGTGGACCTCCAGGGCGGCGGCGTCCGTCTCCCGGTACTCCATCGTGCCGCGCACCCGCACCCCCTCCCCGGTCAACGCCGTTCGCTCCGGGTCGAAGCGCACCAACCAGCCGGTCGCCGCGTGGCGGCCGTCGTCGGCGGGCTCCCGCAGGCTGCGGTCGAACTGGGGGTGCTGGTCGGGGTCGAGCAGTATCCGCACCGGGCGCTCGGTGGATCCGGTGAGCACCTCGGGATTGACGGAACTCTCGACGAGGTACTCCTTGGCGACGGTCAGCGCGGCGAGCACCTGGCTCTCGGCGAAGTGGGCGGTGTCGCGGGCGGGCGGCAGCGACACCCCCGAGGCCCCGTCGTAGAACTCGGCGGCCGGGCTGTGCTCGAACAGCCTCTCCGGGGCTCCGCCGGGCACCTGGCCGCGCGGCGCGAGCGGAACCACCGTGCTGTGCATCACCTGGCGGCCGGGCGGCGGCTCGACGGGCTCCTGGGGGGCACGCGCCCCCAGATAGACGGCGGCGCCGAAGGCCATGACGATCAGCAGCGTCAGGACGAGGCCCTGCCACGGCAGCCCGCGCAGCGGGCCGGAGGGCAGGGCGCGGACCGGGTGCTCGTGGTCGGCCAACCGCTCCCTGGCGGAGAACTCCTGGAGGCGGGCAGCTCGGACGAACGACTCGTCGAAGACGGTGGAGCGGTACTCGTCGTCGGCACCCCCGGGGAAACCCTCGGGCGGTGGGTTCCCGTGCCCGGTCATACCGACAGGGTAGGTCGGTGGAAGCCATCCCAAACGCCTCGCGGCGCGATAATTCCGGGAAAACCCGACAGGCGTCCGCCGGGCGGCCCACCGAGGGCAGACCGAGGACGTGTACCGGGGCCCCGAAAGGCGGCGGTACGCGTCGGCCGGGACCGCCCCTAGGAGGTCGCGTAACGACCGGACAGGGAGAGCGGCGCCCCGGGCTGCCCGACCGACGGGACGTCCACCCCGGTGGTCGCGGGCGGCGGCTCGGGCTCCTGGTACCGCTGCCCGGAGGCGCTCCGGTGGACGGCGGCGAAGGCGAGCGCGACGATGCCGACGCCCATCACCACCGCCAGCACCCACGCGACCGGGCGCTGCCAACGGATGTGACCGCGGTAGGGGCGGGGGGCGACGCCGTGCCGGCCCTCGTCCTCCTCGGTGTAGGCGGCGTAGCCGACGTCCTCCGGGTACTCGGCGTCCGCCACGTACTCCACGTGGTCCAGCCGGTCGGCGAACTCCAGCCGCCCGTACCGGTACCGGCCGTGACGGTGCTCGTCCTCCTCCTCGCCCGGGCCGTACTCGGGAGCCTCGGCGTCCTCCCAGCGCGGCCCGTGACCGTACTGATCGTCGTACGCGAGCGCCGCCTCCGTCTCGGAGGGGGACTGGGCGGCGGCGAGGCCACGTTCGGCCGCGGTGGGCTCGTGGATCAACGCGGCCCTCACGAAGGACTCGTCGAAGATCACGGAGGCGAACACGTCGTCCGCCGCCGTGCGGTCGCGGTCGTCGGGCTCCTCGCCGCCGTCGGGCGGCCGGCCCCCCACATCCTCCGGCACGTGTCCAGCGTAGACCGGTCGGGGAAGTTTGGGCAGGGATAATCGCGATTCGTCTGGTCCGATCCCCACCGCGGACGGATCGTTCCGGACGGAGCCGCCCCCGCCCGGTCAGCTCCGCACGTGCCCCTCGCCCGTGACCACGTACTTCGTCGAGGTCAGCTCGGGCAGGCCCATCGGACCGCGGGCGTGCAGCTTCTGGGTGGAGATGCCGATCTCGGCGCCGAAACCGAACTGGCCGCCGTCGGTGAAGCGGGTGGAGGCGTTGACCATGACCGCGGTGGAGTCCACCAGCGACACGAAGCGGCGGGCCGCGGCGGTGTCGGCGGTGACGATGGCCTCGGTGTGACCGGAGGTCCAGCGGCGGATGTGGTCCACGGCGGCGTCCAGGGAGGGCACCACGGCGGCGGCGATGTCGTGGGAGAGGTACTCGGTGGCCCAGTCCTCCTCGTCGGCGGGCACCACCGTCACGCCCTCGGCCTCGCCCGCCTTCACCCACGCCTCGTCGCCGTGGACCGTCACGCCGGCCTTCTCCAGGGCGGCCAGGGCACGGGGCAGGAAGGCGTCGGCGATGCCGGTGTGCACCAGCACGGTCTCGGCGGCGTTGCAGACGCTGGGGCGCTGCGCCTTGGAGTTGACCAGGATCTCCACGGCCATGTCGAGGTCGGCGCGCTCGTCCACGTAGACGTGGCAGTTGCCGGTGCCGGTCTCGATGACCGGGACGGTGGACTCCTCGACCACCGTCTTGATCAGGGAGGCACCGCCGCGCGGGATCAGCACGTCCACCAGGCCGCGGGCGCGCATCAGCTCCCTGACGCTGTCACGGCTCTCGCCGGGCACCAGCTGGACGGCGTCGGCGGGCAGGCCGGCGGAGGACACCGCGTCGCGGAGCACCTCCACCAGGGCGGCGTTGGAGGCGTGGGCGGAGGACGACCCCCGCAACAGCACCGCGTTGCCGGACTTCAGGCAGAGCGCGGCGGCGTCCACGGTGACGTTGGGCCGGGCCTCGTAGACGATGCCGACCACGCCCAGCGGCACCCGCACCTGGCGAAGCTCCAGACCGTTGGGGAGCGTGGAACCGCGCACCACCTCGCCGACCGGGTCGGGCAGGGCCACCACGTCGCGCACGTCGGCGGCGATGGCGGCGATCCGCTCGGGGGTGAGGGTGAGCCGGTCGACGATTCCGTCCGGGGCGCCGGCGGCGCGGGCCTTGGCCACGTCCCCCGCGTTGGCCGCGACGATCTCGTCCGCGCGGGCCTCGAGCGCGTCGGCGACGGCGAGCAGCGCGCCGTCCCGTGCGGTGCGCGGCAGTGGGGCGAGCACGGCGGCCGCCTCCTTCGCGCGGCGGGCGGTGTCGATGACGGGCGAGGTCTGCGATGCGCTGCTCATGCCGCAAGCCTAGCCGGCCCGCGGAGGATGTACGCCGGAAAGTCCGCTTCGCGAGACGTGGGGGGCGGGTGGGACCGGGGAGGCTCGCGCCGCGCTCCGCGCCCCCCGCGACATCCCCCCGCGCGCCGCCGCCCCCGCGCGCCCGGCCCGTGAGGGCCCCGGAGCCGCCGTCGGGAGCGCCCCTCAGAAGGGGTGCACGCCCACCGGCACCGCGGGGTACGGGCCACAGCCCTCCGCCACCCGCCGGTGGTAGGTCTCGCGACCGATGACCTCCAACCCGACGATCTCCCAGGGCGGCAGCTTCGCCGAGGCCCGGTGCTCCCCCCACAGCCGCAGCGCCACGGCCGCCGCGTCGTGGAGGTCGCGGGCCTCCTCCCAGTACCGGATCTCGGCGTGGTCGTTGGCGTACCGGCCGGCCAGCAGGAACGGGTGGTCGTGGGCGAGCTGCTCCAGCCCCCTCCTGACGTCCCTGAGCGGGGCCTCCTCCCCGGAGACGCTGAGGGTGACGTGCCACATCCGCGACGCCTCGACACGGGGAGCCTCCGCCTCACTCCCGGGGCCGGCCCACGGGTCCCTCCCCGTGCCGCGCCGGGAGCGTTTCCCCTCGCTCCACCGGGGATGCCCCCTCCCCTCGCTTCGCTGGGGGTACCCCATGTCGACGCTGGTCAGTCGTCTCACCGGTGGCCTCCCGTGTGGTGCCGAACTCCGTGTGCCTGCGCCGCGGGCCGCCTCCCCGGGCGACCCCCCGCACAAGAGTTGACCAGTCCACGGGCCGCCGTGTGACGGTTTTCGGGAAGCTGTCCGCTGAAAGGCCGACCTCTCCCCGCCGTCTTCACCGGTCGCGCGCGGAGTGTTCGGCCGTCGGTTCCGCCGGTCGGCGACGCAGCAGGACCAGGTCGTCGCGGTGGACCACCTCGCGCTCGTACGCGGGGCCGAGCTCACGGGCGAGGTCGCGGGTGGAGCGGCCGATCAGACGGGGGATCTCGCGGGCGTCGAAGTTGACCAGCCCACGGGCGACCGCGCGGCCGGAGACGTCCTTCAACTCGACCGGGTCGCCCGCCGAGAAATCGCCCTCGACCCCCGCCAGGCCCGCCGGCAGCAGTGAGGTGCGCCGCTCGACCACGGCGCGCACCGCGCCCTCGTCCAGCACCAGCGCGCCGCGCGGTGTGGAGGCGTGGGCCAGCCACAGCAGCCGGCCGGCCGAGCGGCGTCCGGTGCGGTGGAAGTACGTGCCGACGGGCCGTCCGGCGAGCGCGTCGGCGGCCCGCGTGGCGGAGGTGAGCACCACGGGGACGCCGGCCGCGGCGGCGATGTCGGCCGCCTCGACCTTGGTGACCATGCCGCCGGTGCCGACCCCGGCCCGGCCCGCGCTGCCGATCTCCACGCCCGCCAGGTCGTCCGGCCCGCGCACCTCCCGGATGAGGGAGGTGCCGGGGGTGGTCGGGTCCCCGTCGTAGAGACCGTCCACGTCGGAGAGGAGGACCAGCAGGTCGGCACGGACGAGGTGGGCCACCAGCGCGGCCAGTCGGTCGTTGTCGCCGAACCGGATCTCGTCGGTCGCAACGGTGTCGTTCTCGTTGACGATCGGCACCGCGCCCATGGCCAGGAGCTGGTCGAGGGTGCGGTAGGCGTTGCGGTAGTGGGCGCGCCGACTGGTGTCGTCCGACGTCAGCAGCACCTGTCCGACGCGTCGTCCGTACCGGGCGAAGGAGGCCGTGTAGCGGGCCACCAACAGACCCTGGCCGACGCTGGCGGCGGCCTGCTGGCGGGCGAGGTCGCGGGGGCGGCGGTCCAACCCCAGCGGCGCGAGCCCGGCGGCGATGGCGCCGGAGGAGACCAGCACCAGCTCCTTGCCGCCTCCGCCGCTCCCGGCGGCCGCGGGGGCGGCCAGGTGTCGGGCGATCACGTCCACCAGCGCGTCCACCCGGTCCGCGTCCAGTCCGCCCGCGGCCGTGGTGAGCGAGGACGACCCGATCTTCACCACGATCCTGCGGGCGTCCCGTACGTCCGGCCGAAGATCCTGTTCTGCCGCTGCCACCTGCGCGTCCTCTGTGCGTGGTCCCTGTTGCCCGTCCGCGTCGCAATCTACGCGACCCCCGTCTCCGCCCGCCCACCCGTCCCGCCCGGCGGACGGCGGTGGGCGGTGGGCGGTGGGCCGGACGCGCCGCGTACGGGGCCGAGCGCACGGGCCCGTGCGTCGGACGTGTGACACCCCGTCGTCCGGCTACTCGTCACGCCTCCCCCACCGTGGCACTCCGAGCGGATAGAACAGGATGAAACAGAAATAAGCCACCGAAGTTCCCGGAATCCTTCCTTCCCGTCCCGCGTCGCGGTGGCCGTACGGGCGCTCCGGGCGCGGGTCGAACGCCGTGCGGCGGCACGGCTCCGGGAGGGCACCCCGACCGCTTCCCGTCCACCAGGAGCGTGACCCGCATGTTGTCTCCCTCGTTCACAGCGGTGAGGTTCTTTCGCACCACGTCCCGGCGGAAGGGAGCCGCTGTGTCGCCCCGCTCCGCCCGGATCCCTTCCCCCCTCCGGTCGCTTCCGCGACCACCGGCCGGACGGACGCCTCCGGCGACCCCCTCCCGGCTGCGGGCCCTGCCGGGACCGGTCCTGCTGCTCGCGGCGTTCGCCACCCAGCTCGTCGGCGCCCTGTACCAGGTGCCGTCGCTGTTCGTCGCCGGTTCCGTGGTCGGGCTCGCCCTCGACACGCACCTCGTCGGCAGACAACCACGCGTGGCGTCCCTGTTGGCCAGGACCCGCTTCGACATCACCGCCCGCCAGCTCCTCCGCGACCTGCTGCTCGTCGTCGGGCTGCTCGGGGCACCGGAGGTGTCGGAATCGACCGAACGACTGCTGGTGACGGCGCTGTTGGCCTGCTATCTGCTGCACTTCTGCTGCCAGGCGCTCGCACTGCTGGTCCGACGCACCCGCACCCTCCCGGTGGTCACCCGCAACATCGACGCCTCCGAGCTGGGTCTGTCCCCCGCTCCGCCGCGTCTGCTGGCCCGCCAGCCCAGCCGCCGCCTGCTGTGCCTGTCGGTGCCCGTCACGGCCGGGCTGCTGGCCACCACCGTCCTCGGGGACGCGCTGTGGGGCCTGCTGGGCGTGGGCGCCGCGCTGGTCACGGTCCTGGTCGGCACCATGGTGCTCGCCCGCCGGCTGTTGCCCGGTAGGCGGCCCGCGGACGAGCGGCAGGCCCTGGAGTGGCTGGACCGCTGGTTGGCGGAGTACCGGCCGACCGTGGCGATGTACTTCTCCGGCGGCACCGCCTCCGCCTACCAGGCGAACATGTGGCTGTCCACGCTGGCCGCGCCGGCCGTGTCGGGCGCCAGGCCGCTGATCGTGCTCCGCGAGCGGTTCATGGTGCAGCGGATCGACGCGACCGACGTGCCGATCGTGTGCGTGCCGAAGGTCGCCCACCTGATGCGCCTGGAACACTCCCCCCTGAAGGTGATGCTGCACCCGTCCAACTCGGGCAAGACCTCCCAGGTGCTGCGCATCCCCACGATCAAACACGCCTTCATCAACCACGGCGAGAGCGACAAGCTCTCCAGCTGCAACCCCTACGCCAAGGCGTACGACGAGGTGTGGGTGGCCGGTCCGGCCGCCCGGGAGCGCTACCGGCTCGCCGACATCGGCGTCGAGGACCGGGACGTGGTGGAGGTCGGCCGCCCCCAGCTCGCGCCGATCCGTCCCCACGCCGGGCCGCCCGCGCCGGACTCCCCCCTCACGGTGCTCTACGCCCCCACCTGGGAGGGCTGGACCGATGATCCGGGCAACACCTCGATCGTCCTGGCCGGCGAGAACATCGTCCGGGCGCTGCTGGCGGATCCGGGGGTGCGGCTGCTGTACAAGCCGCACCCGATGACCGGTTCGGTGGACCCCCGCGCGGCCCTGGCCGACGAACGGATCCGGCAGTTGGTCGACGAGGCCAACGCCCGGCGCTCCGGGCCGCGTCCCGGCCCGGAGGCCGCCGCCCGGTTGGAGCGCCGCACCGCCGAGCTGGACGAGTTGACCACCACGGCGTTCCGGGCGAGCGCGGACGAGGCGGAACGGATGCTGGTCCAGTCCGCGCCGCGGGAGGACCGGGCGGCCGCCGTGGCGGCCGCGACGGCGGCCTGGGAGGAGGCCTACTGGGCGGCGCACCCCGAGTGGGAGCACCTGGTGGTCACCGGGCACCGGCCCGCCCTCTACTCCTGCTTCAACCGGGCACACCTGCTGATCAGCGATGTCTCCAGCGTGGTGTCGGACTGGCTGAGCAGCGAGAAGCCGTACGCGGTGACCAACACCACCGACCTGTCGGAGGAGGAGTTCAGGGCCGGCTTCCCGACGGTGCGGGCGGCCGTGGTGCTCACGCCCGACGCGGCGGGCGTCCCGGCCCTGCTGGACTCCGTGCGGGACCCGTCGAAGGACGCCCTGGCGCACGACCGCGCCGAACTGAAGACGCACCTGCTGGGCCCGGCCGACCCGCCGTCGATCGTTCGCTTCGGTCGTGCGGTCGCGGAGTTGTGCGCCAGGTCGGACGAGCGCCGGGCCCGGATGGCGGCGGAGGCCGGCCCGCGCGGACAGGGGGCACGGGAGGAACCGGAGCGGTCCGGGGTCCCGGAAGCGGTGGGCGAGCAGGAGCAGGAGCAGGCGGTCGACGGCTCGGCGGAGGACACGGTCACCGCGTGAGATCCGGCCGGGCACCGGCGCGGAGGACGTCCGGAAGGCGTGGTGGCCTGGGCCCGTCGGACCCCGGCCACCACGCCTTCCGTCCGTGCGTCCGTCTCCCCGGGGTCAGGGGTGGCGCAGCCGCCAGCCCGCCCAGGCGGACTCGATCATCTCCTCGACACCGTGCCGGGCCGACCAGCCCAGCTCCGCGCGGATCCGGTCGGCCGAGGCCACCACCCGCGCCGGATCCCCGGGACGGCGGTCGTGGACCTCGGGGCGCGTGTCCTCGTGGCCGGTGGTCTTGCAGATGCGCTCCACCATGTCCCGGACCGAGACGCCCTCGCCCCGTCCGATGTTCAGCACCAGGGAGAGGGGCCCGTCGGACGCGTCCTCCCCCGCCGCCTCCGTCAGCCTGCGGGCGGCGGCCAGGTGCGCGGAGGCGATGTCCCGGACGTGGACGAAGTCCCGCACGCAGGTGCCGTCCGGCGTGTCGTAGTCGTCCCCGAAGATCCGGGGCGCCCCACCCGCCTCCAACCGCTCGAAGACCATCGGCACGAGGTTGGACACCCCGGTGTCGCCGAGTTCGGGCGTGGCGGCACCGGCCACGTTGAAGTAGCGCAGCGACACGTTGCCGATGCCGTGCGCCGCACCGGCCGCCTTCACCATCCACTCGCCCGCCAGCTTGGTCTCCCCGTAGGGGTTGACCGGGGCGCACGGGGTGTCCTCCGTGACGAGGTCCACGTCGGGCATGCCGTAGACGGCGGCCGAGGAGGAGAAGACGAGGCGGCGCACGCCCGCGTCCGCGACCGCCTCCAGCAGGGTCTGGAGACCGGTCACGTTCTCCCGGTAGTAGTGCAGGGGGCGGGCCACGGACTCCGGCACCTGCTTCTTGGCGGCGATGTGGACGACGCCGGTCACCCCGTGGTCGCGGATCGCCGCGTCCAGTGCCGCCCGGTCCAGGACGGTGCCTCTGACCAGGGGCACGTCCTGCGGGACCCGGGCCGCGTCACCGGTCGACAGGTCGTCGTAGACCACGACCCGCTGCCCGTCGGCCGCCATCGCCCGGACGACGTGAGCCCCGATGTACCCGGCTCCGCCTGTCACCATCCACGTCATGTGCGCATCTCCCGGTCTGCCGTCCTCCCGTCCGCGGCCCCCTCCGGGCGGCGGCACGCGGCCCGGACGGGTGGGCCGTGCGGTCGGCGGCCCGGCACCGGGGACGGTGGCGGGCAGCGACCCGGTGGGTGGCTGGCGAGATATCATGTCACGCCACGTTCCGGGAGACCGAAACGCTCCGATCGGCGGCTCCACCCGTCACAATCGGATAACACGCCTCGAACACGCGACAACTGTTCACTTCAGCTTGTCGTCTCTGTTAGGCGACAGTTCACCGAGAGCACCCCCCGAGGGTGTGATCCGCTCCAAAGGGGAAGTTTTGCCGCGCTTCACGCTCGTGGTGCCCGCCTTCAAGGTGCAGGGTTACCTGCCGGCCTGCATGGACTCGATCCTGGAGCAGGACTTCGGCGACTTCGAGGTCGTGGCGGTCGACGACTGCTCACCGGACGCATCGGGGGAGATCCTCGACCGGTACGCCGCCCGGGACGACCGGGTCCGCGTCCTGCACCTGCCCCGGAACGTGGGACTCGGCCGCGCCCGCAACGCCGGTCTGGAGCAGGCGCGCGGCGACTACGTGCTGTTCCTCGACAGCGACGACACCCTCACCCCCGGCTCCCTGGCCGCCGTCGCCGAGCGGATCGACGCCACGGGCGACCCCGACGTCGTGATCTACGACTACGCCCGCACCTACTGGGACGGTCGGGTGCTGCGCAACCAGCGCGCCGACCTGCTGAGCGAGAGCGGCCCCGCCGTCTTCTCCCTGGAACAGCGCCCCGAACTGCTCGACCTCCTCCAGATCGTCTGGAACAAGGCCTACCGCCGGGACTTCGTCGAGGAGCACGGCTTCCGGTTCCCCCCCGGCTACTACGAGGACGCCCCCTGGACGTTCTGCTCGCTGATCACGGCCAAGCGCATCGCCGTGCTGGACCGAATATGCGTGCACTACCGGCAGCGGCGGCAGGGCGGCAACATCCTGCGCACGGTCAGCCGCAAGCACTTCGACGTCTTCGACCAGTACGAGCGGATCTTCTCCTACGTCGACGAGCACCCCGAGCTCGACCACTGGCGGCCCCACCTGTTCCGCAAGATGGTCGACCACTACATCACCATCCTCGACCGCCCGGGACGGCTGCCCCAGTCGGCCCGGTCCGAGTTCTTCCGTCGGGCCACGGCGGACTACCGCCGCCGGAAGCCGGAGGGCTTCGTCCGTCCGGGCGGCAGACGCGGCCAGAAGTACCGCCTGATCGCGCTCGGCAGCTACCCGGCGCTGGCCGGGTTCAAGGTGGCGGGCCGCACCCGGGCCGCCCTGGGCCGGCGCGGACGCCGGCACGTGCAGGGCGCCAAGCGCCAGGTCAAGAACGCGCACTACCGCGCGCAACTGCGGCTGCCCCTGGACGAGAAGCTGGCCGTCTTCTCCGCCTACTGGAGCCGGTCCCACTCCTGCAACCCCGCCGCGATCGACGCCGAACTGGCCCGCCTGGCGCCCGACGTCCGCAGGCTGTGGGTGATCCGGGCCGGGGACGCCCACAAGGTTCCCGCGGGCGTGGAGAAGGTCCTGCTGGGCTCACGCGAGTACTGGACGGCCATGGCCCGCGCGAAGTACCTGGTGAACAACGTCAACTTCGGCGACTCCGTGGTCAAGCGCGAGGGTCAGGTGCACGTCCAGACCCACCACGGCACCCCGCTGAAGTCGATGGGTCTGGACCAGCGCGACTACCCCGGCTCCGCGCACGGCATGGACTTCGAGAAGCTGCTGGCCCGCTGTGACCGCTGGGACTACAGCATCTCCTCCAACCGCCACTCCACCGCCGTCTGGGAGCGGGTCTACCCCTGCTCCTACACCTCCCTGGAGACCGGCTACCCGCGCAACGACGTTCTGGTCAACGCCACCGCCCGGGAGGTGGCGGCCGCCCGCCGCGAGCTGGGGCTGGCCGACGGCACCACCGCCGTCCTCTACACCCCCACCCACCGCGAGTACGAGTCGTCCTTCGTGCCGCGCCTGGACCTGGCGCGGTTCGCGGAGCAGTTGGGGCCCGACACCACCCTGCTGGTGCGCGGCCACTACTTCTACGACCCCTCCTCCCGGACGGCCGCGCTGCGCGAGGACGGCCGGATCGTCGACGTCTCCGCGCACCCGGTGGTGGAGAAGCTCTACCTCGCCGCGGACGCGCTGGTGACCGACTACTCGTCGGCCATGTTCGACTACGCCAACCTGGACCGCCCGATCGTGATCTACGCCCCCGACTGGGAGATCTACAAGGTGGTCCGCGGCACCTACTTCGACCTGCCGGCGGAGCCACCCGGACCGGTGGCCGGCACCCAGGACGAACTGGCGGAGATCCTGACCTCGGGGGCCTGGAACGACGGCGAGTCCGCCCGTCTGCGCACCGCCTTCCGGGCGCGTTTCTGCGACTTCGACGACGGCCGCGCCGCGGAAAGAGTGGTGCGTCACGTCTTCCTGGGCGAGGACCTCGCCGACCTCCCCCCTATCGTTCCCCTGAGCGAGCGTCGCACGGCACCCACTCCCGCCCAGGCCGTAGCTTCGGTCGAAACGGTCTGAACCGAAAGGAAACACCGCGCACCATGGCTCCGCGGCTCAGCGTCATCGTCCCCATCTACAACGTGGAGGAGTATCTTCCGGCCTGTCTCGACTCCCTGGCCGAACAGACCCTGAAGGACATCGAGGTCGTCATGGTGGACGACGGCTCCCCTGACGGCTCGGCCGCCATCGCGGCGCAGTACGCAGAGCGCGACCCTCGCTTCCGACTCGTCCGCAAGGAGAACGCCGGTCTCGGAGCCGCCCGCAACACGGGCATCGAGAACATATCGCCCGAATCCGAGTTCCTGACCTTCATCGACAGCGACGACCTGATACCGCCGGACGCCTACCGGCTGATGGTCACCAGCCTCGACGAGACCGGCTCGGACTTCGCCACCGGCAACGTCCTCCACATCAAGGGCGAGCGCACCTGGCAGGTGCCGCTGCTGAAGATGCTGGCCGGCCAGGCCCGCCGGCGCACCCACATATCGAAGTACCCCAAGCTGGTCGCCGACCGCATCGCCTGCAACAAGGTCTTCCGCCGCTCCTTCTGGGAGAAGCACGGCTTCTCCTTCCCCGAGGGCGTGCTGTACGAGGACAGCCCCGTCGTCCTCCCCGCCCACTACATCGCCGAGGCCGTCGACATCATCGGCGAGCCCGTCTACTACTGGCGGCAGCGCGAGGGGGGCCGGGGCGCCCCGTCGATCACCCAGCGGCGCACCGAGGTCAAGTCCGTCCGCGACCGCGTCGCCGCGGTCCGGGCCGTCAGCGACTTCCTCGCCAGGCAGGACGGTCCCGAGTTCGCCCGCTACAAGCGGGAGTACGACCACCGGGCCCTCACCGACGACCTGCGGCTCTTCCTCAACGTGCTCCCGGACGGCGACGAGGAGTACCGCGCCGCCTTCCTCGACGTGACCAACCGCTACCTCGACACCATCGACCCCAAGGTCCTGTCGGCCCTGCCGGTCCAACTGCGGGTGCAGTGGCTGCTGGTGCGCAAGCGGGCCCTGCCGGAGCTGATCGACCTGCTGGCGGCCCAGCGTCGGCGCGAACCCGTCGAGGTCAGCGGCCTCGTCCGCAAGTACGCCGGCTTCAAGGCGCTGGAGGACAGCTCCCTGAAGCTGCCGAAGCGGGCGCTGCGCATCGACCCCGACCTCGTCCTCAAGGCTCCGCTGCGGGAGATCTCCTGGCAGGACGGCAAGCTCGTCCTCCTCGGCGACGCCTACATCGAGAAGATCGACCTGCCCACCCGCCGCAGCTCGGTGAAGTTCATCCAGTTCAAGAAGGACGGCTCGCGCCGCCGTCTGGTGTTCCCGGCGAAGAACCTCCACCGCCCGGAGTGCACCACCGACTCCGGCCAGAAGCTCCACAACTACGACTGGGCCGGCTGGACGTACACGCTCGACCCCGCCAAGTTCCGCAGGGGCGGCGAGTGGGACGAGGGCGTCTGGCACGTCGGCATGCGGGTCATCAGCTCCGGTCTGATGCGCAAGCGCGGTGTCCAGACCGTGGGCGCCGCGGCGGCCAACTACCCGCCGTACCACTGGCTCGACGACGACCACCGGCTGGTGCCGTTCGTCGAGCGCGCCGCGTTGAAGCTGCGCCTGGAGAAGGTGCGCGCCCTGGTCACCGAGCGCCGCCTGGTCGGCGAGTCGCTCGAGATCGGCGGCGAGATCCGCGAGGCGCTCGCCGAGGGCGAGGCGGTCCGGCTGCGGGTGACCAACCGCAGGAGCGGCGAGGTCCTGGAGTACCCCGTCACGTTGGAGGCCGCCACCGGCGGCAGGAGGCCCTTCACGGTCCGCGTGCCCGTCGGCGACATCGCCCTGATCGCCGGCGAGGGGGTCCAGGACAAGACCCGCTCGGCGAAGCGCGACTGGAGCACCGTCCTCGTCGCCGAGACCGCGGACGGTCGGGAGCGCCGTTTCAGCACGGTCGTCCGGGAGGGCCTTCCCGACGCCCGTTTCCCGCTGCCCGAGTCGCTGGGCGAGGAGGCCCGGCACCGGGAGGTCGCCGTCCTGGCCGGACACACCGGTTACCTGAAGTTCTCCGGACGTGCGACGCGCGCGGTGATCACCGACGTGGCGCTGAAGGACGGGAAGATCACGGTCGGCGGGTACACCGACCCCCGGCTGACCGGCGCGTCGTTCGTCCTCAGGGCCAACAACCGCTTCGAGGAGCGGACCGTCCCGGTGGAGTGGCGGGAGGACGGCTCGTTCGAGTTCGGCTTCGACCCCTCCACCATGGGGAACCCCGCCGGCACCGTGCCGCTCAAGGCCGGCCGCTGGAACCTCTACCTCCGACCGGAGGGCGAGGAGGCCAGGGACGCCTCGTTCGTCATCGACCGTCTCGCCGCCGACCGCTTCCCGCTCAAGGCCCACCTGGGCGGGCGCCACTACTGGTTCGAGGCACGCTGGGGCGACTTCCCGCAGCTCAACTGCCGCTCCGGGCTGACCGACATGGAACGCGGCCCGTACCGGCAGGCGCAACTGCGGCGCGAGGTGTACGAGCCGAGCCGTCACAAGCCGCTGCGCGACGCCGTGTTCTACCTCAGCTACAACGGCAAGCAGTTCTCCGACAGCCCCCGCGCCATGTACGAGGAACTGGCCGGACGCGACCTGGAGCTGGAACACCTGTGGGCGGTCCGGGACGACCAGGTCGTCCTGCCGCCGGAGCTCAAGCCGGTGCGCATGTGGGGCACCGAGTGGTTCGAGGCGCTGGCGACCTGCCGCTACATCGTGACCAACGCCCACCTGCCGGAGTGGGTGGAGCGGCGGCCTGGCCAGGTGATCGTGCAGACGTGGCACGGCACCATGCTGAAGAAGATCGGCCACGACATCGAGACGCTCCACTTCGACCGCGAGTACCAGAACCGGATCGCGATGGAGGCGAAGAACTGGAGCCTGGTCGTCTCCTCCAACCGCTTCAGCACACCGATCCTGAAGCGGGCGTTCTCCTTCGACGGGGAGATCCTGGAGGCGGGTTACCCCCGCAACGACTACCTCTACTCGCCCGACCGCGACGAGATCGCCCGGCGGACGCGGGAGAAGCTCGGCCTGCCGGAGGGCAAGAAGGTCGTGCTGTACGCCCCGACCTGGCGCGACGACCTCTCCCACGGCGCCGGCCAGTACAAGTTCGACCTGCGCGTGGACCTGGAGGACGCCCGGCGCCGCCTGGGCGACGACCACGTCCTGTTGGTCCGACGCCACTCCAACGTGGTGGACGCCGTCCCGGGCGCGGGGAACGGGTTCGTCTGGGACGTCTCGGAGTACCCGGACATCGCGGACCTGTACCTGGCGGCCGACATCATGATCACCGACTACTCCTCGGTGATGTTCGACTACGCCCACCTCAAGCGTCCCATGCTCTTCTTCACGTACGACCTGGAGCACTACCGGGACACCCTGCGCGGGTTCTACTTCGACTTCGAGAAGGACTCCCCCGGACCGCTGATCCGCACCTCCGAGGAGCTGGTCACCGCCATCCGGAACGTCGACGAGGTCATGAGGGAGTACAAGGAGCGGTACGACCGCTTCCACCACCTCTTCTGCGACCTGGACGACGGTCACGCCTCGAAGCGCGTGGTGGACCGGATGCTGGAGAAGGCCGAGGAGGACCGCTGAGTCGGGGAGCGCCAGCCGGATGACACCCCGCGGGGGGTGTGAGACGACGAGGAGGGAGCCGCGCCACCGGGCGCGGCTCCCTCCTCGTTCTCCTCGTTCCCCCGGGCCCTCGGGCCGACGGTCACGCCGTCACTCGAACGGGTCGAAGCCCTCGTACGCGCGCAGGGTCTCGTCGCGCTCGGCCTCGCGGTCGCGACGTCGCTGGGCGGCCGGGCGGGGGGTGTCCAGACGGTGGTCCTCCCCGCGACGACCGAGCATCTCCGCGCCCGCCGCCATCGACGGCTCCCAGTCGAAGACGACCGCGTTGTCCTCAGGGCCGATGGCGACGCCGTCACCCTCGCGGGCACCGGCCTTCATCAACTCCTCCTCGACGCCGAGGCGGTTGAGCCGGTCGGCGAGGTAGCCGACGGCCTCGTCGTTGTTGAAGTCGGTCTGACGCACCCAGCGTTCCGGCTTCTCGCCGCGCACACGGAAGAAGCCGTCGTCCTCCCTGGTGACCGTGAAGCCCGCGTCGTCCACGGCCTGGGGGCGGATGACGATGCGGGTCGCCTCCTCCTTCGGCTTGGCCGCGCGCGCCTCGTCCACGATCCGCGCCAGGGCGTAGGAGAGCTCCTTGAGTCCCCTGTGGCTGACGGCCGACACCTCGAAGACCGGATAGCCGCGTGCCTCCAGCTCGGGGCGGATGATGTCGGCGAGGTCCTGCCCGTCGGGGATGTCCACCTTGTTGAGGACCACGACCCGGGGACGGCCGTCCAGACCGCCGTACTGGGCCAGTTCGGCCTCGATGACGTCGAGGTCGGTCACGGGGTCACGTTCGGTCTCCAGCGTGGCGCAGTCCAGCACGTGCACCAGGACCTCGCAGCGCTCGACGTGGCGCAGGAACTCCAGGCCCAGACCCTTGCCCTGGCTGGCGCCGGGGATCAGGCCGGGGACGTCGGCGATGGTGTAGACGGTCGAGCCGGCCGTCACCACGCCCAGGTTGGGCACCAGGGTGGTGAAGGGGTAGTCGGCGATCTTCGGCTTGGCGGCGGAGAGGACGGAGATCAGCGACGACTTGCCGGCCGACGGGTAGCCGACGAGCGCCACGTCCGCCACCGTCTTCAGCTCCAGGACGATGTCGCGGGTCTCCCCCGGCTCGCCCAGCAGCGCGAAGCCCGGTGCCTTGCGGCGGGCCGAGGCCAGCGCGGCGTTGCCCAGTCCGCCGCGGCCACCGCGGCCGGCGACGAAGGTGGTGCCGTGCCCGACGAGGTCGGCCAGGACGTTGCCCCGCGTGTCGAGGACGACGGTGCCGTCCGGGACGGGCAGCACCAGATCCCTGCCGTCGGCGCCCGAGCGGTTGCCGCCCTCACCGGGCTTGCCGTTGGTCGCCCGGCGGTGCGGGGTGTGGTGGTACTCCAGCAGGGTGGTCACGGACTGGTCGACGACGAGGACCACGTCGCCGCCGCGACCGCCGTTGCCGCCGTCCGGGCCGCCCAGCGGCTTGAACTTCTCCCGGTGCACGGAGGCACAGCCGTGTCCTCCGTTACCCGCGGCGACGTGGAGCTCGACGCGGTCCACGAAGGTGGTCATGAGGGGTGCCTCCAGAGCTGGTGGTCGGGGGTTTCGGGGTGCGGGGCCGACGCGTCAGCGCGGCCCCTGGCTCGCGCGCCCGGGACGCGGGGGCGTCGTTCCGAGTGCGCTCACCGGTACAACGGGTACAACGCGCCGAGGGCGGAACCGCTTCCCCGTCCGTACGCACGTGGCGCGTACGGACGGGAGGCGGTCCGCCCTCGGAAGGTGGTGCTGCGGTCGTGCCGTAGCCGGTGGTTACTCGGCGACCGGGACGACGTTCACGACCTTGCGGCCGCGGGAGGTGCCGAACTGCACCGCACCGGCGGCCAGCGCGAACAGGGTGTCGTCACCGCCGCGCCCCACACCGGCACCCGGGTGGAAGTGGGTGCCGCGCTGGCGGACCAGGATCTCGCCCGCGTTCACGACCTGACCGCCGAAGCGCTTCACGCCGAGCCGCTGGGCGTTGGAGTCGCGACCGTTCCGAGTGGACGATGCGCCCTTCTTGTGTGCCATCTCTCCTCAGTCCCTTACTTCGTCGCCGGGGCGTCGATGCCGGTGATCTTCAGCGCGGTGTGCAGCTGGCGGTGACCGATCCGCTTGCGGTAGCCGGTCTTGTTCTTGTACTTCATGATGTCGATCTTGGCACCCTTGTGGTGGTCCACGACCTCGGCGTGGACCTTCACACCGGCCAGGACCCACGGGTCGCTGGTGACCGCGTCGCCATCGACGATGAGCAGGGTCGAGAGCTCGACGCTGTCGCCGACCTTGCTGGTGGAGATGCGGTCAACTTCAATGACGTCTCCGACGGACACCTTCTGCTGGCGGCCGCCGGTGCGCACGATCGCGTACACGCGGAACTCTCTCTCGCTCGTGGGTGGGACACCTGATGCCAGCCGCTCGCCACGGGCCGGGGCCCGTGCTGATCCGAGTGGATTGAGCGGCCTCTCCTCGCGCTCGCGCGACACCTCGCGGAGTGCGTGGAGGTAGTTGCTCAGGAGCCTGACGTGTCCATCGACACGCCGACGGTCAAGGTTACGGGGCCCGAAGTCGAGGGTCAAACCGGGTCCCGGGCGCCGGCGAGGCGCCCGGAACCCGGTCCCGTCACTCCTCGGCCGGAGAGGAGACGGACGGCGACGCCTGCTGCTCCGCCGCGGACGTCTTCCCGGCCGTCGACTTCCGGGCGGTGGTCTTCTTGGCCGCCGCCTTCTTCGTCGTGCTCTTCTCCGCCGCGCTCTTCTTCGTGGCGGTCTTCTTGGCCGCCGTCTTCTTCGTGGCGGTCTTCTTGGCCGCGGCCTTCTTCGTGGCGGTCTTCTTCGCCGCCGTCTTCTTGGCCGTCTTGCGGGCCGTCTTCTTCGCCGGCTCGGCCTCCGCTTCGGGAGCCGTCTCGGGAGCCGCCTCGGAGACCGGCTCCACGGCGGGCTCGGTGATCTCGGCGGCCTCCGGGGAGCCGGCCGGAGCGGCCGCCCGACGCACCACACGGCGACGGGGACGGGACGAGGGAGCGGGCTCCTCCGCCTTCACCGCGCCCCCGGCGGCCTCGGCGGCCCCTTCGGAGACCTCGGCGGCCTCCTCCGGCGCCTCGGCGGCCTCGGCCTCCTGGGACGCCGGGACGACCGTCACCGCCGCCTCCACCTCGGCAGCCGCCTTCGGCGGACCCGCCGGAGCCGACACCTTCCGCACCGCGCGACGGCGGGTGCGCGGTCGCGGCTGTGCCGCCTCCGCGGCGGCCGGTGTCTCCTCGGCGGTCTCGACGGACCGCTCGGCCTCGACGGTCCCCTCGGCGGCCTCGGCGGCCTCCTCCGGCGCCTCGGCGGCCTCGGCCTCCTGGGACGCCGGGACGACCGTCACCGCCGCCTCCACCTCGGCAGCCGCCTTCGGCGGACCCGCCGGAGCCGACACCTTCCGCACCGCGCGACGGCGCCTGCGGCCGCGCCGGGCGGCCTCCTCGGCCTCGGCCGCGCTGCTGTACAGCTCCTCGTCCGGGACGAACTCCGGCTCGGGCAGCGCGGTGGGTTCGGCGGTCTCCGCCGCGATCTCGGCGGCCGTCTCGGCGGCCTCGGCGACGGGCGCCTCCGAGTCCTCGACGGCCTCGACGACCTCCTCGACGGGCGCCTCCGGGGCCTTGGTCGCCTGCTGAGCGGCCTTGCCCTTCTTCCTGCCGCGCTTGCCGCCGCCACCGCCGCCGCCCTGGGACTGCACCTGGTCCATGTGGACGATCAGTCCCCGGCCGTTGCAGTGCACACAGGTCTCGGAGAACGACTCCAGCAGTCCCTGGCCGACGCGCTTGCGCGTCATCTGGACCAGACCCAGCGAGGTGACCTCGGCGACCTGGTGCTTGGTGCGGTCCCGGCCCAGACACTCCAGCAGGCGCCGCATCACCAGGTCCCGGTTGGACTCCAGCACCATGTCGATGAAGTCGATGACGATGATGCCGCCGAGGTCGCGCAGCCGCAGTTGGCGCACGATCTCCTCGGCCGCCTCCAGGTTGTTCCTGGTGACCGTCTCCTCCAGGTTGCCGCCCTGGCCGGTGAACTTCCCGGTGTTGACGTCGATCACGACCATCGCCTCGGTACGGTCGATGACCAGCGATCCGCCGCTGGGCAGCCAGACCTTGCGGTCCAGCGCCTTCATCAACTGCTCGTCGATCCGGTAGGTGGCGAAGACGTCGACCTCGGAGGTCCACTTCTGCAGCCGGTCGGCCAGATCGGGCGCGACGTGCGAGACGTATCCGTGGATCGTCTCCCACGCCTGGTCGCCGCTGACGACGACCTTGGAGAAGTCCTCGTTGAAGATGTCGCGGACGACCCGGACGGTCATGTCCGGCTCGCCGTAGAGCAGCGTCGGGGCGCCGCCCTTGCGGGCCTTCTTCTGGATGTCCTCCCACTGCGCCTGGAGCCGCTCGACGTCCCGGCGCAGCTCCTCCTCGCTGGCGCCCTCGGCGGCGGTGCGCACGATGACGCCCGCGTCCTCGGGGACGATCCGCTTGAGGATCTGCTTCAGCCGGGCCCGCTCGGTGTCCGGCAGCTTGCGGCTGATGCCGGTCATCGAGCCCTCGGGCACGTAGACCAGGTAACGGCCGGGAAGGGAGACCTGGCTGGTCAGCCGGGCGCCCTTGTGACCGATCGGGTCCTTGGTGACCTGCACCAGGACGGACTGGCCGGACTTCAGCGCGGTCTCGATCCGGCGCGGACCGCCGGAGAGGCCCAGCGCCTCGAAGTTGACCTCACCGGCGTACAGGACGGCGTTGCGTCCCTTACCGATGTCGACGAAGGCCGCCTCCATCGACGGCAGGACGTTCTGGACCTTGCCCAGGTAGACGTTGCCGACGTAGCTGGTCGCCTGCTCCTTGTTGACGAAGTGCTCGACGAGGACGCCGTCCTCCAGCACGCCGATCTGGGTGCGCTCACCGCTCTGGCGGACGACCATGACCCGCTCGACGGCCTCGCGACGGGCGAGGAACTCGGCCTCGGTGATGATCGGGACGCGGCGGCGGCCCTGCTCACGGCCCTCGCGGCGGCGCTGCTTCTTGGCCTCCAGACGGGTGGAGCCCTTGATGGACTGCACGCCATCGGCGCTCTCGGAGGGCTCGTCCTTCTTCTTCCGGGGCTCGCGGATCTTGACGACCGTGCGCTCCGGGTCGTCCGGCGCGACGTCGGCGGCCACGACCTCGGATTCTCCGCTGCGGCGGCGACGCCGGCGGCGACGGCGCGAACTGCTGCTGGAAGGGCCGGTCGCCTGCTCGTCGGCGGCGTTCCGCTCCTCGTCGGCGGACGCCTGCTCGTCGCTCCGGTCGTCCTCGTCGGCGGACGCGGCCTTGGTGTCGCGGGTGTCGCGGTCGTCGCGGTCCTCGCGGTCCCCGTCGCCGTTCCCGGCGTCCTCGGCGAACTCCGCCTCCCCGCCCCTGCGGCGGCGGCGACCACCACGGCGGCGGCGGCGCGACGGGCGGTCCTCGAAGCCCTCCTCGGAGTCCGTCCGGGCGTCCGCCTCCTCGTCGTCCTCGCCGGTGTCGGCGGCGGTGTCGGCGGCGGTGTCGGCCTCGCCGCCGCCCCGCTCGTCCCGCTCGGTGTTCCCGTCCCGTTCGGCGGGCTCGCCACCGCGGCGGCGACGGCGACGGCGACGTGCCGTGGCGGTGGACTCGGAGCGGTCCTCACGCCCGCCGTCCTCGACGTCGTACTCGTCCTCGTCCGACTCGTCGGGCCCCTCGGCGGCGGACTCGGCAGCGGCGGCGGCCGCTGCGGTCTCGGGGGTCTGGAAGACCGGCTCGGCGAAGACGGGGGGCTGGAACAGTGCGGTCGAGGCCACCGGCGGCCTCTTCCGGGCCCGCTTCGGGGACTCCTCCGTCCGGGGCTCCTCCGTCCGGGGCTCCTCAGCGTCCGCGGCGGGCGTCGTGGTCCGCGAAGGCCGCTCGGAGCGCTCGTTCCCCGCGGTCCGCTTCCGTCCGGCGGCCCGGGGTGCCTCGGCGGGCTCGTCGGCCGCGGGGGCGTCGACCGGGGGCTCCCGGTCCGTCTCCTTCGCGGCGGTCTTGCGGGTGCGGCGCCGGGTGCGGGCGGGGGCCGGGCTCTCCTCGACGGCCGAGACGGCCTCCTGTCCGGTCGCCTCCCCGGTCGCCTCCTCCGCCGGCTCCTCCGCCGACGACTGCGCCGGGCCCGCCGGGGCGGTCGCCCGGCGAGTCGCACGGCGGCGGGGACGCGCGGGCGTCTCCTCCGCGGGCTTCTCCGCACCGGCGGAAGAGGGCTCCATCTCCGTCGCCGTCTCCGTCGCCCGCTCCGCGGCGTCGCTCCCCGAGTCGGTCGCCACCGCCTCGGCAGGCTCCGGCGGCCCTGCCGGAGCGGTCGCCCGGCGCGTGGCGCGACGGCGGGTGCGGGCGGCCGGAGCGGCCGGTCGCTCCTCGGCGTCGCCGGTGTCCTCGGCGGACTCCGGTGCGGACCGCCCCTCGGTCCGCGGTGGAGCGGTGTCCGTCTCCGCGGTGGCCGTGGCAGGAGCCGCGGTCACGACCTCGGGCTCCACACTGGTGACCGCGGGCGGCCCCGCCGGGCGGGACACGGCGCGGCGCCGGCGGCGTGGCGCCGGCGAGTCGCCGGGGCCGCCGTGCTCGGTGGCCTCCCCGTTCGGAGCGGGGGACGTGCTGTCGATGTTCTCCGCGGCGGTGGACTCCGCGGACTCGGTGGGTTCGCGCATGCGGGCGGTTCTCCCGTCACGCTCCCGGGCGCCGCGCCTCGTCCGGTCGGGCTCCGCGTGATGTCGCGGGCCGCTGTCCGGGGCGCGGGCGCCGCACGGGAGCTTGTCGTCTCGCTCGCCGGTTCCGGGCCATCCGGCTCGGCTACGACGAAAGTCTGCTGGTGGATGCGCCTGCCTGACGGCCGGACCCGGGTGGCTCCCTGGTGCCTCGCTCGTCGGCGGCGCGGCGGCGTCGGCCTACGCGGTGCCTTCCGGCGCCGTCGCGACTGGTGTTGCGTCGCGGTCGGGCGCGAACGGGTCGGTCACCGTGCCGGTCTCCTCATCGAGCGGCCCCTGCGCCAGCCTGGTCACCGCTGCGGGGACCGGCGGCGCCAGGTCGGCCGTAGCTCGGAGACCGGACAGGACGTCGTCGGGTCGCACGGCAGGTGTCAGATGCCGTACCACCAGGCGCAGTATCGCACAGGGACCCTCGCCGGACCTATCGGACCCGGCCGAGGCGACCTCCAGTGAGGCCACCGCGGCCCGTGTGTCGAATGTGCGCATGCCCTTCTTGGTCTGCCGCTGTACCTCGACCGAGTCGGCGGACAGGAAGGCCTCCACGGCCTTTCCCGCCTCCTCGGGGTCCACTCCGTCGAGCCGCAGCTCCCAATGGGAGGCCGTGAGCCGGTCCGCGAAGCCGGAGGTGCGGGCCTCCACCGCGTCGACGACGTCGAGCCCCTCGGGGAGCGACTCGTCGAGCTGCCCGCGCAGCTCCTCCGGGTCGCGTCGCTCGGTGAGGGCGATCTCCAGGTACTCGGCCTCGCTGCCCGTGCCGGTCGGTGCCGCGTTCGCGTACGAGACCTTGGGGTGCGGGGTGAAGCCCGCCGAGTACGCCATGGGCACCCCGGCCCTGCGGAGCGCCCGCTCGAAGGCGCGCTGGAAGTCGCGGTGACTGGTGAACCGGAGGCGGCCGCGCTTGGTGTAGCGCAGACGGATGCGCTGCGCCACGGGTGCGGGCGGCGGGCCTTCGGGCTGTCGCTTGCCCAGGATCCTTCTCCTTGCTGCGGGGTGGCGCGCCGAGCGCCCCTCGGTCGAACAGTGGCGGCCGGGCCGTCCCCCGCCGGTGCGGGGCCGGTGGGCCCGTACCTACCCACCAGCCTACTCGTCGCCGCCCGCCCGTCTCCCGGGCCGTGTCCCGTCGGGGTCCGTGGCCACCCAGTACCGCAGTTTTATTCCCCGCCGGTCCTCGAAGACACCACCGCACTTCTCGATGACCCCGCGGGAGGCGGTGTTGGTGTCGTCGCAGGTGATCAGGGCCGGGTCGACACCCAGCGAACGGGCGACGGGCAGGGCGGCCCGCACCATGGCGGTGGCGTGACCGCGGCGGCGGGCGGAGGCCCGCACGTCGTAGCCGATGTGGCCGCCGTAGTCGAGGAGGAAGCCGTCGAGTCGGTGGCGGATGGCCACACGGCCCAGGAAGACGTCGCCGTCGACCCACCACAGGGTGGTGGTCGGGACGGCCCCCGGCGCTCGGGGGGCGTCCTTCCCGGCGGCGCGGACCCGGGCGACGTACTCGGCGAAGACCTCCGGGTCCCGCCACCGGTCGTGCCAGGCGAGGATGTCGCGACCGATCGTCGAGCCGTCGTCCGGCGTGCCGCGCCCCTCGGCGACGAACTCCTCCATCGCCTCGACGTAGGAGGCCCGCACACGGACGTCGGGAACGATCAGTTCCGGCATGGACGGCAGTCTCGCAGCACACCACCGCCCCCGGCCGGCGGACATCCGCCGGCCGGGGGCGGTCCGGGGTGCGGGGGCGCGTCCCGTGCCGCGTTCCCCCTCGCCCTCGTCCGGCCCGTCGTCGGGCCTACCTGTCGACGACCGTCAGCGGCAGCAGCTTCTTGCCGGTCGGGCCGATCTGGATCTCGGTGCCCATCTGCGGGCACACGCCACAGTCGAAGCAGGGGGTCCAGCGGCAGTCCTCGACCTCGGTCTCGTCGAGGGCGTCCTGCCAGTCGTCCCACAGCCAGTCCTTGTCGAGCCCGGAGTCGAGGTGGTCCCAGGGCAGGACCTCCTCGTAGGTGCGCTCGCGCGTGGTGTACCAGTCGACGTCCACGCCGTGGGGGGCCAGCGCGCGCTCGGCGCACTCCATCCACAGGTCGTAGGAGAAGTGCTCGCGCCAGCCGTCGAAGCGTCCGCCGGCCTCGTAGACGGCCCGGATGACGTCGCCGACGCGGCGGTCGCCGCGCGAGAGCAGGCCCTCGACGATGCCGGGCTTGCCGTCGTGGTAGCGGAAGCCGATGGACCGGCCGTACCGCTTGTCGGCGCGGATCTTCTCCCGCAGCTTCTCCAGACGGGCGTCGGTCTCCTCGGCCGAGAGCTGCGGCGCCCACTGGAAGGGAGTGTGGGGCTTGGGCACGAAACCGCCGATGGAGACGGTGCAGCGGATGTCGCCCGTGCCGGAGACCTCGCGCCCCTTGGAGATGACCTTGGCGGCCATGTCGGCGATCTGCAGCACGTCGTCGTCGGTCTCGGTGGGCAGGCCGCACATGAAGTACAGCTTCACCTGCCGCCAACCGTTGCCGTAGGCGGTGGCGACGGTGCGGATCAGGTCCTCCTCGGAGACCATCTTGTTGATGACCTTGCGGATGCGCTCGCTGCCGCCCTCGGGCGCGAAGGTCAGGCCGGAGCGACGGCCGTTGCGGGTCAGCTCGTTGGCCAGGTCGATGTTGAACGCGTCGACGCGGGTGGAGGGCAGCGAGAGGCCGATCTTGTCGTCCTCGTAGCGGTCGGCCAGGCCCTTGGCGACGTCGCCGATCTCGCTGTGGTCGGCCGACGACAGCGAGAGCAGGCCGACCTCCTCGAAGCCGGTGTTCTTCAGGCCCTTCTCCACCATCTCGCCGATGCCGGTGATGGAGCGCTCGCGCACCGGACGGGTGATCATGCCGGCCTGGCAGAAACGGCAACCGCGGGTGCACCCGCGGAAGATCTCCACGCTCATCCGCTCGTGGACGGTCTCGGCCAGCGGCACCAGCGGCTGCTTGGGGTAGGGCCACTCGTCGAGGTCCATCACGGTGTGCTTGGACACCCGCCACGGCACGCCGGAACGGCCCGGGACGACCCGGGCGATGCGGCCGTCGGGCAGGTACTCCACGTCGTAGAACCCGGGCACGTACACGCCGCCGGTCTTCGCCAGGCGCAGCAGCAGCTCCTCGCGGCCGCCGGGGCGCCCCTCGGCCTTCCACTCCCGGACGATGTCGGTGATCTCCAACACGGCCTGCTCGCCGTCGCCGATGACCGCGCAGTCGATGTAGTCGGCGATCGGCTCGGGGTTGAAGGCGGCGTGCCCGCCGGCGACGACCACGGGGTGGTCCAGGTCGCGGTCCTCCGCCCGAAGCGGGATGCCCGCGAGGTCGAGGGCGGCGAGCAGGTTGGTGTAGCCCAGCTCGGTGGAGAAGGAGACGCCGAGCAGGTCGAAGGCGCCGACCGGACGGTGGGCGTCCACGGTGAACTGGGGGACACCGTGCTCGCGCATGAGCTTCTCGAGGTCGGGCCAGACGCTGTAGGTGCGCTCGGCGAGCACGCCCTCGCGCTCGTTGAGGACCTCGTAGAGGATCATGACGCCCTGGTTGGGCAGGCCGACCTCGTAGGCGTCGGGGTACATCAGCGCCCAGCGGACATCGCAGGCGTCCCAGTCCTTGACGGTGGAGTTCAGCTCTCCGCCGACGTACTGGATCGGCTTCTGGACGTGCGGGAGGAGGGCCTCCAGGCGCGGGAAGACCGACTCGACAGGCATGGGTGGTGTCCTCGGATGCTGGGTTCGTGGGTGCCGGTCCGCGCACGGGGTGCGGACGGACGTGACCATCCAGCGTAACGCCTGCCCGACGGGGCCCCGCGCCGCCTGTGGATCAGGCGGACACGGGGCGCTGCACCCGGATCGACTGGAGCAGCCCGATGGCGATCCAGACCGCGAACATCGAGGTGCCGCCGTAGCTGACGAAGGGCAGCGGCAGACCGGCGACCGGCATGATGCCCATCGTCATGCCGATGTTCTCGAAGGACTGGAAGGCGAACCAGGCGATGATCCCGGCGGCGACGATCGTGCCGTACAGCTCGGTCGTCTCGCGGGCGATGCGGCAGGCCCGCCAGAGCACCACGCCGACCAGGAAGATGATCAGTCCCGCGCCGAGGAAGCCCAGCTCCTCCCCCGCGACGGTGAAGACGAAGTCGGTCTGCTGTTCGGGCACGAACCGGCCGGTGGTCTGGGTGCCCTCGAACAGACCCTTGCCGTAGAGGCCGCCGGATCCGATGGCGATGCGGGCCTGGTTGGTGTTGTAGCCGGCACCGGCCGGATCCAGGGCCGGGTTGGCGAAGGCGGCGAAGCGCTTGATCTGGTAGTCGTCGAGCACGCCGAGCTGCCAGACCAGGACCGCGCCGATGCCGCCGGCGGCGAGCAGACCGATGATCCAGCGGTTGGACGCCCCGGAGGCCAGCAGCACTCCGAGCACGATCACGACCAGCACCATCACCGAGCCCATGTCGGGCATCAGCATGACGATCGCGATCGGCACGGCGGCCAGGCCGAGGGCCTGGACCACCGTGCGGTGGTCGGGGTGGACCCGGTCGCCGGCGTCCACCCGGGCCGCCAGCAGCATCGCCATGCCCAGGATGATGGTGATCTTGGCGAACTCGGCGGGCTGGAGCGAGAGGCCGCCGCCGAAGTCCAACCAGGCGCGCTGCCCGTTGATCGTGGCGCCCAGGGGGGTGAGCACCAGCAGTGTCAGCGCCACCGACAGCGCGTACAGCACCGGGACGGCACCGCGCAGCCGACGGTGGCCGAGCCAGACGGTGCCGACGGCCAGGGCGATGCCGATGGCCAGGCTGATCAGGTGGCGCCAGAGGAAGTGCTGCGGGTCGCCCTCGTTGAGTTCGGTGCGGTTGCGGGTGGCCGACCACACCAGCAGGGAGCCCAGGACCGACAGCGCCAGGCAGGCCAGCAGCAGTATCCAGTCCAGGCGGCGGACGAGGGAGTCACGCGCGGTGATCCTGCTCCAGGCCGACCGCTCCTGCCAGGGCCGCCCGTTGTAGGAGTGGGTGCTCACGGATTGAAGCCCTTCTGGCGCTGGGCCTCGATGGTGCCGTCGGAGTTGACCTTCGGAAGCTCCTTCTGCGGCTCGGGCAGCAGCGCCCTGTCCGGGTGGACCTTCCCCTCGTCGTCCACGCCGTACAGCGCGTCGTAGATGTTGCGCACGGCGGGGCCGGAGGCGCCGGAGCCGGTGCCGCCCTGGGAGATCGTCATCACGATCGCGTACTCGTCGGTGTAGGTGGCGAACCACGAGGTGGTCTGCTTGCCGTAGACCTCGGCCGTACCGGTCTTGGCGTGCATGGGGATCTTGTCCTGCGGCCAGCCGGTGTCGGCGAAGCGCCAGGCGGCGGTGCCCCGGGTGGCCACGCCCTCCAGCGCCTTGTCCGTCTGCCTCAGGGTCTTGTCGTCCATCGGCAGCCGGGCCTTCTTCTTCGGCTTGATCTCCTTGATCTCCTTGCCGTCCGGGCTGACGATCGCCTTGCCGACGGTCGGTTCGTAGAGGGTCCCGCCGTTGCTGAGGGCCGCGTAGATGGTGGCCATCTGGATGGGCGTCACCAGGGTGTCGCCCTGGCCGATGGAGTAGTTGACGCTGTCACCGGCGCGGAGCTTGTTGCCCTCCAGACAGTTCTCGTACGCGATCTTCTCGACGTAGTCGCCGTCCTTCTTGCCGTACTTGCACCAGGAGTCCTTGTTGAGCTCCCAGTAGTCCTGCTTCCACTGGCGGTCGGGGACGCGTCCGGTGACCTCGTTGGGCAGGTCGATCCCGGTGAGCTTGCCGAGGCCGAACTCGTGGGCGGTCTTGTAGAACCAGTCGTTCGGCTCCTTCTTCGGGTCGAGTCCGCCGTCCTTCTTCCACTCCTGGTGGGCCAGGGCGTAGTAGACGGTGTCGCAGGAGACCTCCAGCGCCCGGCCGAGGTCGATCATGCCGTGGTTCTGCGACTCGAAGTTCTTGAAGACCTGGCCGCCGATGCTGTACGAGGAGGAGCAGTTGTAGCGTCCGTTGAAGTCGTAACCCGCCTTGACCGCCGCGGCGGTGGGGATCACCTTGAAGATCGAGCCGGGTGCCGCCAACCCCTGGATCGACCGGTTGAGCAGCGGGTAGTTGGACTTCTTGCCGGTGAGCGCGGCGTAGTCCTTGGCGGAGATGCCGCCGACCCAGACGTTGGGGTCGTAGTCCGGCAGGGAGGCCATCGCCACGACGCGGCCGGTCTTGGCCTCCATCACCACCACCGCGCCGGCGTCGGCCTCGTAGTTCCTGCCGGTGTTGTCGTCGTAGACCTTGCGGGCCTCCTTCATCGCCGCCGCCAACTCCTTCTCGGCGATGGCCTGGACGCGGGCGTCGATGCTGGTGACCAGGCTGGAGCCGGGCTCGGCCTCATCGCTCTCGGCCTCCCCGATGACCCGGCCGAGGTTGTCCACCCGGTAGCGCGTCACGCCCGCGTCGCCGCGCAACGCGGAGTCGTACTGGCGCTCCAGGCCGGAGCGGCCGACCTGGTCGGAGCTGAGCAGCGGGGAGTCGCCGTCCTTGGTCTGTTCGATCTCCTCGTCGGTGACCGGCGAGAGGTAGCCGAGCACCTGGGAGGTCTTGGCGCCGTACGGGGCCGGGTAGCGGCGGACGGCGGTGGGCTCGGCGGTGATGCCGGGGAAGTCCTCCTGGCGTTCGCGGATCTGGAGCGCCTGCTGTGTGGTGGCCTCGTCGGTGATCGGGATCGGCTGGTAGGGGGAGCCGTTCCAACAGGGCTGCGGGGTCTCCGCGTTGCACAGGCGGATCTTCTCGGAGACCTCCTTGTAGGTCATGCCCAGGACGTCGGCGAGCCGGGTGAGCACCGCCTTGCCGCCGTCGTCCATCTTCATCAGCTCGGTGCGGCTGGCCGAGACCACCAGTCGGGTCTCGTTGTCGGCCAGCGGCACACCGCGCGCGTCGAGGATGGCACCGCGCACGGCGGGTTGGACGACCTGCTGGACGTGGTTGCCGGCGGCCTTCTCCGCGTACTCCTCGCCGTTGCGGATCTGGAGGTACCACAGCCGCCCGCCGAGGGTGAGCATCAGCGAGAAGACCAGGACCTGGATGGCGATCAGTCGAATGGTGACCCGGGGCGTGCGCCCGGTCTCGGGGATGTTGCTCACTGCTCCGCCTCCCTCACAGTCGCTTGACGCCCTTGATCCGTCCCGTGCCGCTCTTGGGGGACCTGATCAGCAGGCCACCGCCGCGCCGGCCTCCGCCGCGGGCCGCGCCGCCGAGCCCCTTGGCGCGGGTCCGGCCCCGCAGCCACCCTCCGGAGCCCGACAGCCCTCCGAGGCCGCGGGTGCCCTCGACCGCGCTGCCTCCGGACGCCTCGGCGAGCGGGTCGTGTTCGGTGCGGCGGGCCAGCGCCATCACCGCCGGGACGGTGAAGGGAGCCAGCAGCAGGTCGTACACGGTGGCCGTCGTCAGCAGTACGCCCAGACCGACGTGGCGGGCCGCGGTGTCGCCGACCAGCGCTCCGACACCCGCGTACAGCAGCGTCGAGGAGAGCGCGGCGCCCGCCACCACGAGCATCGGGACGGTGGCGCTGCGGTGCCTGCCGCTCTCCGGCTTGGTGAGCCCGGCGGCGTAGCCGACGACGCACAGCACCAGGGCGTAACGGCCCACCGCGTGATCGGCGGGCGGGGCGAGGTCGGCCAGCAGGCCGGCGCCGAAGCCGACCAGGGCGCCGCCGGTGTGGCCGTAGACCAGGGCCAGGGCCAGGACGGTCAACAACAGCAGGTCGGGGACGGCGCCGGGCAACTGGAGCCGGGCCAGCACGCTGACCTGGAGCACCAGGGCGACGACGGCGAGCGCGGCGGAGAGCAGGATCCGGTTGAGGTGCATCGCTACTGGTCAGCTCCTGGGGAGGCGCTCGCGGAGGGGGTGACGGTCACGGTGACCGTCGGGGCGGGCCGGGGCGTCGAGGGAGGCGGGAGCACCGCGTCCCGCGGGTCGGTGCGGGGCGCCTTGACCACGACGCCGACGATGTCGAGCTTGGTGAAGCCGACGTACGGCCGCACCCGTACCGTCCGGGTGAGGCCACCGCTGTGCGGATCGACCTGGACGACCTCGCCGACCGGCACCCCGGGCACGAACGGCCGGTCGTTGCTGGAGCCGAAGGTGACCAGGCGATCGCCCTTCTTCACCTCGGCCTTGCTGTTGAGGAGCTGGACGGTCAGCGCGCTGTCGCCGCGTCCGTTGGCGAAGCCCAGCTCACCGGTGCCCTCCAACCGGGTCCCGACGGTGAAGTCCGGGTCGTTGGCGAGCAGCACGGTCGAGGTGCTCGGCCCGACGGTGGTGACGCGGCCGACGAGCCCGTCGCCGTTGATGACGGTCATGTCGCGCTTGATCCCGTCGCGCTCGCCGACGTCGAGCGTGACCGTCCAGGAGAAGCCCTGGGCGGCGCCGATCCCGATGACCTGGGCCGCCTTGACGCCGTATCGGCCGGCTCCCGCGGTCCTCAGCAGCTTCTCCACCTGCTCGCCGCGGGAACCGTCGCGGTCGGAGGCGGCGAGCCTCTGCTTCAACTCGGCGTTCTCCCGCTCCAGCGCGCTGATCCGGTCGTACCGCTCACCGGAGTCCCGCACGGCCGCGATGGCGTTGCCGACCGGGTCGACCGCACCGGCGACACCGTTCTCCACCGGACCGAGGACGGAGGCGGCGACCTGCCGCGCGCCGTCCAGCGGAGACCGCTCACCGCCGCGGATGTCCACCGTGATCAGTGCGAACGCGATGGCGACCAGCAGAACGAGCAGCAGCCGGCTCTCTCGTGTATCCCTCACGTGCGACGGCCGTGCCTTCCCCTTGTTGGACCTGTCTGACCGTGGTGTTGATCTGTTCTCGGTTCACCCGCCGGGCCGCCTCGGCGAAGCGGCCCGAACGGGTGGGCCGCGGCGGCGCGACCGCCCGGCCCACCGGCGTCACCGTCGCGGCTGTGCGTCCAGCACCTGCTGGAGTGCCTCGAACTCCTCGACGCACTTGCCCGACCCCAGCGCCACCGAGTCCAGCGGGTTCTCGGCGATGTGGATGGGCATGCCCGTCTCGCGCCGCAGCCGCTCGTCCAGACCGCGCAGCAGGGCGCCGCCGCCGGTGAGCACGATGCCGCGGTCCATGATGTCGCCGGAGAGCTCCGGCGGACACTTGTCGAGGGTGGTCTTCACCGCGTCCACGATGGAGTTGACGGGCTCCTCGATCGCCTTGCGCACCTCGGCGGCCGAGATCACCACCGTCTTCGGCAGCCCGCTGACCAGGTCGCGGCCGCGGATCTCGGTGTGCTCGTCGGTCTCCAGGTCGTACGCCGACCCGATGGTGATCTTGATGCTCTCGGCGCTGCGCTCGCCCAGCAGGAGGCTGTACTCCTTCTTGATGTGCTGGATGATCGCGTTGTCCAACTCGTCGCCCGCCACTCGGATGGACTGCGCCGTGACGATCCCGCCCAGGGAGATCACCGCGACCTCGGTGGTGCCGCCGCCGATGTCGACGACCATGTTCCCCGTCGCCTCGTGGACCGGCAGGCCCGAGCCGATCGCCGCGGCCATCGGCTCCTCGATGATGTGCACCTGGCGGGCACCGGCCTGGGTGGACGCCTCGATGACCGCACGGCGCTCGACGCCCGTGATCCCGGAGGGGACGCAGACGACCACCCGGGGGCGGGCGAGGTAGCGTCGTTTGTGGATCTTGAGGATGAAGTAGCGGAGCATCCGTTCGGTGATCTCGAAGTCGGCGATCACCCCGTCCTTGAGGGGACGGACCGCCACGATGTTGCCGGGGGTGCGGCCGATCATCTTCTTCGCCTCGGCGCCGACCGCGAGGATTCCGCCGGTGTTGGTGTTGATGGCGACGACCGATGGCTCGTTGAGAACGATCCCGCGACCCCTGACGTACACCAGCGTGTTGGCGGTCCCGAGGTCGACAGCCATGTCACGGCCGATGAACGACATGTTGTTCGCCATGAGGATACGTCAGGCCTTCCGACTGGAGCGATGTGAGGGGAGGACGACAGCGTGCGCTGCGGGGCCCGGAGAAGTTTCCATCGTAGTCGCGCTCGTTCGAACGCGGTGGGAGGGTTCCTCCTCCGTCATTGTCGGCGGAACACGAGTCATCCCCATATGTGAGGACGTCGCGTCCGGGTGATTCGTTCCCCCGACTGGGGGCGAATCCACGATGGGGCGATCGAATTCCATCGATCGCCCCAGGTCAAGGGTTTTGCAGGCCTGACAGCCGATCAGGAGTGGGAGGGGAAGAAAATCTTCATCTCCCGTTCGGCGGACTCCTCGGAGTCGGACGCGTGAATGAGGTTCTCACGCACGATCGTTCCGAAATCCCCCCGGATGGAGCCGGGCGCCGCGGCGATCGGGTCGGTCGGACCCGCCAGGGCGCGCACCCCCTCGATCACCCTCTCGCCCTCGACGACCATCACCACGGCCGGCCCCGAGGTCATGAACTCCAGCAGCGGCTCGTAGAACGGGCGACCGACGTGCTCGGCGTAGTGCTGCTCCAGCGTCTCGCGGTCCAGCGCGCGCAGCTCCAGGGCGCTGATCGTCCATCCGGCCTTGCGCTCGATGCGTCCGACGATCTCACCGATCAGCCCCCGCCGGACGGCATCGGGCTTGAGGAGGACGAGGGTGCGCTGGCTCATGGTCGGCGGCTCCTTGGGGGAATCGACGGTGTCACGGGTTTACGGGTGCTCAGAGGTTACAGGGAAGCCGTCCCCGCCCCGGCGGCACCCGCCCCACCACCGTCAGGCCGTGTCGGCCGCGGCCGCGTTCCGGGCCTTCGCCTCGTCGATCTTCCGGCCGAAGTGGACCGACGCCCACCACAGACCGGCGAAGAGCGTACCGAGGAAGAACATCGCCGGGACGACGAAGCCGGAGGCGATCAGGCCGATCTGGAGCGCCCACCCCATCCGGAGCGCGCCGGGCCGGCCGAGCACCCCGCACAGCAGCAGGCAGAGCACCATCGCCACACCGCCGACCGTCCACACCGTCGACGCCGGCAGGTCGCCGAGCCGCATCGCCACCAGGGAGGCGAAGCCGATGACCAGGAACTCCCCGACGAGCGTGGCGGCGCAGAGCGTACGCACCGTCGTCACCTGTCCTTTCCGAGCAGCAGCCGGGCCTCGCCGACGGTGACGACCGATCCGGTCACCAGCACGCCCGCGCCCGCGTACTCGCCCTCCTCCTCGGCCAGGGTGATGGCCTCCTCCAACGCGTCGTCCAGCCGCGGCTCGACCTGGATCCGCTCCTCGCCGAAGACCTCGACGGCCAGGGCGGCCAGCTCGTCCACGTCCATGGCGCGGGTGGTGGCGTTGCGGGTCACCACGACCTCGGCGAAGATCGGCTCGAACGCCTCCAGCAGCCCACGCACGTCCTTGTCCGCGCTGGGGGCGACCACTCCGACCAGCCGGCTGAAGCCGAACGCCTCGGTGATCGCCGCGGCGGTGGCCCGGGCCCCCGCCGGATTGTGCGCGGCGTCCAGGACGACGGTGGGGCTGCGGCGCACCACCTCCAGCCGGCCCGGGGAGGTCACGGAGGCGAAGGCCGCCCGGACGGCGTCGATGTCCAGGGCACGGGCGTGCTCGGAACCGATGCCGAAGAACGCCTCGACCGCGGCGAGCGCCACGGCGGCGTTGTGCGCCATGTGGGCGCCGTGCAGGGGCAGGAACACCTCCGGGTACTCCCCGCCCAGCCCGCGCAGCGTCAGCAGCTGACCGCCGACGGCGACCTCCCGGGAGACCACACCGAACTCCAGGCCCTCACGGGCGACCGTGGCGTCCATCTCCACGGCCTTCCGCAGGATCACCGAGGCCGCCTCCACCGGCTGCTGGGCCAGGACGACAGTGGCGTCCCGCTTGACGATGCCGGACTTCTCCCTCGCGATCTCCTCGGGCGTCGTGCCCAACCGGTCGGTGTGGTCCAGGGAGATGGGGGTGACGACGGCGACGCCCGCGTCGATCACGTTGGTGGCGTCCCAACTGCCGCCCATGCCGACCTCGACGACCGCCACGTCCACGGGCGCGTCGGCGAAGGCCGCGTACGCCATGCCGGTGACGACCTCGAAGAACGACAGTCGGTGGGCGCAGGAGGCGTCGACCATCTCGACGTACGGCTTGAGGTCCCGGTACGTCTCGATGAACTTCTCGGGGGAGATCGGCGCGCCGTCCAGACTGATCCGCTCGGTCATGGACTGCACGTGCGGACTGCTGTAGCGGCCGGTGCGCAGCTCGAACGCGCCGAGCAGCGCCTCGATCATGCGGGCGGTGGAGGTCTTGCCGTTGGTGCCGGTGACGTGGATGGCGGGGTAGGAGCGCTGCGGCTCGCCGAGGAGGTCCATCAGCGCGGCGATCCGCTCCAGGGACGGCTCCAGCCGCGTCTCGGGCCAGCGGCCGAGCAGTTCGGCCTCGACGTGGCGCAGCTCGCGGTCCACCTCCGGGTCCTCGGGCCGGGTGGGCAGGTCGGCGGGGGGCGGGCCCGCCTGGGTGCGCAGGGTGCGGCTGCCCGCCTCGATCACGGCGAGGTCGGGGTCCCGGTCGGTCTCGGCGCCGACGATCTCCTCGAACCGGTCCGCGGGGTCGTCGGGGCCGACGTCCTCGCCGGTGTCGTCGCCGGGACCGTCGTGCGGGTCGTGCGGAGGGTGCTCACTCACCGTTTCAGTGTACGGAGACAGCGGCAGCCGCCACGCCCGGCCCGGGCTCTCTCGTCGCACCGGTCGTACTACCCGTTTTCGACGGCCCTAGCCCTGCGGGAGCGCGTCCAACTGGGCGGTGATCCGGGCGATGTCCGCCTCGGCCCGCGCCCTGCGGTCCCGGATCTTGGCGACCACGTGGTCGGGGGCCTTGGCCAGGAAGCCCTCGTTGCCGAGCTTGGCCGTGCTCTGCGCCAGTTCCTTCTCCGCCGCCGCCAGGTCCTTCGCCAGCCGCTTGCGCTCGGCCGCGAAGTCGATCGCGTCGGAGAGGTCCAGCTCGACCCTGGCGCCCGCCACCGGAAGCGAGGCGGTGGTCCGGAAGCCCTCGCCCTCGGGCTGGAGCCGGGACAGGGAGCGGATGGCCGTCTCGTGCGCCGCCAGCGAAGTCCCCTCCAGGGCGAGGCGGGCCGGGACGCGCTGGCCCGGCTGGAGGCCCTGGTCGGCGCGGAAGCGGCGGACCTCGGTGATCACCTGCCGGAGGGTGGCGATCTCCTCCTCGGCCGCCGCGTCACGGAAGCCGGAGTCGGCCGGCCAGTCGGCGATCACGACGGACTCCCGGCCCGTCAGCGTCGTCCACAGCGTCTCGGTGACGAACGGCATCACCGGATGGAGCAGTCGCAAGGTGACGTCGAGGACCTCGCCCAGGACGCGGGCGGAGCGCCGGGCCGCCTCGCCGCCCTCGGCGAAGGTGGTCTTGGACAGCTCGACGTACCAGTCGAAGACCTCGTCCCACGCGAAGTGGTACAGAAGGTCGGAGAGCTTGGCGAACTGGTAGTCGTCGTAGTGGGCGTCCACCTCGGCCACGACCGTGTTCAACCGGGAGAGGATCCACCGGTCGGTCGCCGACAACTCCTCGGGCGCGGGCAGCTCGCCCTCGACCGTGGCGCCGTTCATCAGGGCGAACCGGGTGGCGTTCCAGACCTTGTTGGCGAAGTTGCGGGACGCCTGGACCCAGTCCTCGCCGATGGGGACGTCGACACCGGGGTTGGCGCCGCGGGCGAGCGTGAAGCGCAGCGCGTCGGAGCCGTAGGTGTCCATCCAGTCCAGCGGGTTGACCGCGTTGCCGAAGGACTTCGACATCTTCTTGCCGAACTGGTCGCGGACCATGCCGTGCAGCACGATCCGGTGGAACGGCGGGGTGCCGTCCATCGCGTACAGCCCGAACATCATCATCCGGGCGACCCAGAAGAAGAGGATGTCGTAGCCGGTGACCAGGACGGAGTTCGGGTAGAACTTCGCCAGGCTCTCCGTCCGCTCGGGCCAGCCGAGCGTGGAGAACGGCCACAGGCCGGAGGAGAACCAGGTGTCCAGGACGTCGCTCTCCTGGTGCCAGCCCTCGCCGGTCGGGGGCTCCTCGTCGGGGCCGACGCAGACCGTCTCGCCGTTCGGGCCGTACCAGACCGGGATGCGGTGGCCCCACCACAGTTGGCGGGAGATGCACCAGTCGTGGAGGTTGTCGACCCAGTCGAAGTACCGCTTCTCCATCTCCCGGGGGTGGACGGTGACCCGCCCGTCGCGCACCGCGTCACCGGCGGCCTTCGCCAGCGGGCCGACCTTCACCCACCACTGCATCGACAGCCGCGGCTCGATGGTGGTCTTGCAGCGCGAGCAGTGGCCGACGGAGTGGACGTAGGGGCGCTTCTCGGCGACGATCCGGCCCTCGGCGCGCAGCGCGGCGACGACCGCCGAACGGGCCTCCAGCCGGTCCAGGCCCTGGAACGGGCCGTGGGCGGTGATCACGGCGTGCTCGTCCATGACCGTGACGTTCGGCAGGTCGTGGCGGCGGCCGATCTCGAAGTCGTTCGGGTCGTGCGCCGGGGTGACCTTGACGGCACCGGTGCCGAACTCGGGGTCCACGTGCTCGTCGGCGACGACCGGGATGCGCCGGCCGGTGAGCGGCAGCTCGATCTCGGTGCCGACGAGGTGGGTGTAGCGCTCGTCGGCGGGGTGGACGGCCACGGCGGTGTCGCCGAGCATCGTCTCGGCGCGGGTGGTGGCGACGACGATGGAGTCCTCGCCCTCGCCGTAGCGGATCGAGACCAGTTCGCCGTCCTGGTCGGCGTACTCCACCTCGATGTCGGAGATGGCCGTCAGACAGCGCGGGCACCAGTTGATGATCCGCTCGGCCCGGTAGATCAGCTCGTCGTCGTAGAGCCGCTTGAAGATCGTCTGAACGGCGCGGGAGAGCCCCTCGTCCATGGTGAAGCGCTCGCGCGACCAGGCGACGCCGTCGCCCAGCCGTCGCATCTGGCCCGAGATCCGGCCGCCGGACTCCGCCTTCCACCGCCACACGCGCTCGACGAACGCCTCGCGGCCCAGGTCGTGGCGGGACTTGCCCTCCTTGGCCAGCTCGCGCTCGACGACGTTCTGGGTGGCGATGCCCGCGTGGTCCATGCCCGGCTGCCACAGCGTCTCGTGGCCCTGCATCCGCTTGCGGCGGGTGAGGGCGTCGATCAGCGTGTGCTCGAAGGCGTGGCCCAGGTGCAGGCTGCCGGTGACGTTGGGCGGCGGGATGACGATCGCGTACGGCGGCTTGTCGCTTCCGGCGTCCGCCTCGAAGTAACCGCGCTCCACCCAGCGCTCGTACAGCTTCTCCTCTACCTCGGCCGGAACGTACTGGGTCGGCAGACTGGCATGGGCGCTGTTCGAAGGCTCCGCCCCGGCGGGGGGCGGGCTCTGCTGAGTGTTCTCGGTCACGACGGCCAGTGTACGGGCCGCTCTGCGACAGTCTCGAACCGGTTTGGGGGTCCGGTGCGCCCGCCGGCGGCACCGTCCGACAGGATGGGAGCCGCGTACGCACGCACATGTCGTCAACCATGTTCGTCAAAGGGGGAGCCCCAGCATGAGCCACAACCAGCCGCCTCCACAGCCGGGCCCGTACGGCGGGCAGCACCCGCAGGGCGGCTACGGCCATCCGCAGCAGCCGGGGCAGCACCCGCAGGGGCAGCCGCAGCCCGGGATGGGGATGCCCCCGGCCCAGCCGGGGTACGGCTACCCGCAACAGCCGCAGCAGCCGGGGTACGGCTACCCGCAACAGCCGGGGTACGGCTACCCGCAGCAGCCCGGCGGTCACATGCCCCCGCCCCCGCCGGGCGGTGGCGGCAAGGGCAAGACGATCGGCATCGTCGTCGGTGCCGTGGCGGTCGTGGCCGCGCTGGCGGTCGGCGCCTGGCTCCTCTTCGGCGGCAGTGGTGGCGGCGACATCGCCGACGACGGCAGGCGGTACAAGCTGACCACGCCCGAGACGGTGCTCGGCGGCGAGTACAAGAAGGCCGCCGACGACGGGGACGAGTTGGACGCGGAGGACATCAAGGAGATCGAGGGGCTCGGAGTCGAGAACCCGCAGACCGCGGCCGCCAACTACGAGGCCGGGGACAGCCCCGTCAACCAGAAGCTGCTGACCTTCAGCGGTGTGTGGGGAGAGGTCGAGGATCCCGAAGCGGTCGTCGACGCCATGTTCAAGGTGATCGAGGAGAAGGCCAACGAGTCCCCCGGCATCGGCGAGAGCGGCGACGAGGGGACGGCCGAGCTCGTCGGCGAGCCGAAGGAGTTCACCCCCGAGGGCCTGGAGAACGCGGTCCTGAAGTGCCAGGAGATCAAGATCACCGGTGACGGCTCCTCGGAGATCGGCCAGAACTTCACCATCCCCTACTGCATATGGGGCGACCACAGCACCGTCGCGTACTCCGTGACCACCGACGTGGCCTCGGTGATCACCGGTAGGAGCCAGAGCCTCGACGAGGCCGCCGAGCTGGTGGCGAAGCTCCGCGGCGACGTGCTCGTCGAGATCGAGTGACCACACCCGAACGACGCAAGCGGCGGGGCCGCCCGGATCACTCCGGGCGGCCCCGCCGCCTTCTCGTCGTTCGGGACCGCTCCCGCCCGTCCCTACGCGCTCTTCTCGCGCGGGCCCTGGCCCGTCTCGCCGCGGGAGCGGGGCACCAGGGTGGGGTTGACGTTGGAGTGGACGACGTCGGCGGTGATCACCACGCGGGCCACGTCCTTGCGGGAGGGCACCTCGTACATCACCGACATCAACACCTCCTCCATGATCGCCCGCAGTCCTCGGGCGCCGGTGCCGCGCAGGATCGCCTGGTCGGCGATGGCCTCCAGCGCCGGGCGGTCGAAGTCCAACTCGACCCCGTCGAGCTCGAAGAGCCGCTGGTACTGCTTGACCAGCGCGTTGCGCGGCTCGACCAGGATCTTCAGCAGCGCCTCGCGGTCGAGGTTGTGGACGGAGGTGATGACCGGCAGCCGGCCGATGAACTCCGGGATCATGCCGAACTTGACCAGGTCCTCGGGCATGACCTCCTCGAACTGGTTGCTCGCCTCGATCTCGCGCTTGGAGCGGATCGTGGCGCCGAAACCGATGCCCTTGGCGCCGGCCCGCGACTCGATGATCTTCTCCAGACCGGCGAAGGCGCCCCCCACGATGAACAGCACGTTCGTGGTGTCGATCTGGATGAACTCCTGGTGCGGGTGCTTGCGTCCGCCCTGCGGCGGGACGGAGGCCGTGGTGCCCTCCAGGATCTTCAGCAGCGCCTGCTGCACGCCCTCACCGGAGACGTCGCGGGTGATCGAGGGGTTCTCGCTCTTCCGGGCGACCTTGTCGATCTCGTCGATGTAGATGATCCCGGTCTCGGCCTTCTTGACGTCGTAGTCGGCGGCCTGGATCAGCTTCAGCAGGATGTTCTCGACGTCCTCGCCCACGTAACCGGCCTCGGTGAGGGCGGTGGCGTCGGCGATGGCGAAGGGGACGTTCAGCATCCGGGCGAGGGTCTGCGCCAACAGCGTCTTGCCGGAGCCGGTGGGGCCCAACAGGAGGATGTTGGACTTGGCGAGCTCGATGCCGTCGTCCCGGCCCTGCGAGCCGCCGTTCTCACCCGCCTGCACCCGCTTGTAGTGGTTGTAGACGGCGACGGAGAGCGCCTTCTTGGCCGCCTCCTGGCCGACGACGTAGCCCTCCAGGAACTCGTAGATCTCGCGCGGCTTGGGCAGCTCTTCCCAGCGCATCTCCGAGGAGTCGGCGAGCTCCTCCTCGATGATCTCGTTGCAGAGGTCGATGCACTCGTCGCAGATGTAGACGCCCGGCCCCGCGATGAGCTTCTTCACCTGCTTCTGGCTCTTGCCGCAGAACGAGCACTTGAGCAGATCGCCGCCGTCACCGATGCGTGCCACGAGGTGCTTCTCCTTCGCCTGGGATCCGTCGAGTTCCACGAACCCGGGTGCTTGCTCTGGGCCTTCGCGGGGGCGGCCCCCGGACCCCTTATGACGGTACCCTGCCCGACCCCCCGAGTGGGCCCCCCTCGGACCGACTCGACCCGAGGGGGGCGGAAATGTTCGGGGAATCCGTCGAGCCTAACCCATCCCCACGGAGGTCTTGCGGGTGGAGATGATCTGGTCGATCAGCCCGTACTCGAGCGACTCCTCGGCGGTGAGGATCTTGTCCCGCTCGATGTCCTGGCTGATCTGCTCGATCGGCTTGCTGGAGTGCTTGGCCAGCATCTCCTCCAGCTGGGTCCGCATCCGCTGGACCTCGTTGGCGGCGATCTCCAGGTCGGAGACCTGACCGCGGCCGGTCTCGCTGTACGGCTGGTGGATCAGGATCCGCGCGTTGGGCAGCGCCATCCGCTTGCCGGGGGTACCGGCGGCGAGCAGCACGGCCGCGGCGGAGGCCGCCTGCCCCATGCAGACGGTCTGGATGTCCGGCTTGACGAACTGCATCGTGTCGTAGATGGCCGTCAGCGCCGTGAAGGACCCGCCCGGGCTGTTGACGTAGATCGAGATGTCGCGGTCCGGGTCCATCGACTCCAGGCACAGCAGCTGCGCCATGACGTCGTTGGCGGAGGCGTCGTCGATCTGCACGCCGAGGAAGATCACGCGCTCCTCGAAGAGCTTCGCGTACGGGTCGTACTCCCGCACGCCCTGCGAGGTGCGCTCCACGAAGCGCGGAACGACGTACCGGGCCTCGGGCGAGGGGCCGTTGTAGCGGGCCTCCAGCCGGTCGTAGATGCCGGCGCCGGGGAAGGTGTGCTGACTGTTCATGGGGCTGTACACCGTTCTGGAGAGATGGACTGGCTGCGGTGCCGGGCTACGGGGCTCGGGGCGCTCACGCGCCCGTACCGCCACCACCCGGGAGCTGCGCGGCGGAGCCGTAGACCTCGTCGATCAGGCCGTACTCCTTGGCCTCCTGGGCGGTGAACCAGCGGTCGCGGTCGGCGTCGCGGTTCCACTGCTCCTCGGACTGCCCGGTGTGCAGCGCGGACAGCCGCGCCATCTTCTTCTTGGTGCGCAGCAACTGCTCGGCGTGGATCTTGATGTCCGAGGCCGAGCCCGCCAGGCCCGCGGAGGGCTGGTGGATGAGGATCTCCGCGTTCGGGAGGGCGAAGCGCTTGCCGGGGGTGCCCGCGCTCAGCAGGAACTGTCCCATGGACGCGGCCAGGCCCATCGCGATGGTCACCACGTCGTTCTTGATGTACTGCATGGTGTCGTAGATCGCCATGCCGGCCGTGATGGAGCCACCCGGGCTGTTGATGTAGAGGTAGATGTCCTTGTCCGGGTCAGCGGCCAGGAGGAGCAGCTGAGCGGTGATCCGGTTGGCGATCTCGTCGTCGACCGGCTGGCCGAGGAAGATGATCCGCTCGTTGAGCAGCCGGTTGTAGACCTGGTCGCCGAGGCCACCGATGGTCGGCTCGGTGGCGGCGGAAGGCATCGGAAGCGTCACGTGTCCACCTGCTCGTGTCGGACGGCTGCGGTCTCTCACAGGGCCGTCTCTGGGGTCTTGTCTGTACTTGGGACCCTAACGCGCGGGTCCTGACGCGCCATCCCGGTCCGAGAACTGTTCGCTGTCAGCGCAGGGAGCGTTCCCGCAGGTGAGGTCGGCGTGTTCCGCCGTACGCGAACGGGCCCGCACGCGGTGTCGCGCACGGGCCCGTTCCGTCGTACGGGGGCGTTCCCGGGATCAGTCCTCGGAGGTGCCGGACTCCTCGTCGGCCCGCTTCTCGCCCTGCTGCTCGGCGGAGGCCTCGACGGTCTCGCCGTCCTCGTCCTCGTCGTCGAGGGCGACGACGTCACCGTTGGAGTCGGTGACCTTGGCGGCCTCGACGACGACCGCGAGGGCCTTGCCGCGGGCGACCTCGCCGACGAGCATCGGCACCTGGCCGCTCTCGACGACGGCCTGGGCGAACTGGTCGGGGCTCATGCCGGAGGACTGGGCACGCCGCATGAGGTGCTCGGTGAGCTCCTCCTGGCTGACGTTCAGCTTCTCCTTGTTGACCAGCTCGTCGAGGATGAACTGGGTGCGGATGCCCTTCTCCGCCTGCTCCTTGAGCTCGGTCTCGAACTCCTCCTCGGACTTCTCCTGGAGCTTCAGGTAGGTCTCCAGGTCCATGCCCATCTGGGAGAGCTGGTGGTTGACCAGGTTGTGCTTGCGGGTGTTGACCTCGTCCTGGAGGAGCTTCTCCGGGATCGGGACCTCCACCAGGCCGATCAGCTCGTCGAGCACCTTCTCCTGGGCCTGGGTGGCCTGGTCGTACCTCTTCATCCGCTCCAGGCGCTTGCGGCTGTCGGCCCTCAGCTCCTCGAGGGTGTCGAACTCGCTGGCCATCTGGGCGAAGTCGTCGTCCAGCTCGGGGAGTTCACGGGCGGAGACGGAGGTGACCTCCACCGTGACCTCGGCCTCGCGACCGGCGGCGGAGCCGCCCTTGAGCTCGGAGGTGAAAGTCGCCGAACCGCCGGCCTCCAGACCGGTGACGGCCTCGTCGATGCCGTCCAGCAGCTCGCCGGAGCCGATGGTGTAGTCGATGCCCTTGGCGACGCCGTCCTCCAGGACCTCGCCGTCGACCCGGGCCTCCAGGTCGATCTTGACGACGTCGCCCTCGGCGGCGGCGCGCTCGACGACGGTGGTGGAGGCGAAGCGCTCGCGGAGCTGCTCGACCGACTTCTCCACGTCCTCGTCGGTGACCTCGACGGCGTCGACGGTGACCTCGATGCCGGAGTAGTCCGGGATCTCGATGGCCGGGCGGATGTCCACCTCGGCGGTGAAGGCGAGAAGCTCGTTGTCCTTCAGCTCGGTGATGTCGACCTCGGGCTGGCCCAGCGGGCTCAGCTCACCCTCCTCGACGGCCTCCTGGTAGAGCTTGGGAAGCGCGTCGTTGACCGCCTCCTCCAGCACCGCACCGCGGCCGAAGCGCTGGTCGATCACCCGGGCCGGCACCTTGCCCTTGCGGAAGCCGGGCACCGTGACCTGCTGGTTGATCTTCTTGTACGCCGCGTCGAGGCTGGGCTTGAGCTCCTCGAAGGGCACCTCGACAGTGAGCCGAACCCGAGTGGGGTTCAGGGTCTCCACGGCGCTCTTCACGGTCGGTCTCCTTGGGGCTGACTGCTGGGAACTTCTACTTGTTGAGGCGCCCCGCACGCAGACACGACACAGACAGGCGCGTCTTTCATAGTACGTGGTCGGGGTGGCCGGATTCGAACCGACGACCTTCCGCTCCCAAAGCGGACGCGCTACCAAGCTGCGCCACACCCCGTCCGTGCGACACGTAGCGTACATGCCGTACGATGCGGAGCGTGCCGCGAACGGTCACCGCCGGTTGGCCGGCCCGGATCATCCGGTTATGATCGGTCCACTCCGTGATCCACGGCGATCCACGGCGCGTTGCGGGCGTAGCTCAATGGTAGAGCCCCAGTCTTCCAAACTGGCTACGCGGGTTCGATTCCCGTCGCCCGCTCCACGGCCACGGCCCGGCTCCCCCCAGGGGAGCCGGGCCGTGGTGTCGTTGCCGCCCGTTCGCCAGCGGCGGAACCGACGGGGCGGGCGGGATTCAGAAGCTGATCTGGTTGATCGACTCGGCGAGCGAGTTGAGGAAGCGGTTTATCGACGGGGCCATGCCCGTGGAGGCCAGGAAGAAGCCGAAGAGGGCCGCGACGAACGCGGGCCCCGCCTTCAGTGAGCCACCCCGAATGAGCACGATCATGATGATCGCCAGGAGTAGCACCACCGACAGTGAAATGGCCACAACTGATCACACCCTCGGTCGCAACGCCTCTGGACCGGCGACGCCGGCCCGGGGACCCTCCGCCGCGTCCCCGCCGGTGACCATCGTGCCACCAACTCCCGCCCAGGTGGAGGCAGAAGACGGATCGAGAGCTTCCGGGCGTGTCTGCGACAACCGGACTCCGGCCCGGCGGGAACGGGCACGCCACCCCCACCGGACCCCACCGCCGTCGGTGCGCGCCGGGAGGTCCGATCGGGGGAACGACACCCCATTGTCGATATCACCGATATTTCGGGCACAAAAGACGCATGGCTTCCGACCGGCGTCGCCCTTGCCCACACAACGGGCATCCCTCCGGGAGATCCACCGTCGCACCGTCCGGACGGCCCGCGGGAGCGGCCGGAGGCGTCCGGGAGTGAAAATGCCTCCGGGGGTGGGAGGGGCAGCGCGGATTTACCTGCGGTTCGAATCCCATTAAGGTGCGGCAGATGTTCCACGCTGGCTACGAGCGTTCCCCACTCCCCCCGGACCGGCCGGACACGGCCCCGCGCCCGGTGTCGTCGGCACCGGAGGCCACCCCGACCGGACCTGGCGGTTCCGGGAGCGCCGGGCGGCGGGACGCGTTCTTCGACAACGCGAAGTTCCTGGCGATCGTGCTGGTCGTCGTGGGCCACGCCTGGGGGCCGCTCCTGAGCGACTCGCGGGCCGTGCAGGCCGCGTACAACTTCGTGTACGCCTTCCACATGCCGGCCTTCATCGTCCTCTCCGGCTACCTCTCCCGGAACTTCGACATGCGTCCGGGACGTCTGCGGCGGCTGGTGACCACCGTGGTGGTGCCGTACGTGGTCTTCGAGACCGCCTACACCCTGTACCGGCGGGTCGGGGACTCCGTCGACCACCCCATCAGCCTGCTCGACCCCTGGTACCTGTCGTGGTTCCTGCTGGCGCTGTTCGTCTGGCGGCTGACCACCCCGCTGTGGCAGGTGGTGCGGTGGCCCGTCCCGCTGGCGGTGGGGATCTCCCTGCTGGCCTCCGTCTCCCCCCAGACCGGCGGCGACCTGCACCTTCAGCGGATCCTGCAGTTCCTGCCGTTCTTCGTCATCGGGCTCAACCTGCGCCGCGAGCACTTCGAGCTCCTGCGGCACCGCGCGGTGCGGTGGGCGGCCGGGCTCGTCCTGCCGGCGGCCCTGGTCTTCGCCTACTGGTCGGTGCCCCGGATGAACCCGTCCTGGTTCTACCGCAACAACAGCGGCCAGGAACTGGGCGTGCCCTGGTGGACGGGCGCGTCGATGACCCTGGCGTTGACCGTCTGCTCCCTGGTGCTGGCCGCGTGCTTCCTCGCCCTGGTGCCCCGGCGTCGCACCTGGTTCACCGCGCTGGGCACCGGCACGCTCTACGCCTACCTGCTGCACGGCTTCTTCATCCTGACCGCGCGCTTCCTGGGCTGGTACGACGTGGCGTGGGTCGCCACCCCGGCCGGTGAGATCGCGGTGTCGGCCGTCTTCACGGTCCTGGCCGTGGTGCTGTGCACCCCGCTGGTACGGCGGCTGGCGCGCCCCGTGGTGGAACCCAACGTGGAGTGGCTCTTCCGCGAGCCCGGCTCCGGCCCGACCGGCCCGACCGGAGCCGGACCGGACCGCGAGCGGTCCGCGAGCGCCCCTCGGGACCCCGTGCGGCGCTGACCCGAAGGACATCGCTACCGTCGCGCGGCGCCGCGCGGCTCCCGCCGTCCCCCGGTGATCCCACCGAGGACCCTGCGGCCGAGCCCGTCGGCGCCGCGCGTCGTCTCCGGAAGGCGGTAGCGGGGCGCCAGGCGCAGCGTGTGGGCGCAGGCGTGCTCCAGGCCGATCCCGTGACCGGCCGACACGAACACCGGCTTGACGCCCGACCGGGTGCGCAGCGCCCGCCCCACCACCTCGGGCGGGTCCCGCCGTTCGTCCAACAGCGGCGAGGAGTCCCCGCGCGCCGGTCCCGGCTCGGTGTGGGAGAAGACGAAGGGCGACTTGGCCACGCCGAAGCACGGCAGCCCGGTCAGCACCCCCAGGTGCACCGCCAGCCCGGCCCGGCGGGGGTGGGCGTAGCCGTAGCCGTCGCAGACCACCAGTTCGGGTGGGTCCGACAGCCTCTCCAGAGCCGCCAACACCCCGGGCAACTCCCGGAAGGCCAGCAGGCCGGGCACGTACGGGAAGCCGCCGCGTCCGGTGTGGACGGCCTCCTCGACGACCTCCAGGGTCCCGGCGTCCAGCACCACGGCCGCGGCGACCGTCAGGCCGCTCTCCTCGTCGTAGGAGACGTCGACCCCGGCGATCCTGCGCACCTCCCCCGGCGCGGGGCCGGGGGAGGTCAGGTCCGCGGCCCGCCGGATCCGCTCCTGCTCGGCGATCGCCTCCGCCTCCGTGGCGGGCCACCACCGGTCCGTCGGCGCTTCCACGTTCCCTCCCTCTCCCCCTTCGCCCCGGCCGCCCCGCGGACCGCCCCGGACCGCCGTCAGTCGCGCCGGAGCAGCAGCAGGGCCCGGTCGTCGTTGACGTCCCGGGCGACCGCCTCGATCAGGTGCCAGGCGGCGCCCTCGAAGCCGGCGACCACGAAGCGGTCGGCCTCGCCCGTCAGTCGGTCGATGCCCTCGGCCAGTTCGCGGTCGGCCCTCTCCACCAGGCCGTCGGTGAACAGCATCAGCACGTCGCCGGGGCGCAGACTGCCCTTGACCGCGTCGAACCGGGCACCGTCGTAGACACCCAGCAGCGGCCCCTCGCCGGCCTTCTCCTCCCAGCATCCGCTGCCCGCGCTCCGCTGGAGGGCGGGAACGTGGCCGGCCGAGAACAGTTCGTAGTCGCCGCTGTCGAGGTCCAGGACGAGGTGGACGGAGGTGGCGAAGCCCTCCTGCCAGTCCTGGCGCAACAGGTAGGCGTTGGCGGCCGGGAGGAAGGCGTGCGGCGGCAGGGAGCCCAGCAGACCGCCGAAGGCGCCGGACAGCAGCAGCGCGCGGGAGCCCGCGTCCATGCCCTTGCCGGAGACGTCGGTGAGGACGACCTCCAGGGTGCGGCGGTCGGGCCCGGTGAGCGCGGCGACCACGAAGTCGCCGGAGAAGGACTGGCCGCCCGCCGGGCGCAACGCCATCTCCCGGTGCCAGCCGGCGGGCAGCTTCGGCAGCTTGCTCTGGACGCGGATGCGTTCGCGCAGGTCGAAGAGCATGGTGCCGCCGCGTCTCCAGGGCACGCCCACCCGGCTGCGGAACTGGGCCACCAGCAGGCCGGAGAGCCCCACCGCGGCCACCACCAGGATGGTGCCGGGCGTGACCCGGCCGGGGCCGGCGGTGTACGGGCCGAGCACCGTGGCCTCCACTATCAGCGCGCCGGCCGCGGCGGCGTACAGCACCAGCAGACTGGCCGGGCGCAGCAGCAGGCCACCGACGACGACCGGCAGCACCAGGCTCTCGGGCGCGAACCACAGCGGCTCGGCGAGCGTGGCCCAGGTGAGGGCCGGGACGGCCGCCAGCAGCGCGGCGAAGGCGATCCAGTCCGAGCCGTCGCCCCGGAAGTAGTCGACGGCGGAGCGGCGCAGGGCGGTACGGACCCGGTGCACGGCCCTACGGGCCTGGTACCACCGGGGCGTTGGGGGAACCCTGCCCGTACGACCTGCCATGCCAGGGACCTTATCCACCCGTTCGGGGGTGCGTCGATTCCCGATACGGGGTGACAGAAGCCGTGTTCGATATCCAGTCGCCTCGTTTCCTCCGCCCTGATAGGGATGGGCCCATGACGAGCACGGATCTCCGGAAACTACGCCCCGACCAGTGGGACGAGTGGTACGCCAACCTCGAACTCGCCTTCGGCGGTGTCCCCGAGTCGCCCGAGGAGAGGGAGACGTGGCGGGCCCTGACCGAATTCGAGCGGGCGATCGCCGCCTGGGACGACGGCCGGATCGTCGGCACGGCGGGCTCGTTCTCCTTCCGGTTGTCGGTGCCGGGCGGCGCGGTCGTGCCCACGGCCGGCGTGACGGCGGTGAGCGTGGCGGCGACGCACCGGCGCCGAGGCGTCCTCAGCGCCATGATGCGACGCCAGTTGGACGACGTGCGGGCCGCCGGCGAACCACTGGCGATCCTGGTGGCCTCCGAACCGGCGATCTACGGACGCTTCGGCTACGGCATCGCCTCCCGACAGTTGCGTGCCGAGATCGACACCTCCCGCGTCCGGCTGACGGTGCCGCCGGACGCGGACGGGGTCCGGTTGCGGGAGGCGGATCCGACCGCGGTGCTGGACGCGTGCGAGGCGCTCTACGCCCGCCTGGTGCCCGGCCGGCCGGGGATGCTCCGGCGGCTCCCGGGCTGGGAGCGGCTGGGCGTGCTCGATCCGGAGAGCCGGCGGGAGGGCGCGTCGCCGCGGCGCTGCGTACTGGCCGAGGTCGACGGGGAACTGCGCGGTTACGCGCGCTTCGCCGTCCGGCCGGAGTGGGACGTGGCCGGGCCCAAGGGCACGGTGGTGCTGCACGATCTGGAGGCGCTGGATCCGGCGGCGTACGGGGCGCTGTGGCGCTTCCTGTGGGGAATCGATCTGACCTCGACGCTCCAGGTGGGGCCGCGGCCGGTGGACGACCCGTGGCAGCACATGGTGGACGACGCCCGGCGCTGTGGCGTCCGCTTCCGGGACTCGCTGCACCTGCGTCCGGTGGAGGTGGGCGCGGCACTGGCGGCGCGGCGGTACGCGGCGCCGGTGGACGTGGTGCTGGAGGTGGAGGACGCCTTCTGTCCGTGGAACTCCGGGCGCTGGCGGCTGACCGGCGACGCCTCGGGCGCCGAGTGTGTCCGCACCGAGGCCCCGGCCGGGCTGGCGCTGACCGTGGGCGACCTGGGCGCGGCGTACCTGGGCGACACCTCCCTGACCGCGCTGGCGGGCACCGGACGGGTGCGGGAGCTGCGGTCCGGGGCGTTGGCCGAGGCGGCCGGCGCCTTCTCCTGGCCCGTCGCGCCCTGGTTGCCGCACGGCTTCTGAGGCGGGAAGCGGCCGGCCGTCGGGGCCCGGCCCCGACGGCCCCGGTCAGGACCGCTGGCAGGCGGGGCACCAGAAGAGGTTGCGGGCGGCGAGGGGGGCGGTGCGCACCTCCTCGCCGCAGATGTGGCAGGGCATCCCGGCGCGGCGGTAGACGTACACCTCGCCGCCGTGGTCGTCCACGCGCGGCGGGCGTCCCATCGCCTCGGGGGTGTGTTCGGGCCGCACGGTGTCGATGCGGTTGTCGCGCACGCCCTCGCGCATCAGCTCGACCAGGTCCGTCCAGATCGCGTCCCACTCGGCGCGGGTGAGGTCCCTGCCCGCCCGGTACGGGTCGATGGCGTGCCGGAAGAGGACCTCGGCGCGGTAGACGTTGCCGACCCCGGCGACGACCTTCTGGTCCATCAACAGCGCGGCGACCGTGGTGCGACTGCGGGAGATCCGCGCCCAGGCCCGGTCCGGGTCGGCATCGGCGCGCAGCGGGTCGGGGCCCAGCCGCTCGCCGACGGCCCGCCTGGCCTCGTCGGTGATCAGCTCGCAGGTGTTGGGGCCGCGCAGCTCGGCGTACGCGAAGGGGGCCTCGTCGGTGGCCAGGCGCAGCCGTATCTGCCCCACGGGGGCGGGCGGCCGGCCGGCGCCGTGCCGGAAGGAGCCGTACAGACCCAGGTGGATGTGGATCCAGTCGCCCCCGGCGGGCCCGTCGAAGCCCAGGAAGAGGTGCTTGCCGTGGGCGTCGGCGGCGCTCAGCGTCCGGCCGTCGACGAGGGCGGCGCCCGCCTCGAAGCGCCCCTGGGGACTGTCGGCCCGTACGGGCCGGCCGCCGAACCTGTCGTCGAGGTCGGCGGCCAGCCGGTGGATGGTGTGGCCCTCGGGCACGGGTCGGATCAGTCCTGTCGCGGGTGGTGGTCCGGGATGGGCGGGAGGTTGCCCGTCCGCTCGTACGCCGAGAGCATGTCGATGCGGCGGACGTGCCGCTCGTCCTCGGTGAACGGGGTCTCCAGGAAGGTCTCCACGAAGGAGACGGCCTCCTCGGTGGAGTGCATCCGGGCACCGATGCCGATCACGTTGGCGTTGTTGTGCTCGCGCCCCAGTCGTGCCGTCTCCCGGCTCCAGGCCAGGGCGGCCCGCACGCCGCGGACCTTGTTGGCGGCGATGACCTCGCCGTTGCCCGAGCCGCCGATGACGATGCCGAGGGCGTCCTCGTCGTCGGCCGTCTGTTCGGCCGCGCGCAGGCAGAAGGGCGGGTAGTCGTCGGCCGCGTCGTAGATGTGCGGGCCGCAGTCGACCGGCTCGTGCCCGGCCTCCTTCAGCCACTGGACGAGGTGGTTCTTCAGTTCGTAACCGGCATGGTCGGAGCCGAGGTAGACGCGCATGGGCAGAGTCTATTCAGGGGCCGCTCAGGCGTTCCGGCCGACCAGCTTCCAGGCCGCGGGGAGGGCTCCCATGGCCAGGGCCGCCTTGAGGGCGTCACCGACCAGGAAGGGCACCAGTCCGGCGGCGGCGGCCTGGCCGAGGGACATGCCGGTGGCCAGGGCCAGGTAGGGAACGCCGATCGCGTAGATGACCGCGGTGCCCACGGCCATCGTCCCGGCGGTGCGCAGCGCCCCGCGGTCGCCGCCGCGGCGGGCGAGGGCGCCGACGACGACGGCGGCCAGCAGCATGCCCAGGATGTAGCCGAAGGAGGGCATCGCGGCGCCGGAGCCGCCCTCGGCGAACCACGGCATCCCGGCCACGCCCGCGGCCGCGTACAGGCCGAGGGAGGCCAGCGCCCGACGGGCCCCCAGACCGGCGCCGACGAGCAGGGCGGCGAAGGTCTGGCCGGTGACGGGGACGGGCGAACCCGGCACGGGGACGACGAGCTGGGCGGCCACACCGGTGAGCACGGCACCGCCGAGGACCAGCGCCGCGTCGCGCACCCGGGCGCGGGCGGCGGTGGAGGCGGGCAGGACGTCGGCGAGGACCGCGCCCGGGCGGACGGTGGCTGTGGTGGTGGAAGTGCTCATCACGGCTCCGGTTGTCTGGGGTCACGGGACTTCGGGGACGCCCCGACGTTAACCGACGTTACCCCCCGTCCACCCGTGAGATTGGCGACAAAGAAGTGCCGACGGGGCTTGTGGAGGACGGCCGGAGGAATCGGGGGGCGGGTGGGTGGGAGCGACAGGGACCGGGGTGGGGCGGCTCGGCCGGGGCTCCGCCACGGGGCGTATCCGGGCCGCCCGTGGATTGTGCACGGTCTGTGACCAAGTGGTCCGGATGGCGGGCAGGCTTCCGGAGACCGTTGCCGCCGGTGGGGTGCGCCCCCCACACTGGCCGAGTTCGGAGCGCGTTGCTCCGTTCCCCCGCCCCCTCCCCGACCCCTGGACGGCACCTCCCCATGTCCGGCACCCCCGAGCTGAAGCCCGCCGGCTCCCCCCACCGGGACCCGAACGGTACCGAGCACTCGTCCCTCGGCCACGGCCTCAAACAGCGCCACCTGTCGATGATCGCCCTCGGCGGCGTGATCGGCGCGGGCCTCTTCGTCGGCTCCGGCGCGGGCATCGCCGCCGCCGGCCCGTCGATCGTCGTCGCCTACGCCCTCTCCGGGCTGCTGGTGATGCTGGTGATGCGGATGCTGGGCGAGATGTCGGCCGCCCATCCCGCCTCGGGCTCCTTCTCCGTCCACGCCGAGCGCGCGATCGGCCCCTGGGCCGGCTTCACCGCGGGCTGGATCTTCTGGACGCTGCTGTGCGTGGCCGTCGCCGTGGAGGCGTTGGGCGCTGCGACGATCATGGCCGGTTGGCTGCCGGGCACCCCACAGTGGCTGTGGGTGGCCGTCTTCATGGCGGTCTTCAGCGGAACCAACCTGCTGGCGGTGCGGAACTTCGGCGAGTACGAGTTCTGGTTCGCCGCCCTGAAGGTCGTCGCGATCGTCGCCTTCCTCGTGCTGGGCCTGTCGGCCGTGCTGGGCCTGCTGCCGGGCACCGAGTCCCCCGGGGCCGCCAACCTCACCGGGCGGGGCGGCTTCCTGCCCAACGGCACCGAGGGCCTGGTGGTGGGCCTGCTGGCCTCCGTCTTCGCCTACGGCGGCCTGGAGACGGTGACCATCGCGGCGGCCGAGTCGCGGGATCCGATCCGGGGCGTGGCCAAGGCCGTGCGCACGGCGATGTGGCGCATCGCGCTGTTCTACGTCGGCTCGATCGCGGTGATCGTCACCCTGATCCCCTGGGACGACCCGTCGGTGCTCTCCGGCCCGTACGCCGCCGTCCTGGACCACCTGGGCATCCCGGCCGCCGCCGAGGTCATGAACGTGGTGGTGCTCGTCGCGCTGCTGTCGGCGATGAACGCCAACATCTACGGCGCCTCGCGCATGGCGTACTCCCTGGTCGCCCGGGGCGAGGGCCCCGCCTTCCTGGGGAAGGTGACCGCCGGCGTGCCGCGCCGCACGGTGCTCGCCTCCTCCGCCTTCGGGTTCTTCGCGGTGCTGCTCAGCTTCTGGTGGCCGGACACCGTCTTCGCCTGGCTGCTGAACATGGTGGGCGCCGCCGTGCTGGTGGTGTGGAGCTTCATCGCCGTCTCCCAGCTGATCACCCGCCGGAGGCTGGAGCGGGAGGCACCGGAGCGGCTGGTGGTGCGGATGTGGTTGTTCCCCGGATTGACCTGGGCGTCGTTGGCGGGCGTGGCGGCGGTGCTGCTGCTGATGCTCCGCGAGGGCGACACCCGCACCCAGCTCGCCTTCACCGCCGCCCTCACCGTGGCCCTGTCGGTGGCCGGTCTGGTGCGACAGCGGCGGGCGGGCACGGACGCCGCCCCCTCCGCCGGGGCGGACGACCGGCGGTAGCCGGGGCGGGGAGGAGACGGACGGGAACGGGGACGGCTCCCGAGCGCCGGCGTGGCGCCCACCACGGGAACCGTCCCCGTCGTCTTCCGCTTCCGTTCGCCGCTCGCGGCGGTCCCGACGGCGGCGCGGACGCGGCTCAGTCGAAGCGCGGCTCCTCCGTGCGGGTCCGCTTCAGCTCGAAGAAGCCGGGGGTGGAGGCCACCATCAAAGTGCCGTCCCACAGCCGCGCGGCCGCCTCGCCCTTGGGGGCGGGGGTGACGACCGGGCCGAAGAAGGCCGTCCGCTCCCCGTCCGCGCCCGGTACGGCGATCACCGGGGTGCCGACCTCCTGGCCGACCAGCCCGATGCCCTCCTCGTGCGAGGCGCGCAGCCGCTCGTCGTACGCGTCGGAGTCCATCGCGTCCGCCAGCTCCACCGGGAGCCCGGCCTCCTCCAGCGCCTCGACGATCGTGGCGCGCTCGTTGGGGCGCCCCTGGTTGTGGAAGCGGGTGCCGAGCGCGGTGTAGAGCGGGCCGAGGGCCTCCGGGCCGTGCTTCTGCTCGGCGGCGATCAGCACGCGCACCGGGCCCCAGGCGGCCTGCACGAGGTCGACGTAGTGCTGCGGCAGCTCGTCCAGCCGGTTCTCGTTGAGCACCGCCAGGCTCATCACGTGCCACCGCACGTCGACCGGCCGCACCTTCTCCACCTCCAGCATCCACCGGGAGGTCATCCAGGCCCACGGGCAGGTGGGATCGAACCAGAAGTCGGCCGTGACTCTGTTCGCCTTCTCGGGCATCCGTGACATGTGGATCTCCTCGCGGTTCGTGGTCGCTCGGGCGGACGGCGGCGGGCGGGACCGGCCGCCGCGGAAACACGCCCAGGGGAACGCGCGGGAGCGGCGCGGTGATTCCCGCGCCCCGCTCCGGGCCCGCTCCCGGGCCCGCTTCCCCGCCGCCCGGCCGTCCGACCGGCCGCCCGCCCGTACGGCGGCACGACCGCGCATGCGATCCTGACCTTCTGTGTTCGCCATGTGAGACGAGGGAGTCACACCGTGCCCGGTGAGAACCTGACCCGTGACGAGGCCCGGGAACGCGCCCGGCTGCTGACCGTGGACGGGTACGACGTCGCGCTCGACCTGCGCTCGGCGGTCGGGCCCCACACCGGGGACGGACCTCGTACCTTCCGCTCCACCACCACCATCCGTTTTCGCTGTGCCGAGCCCGGGGCCGCCACCTTCGCCGACCTGGTGGCGCCCGCCGTCTCCTCGGTGACGCTCAACGGTCGCGAGCTGGACGTGGACGAGGTCTTCGACGGCACCCGCGTCGCCCTGGACGGCCTGGTCGCCGAGAACGTCCTGACCGTGGACGCCCACTGCGCCTACAGCCGCACCGGCGAGGGCCTGCACCACTTCCTCGACCCCGAGGACGGGGAGACCTACCTCTACACCCAGTACGAGCCGGCCGACGCCCGCCGGGTGTTCGCCAACTTCGAACAGCCCGATCTCAAGGCTCCCTTCACCTTCACCGTCACCGCCCCCGCCGACTGGACGGTGCTGAGCAACGGCGCGCGCGAGGGCGACCCGAAGCCGGTGGGGGACGGCGCGGCGATCTGGCGGTTCGCGACGACGAAGCCGATCTCCACGTACATCACGGCCGTCGTGGCCGGCCCCTACCACCACGTCACCGACGTCTACCGGCGCGAGATGCCCGACGGGAGCGAGCTGGTGATCCCGCTGGGGGCGCTGTGCCGCAGGGGGCTGGCCCGTCACTTCGACGCCGACGACATCTTCGCCGTCACCAAGCAGGGCCTGGACTTCTTCCACGACCACTTCGACTACCCGTACCCGTTCGGGAAGTACGACCAGGCGTTCGTGCCCGAGTACAACCTCGGCGCGATGGAGAACCCCGGCTGTGTGACCTTCCGCGAGGAGTACGTCTTCCGCGGCAAGGTCACCGACGCCTCCTACGAGAGCCGGGCCAACGTCATCCTGCACGAGATGGCGCACATGTGGTTCGGCGACCTGGTCACCATGGAGTGGTGGGACGACCTGTGGCTCAAGGAGTCCTTCGCCGACTTCATGGGCTCCTTCTCGATGGTGGAGGCCACCCGCTTCACCGAGGGCTGGATCACCTTCGCCAACCGTCGCAAGTCGTGGGCCTACCGCGCCGACCAGCTCCCCTCCACGCACCCGATCACCGCCGACATCCGGGACCTGGAGGACGCCAAGCTCAACTTCGACGGCATCACCTACGCCAAGGGCGCGTCCGTCCTCAAGCAGCTCGTGGCGTACGTGGGGCGCGACGCCTTCCTGGAGGGCGCGCGGCGGTACTTCAAGCGCCACGCATGGGGAAACACCAGGCTGGAGCACCTGCTGGCCGTGTTGGAGGAGACCTCCGGACGCGACATGGGCGAGTGGGCGCGGGCCTGGCTCCGCACCGCCGGGGTCAACTCCCTCGCCCCGCACGCCACCTACGACTCCGCGGGGCGGATCACCGAGTTGGCGATCGCCCAGGAGGCGCCCGACTCGCACCCCGTGCTGCGTCCCCACCGGGTCGCCGTCGGCCTCTACCGGCGCCAGGTGGCCGGGGGCCCGCTGGAGCGCTACGCCCGGGCCGAGGTGGACGTCACCGGCGCGCGGACGGTGGTGGAGGAACTGGTCGGCGTCGAGCGCCCGGAGCTGATCCTGGTCAACGACGAGGACCTGACGTTCTGCAAGATCCGCTTCGACGAGGCGTCGCTGGCCACGCTCCGGTCCCACCTGGGCTCGGTCTCCGACGGCCTGGCCCGCGCGCTGTGCTGGTCGGCGCTGTGGAACCTCACCCGTGACGGGCTGATGCCCGCGCGCGACTTCCTCGACCTGGTGCTGCGCTTCGGCGGCCAGGAGAGCGACATCGGCGTGGTGCAGATGCTGCACGCCTGGGCGCGCGCGGCTCTGGTGCACTACGTGGCGCCCGCGTGGCGCGAGGAGGGCGCGCGGCTGCTCGCCCACGGCGCGCTGCGGCACCTGCGGCAGGCCACCCCCGGCAGCGACCACCAGCTCGCCTGGGCGCGGTTCTTCGCGGCCGTCGCGCACGACGAGCACGACCTGCAGGTGCTGGACCGGCTGCTGGAGGGAACGGGCCGGATCGACGGGCTGGACGTCGACCAGGAGCTGCGCTGGGCCTTCCTGGCGACCCTCGCCGCCCGGGGCGTCGCCGACGAGGCGCGGTTGGCCGCCGAACTGGCCCGCGACGACACCGCCTCCGGCAGGCGGCACCAGGTGCGTTGCCTGGCCGCACGGCCGTCCCCCGAGGTCAAGGCACGGGCGTGGACGGACGTGGTGGACTCCGACCGGCTCTCCAACGCGCTGGTGGAGGCGACCATCTCCGGCTTCGACCAGCCGGGGCAGCGGGAGTTGTTGGCGCCGTACGCGGAGCGGTACTTCGAGGCGATCGAGCGAGTCTGGGCCGAGCGGTCGATCGAGATCGGCATGGCGATCGTCCGCGGCCTGTACCCCGCCCTCCAGGACGACGCGAGGGTGCTGGAGCTGACGGACACCTGGCTGGCGGCCCACGAGGACGCCCCTCCGGCGCTGCGGCGACTGGTGTCGGAGGCGCGCGACGACACGGCGCGCGCCCTGCGCGCGCAGCGGTGCGACGCGGCGGCGTCCGCCTGAGCCGACCCCGGCCCCGACTCCGCACGTCGCCGTCGGCCCTCGTCCCACCGGGTGGGGCGAGGGCCGGTGACGTGCGGGGTCGGGGCCGCTTCCGTCGTCGACGCCCCACTCGTCTCCGGCAGTCGGCCCGTGCCCGATCGGCTGTCGAACGCCCGTACTTTAGGACGGGCTTGTCCGTGTTCGTCTACAGACGCGTAACAGAGGTTGGCGGACGGACCGGAGGCGGGAATCGCCGGAACATGAGCCACGAGCCCCCCCTCTCCTCCCGCCCCGTCCGCCACCTCTCGCACGTCACGCGCCGGGTGGTGACCGCCCGCGCGTTGCGCGACCTGGGCGTTCCCGCCGTCGTCGCGGACGAGCGCTGCCGGCCGGGCGGCCCCTGGCAGATGCCGTTGCCCAGGGTCTACCTGCTGCACCCCGGCCCGCCGACCGGCGAGGAGCGGCTGCACGCCGTACTGCTGTACGCGAGCCGGGAGCGTGTGCCCGCCCAGGTCGGCGCCCGGCCCGAGGTCCGCACCGTCCGCCCCTCGGGCGGGCCGCCCACCGGCGGACGCGCGCCCCGGGGGACGGACGCGGTGATCACCGGTCCCGCCGCGCTCGCCCTGCGCGGTTTCTCCTCCACTCCCCCGCTGTCGGCCCTGGACCACATCGACGTGCTGGTGCCGAGCGCCCGCCGGCTGCGCTCGGCCGGTTTCGCCCGCGTGGTGCGCACCCGCTCCCTCCCCGAGCCCGAGGAGGTCACCGGCCTGCCGGTGGCACCGGTGCCCCGTGCGCTGGCCGACACCACCGCCCGGCTCACCGACGCCGAAGCGGTGCGCCGGCTGCTGACCGAGGCGGTGCGCGACGGCCACTGCGAGGCTTCGGCCGTCGTCGCGGAGCTGGGCCGGGCCCGGCTGCTGGGCCGGCCCGCCGTGGCGGACGCCGTGGCCGCCCTGCTCGCCGAGAGTCGCGCGGTGGCCGAGAGCCTGCTGTACGGACTGGTCCGCGCCCACGGTCTGCCCGAGCCCTTCTGGAACGTCGACCTGCGGCTGCCCGGCGGTCCCCACCTCGGCGGTGTGGACGCCTACTGGCCGGACCAGGCCGTCGCCGTCGAGATCGACATCCAGGGGCACGGGCACGGGCACGGGCAGGGGCGCGAGGCCGCGGGGAGCGCGCGGGGCGGTGGAGCGGGCGCGCGCCACGCCCGCAAGCGCGAGGAGTTCGAGCGTCTGGGCGTCGTGGTCCTCCACATCACCCCGGACCGGCTCCGCGACCACCCCGGCCGGCAGGCGGAGGCGGTGCGCACCGCCCTGGAGACGTCGCCGGGCCGGCCGCCGGCCGCCCACCTGACGGTCCTGCCCCGTTGAACGGCCGGTCGCCGCACGTCCCGGCGGGGTTCCCGGACGACCGTGGTTCGCCCCCGGCCCCCGCCCCCGGCCCCGCCGCCCGATGTGTGGCGCGGGAGGGACCTCGGGCCGCGTCCCCGTCCTGGGGGCCCTGGGGACGCGGCCCGAAGGGGCGGGGCGGTGGCCTCAGACGGCCGCCGCGGCGTCCGCCGCCCGTGCCTTCAACGCGCGCTCGACGCCCGCGCGGGACTCGGTGACCAGGCGCCGCAGGGCGGCGGTGGGCTCGGCCGACTCCAGCCAGGCGTCCGTGGCCCGCAGGGTCTCCTCGGAGACCTGCAGGGCCGGGTAGAGCCCGATCGCGATCTGCTGTGCCATCTCGTGGCTGCGCGACTCCCACACGCCCTTGAGCGCCTCGAAGTACTTCGCGGTGTAGGGGGCCAGCAGCTCGCGCTGGTCGGTCTGGACGAAGCCGCCGATGACCGCCTCCTGCATGGCGTTGGGCAGCCTGTCGGACTCCACGACCGACGCCCACGCCTCGGCCTTGGCCTCCTCGGTCGGCCGGGCGGCCCGCGCCGACGCCGCGTGCCGCTCGCCCGCCGAGGTGCGGTCGCGCTCCAGTTCGGCGTCGATGGCGGCGTCGTCGGCGCGTCCGGTGGCGGCCAGCCGGTGGAGCAGGGCCCAGCGCAGCTCGGTGTCCACGGCCAGGCCCTCGATCTCCCGGCTGCCGTCCAACAGCCCGGCGAGCAGGTCGAGCTGCTCGTCGGTGCGGGCGCCGGCCGCCACCGCCCGCGCCCAGGCGAGCTGGTGGTCGCTGCCGGGGGCGGCGGCGCGCAGCTTCTCCACGGCGGCCTCGGACCAGCGCAGCAGGCCGGTCTCCCGCCAGCTCGGGGCGGCGTACAGGTCCAGGGCGAGCTTGACCTGCCGCTGGAGGGACTGCACGACACCGATGTCCGACTCCTTGTCGATGCCGGAGAGCACCAGTTCCAGGTAGTCGCGGGCGGCCATCTCGCCGTCACGGGTCATGTCCCAGGCCGACGCCCAGCACAGGGCGCGCGGCAGCGACTCGGTGAAGTCGCCCAGCCGGCCGGTGACGGTGGCCAGCGAGTCGGCGTCGAGCCGGACCTTGGCGTAGGACAGGTCGTCGTCGTTGAGCAGGAGCACGGCCGGGCGCCGGGTGCCGACCAGCTCGGGCACCTCGGTCCGCTCCCCGTCCACGTCCAGTTCGACACGGCCGGTGCGCACCAGGGAGTCGCCGTCGAGCTCGTAGGAGCCGATGGCGATGCGGTGCGGGCGCAGCACCGGCTCGCCCTTGGCGCCGGCGGGCAGCGCCGGGGCCTCCTGGAGCACCGCGAAGGAGGTGATCACGCCGTCGTCGTCGACGGTGACCTCCGGGCGCAGCACGTTGATGCCGGCGGTCTCCAGCCAGGCCTTGGACCAGGTCTTCAGATCGCGTCCGGAGGTCTCCTCCAGGGCGGTGAGCAGGTCGGTCAGGCGGGTGTTGCCCCAGGCGTGGCGCTTGAAGTACGTCCGCACGCCGCTGAAGAACGCCTCCTCGCCGACGTAGGCGACGAGCTGCTTGAGGACGGAGGCGCCCTTGGCGTAGGTGATGCCGTCGAAGTTGACCAGGACGTCGTCCAGGTCACGGATCTCGGCCATGATCGGGTGCGTGGACGGGAGCTGGTCCTGGCGGTAGGCCCAGGTCTTCATGGAGTTGGCGAAGGTCGTCCACGCGTGCGGCCAGCGGCTGCCGGGGGCGGCGGCCTGGCAGGCGATGGAGGTGTAGGTGGCGAACGACTCGTTCAGCCACAGGTCGTTCCACCACTCCATGGTGACCAGGTCGCCGAACCACATGTGGGCCAGCTCGTGGAGGATCGTCTCGGCCCGCGTCTCGTAGGCGGCGTCCGTCACCTTGGAACGGAAGACGTACTGGTCGCGGATGGTGACCGCGCCCGCGTTCTCCATCGCGCCGGCGTTGAACTCCGGGACGAAGAGCTGGTCGTACTTGGCGAACGGGTAGGGCAGGCCGAACTTCTCCTCGAACCAGTCGAAGCCCTGCCGGGTGACCTCGAAGATGGCCTCCGCGTCCAGGTGCTCGGCCAGCGACGGGCGGCAGTAGACGCCCAGCGGCACGGTGCGGCCCTTGCCGTCCTCCCAGGTGCTGTGCACGCTGTGGTAGGGGCCGGCGATCAGCGCGGTGACGTAGGTGGAGATGCGCGGCGTCGGCTCGAAGCGCCACACTCCCCCGGGCTCCGGCTCGGGAGTGGGCGAGTTGGAGATCACCGTCCAGCCCTCGGGCGCGGTGACGGTGAAGGCGAAGGTCGCCTTGAGGTCGGGCTGCTCGAAGCTCGCGAAGACCCGGCGGGCGTCGGGCACCTCGAACTGGGTGTAGAGGTAGGCCTGCCCGTCCACGGGATCGACGAAGCGGTGCAGGCCCTCACCGGTGTTGGTGTAGGCGCAGTCGGCGACGACGCGCAGCTCGTTGCGGCCGGCGACCAGGCCGGGCAGCGCGATGCGCGAGTCGGCGAAGACCTCGGCCGGGTCGAGGGGGGTGCCGTTGAGCACCACCTCGTGCACGGTGGGCGCCACCAGGTCGATGAAGCCGGTCCCGGCCTCACGGGCGTCGAACCTCACCGTGGTGACCGAGCGGAACGTCCCGCCTTCCTGGGCTCCGGAGAGGTCCAGTTCGATGTCGTACGCGTCCACCTCGAGCAGACGGGCCCGCTCCCGCGCCTCCTCGCGCGTGAGGTTCGTACCAGGCACCTGCGTCATCTCCTTCTCGTCCGTGTGCGTTCCGCGCCATCCTCGCACGTCGGCCCCGGCGGGCGCGGGGTGCTTTCCCACCGGTCGCCGGGGACGGGCCACGGGGGTGGGAGGCGCCACTCCCGCCCGGTGGGTGAACGGGCGGTGAGCGGAGCCGCACCGGACGGCGAGCGGAACGTGACGGGCCCGTCCCCGGTGATCCCTGCGTCCTGATCGGTGCCGGACGTTTCCGTGCCGTTGGACCACGGGTCACCACCGGTGCCGACGATCCCCGGTGGGTGGGGACGCCCCACCCCCAAGGTGCCGCGTTCGCTTCCGGGGAGAGACGCCCATGTCCCGTACGTCCCGCAGCAGCCGGCTCGCCCGGCACGTCCTCGACCGCCGTACGCTGCTCGCCGCCGGGGCGGTCGGTGTCGCCGGCGCCGCGGGGGTGGCCCTCGGCACGGGCGGGACGGACGCCGGGGCCGCCGCGCCGACGGCTCCGGCCTCCGTCCCGCCCACCCGACCGGCCCCCTCCCCCTCCCGGCCCGCCGTTCCCTCCCCGGCCGGCACCACGGTGGAGAGCGTCGCCGCGCCGCGCGGCACGGGCGGCTACCGGAGGCTGGGCGAGGGACGCGGCTGGGAACGGGTGGTGCGCGAGGACCTCGTCGCCGCGGACCGGACGCGCGAGGACCGGCGCACGCCCCTGGCCTGCTTCGCGCACTTGACGGACACCCACGTCACGGACGTCCAGCACCCCCTGCGCTTCGAGTACCAGCGCGCGGGCCGGCCCGGTGCCTGGCGCCCGCAGGAGGCACTCACCGTCCACGGTCTGATCTCCCTGGTGGAACGGATCAACTCGCTGGCCGGCGGCCCGGCCACCGGGGCTCCCCTGGCCTTCGCGATGACCACCGGGGACAACACCGACAACAACTGCCGCGCCGAGGCGGAGTGGTTCCTCACCGCGATGAGCGGTGGCCGCATCACCCCCGACACCGGCGATCCGACGCGCTACGAGGGCGTCCAGGACTCCGGTCTCCCCCTGTACTGGCACCCCGAGGACCCGGTGCGCGACCTCGACAAGCGGCACGGCTTCCCCCGCGTCGAGGGCCTGCTGGACGCCGCGCGCCGCCAGGTCGTCAGCCCCGGCCTGCGCATCCCCTGGTACTCCACCGTCGGCAACCACGACGACCTGTACGGCGGCCACTTCGCGAGCATCGCGGAGCTGACCGAGCTGGCCGTCGGGGACCGCAAGCTGTACGAGCTGCCGGCGGCCGAGGGCCTGGCGCTGCACCGGACGGTGCGCAGGGGACAGGACGTGCGGGGCGAGGGGTTGCGGGAGATGCTGCGCGCCCACGCGCGGGGGATGCGCACCGTCACCCCCGACCCGTCCCGCGCGCCGCTGACCACCCGCCAGTACGCCGAACTGCACCTGGACCCGGCCCACACCGGTCCGGGGCCGGTCGGGCACGGCTACACCCGGGAGTGCGTGGCGGAGGGCCGGCTGTACTACTCCTTCCGCGTCGCCGACGGCGTCACCGGCATCAGCCTGGACACCACCGACCCCGAGGGCGACTACCGGGGCCACGTCTCCGCCGCACAGCTGCGCTGGCTGGACCGTGAACTGACACGCCACGGCGACGACCTGATCATCGTCTTCAGCCACCACTACAGCGACTCCATGACCACCGGCGGCACCGAGCTCCTGGCCCTGCTGGAGCGGCACGGGAACGTGGTCGCGTGGATCAACGGGCACAGCCACCGCAACCGGATCACCCCGCACGACGGCTTCTGGGAGGTCACCACGGCCTCGCACGTGGACCACCCGCAGCTCGCCCGCACCGTCGAGCTGACGGACAACGGCGACGGGACGCTCTCCCTCTTCGTCACCTGCGTGGAGTCCGCCGCGCCGTACGCCGCCGACGAGGGCGACCTGTCCCGTACGGGCCTGGCCTCCCTCTACCGCGAGCTGGCCTTCAACGCCCCGGGCCGCAACACCACCCTGGCCGGCGAGCCGGGCGACCGGAACGCCGAACTGCTGCTGCCGCGCCGACGCTGACCGGTCCCGCGCGGGTCCGACGTCCGCTCCCCTCCGCGTCCGCCCGCCGGGTCACCAGTGGGTGTCGGCGTTCCCCGGGGAGAACTCGGCGAACGCCAGGGGGTCGTCCCCCTCGTCCAGCCCGGCCAGGCCCTCCGTGACGAGGTCTCCGCGCAGCCACTGCAGCAGGATGTCCGTCAGGGTGCCCGGCAGGGCCGGCCCCTGGTCGGCGTGGCGGGGCCAGACGGTCACCGGCCAGTCGTTCGGCTCCCCCTCGGTCAACCAGCCCAGGTGGTCGCTGTCGACGGAGACGGCGAAGGGCAGGAAACCGCCCGGCTCCGGCCACACGGCGAGCGGGTGGTACTCGGGGAACTCCCCGCGCAACCGACGGTAGTTGTCGGCCGTTTCCCGGGCGTGGTGCACGAGGCCCTCACCGACCGTGCGCAGGGGCGTGAAGAAACTGAGCCAGTTCCCCCAGTGCCCGGAGCCGTAGCGCTCCATCAGCGTCACGTACTCGTCGGGCAGCCGGGTGCCGAGCTCGGCGAAGAGCCACTCCCAGGTGCCGTCCCCGAGGTACGGGGTCGCGGGCGGCGGCACCAGCCGCGTCAGCGTCTCCAACCCGTGTCCCCCGGCGAGCGCGGCGCGTCGTACGCCCCCGGCCTCCGGCACCGACTCGGGGTCCCGCTCCGGCGGCGTCCAGGGACGGGCGTCGGTCAGGAAGGCGGTGCGGCGTACGGTGGCCGGCAGCGGGCCGAGCGTCCTGCCGCCGGGGAGCGGGAGGCCGTCGGTCAGGAGCGCCGCCACCGTCTCGGTCAGCGTCGTGCCCCAGTGCAGCCAGGGGTTCTCGTCGCTTCCCGCGTCCCGGTCGTGGACGACGACCGGCCAGCGGTCCGGATCGTCACACGCCCCGGTGTCCCAGAACAGTCGGCAGCTGCCCCGTGTCTCACCCCAGGCCAGCAGCCCGCCGGGCTCCGGGTGGAACGGCGGGGGCTGGTACGGCGGGGTCCGGCGGGAGGCTATCCGGCACTCGCGGTGGATCTCCCAGAGCCAGTCCCCGTAGTCGAACCGGCCCCCTCGCTCGCACGGCGCGTGCATCCACAGGTACTCGCCGATGTCCAGCGGCCCGTGGGCGGAGACCAGCGCCTTGTAACCGGAGGGGAGCCGCAGGCCCAGCCGGCTCTCCACCGCTGCCCAGTCGACGGCCAGGGGAGCGGGCGCGGTGGGACGGTCCCACGGTTGCGCGGGCTCCGGAAGTGCGAGCCGTGCGACGAGCGAAAGCAGTTCCATGGGGGGACATGGTGGCATCCCGCACCGACTCCGGGCCCGCCCGGGGGGCCGCCCGCCTCCGTCGTGACCGTGTCCACCGCCCGTCCCCCACCCCGCCCGCGCCGCCGTCCGGTGGTCTCCCGCCGGATACGGTGTGTGACCGCTGCCGTCCGGTTCGCGGACGTTCACCGACCGTCCTCGGCCGTCTCGCCCCTCGGCTCGGACCGCTCGGACCGCTCGGACCGCCGGCCGGACTCACCGTCCGGGCCGTCCGGGCCGTCCGGGCCGCCGCCCGACGCGGGGCCGCCCCCGGTTCCCCGCAGCCGGTCCAGCCGGGCGATGAGCGGGCCCGCCGTGACTCCGTGCAGCACCACCGAGGCCAGCACGGTGAACGTCACCACCGCCCACACCTCCCGTTCCGCCACCGGGAAGTCCGCCTGCCCCAGCCCGTAGGCGAGGTAGTACAGCGAGCCGATGCCCCGGATGCCGAAACCCGCGACCACCCCGCGTTCCCGGCGCTCCATCCGGCTGCCCAACAGTCCCGCCCACCCCGCCAACGGCCGGACCACCAACAGCACCACCAGGGCGACGGCGGCGCCCTGCCACGTCAGGTGGGACAGACCGCCCAGCGCGACGAAGGCGCCCAACAGGAACAGCAGCCCCGCCGTGAGCAGCCGCTCGACCTGTTCCACGAAGTCGTGCAGGACGTTGTGGTAGCCGTGGGCCCGCTCGGCGGCCCGGATGGCGCAGGCGGTGGTGAACACGGCGAGGAAGCCGTAACCGCCGATGATCTCGGCCAGCCCGTACGACAGGAAGGTGGCCCCCAGCGCGACGAAGCCCTCCTTGTGCCGGGACAGCCGCAGCACCTTCGAGCGCGTCCGGAAGAACAGCCAACCCAGCAGCCTTCCCACCGCCAGCCCGGCCAGCAGGCCGACGACGCACTTGTACGCCAGTTCGTTCAACGCCCAGGAGCCGACCCAGTCCGCGGACCAGCCGGCGCCCGCGGCGGCGGCCAGTGCGACGGCCGCGTACGTCAGGGGGAAGGCGAGCCCGTCGTTCAGGCCCGCCTCGCTGGTGAGGGAGAAGCGCACCTCGTCCTCGTCGTGCTCGTCGTCGGTGGGCCGGCCCACCTGCACCTCCGAGGCCAGTACCGGGTCGGTCGGCGCCAGGACGGCGGCCAGCAGCAGCGCGGCGGCCGGCGGCCAGTCCAGCAGCCACCACGCCACACCGGCCGTGGCCACGACGGTCAGCGGCATGGTGACGCCCAGCAGCCGCCAGGTCGAGGCCCAGCGGCGCAGGCCGAGGGGCCGGTCGAGCGCCAGTCCGGCGCCCATCAGCGAGATGATCACGCAGACCTCGGTGGCGTGCTCCACCAACAGTCGGTCGTCCACCGGATCGACGGCGGGCAGCGGCAACGGCAGCAGGTACACGCCGATGCCGCAGAGCATGAAGACCAGGGGCAGCGAAAGCGGCCGCCGCCCGGCCACCACGCGGGGCAGCACGGCCGCGAGCAGTGCCGCCACTCCCAGCCATGCGAACACACCGTCGCCGATCGTCACCGTGTGGCCCCGCCTTCCCGTCACACCGCCGCGCCGTTCGGCACCGCAGCGCCTCTGGTACCCGCGAACACGCAGGTCATTGCGGTGACGCGGGCTTCACACACGGTGTTCACAGCGGTATTCACACGCGGTGTTCGCCGATCGTGTCCGCCCACGAGCGCCCGCGCACGCGGTCGCGGCCCGGCCCGGTGGTCGGGCGGGCGGCCCGTGGGGGCGGCGGGTGACGGATGACGGAGGACGTCCTCACGGAACGGCCTCTCCCCTGACACACCGGGCGACGATTTCCGCCTGGCGGGTGGCGGAGCCCAGGAAATTGGCGAAGGGCTGGTGGATGTGCGTGGCCGGGCCGACCACCCATATGTTCCCCTCCCCGATCCCCGGACGCGGACGGAGATCCCCGCCGAGGGCGGTGACGGGGACCGCCTTGTCGGGCGGGTTCCTCAGATGGACGGCCGCCCCGTCGTGGTGGAGGACGGGCAGTTCGAATCCGGCCCCGGACACGGCGTGGTCGTAGGTGCGGACACGGCCGTCACGCGAGACGACCTCGAACCCCTTGGCGTGGGCACGGACACGCGCGGGGTCGTAGACGTCCAGCTCCAATTCCCCGTCGTCGAGGTGTCCCGACAGCTTCCGGGCGTTGGGCAGCGCCAAGGAGGTGAGGTAGCGCCACATCAGGGAGCTCACGGGGGCGAAGACGCTCGCGCGTCGGGACGGATGCCATCCCGCGGTCCACGCGGACACGGCGTCGACGAGCGGGAGCACGATGTCCTGCCAGTGGCACAGATCGGCTTCCGCCAGTGCGATCTCCTCCCTCAGCCGTCGAACCGGATCGGCGCCGCGGGACAGTTGTCGGCGCAGGGGGAGCGGCCCCCCGACCGTGCGCACGGCCTCTGTTACGGCACGACCGAGCCTGCGGTACAGGTCCGGATCGTCCGGGTCCATCCCGCTGATTCCGTCCAGGGAGGGAAGGGCTCGGGGGGAGGGCAGGATGCGGGAGCGCACCGCCGGCAGGATTCCGGTTCGGGAGGCCATGGTGACGCGGTGGCCGTCGCGGCACAGCAGGAGTGCGGCGTCGACCGCCGACAACCCGCTGCCCACCACCAGGACGCGGGAGGGCGTGTCTCCGATCCGTCGGCGCAGGCGGGCCGAGGGGTAGGGCGACGGTACCCACCGCGGGTGGGAGGTGTATGCGGCGAAGCCGTCCGGAACGATGGCTTCCCCCACCCCCACGCACACGATGACGTGGGAGAAGGAACGCAGACGTCCGCTCTCCAGGTGGAGGCGGTACCTTCTCCCCGTCGTGGCGATGCTCCGGACGAGATCGCGCTCGTGATCGACCTTGACGCCCCGGGCACCGGCCACCTCGAAGTACCGACCGAAGCGTTCCCGAGCGTACTCGCCGACCCATGCTCTGGGGGTGTAATCGGCGTCCGCGACCGGCCGACCACGCTCGGCACAGTGATCGGTGAAGTCGGAGGGGACCTGGGGAAGAAGAGAGCAGATTCCCGCCGAGGTGTTGCAGAGCAGATCGGGATCCGGATCTCCGAACACCGGCCCCGCGCCGGGCTCGTTGGGATCGATCAGCGTGATGGAGGAGACATCGCTTTCGCTTCCCCTCACCAACTGTGCGAACACACTGATTCCGGTGGTACCGGCACCGATGATGGCGACACTCCGCACGGCCACGCGGGACCTCTTCCGTCATGGGGCACAACGCGCGTTCCCGGACGGCATCCTGGCGCAGGGGGAACGTCGACAGACGGCGAAGAAGAGGGAATGGCCGGTTCTGGGGACACCCGAGAACAGATTCGAGCCGGCAGGCCCGCACGGGTTCCACCGGCGCGGTGTCGGATCCGCACCGGCGGCGGGAGCACGGCACGGCGACGGCGAACGCCGGAGTCGCCCGGGGCGGGCGCCCGGGCGTGAGGAGATGCGGCGCCCACCGCGTCGTCCGCTCCGCGTCGATCGACCGGCGGCCGGACCGGGACCGCCTCGGTCGCGGCGGGACGGCGCGACCGGCGTCGGGTGGGACCCGAGTGGGACCCGGGTGGGGCCGGTGCGGAGCGGGCGTGGTGGGCGCCGCCGCCGATCGAGTCGGCCGGACGGGCCGGAGGGCCGCCGGTCAGCCCCGGTTGGGCTCCTGGCGACCGGCGATCTGGCCGCTGTCGCGGGAGGACTTGTCGCCCACCATCACCAGCGCGGCGATGATCAGAAACAGGGCGACGGGCGCCACGACGTACAGACCGAGGGTCTCGACCACGCTCAGGCCGGTGCCCGGGTCGTCGCCGTCGTCGCGGTAGAGGTTGGCGGAGGCGGTGGGGGCGGCGGCCAGGAGCGTCAGCGTGGTGAGGGCGGTGACGGCTCCGGCGCGCACGGCGGTGCCGGCGCTCTTGACGTTCTCGGTGACCTTGGTGTCCACGGTTCCACGCTAGCGAACGTCGCCCGGCGGCACGCGTTCAGGGTGGCCTTGCGTGGCCCGTCGGGGAACGACGCGGTGCCCGTCGTGACGTGCCTCACGCGGGGCGGAGGGGTGGTCGTCCCGGGCCCCCGCGGTTCCCCTGACGTCCTCCTCGCGTTGTCCGCCGTGCTCTCCCGGCGCGGGGATGCGACGCTCCCGGGGGCCGTGCAGCTCCTCGTAGACCGTCTCCAGCAGGGCACGCAGCCGGGGCGAGGCGACCAGTTCCTCCAGGGTGACGGGCCGGCCGTCGTCGCCGGCGACGGGGAGCCGCCAGTTGGGGTACCGGTCGCCGGCGGTGCCGGGCACGTTCTGCGGGCGTCGGTCGCCGACGCCGTCCGGGAGCCAGACGCCGACCATCTTCGCGGGGGTGCGGGCCAGGAAGCGGTAGATCGCCCTGACCTCGCTCTCCTCGTCACCCGCGCCCTCCGGCAGCAGGCCCAGGCGGTCCAGGTACGCCACCCACTCGGCGGTCTCCGCGGCGTCCTGGGTCTGCTCGGCGGCGAAGGTGCCGGTCAGCAGTCCGAGGTCGGCGCGCAGTCGGACGTGGTCGCCGCTGAGCCGGGCGGCGGTGCTGGGCAGGTCGTGGGTGGTGGCGGTGGCCAGGCAGTCGGCTCGCCAGTCCCGTGGGTGCAGCGGCTGGGGCATCTCGTGGTGGGGGGTGCGCAGGTGTTCGTAGTCGCGCTCGAACCACAACACGGAGGTGCCCAGAACCCCGCGTCCGGCCAGCTCCGCTCGGACTCCGGGCTCGACCGTGCCCAGGTCCTCGCCGATGACGACGGCGCCGGCGCGGTACGCCTCCAGGGCGAGCATCCCGAGCATGGCCTCGGCGTCGTAGCGCACGTAGGCGCCCTCCGTCGGCGGGCGGCCCTCGGGGACCCACCAGAGCCGGAACAGCCCCATGACGTGGTCGATGCGCAGCCCGCCGGTGTGGCGCAGCAGCCCGGACAGCAGCGAGCGGTAGGGGGCGTAGCCGGCGGCGGCCAGGGCGTCCGGGCGCCAGGGCGGCAACCCCCAGTCCTGGCCCTGGGCGTTGAAGGCGTCGGGCGGCGCGCCGACGGAGACGCCGTCGGCGAGGAAGTCGCGCAGGGCCCAGGCCTCCGCGCCGGAGGGGTGGACGCCCAGCGCCAGGTCGTGGACGAGGCCGACGGACATCCCGGCGTCGCGGGCGGTGCGCTGGGCGCGGGCGAGCTGGGCGTCGGTGAGCCAGGCCAGCCGGCTGTGGAAGTCGACCCGGTCCATCAGCTCGACGCGGGCGCGGGCGGTGGCCGGCGAGCGCGGGTCGTCCAGGCCGCCGGGCCAGGAGCGCCAGTCGGAGCCGTGGACCTCGGCCAGGGCGCACCAGACGGCGTGGTCCTCCAGCGCCTGGCCCTGCTCGGCGAGGAAGTCGCAGTAGGCGACGTGCCGGCCGGGGCTGAGGGGGACGGTGCGGAGCAGTTCCAGGGCCTCGCGTTTGAGCGCCCACACCGCGTCGCGGTCGATCCGGCCGTCCTCGGTGAGGGTGGCGTCGCGGAGCTCGGCGGCGCGGGCCGCCAGTTCGTCGACCCGCCGGCGGGCCTCGCCCCGCAGGTAGCCGTACTCGGGGATCTCCTCGATCCGCAGGTGCACGGGGTCGGCGAAACGGCGGGAGGAGGGGCGGTACGGGGAGGGATCGACGCTCTCGCCCTCACCCGGGGGGACGGCCGCGTGCAGGGGGTTGAGCTGGATGAACCCGGCGCCGACCGCGCGTCCGGACCAGGCGGCCAGGTCGGCGAGGTCGGCCAGGTCGCCCATGCCCCACGAGCGCGAGGAGAGCAGGGAGTAGAGCTGGACGAGCAGCCCGTAGGAGCGGCCCGGAGGCGCCGGGAAGCGGTCGGGGGCGACGATCAGCGTGGCGCGGGCCGTACGGCCGTCGGGTGCCTCGGCGCGCAGGGCGTGGCAGCCCGGCGGCAGCGGTTCCCCGACGAGGCCGGGACCGGTTCCCCCGGTGCCCCGGGCCAGGACGCGGCCGTCCTCGGTCGCCACGCTCAACACCGTGCCGTCGGGGAGCGGGGGGAGGACGCCCCGGACCGCGGAGGGCTCCGCGGTCGGCGGCGCGTCCCGGCCGGGGCCGGGGGGATGGGGGGCGCGTACGACGACGGTGGGGGGCAGCAGCCGGGCGGCCTCCTCCTCGGCGTGCCGGTCCAGCGCTTCGCGGACGGCGTCCGGGGTCGAGGCGTCGACGCCCAGTGCGGCCAGGACCTCGACGATCGTGGTGTCGGGCACCTGGAGCGTACGGCCCGGGGCGGGGTCGTAGGAGGTGCAGACTCCGTGTGCCGCGGCCAGGTGTGCCAGTCGGCTCATCCGGTATCTCCCTCCGGTCTGTGGAGACCCCTGAAGATCTAGATTTCCGCGGATTCCGCTCCGTATCCCACCGCGACCGGTTCGCTGGTCAGCGGGATCTCGGCGGAGAGCGGCGGCTCACTGGTGAGCGGGGCGCTGTCGGCGAGCGGGGGTTCGCTGGTCAGAGGTGTCTCGGGGTAACCGCAGGCGCAGGAGCCGTCCAGTCCGGAGTCCGGGTCGGAGACGCCGGAGAGGTCGATCGGCTCCCGCCCCTGTTTGGGAAGGAGGGGGAGGGGATTCAGCACTTCAGCGGACGCGGCCACGGGGGCCTCCGTTCGTCGGTTTCGGTCGTGCGGGGCTCGGGCTGGGTCTGGATGGGAACAGGGGCCGATGAGGGTCGGCCATGTGGGGCCCTACCCACTGGGGCAGTGCCCAGACACTTTCGACGACATAAACGTGACCCACGTCACCCGGCCAGTCGCCGATGATTTCACGGCATGACGCGCCTGCCAGCGTAGGGCATTCGAGCAAAGCGGGCATCTTGGCCAAGATTTGTCGCACGCGGCGGACCACCTCCCGGAGGGAGCCGCCGCGCGGACGGCCCGGCTCCGCCCCGCCCGCGACCCCACCCGCACCTCACCCGGACGTCACTCGGGCCTCACTCGGACCTCACTCGGGCGCCATCCGATCGCCGCCCGGGGCGGTGTGCGCGACGCACCCCCTTCCCCTCCCCCCTCCTCCGCCTCCGGTTCGGCCGGGCCCGGGGAGCCCGGCCGTCGGGCGGGGGCGTCGTCGACTCGGAGGTCACCTCGGGAACGGCACACGGAAGCCCCGATTCCGGCCCTGTTCCCCCTTCCTTCCCGTTCCCCCCTCATGCCCCCTTCGCGTCGCCTTCGTGCCCCCTTCGGCCGTCGACAAGTCGGACACTTCGGCCCCCGTCGTTGACACCCTCGCCGACCCGGTGGTGGGCTCTTCACCGACCGGCGCGTACGGTCGACACGCGGTGAACGGGGCGAGAAGGGCCGATGAAGACGTGAACCATGCGACGCACGGCCGCGGCGCGCGCCGTACCGGGGCGACGGCGCTGGTCGCGGCGGTTCTCGGCGGACTGCTCGGCGGCGCGCCGAGCGCCCAGGCCGCGCCGCCGCAACCGGAACGGACCGCGAGCCCGGAGGCGGGCGACCCCGGCGACGACCGCGCCACCGCGCGGGACGGCGTCCCCTCCGTCTGGCCGCGTCCGCAGTCCCTACGGACGCACGGGGCCTCGGTCCCGGTCGGTGACGAGGTCGTCCTGGTCGTCGGCGACAACGACCGCGCCGCCGCCCCGTACGCCCTCGACGTCGTCCGCGACGCCCTGCGCTCGGCCGGCGCGCGGAGCGTGCGCGTCGTGCGCCCCGGTGCGGAGAAGGGCGCCGAGGGCCTGGTGGTACGGGTCGGGGACGAGGCCGCCGAGCGGGCCCTGCGCCTCCTGCGCGCTCCCGAACGCGGGGACCTGCCCCCCGGCGGCTACCGGTTGGCGGTCGGTCGCGCCGACGGCCTGGACGGTCCGGCCGGCACGGTGGCCCTGGCGGGCGTCGGACGCGACGGGCTGTTCCACGCCGCGCAGACGCTGCGGCAACTGATCACCGGCGGCGGGGACGGCGAGGGCGGGGCCCGGGTGGCCGGGGTCGTCGTGCGCGACTGGCCCGCCGCCCCCGTGCGCGGCACGGCCGAGGGCTTCTACGGGGAGGCGTGGTCGCACCAGGAGCGGCTGGCGCACCTGGACTTCATGGGCCGCACCAAGCAGAACCGCTACCTGTACGCGCCCGGCGACGACCCCTTCCGCCAGTCCCGCTGGCGCGACCCCTACCCCGCCGAGCGACGCGCGGACTTCCGCGAGCTGGCCGAACGCGCCCGGAGCAACCACGTGGTACTGGGCTGGGCCGTCTCGCCGGGACAGTCGATGTGCCTGGTCGCACGGGACGACCGCCGGGCGCTGCTGCGGAAGGTCGACGCCATGGTGGCGCTGGGGGTACGGGCCGTCCAACTGCGCTTCGAGGACGCGAGCTACACCGAGTGGCACTGCGACGAGGACGCCGACCGCTACGGCTCCGGACCGAAGGCGGCCGCCCGCGCCCACGCGGAGCTGGCCAACGAGGTGGCCGCGCACCTGGCGGAGCGGTACGGCTTCGGGCCCGACGACGCGGTGGCGCTGTCGGTGCTGCCGACGGAGTTCTACCAGGACGGCCGCACCGAGTACCGCGACGAGCTGGCCGAGCGGCTGGGCGGGGACGTGGAGGTGGCCTGGAGCGGCGTCGGGGTCGTCCCGGCCACGATCACCGGCGGGGAGGTCGCCGAGGCCCGCGACGCCCTGCGCCACCCGTTGACCACGCTGGACAACTACCCGGTCAACGACTACGCGGCCGACCGCCTCTTCCTGGGCCCCTACACCGGACGCGAACCGGCCGTCGCCAACCGTTCGGCGGAGCTGCTGGCCAACGCGATGGAGCAGGCGACGGCCTCCCGCATCCCGCTGTTCACCGTCGCCGACTACGCCTGGAACCCGCGCGCCTACCGGCCCGCGGAGTCCTGGCGGGCGGCCGTCGACGACCTGGCGGCCACCACCGACGACGGTGGACGGAGCCCGAGCGGCGCGGACCGGGAGGCCCGGGAGGCACTGCGCGCACTCGCCGCCAACAGCGCCTCCTCGGTGCTGAACGAGGAGGAGTCGGCCCAGCTGGCTCCCCTGGTGGAGGCCTTCTGGACGGCCCACCGGGGCGAGGACGACGAGCGGTTCGCCTCGACCGCCGAGAGGCTGCGCGACGCCTTCGCCGTGCTGCGCGGGTCCCCCGAGCACCTGACCCGGGTCGCCGGCGGCGCCCTGAGCGAGGAGGCACGTCCCTGGGTGCGGCAGCTGGCCCGCTACGGACGCGCCGGCGAGCACGCGCTGGACATGCTGGGTGCCCAGCGCGACGGGGACGGCGCGGCGGCCTGGCGGGCCCGGCTGGAACTGGAACGGCTGCGCGCCGAGGCCCGGCGGAGCGGGGCGACCGTCGGCGACGGCGTCCTGCCCGACTTCGTGGATCGGGCGCTGGAGGCCGCCGACGACTGGTCCGGCGCCCGCGGCGGGAAGCGGAAGGGGGACCGCTCGGGCGAGCGGGTGAGCGGGGGGCCCACCCCCGTGCCCGGTTCCGCCCTGGAGCACGCCGCCGACGGCGATCCCGCCACCGCCTTCCGCGCCGCCGAGGAGCCGGACTCCGGCGGTCCGCCCTCCACCCCCTCCGACCGGCGCACCGGGGCGCCGGGCGTCCCCGACCTGCTCACCGGCCCCGAGGAACTGGTGCTGCGGCTGCCCCGGCCGCGTTCCCTGGAGGCGGTCACCGTCCAGTCGGAGCCGGACCCGGGCGCCCGCGCCGCCGTCGAGGCGCACGTGCCGGGCGAGGGCTGGAAGCGGCTGGGCGCGCTGTCGGACGAGGGCTGGACGGAGCTGCGCGTCGACGACCTGCGGACCGACGCCGTGCGACTGGTCTGGGAGGACGGCTCGACGGCCCCGGTGGTCCACGAGGTGACGCCCTGGTACTCCGACGCCCCCGGCGCCGCGCTGGAACTGACCCGCGCCGAGACCGACGCCGTCATCGGCGGCGGCCCGGCCGTGGTCGAGGCGTCCCTGACCGGCAACCGCCCCACCGACGTGCGCGGCCGTCTGACCGTCCGGGCTCCGGAGGGCTTCACCGTGCGGGCGCCGCGCCGGGTGACGCTGCGGCGCGGCGTGTCGGTGGCGGCGGCCGTGGAGGTCCGGGCGGGGAAGGACGTGACGCCGGGCACGTACCGCGTCCCGGTCACCCTCACCGCCGACGGCGAGACCCTGCGGCAGACCCTGGTGGTCCGCGCCGCGCCGCCCACCGGCGGACCGGACCTGGCCCGTCGGGCGACGGCGCTCTCCTCGGCCGACGAGACCGCGGACTTCCCCGCCTCGGCGGCCGTCGACGGCGATCCGGAGACCCGTTGGTCCTCCCCGGCCGAGGACGGACAGTGGCTGGGGGTGGAACTGGACCGGCCCGTCCGCGTCGGCGAGGTGCGGCTGCGCTGGCAGGACGCGTACGCCTCCCGCTACCGCGTCCAGGTCTCGCCGGACGGCAGGAGGTGGACGACGGCCGCGACCGTCCGCGACGGGCGGGGCGGCGAGGAGACGGTGCGGTTCGACTCCCCCGCCGACACCCGCTTCGTGCGGGTGGTGGGCGACGAGCGGGCGACCCGTTTCGGGCTCTCGCTGTGGTCCCTGGAGGTCTACGCCGTCCGGACCGAGCGCACCGCCGCCGAGGACGGGACGGACGGGCGGGAGCCCCGCGACGACGGGTGACCCGGTGGTCCACGGGCCCGAGGCCGCTCCCCGGAAACACCGGGGAACGCCGGGGCACGCCGCGTACGGGGCCGGTACCGGCCCCGTACGACGAAACCCGGACCTCAGGCGGGTGTTCTGCCGTCGATCCGGGCGAGGGCGTCGTCCGCGCCGTACGGCCGCAGGTACGGCAGCCAGCGCGGATCCCTGTGGCCCGTTCCGATGATCCGCCAGGCCAGACCGGTCGGCGGGGCGGGTTGGTGGCGCAGCCGCCAGCCCAGCTCCGCCACGTGGCGATCGGCTTTGACGTGGTTGCAGCGGCGGCAGGCCGCCACCACGTTCTCCCAGGAGTGCTGCCCACCGCGACTGCGCGGGATCACGTGGTCGACGCTGGTTGCGACGCCACCGCAGTACGCGCACCTGCCGCCGTCACGGGCGAACAGGGCACGACGGGTGAGTGGCACGGTGCCGCGGAACGGCACCCGTACGAAGCGCTTCAGTCGAACGACGCTGGGCGCGGGTATGACCTGGGTCGCGCTGTGCATGAGGGCGCCGGAATCCTCCAGGCTGACGGCCTTGCCGTTGAGGACGAGGATGAGCGCGCGGCGGAGCGGTACGACGCCGAGCGGCTCGTACGACGCGTTGAGGACCAGGACGTGCGGCACGGTGCCTCCTTGTACGTCGGCGGCGCGTGGCTCGCGCCGGGACGATCTCCCCCAGTGTGTCCCGCGCCCCGGTGCCCGCGCCACCACGATCGCGTAACGCGCCGAGCGTGTTTTCGCCCACACCCCGTTACTTCCCTCCTGGCAGCGGAGCCACTCGGAGTGCGGAGGCCGATACGGTGCGACGTCCCCCGTTAGTGTGTCGAGGGTGGACTCCATGAACGACGCGCACGAGACGGCCACGAACGCCGCGGGCTGGATCGAGGAGAACTGGGGCACCTGGCTCGCCACCGGTCTGCGCATCGCGCTGATCCTGGTGATCGCCGTCGTCCTGCGCTCGGTGGTCCGGCGCGCCATCACCCGGCTGATCGCCCGGATGAACCGCAACGCCGAGGCCGAGGCGAGCGGCAACGCGCTGCGCGGCCTGCTGGTCAACGCCGAGCGGCGGCGCCAGCGCACCGAGGCGATCGGTTCGGTGCTGCGCAGCGTCTCCACCTTCGTGGTCATGGGCACGGCGGTACTGATCACGCTGTCGACGCTGGGCATCGACCTCGCGCCGCTGCTGGCCAGCGCCGGTGTCGCCGGTGTGGCGATAGGTTTCGGGGCCCGCAACCTGGTCACGGACGTCCTGTCGGGGATGTTCGTGCTGCTGGAGGACCAGTACGGGGTGGGCGACCGGATCGACGCGGGCGAGGCCACCGGCACGGTGCTGGAGATCGGGCTGCGGGTGACCAAGCTGCGCGGCGACGACGGCGAGATCTGGTACGTGCGCAACGGCGAGATCAAGCGGGTCGGCAACCTCAGTCAGGGCTGGGCGACGGCCTCCCTGGACGTCGAGGTCCGTTCCGACGAGGACCTGGACGAGGTGCGGTCGGCCATCGCGGCGGCCGGCGAGGAGATGTCGACGACCACGCCGTGGGACGAGGTGCTGTGGGCACCCGTCGAGGTGCTGGGCCTGAACTCGGTGACGCTGGACACCATGGTGATCCGCGTCTCGGCCAAGACCATGCCGGGCAAGTCGATCCCGGTGGAGCGCGAGCTGCGCGGGCGGATCAAGAGGGCGCTGGACGCGCGCGGCATCCACATGGTGGACGGGGACTCGGTGGCCGCCCTGCGGAAGCTGGACGAGGACCTGGAGCGCTTGGACGGCGCCCCGGGCGGCGCCCCGGGCATCGGACGTCCGGCGTGGAGGGGAGCGGGTGTCCCGAGGGAGCCGGACGCGGTGGGGAGGCCGGTGGACCTGGCCAAGGGGCCGGGGACGGCCCCGGCGAAGGGCGCCGCGGGAGAGCCGACGCGGGGGCCGGTGGGGGAACCGGGCGGCCGGGGCGCCGGGGGCGACCGGATGCGGCCGGCTCCGTAGCCCGGGGCGGGCACGTGGGGCTCCGCACGACACCGACGGCCGTGGCCGGAGCGCCCCGACCACGGCCGTTGACGTCGTGCCGAGACGGGCCATAGTGTCCTCCTCGTAGAACAGGAAACTTTCCTGACAGTAGTGGGCGGGAGAGAAGCATGACCGGACCCACCCCCGGAACCCCCCGGGTGCTGCGGGCCATGAACGACCGCGCGGCACTCGATCTGCTGCTCGCCCACGGTCCGCTGTCGCGCAGCCGCATCGGCAGGCTGACCGGGCTCTCCAAACCGACCGCGTCCCAGCTCCTGGCCCGCCTGGAGGCCGCCGGCCTGGTCCGGGTCAGCGGCACCAGCCGGGGCCGCCCCGGTCCGAACGCCCAGTTGTACTCCCTCGACCCGACCGTCGCCCATGTCGCCGGACTCGACGTCACCACCTCCCGGATCCGTGCCGCCGTCGCCGACATCACCGGCCGGACGGTCGGCTCCTTCGAGCTGCCCACCCCGGGGCGGCCGTCGGGACGGCGGCCCGGCGCGGACACCGGCCCCCCGGAGCCGGCGGACGCCGGACCCGTCGTACGGCAGGTGGTGGCCGCCGTGGACGGCGCCGCCAAGGACGCCGGACTCACCCGCTTTGAACTGCACCGCGTCGTCATCGGCACCCCCGGCGCCTTCGACCCCCGCACCGGGCGGCTGCGGTACGCCTCCCACCTGCCCGGCTGGCACTCCCCCACCCTGCTGGAGGAGCTGGCCGCCGCGCTGCCGGCACCGCTGGAGTACGACAACGACGTCAACCTCGCCGCCGTCGCCGAACAGCGCCTGGGGGCCGCGCGCGGCCACGACGACTTCGTCCTGCTCTGGAACGAACAGGGCATCGGTGCCGCCCTGGTGCTGGGCGGACGGCTGCACCGGGGGTGGACGGGCGGCGCGGGCGAGGTCGGCTTCCTGCCGGTGCCCGGGGCTCCGTTGATGCGCCGCGTGGCGCAGGCGGGCGGCGGTGGCTTCCAGGAACTGGCGGGAGCCCGCGCGGTGGTGCGGACGGCCCGCGAGCTGGGCCTGGACGTGCCCGCCGGGTCGGACGAGGAGGTCGCGGCGGCCCTGCTGGCCCGCGCCGTCGCCGTCCGGGCCGAGGAGGCGGCCGGGAAGGCGACCGAGGAGACGGCCGGCGTCCCCGACGGCCCGCACGGCGAGCTGTTGCGGCGCACGGCCACCGCGCTGGCGACCGGACTCGCCGCGCTGGTCTCCGTCCTGGACCCCGAACTCGTCGTGCTCTCCGGAGGGGTGCTCACCGCCGGTGGCGAGACGCTGCGCGCACTGGTCCGAAAGGAGCTGGCCGACCTGGCCGCGCCCCGGCCCCGGCTGGTCATCGGCACCGTCACCGAACACCCGGTGCTGAGCGGGGCCTTGGAGAGCGCCCTGGCCACCACCCGCGACGAGGTGTTCGACACCTCGCGCCGCCCCTGACCCGAAATCCGACCCCATCCGCTCCGCCCCCACGGCGGGCGCCGCATCCGAGGAGGACCAGAGCCCCATGAAGCTCGCAGTGGTGGGCGGCGGCTCCACCTACACCCCCGAACTCGTGGACGGCCTCGCCCGGTTGCGCGACGCCCTGCCGGTCACCGAGCTGGTCCTGGCCGATCCCGCCCGGGATCGGCTGGAGCCGGTGGGCGGACTCGCCCGGCGCATCCTCGCCCGGGCCGGCCACCCGGCCACCGTCACCACCACCTCCGACCTGGACGCGGCCGTCGCCGACGTCGACGCCGTGCTCCTCCAGCTCCGCGTCGGCGGGCAGGCGGCGCGGGAGAGGGACGAGACGTGGCCGCTGGAGTGCGGCTGCGTCGGTCAGGAGACCACCGGCGCGGGCGGACTGGCCAAGGCGCTGCGCACCGTCCCGGTGGTGCTGGACATCGCCGAGCGGGTGCGCCGCGCCAACCCCGACGCCTGGATCGTCGACTTCACCAACCCCGTCGGCATCGTCACCCGCGCCCTGCTGAACGAGGGCCACCGCGCGGTGGGCCTGTGCAACGTGGCCATCGGGCTCCAACGGAAGTTCGCCGCGCTGCTGGACGTCCGTCCCGACGAGGTCCACCTGGACCACGTCGGGCTCAACCACCTCACCTGGGAGACGGGCGTGCGTCTGGGCGGGCCGGACGGGACGGACGTCCTGCCGAGGCTGCTGGCCGAGCACGGCGGGACCATCGCCGCCGACCTGCGGCTGCCGAAGGCCCTCCTGGACCGGCTGGGCGTGGTGCCCTCGTACTACCTGCGCTACTTCTACGCGCACGACGAGGTGGTGGCCGAGATGCGCACCAGGCCCTCGCGGGCCGCGGAGGTCGCCGCGATGGAGCGGAGGCTGTTGGAGATGTACGCCGACCCGGCCCTGGACACCAAGCCCGAACTGTTGGCCGAGCGAGGCGGCGCCTACTACTCCGAGGCGGCCGTCGCCCTGGTCGCCGCGCTGCTGGGAGACGGCGGGCGCGGCGTGCAGGTGGTGAACGTCCGCAACGCCGGCACCCTGCCCTTCCTCCCCGACGACGCGGTGGTCGAGGTCCCGGCCGAGGTCACCCCGGCGGGTGCCGAGCCGCTGCCCGTGCCGGCGCTCTCCCCGCTCCACGCCGGACTGGTCTCGGCCGTGACGGCGTACGAGCACCTGGCGCTGGAAGCCGCCCTGCACGGCGGTCGGGACCGGGTGTTCGCCGCGCTGCTCGCCCACCCCCTCGTCGGACAGTACGCGCTCGCCGAGGGCCTGACGGACCGCCTGATCGCCCACAACCGGGAGCACCTCGCATGGGCCTGACGCCCGCCTCTCCGGCGCACGGTTCCCCGACGGCCGGCTTCCCGGCCCCCGGCCCCCCGACGGTCGCCGCGTTGGCGATCGACGCGGGCAACAGCAAGACGGACGTCGCGCTGGTCGCCGGGGACGGCACCGTGCTGGGCACCGCCCGGGGCGGGGGCTTCCAGCCGCCGGTCACCGGGGCGGAGGCCGCCGTGGACGCCCTGGGCGAGACCGTGGCCCGGGCGGTGGGCGACGCGGGGTTCGACGACGGCGCGGGCACCCCCGTGGCCGAGCACGTCTCCGCCTGCCTGGCCAACGTCGACCTGCCGCGCGAGGAGCGGGAGGTGACGGCCCTGGTGGCGGCGCGCGGCTGGGGCCGCACCGACACGGTCGTCAACGACACGTTCGCCGTCCTGCGCGCGGGACAGCCCGACGACGGATCGACGCGGCACGGCGTGGCCGTCGTCTGCGGCGCGGGCGTCAACTGCGTCGGGGTGGCCGGGGACGGCCGCGTCCACCGCTTCCCCGCCGTCGGCCGGCTCTCGGGGGACTGGGGCGGTGGTGGGGGGCTGGCCGAGGAGGCGCTGTGGCACGCGGCCCGCGCCGAGGACGGCCGGGGCGCGGGGACCGAACTGGCCCGGGCGCTGCCCGCCCGTTTCGGGCTGCCCACCATGTACGCGCTGATCGAGGCGTTCCACCTGGGCGACCTGACGGCCGCGCGCCGCCACGAACTCGTCCCCGTCCTCTTCGAGGTGGCCGCCGGCGGTGACGGGATCGCCCTGGCGTTGGTGCGCCGGCAGGCCGAGGAGATCACGGTCATGGCGGCGGTGGCGGCAGAGCGCCTGGGGCTGGTGGACGAGCCGTTCCCGATGGTGTTGGGAGGCAGTGTCGTGGCGGCCCGTCACCCCGTGCTCCACGAGGCGATCCTGGCGCTGGTCGCCGAGCGTCTGCCCCGGGCCGTCGTCGACGTCGTCACCGCCCCTCCGGTGCTCGGCGCCGGGCTGCTGGCCCTGGACCGCCTCGGCGCCGGCCCCGCCGCCTGCGCCCGGCTGCGCGCGCACTACGCCGCGCGCCCCTGACCGCGCCACCGAGCGCCCGTACGCCCGGTGGAGAGGGCGTACGGGCACCGGGCGCGCTCCCCCGAGCCGACGGCCCCGGACGCTCCCGCCGGGGCCGCGATCCGAACGGGATCCGGCCGGAGCGGTGCCGCCGGGCCCTCGGACCGCCATACTGCTGATCGGACCCCCGGTCCCTACCGCGCAGGGGGGCGCGGGCCGGCGGTCGGTGACCGATGGGGAGGCCGCGGCAGTGACACCCACCGGCCTCCTCTCCCCGGGTCCTCTCCCCCGGCCCCCTCCGCGGACTCCCCGCCCGACCGCCCGGCCGTACGGCGCGGCGACGGCCTCGTCCCGACGAGGATCCGGTGCCCCGCGTCAACACGGCGTTCGCGGAACGTCGCCGAGGTGGTGGGAACAGTCGGTGGACGGCCGCACACGAACGGTGTCCGACCGACAGGATGGGGAGAAGCGGGTGCGAACCGGCCACGCGGCCACGGCCGTCACCACGGCCGCGTCGGGGACGGACCACGAGGACGACGGAATCGGCGACGAGAGCGGCGAGGTGACCGATGGGGGAGGACGGCAATCCCGGACCGGACGGCGTACCGACCGGAACCGGTGGCGGGCGATCCGGGCCCGGACCGGGCGCGTCGGACGGCCCGGTGATGGACCGTGAGGAGGCGGACCGCCTCCTGGCGCGGCTCGGTGCGGAGCACGAGGCGATCGAGACCTGCCTGCTGTCCCTCCAGGACCACGCGGGGCGCGGGCTGCTGGAGGGCGCCGAACTGACGGGCGTCACCAAGGAGCGGTGGGCGCGGGCCGAGGAGGCGGTCTCGCTGCTGTGGACCTGTTTCGACGTCTACACCGCCGCGCTGGAGTCGGCCCGCGAACTGCGCGGCGGAAGCCGCCGGCCGTCCCCCGACGACCTCGCCGAGCTGACCCGCGGGCTGCGGGGCCCGGCGGTGACGGTCCCGACCGAGGACGGCTCCGTCGAGCGGATCGGCCTGGCGGAGCTGGTGGACCGGATGAACACCTGGTACGCCCGGGTGCTGGACGTGGTGGCCGCCGCCGAGTCCGTGTGGTCCGCGCTGCCCGCCCGGATAGACATGCTCTCCGCCGAACTCCAGCGCGTCCGCTCCCTGGCGCACTCCGTGGGCGTGCGCCCCGGCGAGCATCCGGCGGGCGACGAGTTGGAGCGGACGACCGAGGAGTTGACCTCGCTCCGCGCCGAGGTGGTCGCCGACCCGCTGGCCTTCTGGATCCCGGCGGGCGGCAGTTCGGCGCCCGGCGGTGGCCGTCCCGACACCGAACGGTACGACCGGGCCGCCCGCGCGCTGGACGACATCCGGCGCGAGATCGAGGCCGTGCTCCAGGTGCGACAGGACGCCGAGCAGCGGCTGATGCGGGTGCGCGACGTGCTCTCCCGCGCCGACCGCACCCTGGCCGAGGCCCGGACGGCGCGCGGCGAGGTGTTGGCGAGGATCGCGGCGGTGGACGTGCCCGCGGTGAGCGGTCCGCCGACCGCGTTGTACGAGCAGGTGGCCGCCGCCGCGGAACACCGCAGGCACGCCCGCTGGCACCGGTTGTCCCCGCTGCTGGAGAGCCTGGAGGAGCGCGCGGAGGAGGAGTTGGAGCGGGCCCGCGCCGCACTGACCGCCGTGACCGCGCCCCTGGCGGTACGGGCCGAACTGCGCGGCAGGCTGGACGCGTACCGCACGAGGCTGGCGCGGCAGGGGCTGGCCGACGACCCGCTGACGGCGGAGCGGTACGACATCGCGCGACGGCTGCTGTGGAGCGCGCCGTGCGACCTGCGGGCCGCGGAACAGGCCGTGCTGCGCTACCGGCAGGCGGCCCTGGAGGCCATGGCGTCCGCGACACGATCCGTTGACGGGACACCGGGCGGTGGGACACCGGGCTGCGGCGCGGCCGGGGAGGGGAGCGCCCGGTGAGCACGGGCCGGCGCCTCCGGGCGCGGGCCACGGGCGCGTCGGGCACGGCACCGGCGCTCGCGCGGCCGGCCACGCGGTCGGCCGCCCTGGCGCTCCCGGCCCCGGCCGGCCCGTCGTGGGCGGCCGGACGCGGCTCCGCCGGGGTCGTCCCCGCCCCGGCCGGGTACGGTTGACGGGCGGTCACCCGCGCGACCCGGTACGGAGGTCGGGGCCCGTGCCAAAGACCCCCGTCCGCCACACGGCCGCGCGGACGGCCGCCGTACGTGCCAGACTGCGGCAGCGCTTCCCGCACGAAAACCGTCGGAAGGACCCGCGGCGGCGAGCCACCGGGTGGAGCCGCCGTGCGCGGTCGGTCCGGTTCCGCTGTGCCGCGCATGGTTGACCGCCGAAGTACTGGGCAGTGCGTTGGACTGGGTGCCGGCGGGCCGTCAGGGCGCGCCCGCGCCCGCCGGTACGGGGCGCCCGCCGCCCCTGTCGGGTCACGAGTCGGACGAGGGGACATCCCCGTCCGGGGCCGGAACGTTCCGCTCCGGCCACTCGTCGGACCCGCGCCGACCGGCACCGAAAGGACCGAACCGGTGGAACGGGCCGACCGTCTCCGCCCCGGAACGTGGGTGTGACCATGCCGCAGCTCGACCAACTCCCCGTCTGCCCCCGCTGTGAGGAACCGCTGGGGAACGGCGACCGCTTCTGTGGTGCCTGCGGCGCCGACCTGGCGGTCGCGGTGGGGGCCCCCGGAACCGCGACACCGACGCCGCACGCGCCGCCCGTGCCCCCCATGCCGTCCGTGCCCCCCGAGCCGCCGGCCGCGACGCACGCGCCACCTCCGCGGCCGGCGCAGCCCCCTCGACCGGCCCACCCCGCCCGGCCCGCGGACGAGGAGGCGGACTTCACCCTCCGGCCGCCGGCGCCGGCGCCCGCGCCCGCCGCGCCGGCGCCGCCCGGCCCGGCGGCGCACTCCGCCGGGCACGACAGCGAGGGCGGCGGCGACGGCGACGGCGACGGCGACGGCGACGGCGACTACATCCTGCCCCCGCCCGCGCCGACCCCGGCGAGCCCCCCCGACCCCCGGCTGTCCGCGCCGCCGCACACCGCCGCGCTCCGGGAGGACGGGCCGCGCCCGGACGAACCACCCGCCGGAGGTTCCGACACACCCGATGCCCGGTGCGTCGCCTGCGGCGCGGACGCGGTGGACGAGGAAGGCGCCTCGGGCGCCGGTGGGGCGGCACCGAGCTGCGGGCACTGCGGCCACGTGCAGCCACGCGAACGCGACCACGTGGAAGGGGAGTCGGTGGGGGTGGCGGCGGTCAGCGACCGCGGGCTGCGCCACCACCGCAACGAGGACTCCTTCGCGATCTCCACGGCCGCCCTGCCGGACGGCTCGCCGGCCGTGATCGCCGTCGTCTGTGACGGGGTGTCCTCGGCGACCCGCCCCGACGAGGCGTCGACCGCGGCCGCCGAGGCCGCCTGCTCCTCGATGTCCGACGCGCTGCCGCGCGGTGTCGAGGCGCGGCAGGCGATGCACGACGCGCTGATCGCCGCCGCCCGGGCCGTCGACACCCTGGCCGCCCAGTCCCGTGACCCGGGAGAGAACGCGCCGGCGTGCACCATCGTCAGCGCGCTGGTCACCGGTGACCTCCTCACCGTCGGCTGGATCGGCGACAGTCGGGTCTACTGGGTCCCCGACGACCGCTCGACCTCGGCCGTCCGGCTCACCGAGGACGACTCCTGGGCCGCCCAGATGGTCGCGGCGGGCCTGATGGGCGAGGCCGAGGCGTACGCGGACGCCCGGGCCCACGCCATCACCGGCTGGCTGGGCGCCGACGCCCACGAGATCGATCCGCACACCGCCTCCTTCGCCCCGGACCGGCCGGGTGTGGTGGTGGTCTGCACCGACGGGTTGTGGAACTACGCCGAATCCGCCGAGGAGATGACCGCGGTGGTCCCGGCCGACGCCCGCGTCCACCCGTTGCGCTGCGCCCGGCGCCTGGTGGGGCACGCGTTGGACGGGGGCGGCCACGACAACGTGACGGTGGCGGTGGTGCCCTTCCCGGCCGCTTCCGAGGGGGCGGACGGAAGGAACTGACGTCCGGGCGCCGCCGGTGGACGGGTCCGTCCACCGGCGGCGCGGCACACGTTCCGGTACGTCCGCGCCGCCGCCGCCCCGTGGGTGGCGCAGATCACGGAACGGCCCCGACGCGTTTCCCGTCCGCCGCCGGCCGGCTCCCGGCCCCTGCTCGAAAAACGGTCTCCGGGCGATCCGGAACGCCCCGTCCACCACTCACCGCCCCAGAAATCCGCAGGTCACAGCGGCTGTGTGGGGAGCGTGACCGGAGCGGCGCGCCGCAAAACCGTCGCTTTCGACAAGGCGGATCATCCGGCCATGACGGGCGGCCGTTCCGGGTGCGCGGACGGCCCCCGGCCCGCCCCCGGGGGCGGCGGAACACCGGGGTCGCCCGCCAAGGTGGTGGACGTGGCCGCCGCGGTGGCCGGTACTGTTCCGCTGACGGCGGAGGTCCTCGCACCCGACGGGGCCACGCCGGGCACGCGGTCCGGGAACGGTCCGCGCGGACAGGCGACCGACGATCAGCGCGACACGGAGTGCACGGAGGGGGAAGGACCGACATGCCGACTTGCCCGAACGGCCACCAGTCGGCGGCCGAGGACTGGTGCGAGGTGTGCGGCCTGCGCATGCCCGCGACCCCGGACGCGCCCGCCGGCGCCGTCCCGCCGCCTCCGATGCCCGGTCAGGGCGGTGGCTACGGCTACCCCGGCCCGGGAGGCGACTCCCCCGGCAACGGCTACCCCGCGCCCCCTCCGCCGGCGCCGCCGTCCCAGGCCCCGGGCGGCAGCATGAGCGGTCTGAACCTGCCGCCCGGCTTCCAGCAGGGCCCGCCCTTGTCGCCGCCCGCTCCTCCGGCACCTCCGGGACCGCCCCCGCAGGCGGGACCGTCCGACTCCTTCGGCTCCGACCCGCAGCAGCACGGCCGGCACGACTACGGACAGCCGCCCCAGCACCACCAGCAGCAACACCAGCACCAGCAGCAGCCGCAGGGCTACGGCTACCCCCAGCCGCCCCAGCCTCCCGCGCCCCCGCAGCAGACGGGCGGCGGTGACGACTGGACGCTCCCGCCTCCCGGCCCGGCCCAGCCCCAGCACCACCAGCAGCAACACCAGCAGCAGCCGCAGCCGCAGGGCTACGGCTACCCCCAGCCGCCCCAGTCCCCCGCGCCCCCGCAGCAGCCCGGCCCGCAGGACTACGGCCGACCGGGGTACGGGCAGCCCGACTACGGACAACCCGACTACGGTCGGCCCGACCACGGACAGCCGCCCCAGCACCAACAGCCCCAGCACCAACAGCCCGCGACCTGGACGGTGTCGATCGGCCCGGACCGCGACTACTTCGCCGCGATGATGCGGCGCAGCGGCCCCGAGGCGGCCGGTCTCAGCATTCCCGCCTACGCGTCCGAGCAGCGGGTGCAGCTCACCGGCCCCCAGGTCACCATCGGCCGTCGTCGCCACTCCACCGGCGAGTCGCCCGACATCGACCTGGGCCGTCCGCCGGAGGATCCGGGCGTCTCGCACCAGCACGCGGTCCTGGTGGAGCAGCCCGACGGGAGCTGGTCCGTGGTCGACCAGGACTCCACCAACGGCACCACCGTCAACGGCGCCGAGGAGCCGATCCAGCCGTTCGTCCCCGTTCCGCTCCGGGAGGGCGACCGGGTGCACGTCGGCGCGTGGACCACGATCACCCTGCACCGGGGCTGACCCCGAGCCGGGCTCGACCGTCCCCGGCGGACCGGGCCGGACGCCGCCGGCCGCTTCCGGACCGCCGTGGTGGTCCCCAAGCCCGCGTCGGGTGGGGCGGGGCTCCCCCGCCCTCCCTCCGACACGCCGCTCCGAAGACGCCCGCACGAGATCACCACGAGGGCCGGAAGGTGATATTCCGCCGTTACGCTCCGCTTCCATGACCACTTCCGCGATCACCGTCGAGGGACTGCGCAAGCGGTACGGGGACGTACAGGCCGTCGACGGGGTGTCCCTCACCGTCGAGCGCGGCGAGTTCTACGGCATCCTCGGACCCAACGGCGCGGGCAAGACGACCACCCTGGAGATCACCGAGGGGCTGCGCGAGCCCGACGAGGGCGAGGTGCGGTTGCTGGGCGAACCGCCCTTCCCCCGCAACCCGTCGCTGCTGCGGCGCATCGGTGTCCAGCTCCAGGCGTCGGCGTTCTTCGAGAAGCTCACCGCCCGCGAGCAGATCCACACCTTCGCCTCCCTCTACGGGGTCTCCGCCGAACGCGCCGACGCGATGCTGGAGACCGTCGGTCTGACGGAGAAGGGTGACACCCGCGAGAACAGGCTCTCCGGCGGGCAGGCCCAGCGGCTCTCCATCGCGTGCGCGCTGGTCCACGACCCGGAACTGGTCTTCCTCGACGAGCCGACCACCGGACTGGACCCCCAGGCCCGCCGCAACCTGTGGGACCTGCTGCGTTCCATCAACGGCGAGGGCCGCACGGTGGTGCTCACCACGCACTACATGGACGAGGCCGAGACGCTGTGCGACCGGGTCGCGGTGATGGACCGCGGGCGCGTGCTGCGCGTGGGCGCCCCCGCCGACCTGGTCCGGGAACTGGACGTGACCTCCCTGGAGGACGTCTTCCTCCACCTGACCGGACGGGAGTACCGCGAGTGAGCGCGCGGAACGAGACGGACGGGACGACCGGGGCGGACTCGACGGCGACACCGCGCGGGAGGAGGTTCGACGGCCGGGCCTTCGCCAGTCTGTCGCGGGCGATGGCCCTGGGGATGCTCAGGGACCGCACCGCCGTCTTCTTCATCCTGCTCTTCCCGCTGATGTTCCTGGTCCTGTTCGGCGCGCTGTTCAAGGACGAGTCCACACCGCGCGCGGAGATCGTCCAGCTCGGCCGGGTCGAGGTGCTGGACGCCCTGCCCGAGGAGACCCGCGGGGCCCTGGACGATTTCCTCACCGTCCGGAAGACCGACGACCGCGAGCAGGCCCTGGAGGACGTCCGGGCCGGGGACGTGGACGCGCTGCTGTGGCAGGAGGGCGATCAGGTGCGGCTGCGCTACTCGGCGGCCGACCCGGCGCGGGCGGGCAGCGTCCGGGCGATCGTCGACTCGCTCGTGCAGCAGGCCAACATCGCGGCGACCGGACAGCCCCCCGCGTACGAGCTGACCGCCTCCCGGGTGGAGGACGAGTCCCTGAAGGCCATCCAGTTCCTCACCCCCGGCATGTTGGGTTGGGCGGTGGCGATGAGCGCGGTCGTCGGTTCGGCGCTCACCCTGGTCAACTGGCGCAAGAAGCGCATCCTGCGCAGGCTGTGGCTCTCTCCGGTGGGGCCGAGCACGGTCATCGCCGCGCGCATCGGGGTCAACATCGCCCTCGCCCTCGTCCAGACCCTGGTCTTCGTCGGGGTGGCGGCACTCCCGTTCTACGGCCTGGAGCTGTCCGGGTACTGGTGGCTGTGCCTGCCGCTGGTGATCTGCGGCACGCTGGCGTTCATGTCCATCGGCCTGGTCGTCGGCGCCCGGGCGAAGACGGAGGAGGCGGCGAACGGGGTGACGCAGGTCATCGTGCTGCCCATGGCCTTCCTCTCCGGCTCCTTCTTCCCCCTGGACGGCGCCCCCTCCTGGCTGCGGACGGTCTCCGACCTCCTGCCCCTCAAGCACATGACCGAGGCGATGCAGGACGTCCTCTCGCGCGGTCAGGGCTGGGGCGCGGCCCTGCCCACCATGGGCGGACTGCTGCTGTTCGCGGCGGTGCTGACGGCGGTCGCCGCGCGCCTGTTCCGCTGGGACGACGCCTGATCCCCCGCGGGGTCCCGCCCCTGCGGGGGCCGGGCCCCCGCAGGGGCGGGACCGTCGGTCGGGCCATCTGCCACCATGGGGGGCGTGATGGAGATTCCGCGCGGCAGCTTGCAGACGCAGACCTTCTTCGAACAGGTCGGGGGCGAGGAGACGTTCCGGCGCCTGGTGCGCCGTTTCTACGAGGGCGTCGCACAGGACCCGCTGCTGCGGCCGATGTACCCGGAGGAGGATCTGGGACCGGCCGAGGAGCGGTTGGCCCTGTTCCTGATGCAGTACTGGGGCGGGCCGAGGACGTACAGCGAGCAGCGCGGACACCCGCGGCTGCGGATGCGACACGTGCCCTTCACCATCGACCGCGCCGCCCACGACGCCTGGCTGCGGCACATGCGGGACGCGGTGGACAGCCTCGACCTGGCGTCCGAGCACGAACGGCAACTGTGGGACTACCTGGTCTACGCGGCGGGCTCGATGGTCAACGCCCCGGACTGATCCCGGGACGCTCCCGTCCGCGGCCACGGGTCCGTGGCGCCCGGGTGCCCCGCCCCACCGGCCGGGCCCCCCGGGCGTCGCCGTCTCACAGCGGGGTGACGCTCAGGCCTCCGCCGCCGCCCCGTCCCCGTACGGCGATCGAACCGTAGGGGGTGCGCAGCCGCAGCCAGGAGACGGCGGCGAGCACCGTGACCACCGAGGACCCCGCGGTGCCGGAACCGACACCGGAACCGTCGCCGCCCCCGGCACCGCGGCCGGCGGGCGGCGGGGCGGGCGGGCCCTGCGGGCCGGCCGCGAGGGCGGGGCCGCGCTCCCGCAACATGCCCAGCGCCCAGGCGGCGTGCACGGCGCGCAGTGGCAGCCCGGTGCCGCCGCCCAGGGGACGGGACCAGATCTCCTCGGCGAGCGCGTCCAGTGCCTCCCGGGTGCGCCCGGTCTCGCCCAGCGCCTCGCTGCGCCGTCGGAACTCGGCGACCACGGCCGCCGCGGCGGCCCGGACCGACTCGTACGGCAGCTCGCCCACCGGGCGCCAGCCACCGCGCGGCGGCAGCAGCCCGGCCCAGGGCGGGCCGGTCACGGCGGCGGGCACGGTGACCGTCCCCGCCGACTCGTCCAGACTCTCCAGCAGCTCGCCGGCCGAGACGGTGGCGTCCAGCGGGGCGGGCTCCGCCAACCGGGCCGTCCGCACGGCCAGCACCTCGAAGCGGGCGGGGCGGGCGAAAACGCCCAGGACACCGTCCTCGGTGGCCCGCAGCCGCACCGCGGCGTTCCTCTCCCACCGCAGCAGCCGGCCCAGGAGGGCGGCGAGCTCCGCCGCCTCCCCCGGATCGACGAGCGCCAGGTGCCGGGTCCGGTCGCCGGCGCTCATGCGGCGACGGCCCCCGTCGCGCTGTCGTCCAGGTACTCCTTGAGGAACGCCTTCTCCTCCTCGGTGAGCCGGCGGGGCCGCTCCCGCTCCAGGTCGTAGGGGACCACGACCGTGGAGGCCCGCACGTAGACGGTGTCGTCGTCGCCGAGACCGTCCTTGATCTCGTAGCCGACCGTCACCGAAGCGGCCCCGATCTTCGTCACCCACAGCTCGACGACCACCGGCTCGTGCCGGTGCGTCAGCGGTCGCAGGTAGTCGATCTCGTGCCGGGCCACCACCGAGCCGCCGGTGAAGGACTCCGACGCCGCCTGCCGCGCCAGCCGGAACATGAAGTCGATCCGCGCCTCCTCCAGGTAGCGGAGGAAGACCACGTTGTTGACGTGCCCGAAGGCGTCCATGTCCGACCAGCGCAGCGGGCAGGGGAATGTGTGGCGCACTTCTGCCTCGGCCCCTCAGCCCCGGGTGAGCTTCTTGTAGGTGGCGCGGTGCGGACGGGCCGCGTCCGGACCGAGTCGCTCGATCTTGTTCTTCTCGTACGACTCGAAGTTGCCCTCGAACCAGAACCACCTGCTCTCGCCCTCGTAGGCGAGGATGTGCGTGGCGACACGGTCCAGGAACCAGCGGTCGTGGGAGACCACCACGGCGCAGCCGGGGAACTCCAGCAGCGCGTTCTCCAGCGAGGACAGCGTCTCGACGTCGAGGTCGTTGGTCGGCTCGTCCAGCAGCAGCAGGTTGCCGCCCTGCTTGAGGGTGAGCGCCAGGTTCAGGCGGTTGCGCTCGCCGCCGGAGAGGACGCCGGCCGGCTTCTGCTGGTCCGGGCCCTTGAAGCCGAACGCGGAGACGTAGGCGCGCGAGGGCATCTCGACCTGGCCGACGTTGATGTAGTCCAGCTCGTCGGAGACGACGGCCCACAGCGTCTTCTTCGGGTCGATGTTCTCGCGGGCCTGGTCGACGTAGGAGATCTTGACCGTCTCGCCGACCTTGATGGTGCCGGAGTCCGGCTCCTCCAGGCCCTGGATCATCTTGAACAGCGTGGTCTTGCCAGCGCCGTTGGGGCCGATGACACCGACGATGCCGTTGCGCGGCAGCGAGAAGGACAGGTCGTCGATGAGGACCTTCTCGCCGAACGCCTTGTGCAGGTGCTCCACCTCGACCACGACGTTGCCCAGGCGCGGCCCCGGCGGGATCTGGATCTCCTCGAAGTCCAGCTTCCGGGTCTTCTCCGCCTCGGCGGCCATCTCCTCGTAGCGGGTCAGACGCGCCTTGGACTTCGCCTGACGGCCCTTGGCGTTGGAGCGGACCCACTCCAGCTCGTCCTTGAGGCGCTTGGCGCGCTTGGCGTCCTTCTGCCCCTCGACCTTCAGGCGGGCGGCCTTCTTCTCCAGGTAGGTGGAGTAGTTGCCCTCGTAGGGGTGGGCGCGGCCCCGGTCGAGCTCCAGGATCCACTCGGCCACGTTGTCCAGGAAGTAGCGGTCGTGGGTGATGGCCACGACGGTGCCGGCGTACTTGGCCAGGTGCTGCTCCAGCCACTGCACGGACTCGGCGTCCAGGTGGTTGGTGGGCTCGTCCAGCAGCAGCAGGTCGGGCTGCTCCAGCAGCAGCTTGCAGAGCGCGACGCGGCGCTTCTCACCGCCGGAGAGGTTGGTGACGGGCCAGTCGCCGGGCGGGCAGCCCAGGGCGTCCATGGCCTGCTCCAGCTGGGCGTCCAGGTCCCAGGCGTTCGCGTGGTCGAGCTGTTCCTGGAGCTTGCCCATCTCCTCCATCAGCTCGTCGGTGTACTCGGTCGCCATCTGCTCGGCGATCTCGTTGAACCGGTCGAGCTTGCCCTTGATCTCCGCGACGCCGTCCTGGACGTTCTCCAGCACGGTCTTGGACTCGTCCAGCGGGGGCTCCTGGAGGAGGATGCCGACGCTGTAGCCGGGGGCGAGGAACGCGTCGCCGTTGGACGGCTGCTCCAGCCCGGCCATGATCTTCAGCACCGTGGACTTGCCCGCCCCGTTGGGGCCCACGACACCGATCTTGGCGCCGGGCAGGAAGCTCAGCGTGACGTCGTCGAGAATCACCTTGTCGCCGTGCGCCTTACGCGCCTTGCGCATGGTGTAGATGTACTCAGCCAAGAGAAACCGTCCGGCAATCAGGGAGTGGGCAGATGAACCCATCTTGCCGCACCCGGGGCCGGGGACGAAAACGAGTACCGGGGCGACCCGCGTCACGCCACGGGCGGTGTCGACGGCGCGGACGGTGCGCGGGGCGCCTTCGAGGGGACGGAGACGGAAGAGGCCACGTGCTGCCGCGTGGGGGTGCGGCAGCACGTGGCCGGAAGGGGTCCGGGCGGATCGGACGATCACGCCCGGACCGGTGGTGCGGTGGAACGCGGTCGGTCAGTCGTCGGAACCGGCCGTGGCGGGCTTCCTCTTCCGCAGGAAGAAGACCGCGGCGCCACCCAGGACCACCAGGGCGAGGGCGACCCCCGCGATGATCGGGGTGCTGCTGTCGGAGCCGGTCTCGGCGAGGTTGCCGCCGGTGTCGGTGTCGCCGGTGTCACCGGTGCCGCCGCCGACGGTGGCCGGGCTGGGCGCGGTCGAGGGCTCGGGGGACTCCTCGCCACCGCCGGTGCCGCCGGTGGTGACCTCGCTGGCGGTCTCGCAGTCGAGAGTGCCCTCGAAGGTCTCCTCGAAGCCGTTCGGCCCGGTGATCGTGATCTTGTAGGGCTGGTCCTCCTTCACGGGCACCAGCACGGACACCGGCTTGCCGTCGGCCGGGACCTCGTGCTCCTCACCGGCGAGGGCGAAGGTGAAGGGCTCGGAGCCCTTGTTGACCACGGAGACCTCGACGCCGCCCTCGACGCACTTCTTCTCGGCCGTGACCGCCGGGGCCGGGGCCTCGGTGGCCCAGGTGGCGGTGGCGGTCGCGGTGACGCCGGACTCGCTGGAACCGGCCAGGATCTGGGTCTGGCTCGGGTACTGCCGGTCGATGCTGGTGAAGGCGCGGCCCACCGACACCTCGGTGCTGGCCTGGAGGGACAGCGACGCGGAACCGTCCTCGGTGCCCTCGGGTACGTCGAAGAAGAGCTTATCGCCGTTCTTGGCCGTGGTGATCGGGTTGCCGTCCGCGCCGACGACCTTCACACCGGCGGTCTCGGCCTGCGCGCCGGGCGCGACGGACACGGTCTGCGCGTTGGTGTGGACGGTGATCGGACCGAGCTTCTCACCGGCCTTGCCGGAGACGGCCGGCGGGTCGAGCGTGAGCGACGCCTTGGGCTCGGCGAGGTTCTGGGCGTTCTCCTCCAGGTAGTCGGCGAGCTTCTCGGCGCTCGGGTCGACCGCCTCGACGTTCGCGCCGTCGGAGAAGCGCCAGATCGCGACCTGCGTACCCGCAGCGGCGGTCTTCTCGGTGAGCTTGACGTCCTCGCCGACCTTCGAGGCGAGCGCCGCGAGGTCGTTCACCTGCGGGTAGGAGTTCTCCAAGATCCAGAGGATCTTGCCCGCGTTCTCATTGCTGTGCAGCGAGGACTCCGCCCAGGACGCTTCCTTGTACTTGGCGTCCTTGCGGGTCCCGGTGTGGATGTCGATGCAGTACGTCTTCAGGACGCCGCCGCCGTCGACGGCCATCTCGAAGAGGCCGGCGCCGATCTTCTTGTCCCCGTCGCGTCCGTGGATGACAGCACTGTCGAAGGTCTTCAGCCCGTCCAGGACGGCGGTCGCACCGCCCGGCTGCGGGTTGTTCTCGTCGGCGACGGCGTTCCCCGCGCCGGCTATCGCTCCTGCCGTCAGCAGGCCCGTGGCAACTGCTGCGGCGGCGAGACGGGCAGGGCCTCGTCCGCGTACAGAAATCATCTGTGGTCGTCCCCTCGTCAACCCCCGTGTCTCAGGGGGCGATCGTAGGGAGCGCGCGCGACGCAGTCCCCAGAAAAGTCAGATGTTACACACTCCGAGGCCGAATCGTTATCGGGGAATCCCCAGGAGTCGGACTTTAACCGGCATGCGGGTTGTTACCGGCCGGTCGTGACACGGCGTCACAGACCCGTCGACGGTTCGCTGTTGGGAAGCGTACGAGCGGCACGGAGAAAGGTCGAGGTGTCGTGGGCCGGATCACCCCAACTGACGCCGTATCAACTCCCTTGACGTCCACCGTTCCCCGTCCCGTTCGCCCTGCTGCACTCGCAACCGCTCGGCCGGTGTCGCCCACTCGCTCACGCGCGGTCGGTCCCGCCCACTCGCTCATGCGCGGTCGGTCCCGCCCACTCGCTCATGCGCGGTCGGTCCCGCCCGCGGCGATGACGTACTGCTCACGCACCTCGCGGTAGCGCAGCAACTCGGCGGCCACCGGCTCCAGCACCCACGCCTGCCCCCACCCCGTGGCGAGCCGCCGCAGCCCGCGCTCCCTCTCCAGTCCGTAGGCCCGCGCCGGTCCCCGTGCCGCGATCCGGCAGCTCCAGGCCAGCAGCGGCCCGGCCAGCGCGCCACCGGTCAGGAGCCCCACCGGGAGCCAGACGCCGACCCGCCCCGGTCCCCCGGCGACCAGGTCCACCAGCAGGTACGCGCCCAACGCCTGGACGACCAGCAGCAGCCACTGGGTGCACGCGACCACCGTCCACCAGCGCGGACGCGGTGGGCGCACGCCCCCGCCTCCCGCACCGTCCTCCCCGCTCCCGCTCCCGACGATCGCCTCCTCCAACGCCTCCGGCAGTCCGGCGGCACCCCGCCAGGCCGCGTCCCGCACCGACTTCGCCCACGGTTGCGGCAGCCCGGCCGACGCCTCCTCCGCCAGCGTGCGCACCGCCTGCGCCAGGACGGGGCGGGCCACCGCGGGTGCGCTCCCGCCCCCGTCCCCGAACCCCTCCCCGGCCACGCCCCGCACGGGCGGGGACGGCACGGGCGGGGACGGCACGGGCGCCGCGGCCGTCTCGCCGCGTCCGCGCCGGGTCTCGTACCAGCGCAGCAGCCGGGCCCAGGGGGTGCCGCAGGCGTGCTCGGCGTGCCGCAGCCAGAGGCGTTCGGCGGTCTGCCCGGCCGCCGTCGCGCCCACCGCCGAGGCCAACCGGTCCTCGAAGTCCTCGCGGGCCCGCTCGGTCAGCCCGACCGGGCCGTAGGGGGTGTCGACCATGTAGACGGGGCGGAGTCGGGCGACGGCGCCGTCCACGTCGGCGGCCAGCCGGAGCTCCGCCGCCCGCCGCCCCGAGACCAGCTCGCCCAGCGACTGCCGCAGTTCCTCCACGCCCTCGCCGGTGAGGGCCGAGAGCGCCAGGACGGTGGCACCGGGCTCGCCGTGCTCCCCCAGGGCCATGCCGTCCTCGTCCAGCAGCCGCCGCAGGTCGTCCATGACGGTGTCGACGGCGTCCGCGGGCAGCCGGTCGGTCTGGTTGAGCACCACGAACGTCACCTCGGCGTGGCCGGCCAGCGGTCGCAGGTAGCGCTCGTGCAGCGCGGCGTCCGCGTACTTCTCCGGATCGGTCACCCAGACCACCGCGTCCACCAGCCTCAGCATCCGGTCGACCTGTTCGCGGTGGCCGGGGGCCGCGGAGTCGTGGTCGGGCAGGTCGATGAGGACGAGGCCGCGCAGGGCGGCATCGCGGGGCTGCACCCGGCGCCGGGCCCGGGGCGGCACGCCGAGCCGTTCCAGCAACCCGTCGGCGCCGCCGTCCCACTCGCCCTCCCAGACGCAGGCGACGGGCACGGCGGTGGTGGGGCGGCGCAGCCCGGTCGCGGAGAACCGGACCCCGGCGAGCGTGTTGAACAGCATCGACTTTCCGCTGCCGGTGGCTCCGGCGACGGCGACGGTGGTGTACGTCCGCGGCAGCCGGCCGCGCGCGCCCGCCTCGTCCAGGACGCGTCCCGCCTCCTCCAGCACCTCGCCGTCCAGCCGGGTGCGGGAGAGACCGACCAGCTCCCGCAGCGCGCGCAGCCTCCCGCGCAACGGTTCCGCCTCCCCCACGGCGGACATCGGCACGGCGCCGAAGCGCGCCTCCAGGCGCCGGTCGCCCTCCCGGCCGGTCCGGCGGCGCCCCTGACGGGCGTCCTCCCAACGGGTGCCGGCGAACGGTTCCGGGGGGAACGGCTCCCACCCGGCGTCCCCACGGCTCCGGTCGGGCCCGCCGAACGCGCGGCCGTCCCGGGAGGCGTCCGGGTGGGCCCTGCGGGCGATCAGGCCGTCGTCCCAGGCCCCGCCGCCCTCCGACGCCGTGTTCGTGCTCTCGGCGTTCGTGCTCTCGGCCACCTCCTCGACCGTTCCCGCGCTCGTTCCCGCTTCCGTGTCCGTCCCCGTGTCCGTGCGGACGTCCGGCGTCACCTCGGTCACCTCCTCTTCCTCCTCCACAGCACCGACAGGGCCGCGATCAGGGCCACCTGCTGGCCGGGGGTGGCGTCGAGATCCTTCAGGGGCGCCAGCCGGTAGGCGCGCTCCCCCCGCAGCACCCGGTCCAGGCACTCCTCCAACAACCCGTCGCCCTGGTCGCGCAGCCGTCCGGCGACGCCCGCGCCCAGCGCGACGGCCAGCGCGTCGCCCGCGCCCCGGGCGCGGCGTCCGCCCAGGGCGGCGGCGGCGAGCAGGGCCGCCACCTCCTCCGCCGACAACGGGCAGCCGTCGGCGGTCCGCGACTCCTCCTCCGCCAGCTCCTCCAGGCAGCGCCGCCAGCGCCGCACCTGGATGTCGACGCGTTCCGCCGCCAGTTCGTCGGCGCGCCCGCACTCCGGCGCCCCGGGTTCACGGCGCCAGGCCTCGGCGGCCCGCTCGTCGGCGTCGCCGACGGCACCGCGCAACAGCGCCGACAGGCCGTCGCAGAAGGCGTCCAGGAGCTCGTCGCCACCGCTGTCCTGCGGGAAGCCCCGCCAGCGGGCCAGGGCGTCGCCGGCCAGCAGCTCCCCGTCGGCGAGCTGCCGCCGCACCCGTTCGCCGACCGCGTCGTAGGCGTCCTCGATGTGCCGCATCAACCGCAGCGCGGCGGCGTGCTGGGCCGCCGCGGCGGCCGCCAGCTCGGGGACGCGGGAGCGCAGCGAGGCCAGTACCCCGGACGCGGTCCGGTCGGCGGCGACCACGCGGACGGCGGGGTCCCGGGCCTGGTGGAGCAGCCACTCGCGCAGCTCGGCGACGGCCGTGGCGGGCAGCAGTCCACAGCCGCCGCGGGTGGACTCGGGCAGCTCGGGGACGGTGAAGCACGGCACGTCACCGAGTCCGGCACGTTCCAGCAGGGCGGTGTAGTGCCGGGAGACCTCGGCCGCCACCTGGTGGGGCACCCGGTCCAGCACGGTGGCCAGGGTCACGTCGTACTCACGGGCGGCGCGCAGCAGGTGCCAGGGGACGGCGTCGGCGTACCGGGAGGCGCTGGTGACCAACACCCACACGTCGGCGGCGCAGAACAGCTCGGCGGCCAGCTCTCGGTTGGCGGTCACCAGGGAGTCGATGTCGGGCGAGTCCAGGAGGGCCACCCCGGTGGGCACGGATTCGGCGGTCTCCACGGCGAGCGCGGGCGGGACGTCCGCCTCCTCGGTCGAGGGGTCGTCGTCGGCGACGGCGGTCGGCTCCTCCCCGTCCGCGGGACGGTCGTCGCGGCGGGGCGTCCACACCCGCCTCAGTCGGGGCAGGATCCGGGGGCCGGCGAACCAGTGCTGGTCGGTGGGGTGGCAGACGAGCACGGGGGTGCGGGTGGTGGGGCGCAGCACCCCCGCGTCGCTGATCCGCCGTCCGACGATCGAGTTGACCAGGGTGGACTTGCCGGCGCCGGTGGACCCCCCGACCACGACGAGCAGCGGCGCCTCGGGGGCGCGCAGCCGGGGCACCAGGTAGTCGTCGAGCTGGGCGAGCAGCTCGTTGCGACAGCGCCGGGCGCGCTCGGCCCCGGGGAGCGGCAACGGAAAGCGGGCTGCGGCGACGCGGTCACGCAGCGTGTTGAGCGCGTCGAGCAGTTCGGTCCTAGCTTCCAAGATCGCCACATGTGAAGAATGCCCAAATTAGAGCGTTTTTTGAAGCGCATTCGGCCTAGAACGAGGTGTTTTGACCCCTGTGGCTCGCGTAACGGTGAGGCTGAACGGCATAACGACTGCACAACACCCCTGCGCCGGAGCGCGCAAACCGATGCATGATTCGTACTCGCCTGCGATTATCGGACCGCTTCACTGAACCTCCACAGGGTGTCGCGGACGTGAAGCAACGGGGAGGAACCGTCCGGGCCCCTATCCTTGTCGCGGCAAGGTTCCCGGGGGGCGCCCCACCGTCCGTCCGTGACCGCTTTCGGCCCCCGTAGCTCAGTGGATAGAGCAGGCGCCTTCTAAGCGCTTGGCCGCAGGTTCGAGTCCTGCCGGGGGCGCCGCCGGCCCAGTGCCGCGCCCATCGCCGAGGAGCGCCCAAGGGCGGAGCCCGGCCGGGCCTCCGTGTGGAAGGAACCGGCCGGGCTCCGCGACGGTGCCCGCGGGCCCGGTCAGGCGTCGTGGACGCGCACCATGCCGTCGTCCGCGAACGGGGCGTAGTACTCCGTGAACAGCTTCCCCACCAGCTCGCCCCGGCTGGAGACCCCCACCTTCTCGAAGACCCTCTTGACGTGATCGCGCACCGTGTGCGGGGAGAGGTGGAGCCGCTCGGCGATCTCCCCGGTGGGCAGTCCCCGGGCGATGAGCCGGGTCACCTCCGTCTCCCGCTCCGTCAGCTCGTACGCCTCGACGATCAGCGGGACGATCTCCGACGTCTTCGCCGGCTCGATGACCACCGCGGAAGGGCCCAGCTTCCCGTCGGCCTCGCGCAGGCACGAGGCGTGACAGACCAGCCACCGCCCGCTGCGGGTGCGCACCCGCACGCGGGCCTGTCCGCGGTCCCGCTCCTGGGCGATGGCGCGCGCCTTCAAGGCGGTCGACTGCACCCAGGCCGGGACGCGCAGACCGAGCTGGAAGGAGGTGGCCGGCCCGTCGGGCAGGTCCTCCAGATGGGCACGCGCGTCCTCGTTGGCCGAGAGCAGCGCTCCGGACGCGTCGAACAGGAGCAGCCCGGGACCGTGTCGGGCGTCGGGCAGGGCCTGGGGGGTGGGCTCCGCGAAGGCGCGCAACCTCTTGGCCAGTGGGGTGACCAGGCTCTCGATCAGCTTCATCTCGGTGGCGCCGAACGCGGGGCGCCCCTTCGCCCGGAAGAGGCTGATGTGGCCGTGGGGACGTCCGCCGATCCGCAGGACGGCGCGCAGCTCGTCCTGGAGTCCGCGCGGGCGCATGAACTCCTGGTACAGGCTGCTGCGCGCCGGGAGGTCCCCGGTGGACTCGCGCAGTCCGGCGACCGGCACGGGGGCCCGGGCGAGATCCCGGAAGAGGTTGATGTTCTCGGTGAACAGCTCGCTCTCCCAGTAGACGGCACACCCGCCCTCGTCGAGGTTCTCGGCGCGGATCGGGGCGGCCATCATCCCGGTCAGCGGATCGGTGACCCGCCAGACCGCCGCGTCGTAGGGCATGAGCCTGCGCAGGTGGTGCGAGGCCTCGGCGAACATGCCGAGCGCGTCGGTGGCCTTCGCGGCCCGCGAGAGCAGTTCGGTACGGCCGACTTCGATTCGGGAGGAGCTCGGACCGGTCACACCTCGATCCTCCCAACCGGCGGCGGCCTCGCCAACCCCTCGTTTGGGGGGTGCGGAAGCACGCGGCTCCCTCCCCCGAATGAGGGATGGAAAGCGGACCCCGATTGGGCAAGTGTTCCCGGCGGCGCGCGACCGACAGGGGGCTCGAAGCGGGGCGCGGGACCACCGCCCCGGCGGTGCGGAAAGAAGAAACGCCACTGCTCCCGGAAAAGTCAAGGAGTCGACCAGGCCATGCGGGTTGGAGTCATCGGAGCCGGCGGCATGGGCAGGGCACTGGCCCGGCGGGCGGCGCTGGCGGGCGCCGTGGTGCTGCTGGCGGACCGCAGCATCGGGAAGGCTCGAAAGGTGGCCGCCGAGGCGGCGGCCGGCGCTCCCGGGGCGGTGCTGGCCTCCTCGGTGCGGGGCGCCCTGAGCCCCCGTCTCGTCATGCTGACGCCGGACAGGGACGAGTCGCTCGCCTTCGTGCGGGACCGGGCCACGGCATTGGCGGGGAAGTTCCTGGTGGACGCCACCGCGCCCCCGCTCCCGGACGCGGTGGTCACGACCGTCACGGGCGACCTGGTGACGGCGGCGCCGGCGGCCAGGTGGGTGAAGATCTTCGCGGCGGCGGACGCCGACGCCGTCTACTCGGGGCGGATCGACGGCCTGCCCGTCGACATGTTCGTGGCGTCGGACGACGAGGACGCCAAGGTGGCGGTGGCCGAAATGATGAACCTCTCGGGGCTGCGGGCCCTGGATGCCGGGACACTCGACAAGGCCGACGCTCTGGACGCTATAGCCTGTCTCGGGAGGGAGCTGAGCGACCGGCTGCTGACGACGGAAGGTTGGGGAGTCAAGTTCCTCCCCGACTGGTGAACTACCCAGACGACGCAACACTTTCTATGCCAATGGAAGGTTGGGGGGAATTCGTGGGTGGGCATCTTTCCTTCCGCTTATTGGGACCTCTTGTCGTGCACGGCACGAACGGCGAGGTCAAACTCAGCGGAAACCGACAGCACATCCTGCTGACCATGCTGTTACTCGAAATCGACCGCGTGATCGAGGCTCCGCGCCTGATCCAGGCAATATGGGGTGAATCGCCACCGGCCACGGCCCGCAGCCAGATAAGAATATGTGTCTCGTCACTCCGGAGACAGTTCGCGGCGGGCGGGGTCGCCGCCACCATCGAAACGCACAAGACCGGCTACCGCCTGCGGGCTCCCGCGGAGGAGACCGACCTCCACCTCTTCGGGGACCTCCTGGCCCGGACCCGCGCACAGGCGCGGGTCACGGACCGCGAGTCCACCGTCCGGATGTTCCGGGAGGCCCTCGGCCTGTGGCGGGGCCCGATCGGCGCCGGCCTGGACAGTCCCCTGTTGGAGAGCATCGCCCTGAAGTACCACGAGGACCGTTACTCCGCGCTGGAGGACTGTTTCGAGCTGGAACTGGAACTGGGAAACCACCGCAAGATCCTGGGTGAACTGGCGCGGCACGTCGCCGAACACCCCTTCCGCGAGACGCTCGCGGCACAACTCATGTTGGCTCTGTTCCGCTCGGGGCGGACGGCCGACGCACTGGCGCTGTTCCGCAAAACGCGCAGGATGTTCTGCGACGAACTCGGCATCGAGCCCGGCGAACGGCTGCGCTCCATCGAACGGTTCATTCTCGGCGACGCCACGGCGGGCCCCCTCTCCAACGTGCCCGCGCCGGCCTCGCACCACCGCTCCGGGAATCCGGAGGCGGCCTTCCCCGCTCTTCCTCCGCAGGACCGGATCGCGCTCCTGGAGAAGGAAATCGCCCTGCTGCGCGAGGAGAGCCTCCGGTCCGCCTGGTCGCGCTCCTGAACGCCCCGCCCGGGGCCGATCGGCCCCGGGCGGGGCGCACCGTCGCGCCGCCCCCCTCGCTTGAGGGGGGCCCGGTCCCCCAGGTCCCTCGGGAGGAGGGATGGAGAACCCTTTCGACCGCGGAAAGACTGCTGGTCACAGCCGGAACAACGGCACGACGAACAGCACCGCAGAGAGAGGGGGACGCCCGTGACGGAGCAGACACGGACCCCGGCCATCCCGGAGGAGAGGGTGGATCGGCTCGCCTCCGGCGTGAAGGGGGAGGTGTTCACACCGGACGACCCGGAGTACGAGGCCGAATTGGCCGGATTCAACCGGATCGCACGGCACCGCCCCTCCCTGGTGGTGGCGGCGGTCGATCCCGACGACATCGTCGACGCGGTGCGCTTCGCCGCCGCCGAGGACCTCCCGATCGGGGTGCAGGCCACCGGCCACGGCATCGCGGCCCCCGCCGAGGGCGGTGTCCTCGTCGGCACGCGCCGCATGAACGCCGTCCGGGTGGACCCGGCCGCCCGGATCGCGCGCGTCGAGGCCGGGGCCCGGTGGCACCAGGTCATCTCGGCGGCCGCCCGCCACCACCTCGCCCCGCTCAACGGCTCCTCCCACCTGGTCGGGGTGGTGGGGTACACGTTGGGCGGCGGGCTCGGCCCGCTCGGTCGCCGGTACGGCTACGCGGCCGACCACGTCACCCGGATCGAGGTCGTGACGGCCGACGGGCTCCTCCGCACGGTCACCGCGGACCGCAACGGCGACCTGTTCTGGGCGCTGCGCGGCGGCAAGGGCTCCCTCGGCATCGTCACGGCCCTGGAGTTCCGCCTGATGCCCGTTCGGCGACTGTACGGGGGTGGCGTCTACTTCCCGGCCGAGTCGGCCGCGCGGCTCTTCGACACCTGGCGGGAGTGGACCGGGACCGTTCCCGAGTCCATGACCTCCTCGGTGGCGCTGCTCCGCCTGCCGGACGTGCCCGCGGTGCCGGAGTTCCTGCGCGGTCGCCCGGCCGCGCACCTGCGCATCGCCTTCGCCGGCTCCGCGGAGGAGGGGGAACGGCTCGTCCGCCCGCTGCGGGCCGTCGGTCCCGCCCTCGCGGACACGGTCGACGAGATGCCGTACGCGGAGGTCCCCCGGATCCACCAGGACCCCACGGAACCGCTGCCCTACCACGAGCGCAACATCGTGCTGCGCGACCTCGACCGTGAGGCGCTGGACACCCTGATGGCGGTGGCCGGGCCCGAGTCGCCGAACACGGACCTGGTGGTGGAGCTGCGGCACCTGGGCGGAGCCCTCGGCCGCCCGGCGGCCGTGCCCAACGCCGTGAGCGGCAGGGACGGGTCGTTCACCCTGGCCACCCTCTCCCCGCCGGGCTCCCCCGACCGCGTACTGGGCCCGATGGCCCGCTGGGGCACCGGGCGCAGGTACCTCAACTTCCTCGCCGGTCCCGACACGGCCGACGCCGCCGCGGACTGCTACACCCCGGACGCCTACGCCCGTCTGACGCGGCTGAAGGCGCTGTACGACCCGCGGAACCTCTTCAGGCTGGGCCACACCGTTCCGCCCGCCCCGTAGGCGCCTTCCGTGTCGGGCCCGGAAGGCACCGCCGCACCACCGCACCGCCTCCCGTCAGCAGGTACGCAACCCGCTCGCTCTCGCCACAAGGAATCGCCATGACCACCAATCCGGTCGCGCCCACCACCGCGGCTGTCCCCAGTCCGGTCCCCCTCAGCCCCCGCTCCGCCGGCCTGCGCTACGGAGCCCTCTTCGGTCCCGCGGTCTTCGGAGTCACCGCGGCGGGCGTCGCGCTCCCCGACGTCGCCTCCTCCCTGAACACCACCGCCTCGGCCGCCGCCTGGGTGCTGACCGCGCACGCCCTCGCGCTCGGCGTGGGGACGGCGCTCTTCGGTCGGCTCGCCGACTCCCGCGGAGTGCGCGCCTCCATGCTGATCGGCTCGGTGGTGCTGGCGGTCGGGGCCGTGATCTGTCTGCTGGCCCCCAACATCGGAGTCCTGGTCGCCGGCCGGTTCGTCCTGGCGGCCGGGTCCGGCGCCATGACGTCGAACGCCCTGGCCCTCTCCGCCTCCTCCGACCCGGCCGACCGCCCCAGGGTCCTGGCCGGGTTCGGCGCGACCATGGCGGTCTTCTCCGCGAGCGCCACCCTCGCGGGCGGGGTGTTCACCCAGTGGGTCACCTGGCGCATCACCCTCGTCCTGCCGGCGCTCTCCCTGCTCGCCGTCCCGCTGTGCCTGCGCCCGGCCGCGGCCCGGCGCGGCTCCGGCCGGCCGCTGGACCTGCCGGGTGCCGTCCTGCTCACCGTCGCGGCGATGTCGTTCCTGCTCCTGCTCCAGGTCTCCGCCCTCAGCCTGTCCGCCCCCGTCGTGGTCGCGCTCGGTGCCGCCCTGGTGCTGGCCGGCGCCGGCCTGGTGCTGCGCGTCCGTTCCTCGGAGTCCTCGTTCGTGCCCCGCGGGCTGGTCACGGACAGCACCTTCCTGCGCGCCGCCGCCACCGGCGTCGGGGTGTACGCGGGCCTGTTCGGCGCGATGTACGCGGTGCCGCAGGTCCTGGTCCGCGAGCACGGCTGGAGCGTCCTGGCCGTCGGCGCCTGGCTGCTGCCCGGTGCCGTGGTCGGCGCGGTGCTCTCCCGCTTCGCCGGGCGACTCGCCGGGAGCGGCGGCAGGCTGCTGTCCGTGATCGCCGGCGCCACGGCCGTGGCGCTCGCCGGCTCCCTGCTCGCGGAGGCGGCCTTCCTGCCCGTCGTCGGAGCCTCCCTCGGTTTCGCCGCCTTCGCCGTCACCCAGGTCGTCACGACCGGGCTGATGTCCACCCGCATCGAACCGGCGCTGCGAGGCGGCGCCATGGGCCTGCTGAACCTGGCCTTCTTCGTCGGGGGCGGCGTGGGCAGCGCCGCCGCGGGGGCCCTGGTGAAGTCCGTGTCCCTGACGGGCGTGGTGGGGGCCGTCGCGGTCTTCCCGCTCCTGGCCGTCCCGCTCGCCCTCACCCTCGACCGGCGCGACCGCTAGCCCCGCGCCCGGTCCGGTACGCCGAGGCCACGGCCCCCACCCCCGGGGCCGTGGCCTCGGTCGCGTGGTGGGCTCCCCCGGCGGGCGAGCGGACGAACGGGCCGTCGTCGGCCCCGGTCCGCGAAACACCGGCGATACGGCGGTGATAGCCACCGGCCCGACGATGGGCGGGCCGGCTCCCGCACGCGTTGAGAGAGGCCACGAGAAGCCATGACACCTGTCGCGGACACCGAGTTCGACGCTCACATACGCAAGTTGACGGCCTGGCACTTCGGGGAGGACACGGGCTCGCCCTTCTGGCTGGGGAAGCGTGGGACGCTCGGCTTCGACCCCATCGCCGACGTCCAGGGGATCGACGACCTCACCCGGTTCCCCGACGTCAGTGCCGAGCTGCGCACGGTGCCGGCCCAAGACCTGATCCCCCGGGGCCTGGCGGACCGGTCCTTCCGGGTCTACGACTCGGGCGGCACCACGGGATCGCCCAAGCGCATCGTGGACAGCGGCTACCGGTCGCACATGCTGGAGTGGGCCCGGCGCCGGCTCGTCGAGTCCGGGGTGCCGGAGGGCGGCAACTGGCTGCACCTGGGCCCCAGTGGCCCGCACGTCATCGGTTTCGACGTCGCGCGCTACGCCGCGCTCGGCGGGGGCGTCTTCTACACCGTCGACCTGGACCCGCGCTGGGTCAAGCGCCTGTTGGCCGAGGGGCGCGAGGACGACGCCGACGAGTACGTCCAGCACCTGCTGGACCAGGCCGAAACGATCCTCCGCACCCAGGACGTCGCCGTCCTCAACATCACTCCCCCGCTGTTGGAGGCCCTCTGCGCCCGCGGCGAGCTCTACGAGATGGTGCGCGCCAAGGTCCGGGCCGTGATCTGGGCGGGCACGTCCATCAGCACGGAGAGCCTCCGCCAGATCGACGAGGTGTTCTTCCCCGACGCGGCGGTGGTGGGCATCTACGGCAACAGCCTGATGGGCGTGGCCCCCCAACGGCCGGCCGCGCCCGGCGACCCCCACCCCTGCGTGTTCGAACCGTTCCCGGCCACCACCCGGCTGGAGCTCGTGGACGGCGAGGGGCGGCGGGTCGGGTACGGCGAACGCGGCCGGGTGCGGCTGCACCTGGTGACCGAGGAGATGTTCCTGCCCAACATCCTGGAGCGGGACAGCGCGATACGGGTCGAGCCGCGCCCCGGCTCGCCCGTCGACGGCCTCGCGGACGTCCAGACGTACCGGGAGATCGGCGACGTGCGCGTCATCGAGGGGGTCTACTGATGAGCGACGTCGCGACCCTCGTCACCGTCGACCCGTACGTCTGCGGCCGGACCGTGCACAGCGCCGACCGCTCCCGGCTGCCGAGCGTCCTCGGCGGCGACCTGGCCGACGTCGGTCTCGCGCCCCACCTGCTGGCCCTGTCGGCGCTCGGGGAGATCCGGCGGCACGCCGACGGCCGAAGTCCCGGAGCCGGCGTCTTCGCCGAGGCGGCCCGCCTGTTCGCCGAGGAGGTCCTCGACGACGAGGACCCCCGGGAGTACGCGGCGCGCGTCTCGCGGGCCACCGGGCTCACGGCGGCGGCGGTGGCACAGGCGGTGGAGGACCTCGTCACCGAGTTGGCGGAGCTTCCCCAGACGACGGCGGCCGAACTGCCGAGCACGGGTTTCGGTCCGGGCTTCGACACCCGCTGGGTGCCCCGGGGCCGGACCTTCACCGCCGTGATGGCCAGCAACCACCCGGTGCCCAACGTGGCCTGGGCGCAGGCCCTCTTCCACGGGTACAGCGTGCTGGTCAGGCCCGGCAGTCGGGACCCCTTCACCGCCAGGCGGCTGATGCGGGCCCTGTTGGCCGCCGGACTGCCGCCGGAGAAGGTGGCCTACCTGCCCTGTTCGCACCGGACCGGCGAGTTCCTGCTGCGCGAGGCCGACCGCGGCATCGTCTACGGCGGCGACAGCGCGGTGCGGCGGTGGCAGGGCCACGAGTCGGTCGCGGTGCGCGGCCCCGGGCGCACCAAGGCCCTGCTCGACGCCGACCCCGACGACGCCGTGGTGGAGCACCTGGCGGTGTCCGCCTCCTTCGACGGCGGCACCCGGTGCACCAACCTGTCCGCCGTGCTCACCTCCCGTCCGGTCGGCGAGGTGGCGGACCGGCTCGCCGAGCGGCTGGGCCGCCTGCCCTCCCTCCCCGCCACGGACGAGCAGGCCACCCTGCTCGTCGCCGACCGGGAGCGGGCGGAGCGGATACGCCGGCAGGTCGTCGCGCTCCGCGCCGAGCTGACCGACCACAGCGCCCGGTTCGACCCGGGCGAGTCGGTGGTCGAACTGGCGGACGGCTCCTTCCTGCTGCGGCCGGTGGTCCTCTCGGCGAACCGGCCGGACCACCCGGCGGTCGGCACCGAACTGCCCTTCCCGTTCGTCGTCGTCGCGCCGTGGTCCGAGGCCGACGGGGTGGCCCCCCTGCGCGACTCGCTCGTCCTGAACCTCCTGACGGACCGCGAGGACCTGGTCGACGCGGCCGTGCGCGAGCCGAGCGTGCGCAAGGTGACGCGCGGCACCGTGCTGCCCTGGACCGCCGTCCCCGGCATCCCGCACGACGACAACTACACCCAGTTCCTGCTGGAGCCCAAGGGAGTCGTGGTCCGGGACTGACCCCGAAAGGCGTCCTCCCGCTCCTCGTTTCCTCCACCGTTCCCTCCACCGTCACCGATCAGAAGGGACCCCTTTCCATGGACGTGAACAGGCGAGACGTGGTCAAGCTGGCGGCCGGCACGACGCTGGCCGCCGCCGCGGCGGGCGTGCCGCTCGCCACCGGCGCCCTGTCCGCGGACCCGGCGGCGGCGCGGGCCCGCGCCGCCGGCACCGACAACGCCGAGGACACCGAGTACACGGAGCGGTACAAGGGGCGGACGATACGGATCGCCGCCGCGGCCGCCGGAGGCGGCGTCTTCATCGACGACCGTCCGCTGCACCTGATGAAGTTCGCGGACGACGCCTACCTCAGCTCGATGTGCCACTACGAGATGGCCCCCACTCCCCTGGTCGCCGCACGGCGGGCGGTCGACGAGCTGCGCGGGGCCGCCCTGCTGCCCAGCGCCCACGGTTCCCACGTCACCGTCGTCTGACCCGCCCCACGAACGGAGCCCACCATGGTGCACATCCGCAAGAACCACCTGGACATGACCCGCGAGGAGAAGCGCCGCTTCGTCAACGCGGTCCTGGAGATCAAGCGCAGAGGGATCTACGACCGGTTCGTCGCGCTGCACATCCGCGTCAACTCCATGGACTACCTCGACAAGGAGACCGGCAAGCGGCTCGGGCACGTCAACCCCGGCTTCCTGCCCTGGCACCGCCAGTACCTGCTGCGGTTCGAGCGGGAGCTGCAGAAGGTCGATCCCCGCGTCACCCTGCCGTACTGGGACTGGACCGTGGACCAGGGCGAGGACTCCCCCCTGTGGGACGAGGAGTTCATGGGAGGCAACGGGCGGCCCGGCGACCGCCGGGTGATGACCGGCCCCTTCGCCCGTGACAACGGCTGGGTCCTCGACATCAGCGTCGTCCCGGTCGGTGACGAGAACCCCGCCCTCAACGGCAACTACACCCACGACGACCGCGACTTCCTGGTGCGCGACATGGGCACGCTCACCGACCGGCTCCCCACGTCCAAGGAGCTGGACGACACGCTCGCCCTCCCCGTCTACGACTGCCCGCCGTGGAACCACACCTCGGGCGGCGAGCCGCCGTTCGAGAGCTTCCGCAACCACCTGGAGGGGTACGTCAAGTTCCCCTGGGAGGAGAAGCTCGGCAAGCTGCACGGGGCCGGCCACGTCTGGGTGGGCGGCCACATGATGTACATCGGCTCGCCCAACGACCCGGTGTTCTTCCTCAACCACTGCATGATCGACCGGTGCTGGGCCCTGTGGCAGGAGCGCCACCCCGACGTGCCGCACTACCTGCCCCTGACGGACACCCAGGACGTGCCCGACCTGCACACCCCGCTGGGCCCGTGGCACACCCTGACCCCCGCGAAGCTGATCGACCACACCAAGTGGTACCGCTACGACAAGTGACCTCCACCCGGCGCCGGGCAGTGGATCCTCCGCTGCCCGGCGCCTTGCGCGTTCGCGAGGCGGTGTGCCGGGCGGAGCCCCTCGGCGCCCGCCTCGGGACGCGGCCCGCTCCTCCCTCCCCGTCCCCTCTTCCCCCCGGAGGTCGCAGTGCTCTCCGTGACACGTCCGCGCGGCCCACGGGCCGCGCGCCCGCCCCAGGGGCTGGGCGCCGCGGCGCCCGTGCTCGCCCTGTGCTGGACGGCGGTCTTCTTCGACGGCTTCGACGTCATGGTGTACGGGGCCGTCATGCCGTACATGCTCGACGACACCGGGTTCGGCCTCGACCCCGCCACGGCCGGAACCATCGGCAGTTGGACCACCTTCGGCATGCTGCTGGGCGCGCTGGGCGCCGGCAACACCATGGACTGGTTCGGCCGGCGCCCGATGACGGTCTCCTGCGTCGTGGTCTTCTCCGTGGGATCCGGGGTCTGCGCCCTGGCCGGCGATCCCGTGTCCTTCGGCGCCGGACGCTTCCTCGCCGGGCTCGGCCTGGGCGGGCTGCTGCCGACCTGCCTCGCCGTGGTCGCGGAGTTCGCGCCGGCCGGGCGGGTGGCCCTGGCCACCGGCGTGCTGATGACGGCCTACCACGCGGGCGGCATGACCGCGACGGGCATCGGCCTGGCCGTGGCCCCCTCCCACGGGTGGCGCTGGGCCTTCGCCGCGGGCGTCCTGCCGGCCGTCCCGGCCGTGCTCCTGCTCCTGCTCCGGATGCCGGAGTCCCCGGCCGTGCTGTACTCCCGGGGGCACGCCGACCGCGCGGCGGACACCGCCGAGCGGTACGGTCTGCCGCTCCCCGAGGCCGCCGACACCCCCACCGGCGGCGTGTCCGGACGGCTGAGGGCCGTGGCGGACCTGGTCGACGCGGGCCGGCGCCGAACGACCCTGCTGCTGTGGGTCGCCTCCTTCTGCGGGTTGATGCTCGTCTACGGCGTGAGCACCTGGCTGCCGCAGCTGATGCGGTCCTCCGGCTACGGCCTCGACTCCTCCGTGGGCCTGCTCATGGTCGTCAACGCCGGGGGGATCGTGGGCATGTTGGTCGCCGGAAAGGTGGCCGGGCGGTTCGGCGCGGCTCCGGTGGCCGGTGTGTGGTTCGCGCTGACCGCCGTGTCGATGCTGCTGCTCGGCACCCGGCCGCCGTTGGCTGTGGCCTACTGCGTCATCGCGCTCGCCGGGGTCTGGCTGTTCAGCGCCGGCACCATGGTGTACGCGGCGGCCGGGCGGCTGTACCCGCCCGCGCTGCGGGCGCCCGGCATCGGCTGGGTCACGGGGATCGGCCGGCTGGGCGCCGTGGTCAGTCCGTGGCTGGGCGGCGTCCTGGTGAGCCGGGGGCGTGAGGAGTGGGGCTTCGCCGTCTTCGCGCTGGCCGGTCTGGTGGGGGCCGTCACGGTCCTGCTGGCGGTGCCGCGCTCCCGTCCCGGCGCGTCCACGTGAACGCGGCCGGCCGTGCCGCCCGGGAGGTGGGGGCGGCACGGCCGGCCGCGGAGGCCGAGGGGGCCCCTCGGCTCGGTGGTCCCTACTTCTCCAGGCAGAACTCGTCGATCGGGTAGCCGACGTGGCGGTCCTCGCTCGGGAGGTAGCCGAGGACCGTGTCGCCCGGCTTGAGCTCGGTGCTGTTGAGCACGGTGCCGCCGGGGCCCAGCACCCTCACGTGCCAGTCGTCCTGGAGGATCAGGTTGACGCGCCGCCCGTCGGGGGACTCGGCGTCGATGGAGATCAGCGGCCGGGACTCGATCTTCACCCGGCCCACCGTCACCAGTCGGGTGTTGCCCTTGACGTCCACGGCGGTCACCTTGCTGCCCGCCTTCAGCTCGCTCAGGTAGTTGGTGCGCTCGTCCTTGCCCAGCGTGTACGAGTGGATGGCGCCGGCGTTGACCCGGAACGGGCGGGTGGGCATGTACGGCAGCGGGTGGGTCTCGCTGACGCACAGGATCATGCCCTTGGAGTGCGACCCGACCAGGATCCCCTCGTCCTCGCGGAAGTGGGTGCAGGTGTCCACGCAGGCACGCTCGCCCATGCCGATGTGGGAGGTCTCCACGACGCGCAGTTCGACGAGGTTGAGGTTGGGCACGTCGGCCTCGGCGGCCCGCTTGAGGGCCGCGGTTTCCCCGACCGCCTTGGGGGCCATCATCACGCCGTCCGACCCGTGCTCCAGGACACCGAAGATGATCTCGGCCTCCTCGACGTCCTGCGCGACGGTGACGAGCGAGCCCTTGGCCCGTGCCGCGGCGGCGATCACGATCTCCAGGGGGATCTTGGTCGGGTCGCGGAAGAGCAGCAGGCTCCACTTCTCGGTGCGCGCCGAGTCGCAGGCCTCCTCCAGGGTCGGCGCGTCGACGATCTCGACGAACCGGCCGAACTCGATCTCCGGGTGGCGGATCGCCAGTTCCGCGGGGGTGACGCCGTGCTTCTCGGGGTCGACGATGACGACCGTGGCGTCCCCGAACTCCTCCGGCAGCGGCTTGCCCTGGGGGAAGAGCACCTTCGTCACGGTCGGGGGCAGGTCGGCCAGGTCCGCCGGGTCGTCGGAGACGAGCGCCTCCACACGGTGGTGCAGGGCCTCCTGGACGATGGCGTCGCGGGCCTCGCCGAGGGAACGGATGTCGAGCCAGCTGAGCTTCACGTACGTACTCCTCGTGTCGTTGCGGAATGCGGTGCGGTACGGGAATCGGTGCGCGGTGTCGTCGCCGCGGTCAGGCGACGGCTCCTTTGGCGGCCGGTACGGCGGGCATCTCCTTCCTGCCGTGGATGAGGTCGGAGAGCTTGTCCGCCATGGCTCCGGGGTCGGGCGCCTGGAAGACGTTGCGCCCCATGGCGACCCCGGCCGCGCCGGCGCTGAGCGCCTCCTCGACGTACGCGAGGGTCGCCGCCTCGTCCCTGGCACGCGGTCCGCCGACCACGAGCACGGGGACCGGGGCCGTTTCGGTGATGGCCCTCATCTCGGCCACGGAACCGACGTACGGCGTCTTGACCAGGTCGGCTCCGAGGTCGGCGGCGAGCTGGACGGCGTGGGCGACGAGGGCGGGGTCCCGGGGGTTGCCGATCCGGGGGCCGCGGGGGTACATCATCGCCATCAGCGGGACGTTCCAGCGGTCGCACGCCTCGGCGACGGCCGCCATGTCCGCTATCTGCCGCTGCTCCTCGGCGGAGCCGAGGTTGACGTGCACGCTGACCGCGTCGGCGCCCAACCGCAGCCCCTCCTCGACGCCGGCCACCAGGTACTTGGCGTTGGGGTCGGACGCGTGGACGGTGCTCGCGCTCAGGTGCACGATCAGCGAGGTGCGGGTGAACCACTCCGGGTCGACCAGGCGCAGCGACCCCTTGTGGAGGACGACGGCGTCGACGTGGTGCGAGGCGAGCTGCCCGACCAGCTCCCCCAGGTGCCTCCCGCCGGTCACGGGGCCGTCGGTGACGGAGTGGTCGAGCGGGACGACGAACAGGCGGTCGGGATCGTGACGGTGGAGCCGGTGAAGCCTCAGCCTTCTGGCGAAGGACGTGTTGGTGATCATCAATGCCCCCGTGGGGTGGGAAGGGAGTCGGTGGTCACGGGTGCGAGGCCATCGGGACGGGATCCGCGCCCTCCGGGGCGTCGAGCCCGAACTCGGTGTGGAGCAGCCGCACGGCCTGCTCCTCCTCGCCCCGGGGCACGGTGACCGAGATCCTCGTCTGGGAGGTGGACAGCGAGCCGGCGCGGATGCCGGACTCGGTGAGACGGGAGAGCATCCGGGCCGCGTACTCGGGGCGGCTCAGCAGTCCCTTGCCGACGATCGAGACCTTGGCCACGCCCTCGTCGACGTCCACGCCGCCCCGTCCGGAGGGGGAGGCGAGCTCCGAGAGCGACCGCCGGACCGCCGAGGTGTACGTGTCGTGGACCGTCAGCTCGATGGACAGGCCCCCGCCGGACTGCTCCGAGACGGTGGTCATGTCGGCCGGAATGGCCTCCCGTGCGAGCAGTTGGAAGACCGCCAGCGCGGGGTGTTCCCGGACACGGTCGGTTCGAAGGGTGACCCGCGCGACGTCCCGGTCGTGCACGACCGCCGTGACGGCGGTCTGGGTCTCGAGCATGGCGTCTCCGTCTCTCTTGTGGATGTGGGTACCGATCCGCGAGGTGGCCGAGTGGCCCACGTGGATGCCGATCCCGTGGAGGGCGGCGAGTTCGACCGCCCGGGAGTGCATGACCCGGGCGCCGGCGAACGCCATCTCGGCCATGACGTCGAGGTCGATGGAGGGCAGCAGCCGGGCGGTGGGGACGACCCGCGGGTCCGCGGTGAGCACGCCCGGCACGTCGCTGTAGATCTCGCAGGCCGCGGCTCCGAGCTCGGCGGCGACGGCGACCGCCGTCGTGTCGGAGCCGCCGCGGCCCAGCGTGATGACGTCACCCTCGGCGGTGACGCCCTGGAACCCCGCGATCACCACGACATGACCGGCGTCCAGCAGCTCCACGGCGCGTTCGGTGTCGATCGCCACGATGATCCCCGAGCCGTGCGGGCCCGTGGCGAGGATGCCGGTCTGCGCGCCGGCCAGCGCGGTGGCGGGGACTCCGGCGTGCTGGAGGGCCAGGGCCATCAGGGACGCGGAGGCGGTCTCGCCGGTGGCCAGCAACTGGTCCAGTTCGCGCCCCCGGGGCGCGGGGGAGAACTCCCCGGCCTGACGGATCAGTGCGTCGGTGGTCCCGCCCCGGGCCGACACGACCAGGGCCACGCGGCGGCCGGACCTGGCGACGGCGGCGACCCGCCGGGCGATCGACCGGACCTGCTCGGCGGTGGCCAGCGAACTGCCGCCGTACTTCTGCACCACAATGCCGTTCGTACGCGCGTCGTCCAGCGCCATCGTCGCCTCCGCTCGTCGGACTCGTGCGTCGCCACTGGGACGAGCTTCCGGGAGGCGGGTATCGCCGCCGTTATCCGTCCGCACCACGGCCGCATCGGCCGCGCATCACGGGCCCGGTGCCCGGTCCAGGCCCACTTGGCCCTGCCGCCGCCGTCCACCGGCTCGACGAAGCAGCGCCTGCGCCGCCGGTCGATGTGGGTGACCTGCCGGCTCCGCCCGGCCGGCAGCAGGCGGCGCGGCCCGTCGGCGCGTTCGGCGAGCGGACCGGGGCCGGTGCGGCCGATCTCCCCGCGCCCGTCCGGGACGGTGAACCGGGGCGGCGCGGCGACCGACTCCACCCGGCCTCACGACCACAGCAGCAGTCCGGCCGCGCCCAGCAGGAAGGAGGCGACGGAGGACGGCGCGTCGATCCGGATCACCCGGTCCGGGTCGCCGACGTCGATGCCGGGTTCCAGTGTGCCGGTGGAGACGATGACGCCGTTGGCGGTCTTCTGGCCGGGGGTGAGCTTGTGGGTGCGGCCGGCGTGGAAGCCGGGGACGATCACGGGATCGCGTACGTCGCCGTCCAGGCCGCGGAAGCCGAGGTCCGCCAGGCGCTGATCGTGGCGCAGCACGGCCGGGACGATCACCGCGATCTTCCCGGGCGGCAGGATCCGCCACCTGGACCGGATCACTTTCAGATGACGTCGCAGCAGCTCGGCGAGGTGGTTGACGGTGCGCGAGGACGGCGGCAGACGGCACTGGTGGACAAGCGGGCAGGCATCCTCGCCGTGCTTTTTGGTTTTCGTCACACAATTCCAACGGCCGCTGGGGGCACTCCGGTTACGCCCGCGCCGCGCTGCTGCAGGCTCAGGTCACGGGCGCGTGATGAACCGGCCGTCGGGTGGTTTGCGGAGCCGGCCGCGACCGACGAGTCTGACCAGCTTCCCGCGCAGCGCGGCCCGCACGCTGACGTCGATTCCCAGCGCGTCGCCGATCTGCCGGGCCTTGACCGGACCGGCGGCCTGCCGCACGGCGCGAGAATGCGCTGGCAGTCCGGCGGAAGGGTGGTCTCCTCCACGCCTGAGGTGCGGTGCGGGATCAGCATCACCGCACGTCCGCCCACCTGCCCGGGCACCGGCGCGACAAAGGCGAGCTCGTCTTGCCAGGCTATTCACTGGCTTGGGCATCGATGGGGATCTTGGTGATGTCAAGGCGTAACGGGGAGGCTAGCGAGGTGCCGCGAGTACGTCCCGGAGTACGTTCTCGAGCGTGACGCGGGCCAGCTCGTGCCTCAGGGTCTCCTCGATGCCCTCGTAGATGCTCTGCATCGCCGGCTGGATGCCGTAACCCACCACGCATCCCTGGTCCGGGGTGGTGCGGTGCATCGCGAACAGCGGGCCGGGTTCCACTGCCTCGTACACGTCGAGCAGGGTTATCGACTCCAGCTCGCGCGCCAGCGACCAGCCCGCGCCCACGCCCCGCCGGGACTCCACGAGCCCGGCCCTGCGCAGCTCGCCGAGCAGCCGCCTGATCACCACGGGGTTGGTGTTCGCGCTGGTCGCGATCTGCTCGGAGGTGGCGACCTCATGACCCTGGCGCTGATAGAGACCGATCCAGGCCAGCGCGTGGGCGGCAATGGTCAACCTGCTGTTGGCACTCATGAAGCCCTCCTCTCGGCCGCAACGCTTTATGTTACGACAGTGCAGTCGTAACAGTGAAGGTTGCAACACCCTGTCGTAACAATTAGAGTTGCGACTGTCGGGAAGGGTCGATCAACGAGGTGAGAAGAATGAGCAAGCCACTCATGGGCAAGGTCGCCTTGGTCACCGGGGGGTCGCGCGGACTGGGAGCCGCGACCGTACGGCTGCTGGCCGAGCAGGGTGCCGACGTCGCCTTCACCTACGTCAGCTCCGAGAAGCAGGCGCAGGCCGTCGTCGACGAGGTGCACGGCAAGGGAGCCAAGGCCGTCGCCTTCCAGTCCGACCAGGCAGACACGAGCCGGGCGCCGGCGCTGATCGACGACGTGGTCGCGCACTTCGGCGGCCTGGACATCCTCGTCAACAACGCGGCGATCTCCGTGGCCGGCACGGTGGACGACCCGGACGCCGACACCGCCGCACTGGACCGGATGCACGCCACCAACTACCTCGGCGTGATCGCCGTCATCCGGGCCGCCTCCCGAGTGCTGCGCGAGGGCGGCCGCATCATCACGGTGAGTTCCGGACTGGGCTCCCGGGTCGGCGCCCCCGGCCTTGCCGACTACGCGGCGACCAAGTCCGGGATCGAGAGGTACACCATGGGCGTCGCACGCGACCTCGGGCCCCGGAACATCACGGCCAACGTCGTGGAGGCCGGACTGATGGAGGGCGGCATGCAACCGCCGGACCCCGAGACCCTCAATGCCCTGGTCAGCTCGCTGTCTCTGCAACGCATGGGGCACCCCGACGAAATCGCCGCGGCGATCGCCTTCCTGGCGAGCCCCGCCGCGTCGTACGTCACGGGCGCGGTGCTGGACGCCCACGGCGGCTACAACGCCTGAACCCGAACCCCTGCCGCGCGCCCCGAAGAACATCGTGCCTTCGGGGCGCGCACGGCCGACGAACCGCGACAAGGCGTACGACTCGAAGGGTGTGCGCGTGAGCTGCGACGCCGCTGCATCCAGGCGCTGATCTCCCGCAAGGACTCCCCGAACACCAAGGGCCCAGGCAAGCTCCGCTAGCCGCCGAGCAGACCTTCGCCCTGCTCCACCGGTTCAAACGCCTCGCGGTCCGCTGGGAACAACGTATCGAACTCCACGATGCCTTCCTCTCGTTGACTTGCGGCCTCGTCCGCTCCACACGCCTCGAGAAGACCGGATCGTGATCGCGTCACGAGCTCCAAGGAGAGCGGTTCCTGACGAACGATCTTCTCCGCGGACTGCCGCCCACGACCAGAGCGAGTCCCCCGAGTACGGGTCACACCAGCCCTTCGACCTGCGCCTTCAAGTTGGTGGAGGCTCACTGAACCGCACTGGTTCAAGAGCGGCTACAGCGTCGAGGTGACGGTACGGCCTGCGACGGTCCTCGTCCGGGATTCCGAGGACACGCAGCGGCGGCCGTTGTCCGTGCCCCTGCCGCCTGGTCGGCCCTCACCGCCCACGCGGCGGGCTCACGCCCCTGACCCCGTGAACGGTTGGTGGGGCAGGGCGTAGGTCTTGCGGGCGTGTTCGCTGAGGTCCTGGTAGAGGTCGCCGAGTGCCGCACGGTCCCCGGGATCCACCGCTTCGGGGTTGGCCAGCTGATGCACGACACCGTGTGCGAGCTTCAGCGGATCGACCTCGTCGGGATGACGGTCCTTGCACAGGATCATGACCCGTCGCCGGTCCACCGTTATCCAGCAGGTCTCGCTGCCCGCCTCCCGAACACGGTACTCCTCGTCGATCGACTCCCCCGGCGGCAGCAGCGGAACAGTCGGAGAACCCTCGACGGCGGTCCCGCAGACCTCCTGCGGGACCGGGTAGTCCTGAGACTCCGAGCAGGCTGTCACGGTGGCGAGCACCGATGCCGCGAGGAGACAGCCGGTGAGCCGGTGACGCGGTGGCCGACGCATCACTGCTGCCCCGCCAAGCCCTTGGCGCGGTTGTTCCCGTCGTAAGCCGCGGCACTGATCTCATCCCGCACGCTGTAGTCCATCTTCGCCTCGGGGTGATCGGGATTGGCGTCCATCCACAGGTACGCCAGCGCTCTGGGCTGCTTCTCGCGCACGTCGCGCACCGCTCTCCTTCACCGTTCGGTCCACGGTCCGCTACCGGGTGCTTACGCTACTGCGGGACACGAGACCGGCTCCGACCGGGTGAAGAGGGCACCGAGACGAGCGACGCCGCGCCCTTCCCCGCCCCGGCGTGGGACGGACGGAGACCGAAAGTCGCCGGCCGCGCTGCTGCGGCTGACCGTCCTCGCGCCCTGAATCCGAGCGAAAGAGTTCCTCACGGAGCGTAATATCGTAAAGCGATCGCGTGACGGCACCGATCTCACCCTCCGCGCGGGGCGCCGCCGTTACAGCCGCATGAGCCGTGTCCGGGACCGGAAGCCGAGCCGCCATGTTGGCGAGAGGGGACGCGGCACAGGTGTCGACTGCCATGCAGCAGAGCGTGTACATCGGGGATGGCATGTTCGGTCTGGTCGACGAGGCGTACTGGCCGGATCGGACGTGTCTGTCACTGGATCCGCCCACGGCACGCCTTGTGGTGGATCAGAGGGACTCGGGCTCGGAAGAGGGGCCGCATCTACCGTGACCTGGCCGATGGCAGTTTCGGATCAGCTGGTGTGAAAGGCCCCGGAGGTCCCCCGGGAACAAACGGAAATCGAAGCTCAACCGATGACGCGCGAGGTGACCCTTGAGTAGGCTGCTGGACGTATTCGAAACCGTAGTCATCCCAAGTTACCGTCTGTTCGGGCTGGTTGATACGGCTGTCGATGCGTATGGACTGGATCCGGATGATGCACATTGGCTGCTCTCCGCCCCCGGTCTGGTTTACCTGCAGGTGCCATCCCAGGTCATTGAGGCGGTCGTCCGCTTGGAGAGCTGGTCCACCCTTCCTCCCGAAAAAGACGCTCGCTGGTTCGGTCGGGAAGAAGTGGAAGTGGAAATCCCTGGAGGAGACCTTGGGATTTACACCATTGACGGCGGGGTGCAAGAGATCCCTCTGATTATCCCCTCACCCGGCCTGTACAAGATGCGGTGGCAGTGGATGTTCAATGGCGAGAGGGGTCCTTTCATTTCGCCGATCGGAGGGGCGCGCACGTTGCAAGTCCCGCCAGGACAAGAAAAGGAATTGGCCGGCAAAGAGCAATACTGCCTCGTGCAGATCTGGCGCATAGCCGCCTGCACCAATTCCGGGTGAAAGGACCGCGGGGCCGGCATGATGAGCCAACCCCGCAGCTTGACCACTTCCGAAAATCCGTCCCGGTCAGTCGCCGATGACGATCACGAAGGGGTCGTGGTTCAGGATCCGGTCGTTGTCGTACCAGCTGTCGAGGCGGCGCCCAGCTTCTCGGTTTTCAACCCAGTCGATGTAGCGAACGGAGAATCCATTCGCGTACTGGTCCCCTTCGTGGGTCGCGCGCGCCGCACCCTCATAGGTAGAGGCCATGGGGAACTCGTCGCAGTCGAGTTTCTCATCCGGTCCGGGCTTGCCCGGCATGGCAGGACTGCCGCAGGCGGAATCTTTAGCCCTGCTGTTGGCGTTGTAGCGGCTCAACTCGTCCGCTCCGGCCGATTTTGCGAGGCGGTGCATCGGGTTCAAGGAATTCCCACCGGACAGGTTCTTGTCGCTCTTCGTCGGGTAGGTGCTGCCCGGGTCTTCGAGAGCGTCGCCGATGTGGTCCGCGACCGCGGCCACCCCGAGGTACGGCTCCACGGGAGCAGAGGGATCGCTCGTGTCGCTGCGGTCGTAGCGCAGGGCGGGTGTGGCGTCGGGAAAAACCGACCCCAGCTGAGCGCGCTTGTTGTAGGCGGCGCTGTCGAAGCGGACCTCCCCCTGCTCGCCCTCGGCCGGTATGACCTGGGAATAGCCGGGGATCGTGAACTCGAGGACCGGCGTGAACAGGCCCGTGGCGATCTGGTCACCATTGGCGACATCGGGCAGCTTCGGCGCCAGCGACCACAGGTCGAACTTCGTGTCGCCGTCGTACTTCCACTGGTTGGGCGAGTCACTGCGGCCCGTCCGGATTCCGGGCCGGCGGGCGTCCTCTTCCGTGGGGTTGCCGGGAACTCCGGTGTTCCATTCCCCCTCGCACTCCGGTCTCGCTTCCAGCTTGGCGCCGGCTTTGTTGAAGTCCCCCTCGGAGACGAAAACCAGCAGGCCGCACTCGTCGACACGGCCCGGCCTTGTCGCGGGAGGCCCGGGGTCGGGGCCGGGTCGCCTGTCGGTACGTTCCGTACGGGCCGGGGAAGCCGAAGGTTCCGCGCGGGTCACGATCGGCCTACTGGCCTCGCCCCCACCGTGCCGCATGCTGTGAGATGAAACGGAGCACCCGTACGACACGACCGCGACCGACGACGGCGAAGGGCAGACGTGGCACGATCCCAGGAGATGCGCAGAATCGCACAGACGGTCGCCGGAGGGGCGAATCCTCGGGCCATGGCCGAGGAGGAGTTGCGCCGGCGCGTCGGGAGGGGCCCGGAACCCCCCGGCGAGGGCGGGGGCGGCGGGGACGACACCTCCCGGCAGGGCGCCCCTTCCCAACAGGACGGCATGGACCCCGCCGACTTCCCCGCGGCACGGGAGCAGGGCGGCTCCATCGCCACCGTCATGACGCAGCGGGCCGTTCCGCTGGTGGAGGCCGGGGAGGCGCTCAACCGCAGCGAGCAGCGGCGCGAGGGCGGCGAGTCGGTGCACGTCATCTGCCCGATGGTGCTCCCGCGCGGGCGCTCCCTGCTGAGCATGCTCCCGGTGCTCACGCTGCTCGTGGTGGGCGTGGTGGGCTCCTCGGTGGTGTCCGCCATCGGCGGCGGCGCGCTGACCAACCCCTTCTTCGGCCTCCACTACTGGGTGCTGGCGGTGCTGGCCGTGGCCTTCGTCTGGTGGCGGCAGGGCATGGTGATGGTGCCGGACGGCTGCCAGGCGTTGATCACCCGCTTCGGGAAGCTGGAGCAGGTGGTCGGCCCCGGTCGGGTGATCCTGCTGAACCCGTGGAAGCGGGTGTCGTACATCCTCAACACCACCCGCGAGTACCCGTTCAACGCGCCGGTGCGCGAGGCCCCCACCCGCAGCGGGGTGAAGGCCTCGATCGACCTGTTCATCCAGTTCCGGATCAACGACCCGGTGGAGTTCGTCTACACCCTCGGCGCGGTCCGCGGCTTCGAGGAGAAGCTGAGCAACGCGGTCAGCGAGACCATCCGCAGCCTGATCTACGAGCAGGAGGCCGCCGGCATCTACGACATGGTCGGCGAGGACACCGGCCGGCTCCTGGAACAGCTCAACCAGCAGTTCCAGCCGGCGGTGGAGCTGACCAACGCCAACATCACGCACGCCGAGCCCGCCGACCGCAACTACCGCATGGACCTGGCCGCCCCGGAGATGGTGCGGGTCGCCAAGGAGGCCTACACCCACGAGTACGCGCTCCAGCTCCGTAAGGAGCAGGACGAGGGCGACCTCACCAAGGAGCTGGCCACCCTCCAGGAGACGTTCTCCGCGATCCAGGCGGAGATCGCCCAGTACCAGGCCCAGATGGACACCGCCGTCGAGCGGGAGACCAACCGGGCCCAGGCGCTGGCCCGGCAGCGCTACGTGCAGGCCGAGTCGGAGGCGAAGGCCAACGCCGCGCTGCTGGAGGCACAGGCCCTGGACATCCGCGCGGTGACCGCCGCCGAGGCCCCGGAGATCCTGGAGTACCGCTACCGGCAGCAGATGCTCGACACCCTGGAGCAGGTGGCGGACCACCTGCCGCAGCTGGTGCGGGTCGGCGGCGCGGAGGAGTCCGACGGCACGGCCGGGGTCGACTTCCTCCGGCTGGCCCGGGAGATGATCGGCGAGCACGGCGCGGAGCTGTTCACGGAGGCCGACATGGCCGCCGTCCGCGCCCGGCTGCAGGCGGTCTCCGACCGCATCGACCAGCGCCAGGAGGAGATCCGCGCCCTGCTGGAGGAGGACCGGCCGACCGTGCCGGCCGGGAACACCGCGGGTTCCGGAAGCGTGGCGGCCGCGGAGCCCGGAGCACCCGACGACACCGGAACACCCGGAGCGCCCGGAGCGCCCGACGACACCGAGGAGGCCGCGCAGTGAGCGCCGTGTCCACCGCACGCAGGTCGGTCATCTCCGAGGCGGTGGCCCCCTGGAACGAGATCGCCCAACTGCTGCGCGGCGGCGAGGCGGGGACCCTGGTCCCGGTCATCATCCCCCGCCACCGCCGCCGGCTGTGGTGGCTGCTGCCGCTGTGGCTGGGGGCGTTCGCGCTGCTGACCGGCGTCCTGCTGAGCGCGGGCGACTCCGACGGGCCGGCCGGCGCCGCCCGTGGCTCCCTGGCCGCGCTCTCCTACGTCCTGGGCGTCCTCGCCCTGCTGGTCGGGGCGCTGTGGTGGTGGCGCTCCTCGATCGTGGAGATCGAGCAGGGCACCAACGGGGTCCTGACCCGCTACGGCGCGGTCACCCGCACCCTGGACCCCGGCCGCCACTACCTGTGGCACCCGTGGTCGCGGGTGGAGTTCGTCGTGGACACCGCCACCGAGATCCCCTACTCGGCCCCGGTGATGGCCTGCCCCACCCAGGAGAACGTGCCGCTGCGGTCGATCGAGTTCTTCCTGAAGTTCCGCATCACCGACGCGGTGCTGTTCGTGCGGACCATCGGCGCGGGCAACTTCGACCTGGTGCTCTCCAGCGCGGTGCAGGACGCCATCCGGCAGCGGGCGCGCAAGATGCGGACCGAACGGGCCTACGACCTGCGAGGCTCGGACGTGGCCGACATGCAGGAGCTGCTCAACCGCCAGCTGTCCCGCTACGGGGTGCGCATCACCGGCTGCAACATCCCGGACGTGCAGCTCCCGGCCCAGTACCAGCAGCACCTGGCCACCCGGGAGCGGGTCGCCAAGGAGCGCGCCGCGTACGACCAGGAGTGGGGCCTGACCCGCAAGCGCCGCATCGACAGCCTCCAGATGGACATCGAGCGGGCGAAGAAGGTGCGCGACGCGCGCATCGTCGAGGTGAAGGCCGCCCTGAACAGGGCGCGTGAGGAGGTGGCCCAGCTCCTGGAGGAGCAGGAGACCAACGCGCAGCGGGTGCGGTTCGAGATCGAGACCCGCGGGCGCAGCGGTCTGATCGCCGCCGAGAACGAGGCCCGCGCCCAGCGCCGGCTGGCCCAGGCGTACCGCGACAACCGGGCGGTCCTCCAGTACGAACTCGCCCGCCGTCGCCTGGAGGTCGGCGCGACCCTGGCCGGCAGCGCGCCCCGGCCGGTCGTGGTGCGCACCGACGGCGCCGGGGGCGGCGACACCTCGGCGCTGTCCACGCTCCTGACGGCCCAGCTGCTGCCGCGCCTCACCGCTCTCCCGCCCGTGGACCCGGCACCGCGGTCCGCCGACGCGGCGGACGGCGAGCGCTGAGCCCCGCCCGTCCGCCCGGTTCCCCCGACCGGGTGGACGGGCGTCCTCCCGGGCCGCGGGAGGCCCTCGCCCCCGCGGCGGGCGGCGCCGGCGGCGGTCCCGGCCTCCGCCGGGGTCACATGAAGTTGCGGGTGTGGAGGGCGGAGAGCTCGGCGGCCTCGTCGGCGGGGAAGCCGAGGTGGACCAGGCGGCGCTGCCGCCCCTCGTCCATCTCGGCCTGGAGTCCCATGACCGCGTCGTGGCCGCGGGCGATCGCCTCCGGCGTCCACTCGCCGGCGGCCAGGACGACGAGGGAGTCGAAGACGTCCTGGTTGAGGCCGGCGGTGTCGGTGAGGGCGTCGTGGCGGCGCTCGACGGCGGCGCGGAGCCTGCCGCGCAGGGCGGGGTCGACCGTGCCCCGGTGGTGGAGGTGGGCCACTCCGAAGGCGACGTGCCGGGCCTCGTCCCGACGGGCCAGGGCGGTGATCCGGCGGGTGACCGGGTCCGGGGCGTGGCGCTCCAGGAAGGCCAGCAGGCTCAGGAAGCTGCCCTCGCCCAGCACGGAGAGGAGGAAGGAGGCCAGGGAGAAGTCCGGTTCGGTCAGCAGGGTGTTCAGCGACTCCCGCCCCCCGGCCGACGAGGTGCCCATCTCGCCGCCCCGCAGCAGGGCGCGGCGGGTGAAGACCTCCATGTGCCGGGCCTCGTCGGCGGCCTGGACGGCCAGCAGTTGGAGGACCTCCCGGAAGTGCGGATGGATGCGGGCCAGCAGCCGGGCGGGGACGACGAGGGCGGCCTGCTCGTTCTCCACCAGGTACGTCATCACCTGGACGACGGCCCGCTCCACCTCGTCGGGGAGGCCGAAGGGAGCGTCCCAGTCGACCGCCCGGCCCGGGTCCCACTGCTCGGCCGCCGCGCGGGCGTAGAGGTGGGGCGCCACGTCCGCCCAGACGTGGTCGCGGTCGATCAGGTCGAAGGGACCGGCCGGTCCGCCGCCCTCGACCAGGGCGCCGCGCGCCGCCAGGCCCCAGGCCGGCGAGGGGCGCGCGGCGAGGCCGCCCGAGCCGGGGCCGCCGGCCCGTTCGGCGCCCGCCCAGCGGTCGAGGTCACCGCGGCCGCGTTCCACCCGGGCGCGGACTCCGTCGGCCCGGTGCTCGTCGGGTTCCGGGGCGCGCATCCGGTGGCCCTGTGCGCGGCACCAGGCGCGGAGGTGGACCGGCAGCGCGGGGTCGTCCCCGGCCACCGCCAGCTCCTCGCCGGGACGCAGGTCGCGCAGCGCGCGCCGGAGCAGGAGGTGGGCGCCCCGCTCGAAGCCGAGGGCGCCCAGGCGGAGCACCGGGGGCGTGGGCCCGGTGTCGGACGCGGTCACGGCGCGTACTCCTCGGCGGTGACCCGCCCGGCCGCGTCGTAGAAGCCCGCCCCGTCGACGGCCTCCTCCAGTTGCGCGTACCCGGCGGTGCGTCCGGGCCGCCAGGCGGTGAGCCCCTCCAGGTCCAGCAGCGGGCGCACCTCGGGGTCCGCGTAGGACATGGACAGCAGCAGCCCGGCGAACTCCTCGACGAGGTCGGCGGGCGCGGTGTCGACGACCGTCATGACGCAGTGGTCGTACGGCTCCGTCTGCGCCAGCACCCGTGTCCCGCCCGGCGGCAGCGTCCCCTCCCGGCCGAACAGCAGGTGGTTGGCGTCCACCAGGCAGGCGGCGTCCGCCTCGCCCGCCAGCAGGGCGCGCACCGCCTCCCGTTCCCCTCCGACGTGGTCGCCGTGGAGCCCGGTGCCGATGTCGAACCGGCGGACCGTGAAGTCCTCCCCGGGCCGCAGGCCCGCCCGGCGCAGCAGGGCGAGCGGCAGCAGGGTGGCCTGCGGGGAGTCGACGGCGCCGACGGCCACCGTGCGTTCCTTGAGGTCGGCGAGCGTGGTGACGGGCGCGTCGTGACGGGCGAGGACGACGGAGGTCAGGTCCCGGTCGGTGTCGCGCATCACCAGGGGGCGGACCTCCCGGCCACGGGTCCGTGCCAGCCGCCGGGCGCGGACCCAGGCCAGCGGGGAGTTCCAGGCGGCGTGCAGCCGGCCCGCCAGCAGGTCCTCGACCTGGCGCTCGTAGTGCGAGTACAGCAGGAAGTCGAAGGGCAGGCCCTGGGAGCGCAGCCAGGCGCGGAAGCCCTCCCAGATGGTGACGACCTTGGGGTCGTAGGCGACGGCGCCCATCAGCAGTGTCATCGGTCAGGCCCTTCCGTCGGATCCGTCCGGGGCGTCGAAGAGCGGGAGTCCGAGGCTCGCCCGGCCGGTGAAGTCGTGGAGCGCCTCGGTCGTCGGGGCCATGACCCGGGCCGCGAGCGAGTCGCGGAAGTGGCGTTCGACGCCCAGGTCGCGGCGGAAGGCGGAGCCGCCGCAGAGCTTCATCACACCGTCGGTCACCTCGGCGGCGGCCTCGGCGGCGACCGCCTTGACCTGGAGGACCCGCAGCGTGGCGTCCTCGCGGTCGGTCTCCAGGGCGGTGAGGGTGTCGGTGACGAAGGCGCGCACGCCGTCGGCGCGGACGCGCAGTTCGGCGTACCGGCCGCGGCGGGAGGGGTCGTCGGCCAGGGTGCGTCCCAGGTGGGCCAGGCGGGTGCCGGTCAGGTGTTCCCGGGCGGCGGTCAGGACGGCTTCCATGGTGCCCAGTGAGGCGGCCGCGTTGAGCACGAGGAAGGCCGGCAGGGCCGTCGCCAGGGCGATGTCCATGCCGGCGCCGTCGTCCCCCAGCATCGCCGCGCGCGGCAGGCGTGCCTGGCGGGCGGTCACGGGGCTGGAGGAGTTGCCGCGCAGTCCGAGTCCGTCGAATCCGCCGGCGACGCTCAGCCCGTCGGTGTCGGCGGGCACCAGCCACAGCGTCATCGGCCCGTCGGCGTCGAGCGGCCGGCTGGACCAGACGTAGCTGTCGGCCTCGCCGGCGGAGGTGACCCAGCTCTTGTCGGCGTCCAGCAGGACCCCGCCCGTGCCGTCCCGGTCGTCGGGTCGCGCGGTGCCCAGCGGCGCCCAGAAGTGGCTGCGGGAACCCGCCTCGGAGAGCGCCAGGGTGGTCAGGTGGGTACCGGCCGCGATGGCCCGGCGCACCTCGGTGGGGCCGTGTGCCTCGATCAGGGTGGTGGCCGCGTAGTGCATCAGCGTGACCATGGCGGTCGAGCCGCAGCTCGCGGCGAGCCGCTCCACCACGTGGGCGGCGGCGCGCAGTCCCTGGCCGGCGCCGCCCACCTCGGGGGCGGCGAGCAGGCCGAGCAGCCCGGCCTCGGCGAGCGCCTCGACGCTCGCGCGGGGGAACCGGCCCTGCCGGTCGACCTCGGGTGCCTCGCGGGAGACGGTGCGTTCGACGACCGAGCGCACCGTCGCCGCGACGTCGGGGGTTTGGGAACCGCGGGGCGGGTGACCCGCCATCAGGACGCCCTCGTGCTCGGATGACTGGGTGCTCACGGCCCGGACCGCCTCTCATGGAAGATCAACCGGGACAAAGCGTAGGAGGATCGGTCATTTCCGGCAACCATCCCTCGACGACGGCCCGGTGGCGCGGGGCGGCGGGTGTTCCCCGCGGTGTCAGACGGTGCTTCCGGCGCTCCCCGTGCCGCGCGCCCGGGCGTACTCGTCGGCGGTCAGGGTCGGGGCGGCGGGGGCCGGTCCGGTCGGGCCGAGCAGGGTGGCCAGCAGGGCCTTCGGGCCCACCATGCGGGTCATCGGCCCGGAGAGGCTGAACGCCTCCAGGAACGCCTCGGCCGCCGTGGGCCTGGAGGCGGCGGTCCGCACCAGCCGGTCCACGTAGCGCACCAGCAGCCGGTCCACGGCCGAGGGACGAGGGCCGACCACGTCGGGGAACTGGACGTCCTGACCGACGGCCGTCATCCAGGCGCCGTTCACCGGCCGGGCGACGGCCCGCTGGGCGCGCCGCGCCGTCCCCGGGCGCAGGCCGTGGCGTCCGACGATCCGTCCGATGGCCACCGCCCCCTGCGCCAGCACCGACATGCCCTGCCCGTAGACGGGGTTGTACGCGGCCACCGCGTCGCCGAGGACGACGAACCCGTCGGGCCAGACCCGGAGCCGCTCGAAGTAGCGACGGCGGTTGGCGGTGCTGTGGGAGCCGTGGATCGGGGTCAGCGGTTCGGCGCCGTCGATCAGCTCGGCGACGACGGGACTGCGCAGGTTCCGCGCGAACTCGACGAACTCCCCCTCCTCGGTGGGCGGTTCGCCACCGCGGGTGCCGGAGATCGTCACCAGCCAGCGGTCGCCCTCGATGGGCAGCAACACCGCTCCCCGCCCCGGCTCGCCGTCCCGGGGGTCGGCCTGGATGGTGATGACGGGGAAGTCCTCGCCGGCGGTCGCCGGGGCTCGGAAGATCCGGGTGGCGTAGGCGAGTCCGGAGTCGACGGTCTCCTCGCGGACCGGCGGCAGGCCCAGCCCGGTCAGCCAGCGGTCGGCCCGGGAGGCGCGGCCACTGGCGTCGACGACGAGGTCGGCTTCCAGCACAAAGGTTTCTCCGGTCCGCTCGTCCCGGACCCGCACTCCCGTGATCCGCTCCGCGGTGCCCACCGGTCCGACGGCCCGCACCCCTTCGCGGAGTTCCACCCCGGGCACCCGCAGGACGCGCCGACGCACCGTGAAGTCCAGCAGGTCGCGGCTGCACGCGACCATGAACTGGCTCCCGGACCACCGCGGCAGCCACCCGTGCGCGGTCAGCAACACCAGCCCGTCGGGCAGTTCGACGCGCCGCGCCCCGGCCGCCAGCAGCGCCTCGGTCGTCCCGGGCAGCAGCTCCTCCACGGCCCGGGCGCCCCCCGACCACAGGAGGTGGGAGTGGCGGGCCTGCGGCACGCCCCTGCGGGGTCCGGGCCCCTCGGGCATGACGTCGCGTTCGACGATCGTGACCGTGTCCAGGTGCCGGGCGAGGGCCGCGGCGGCCAGGGTTCCGGCCAGACCGCCACCGAGCACCACGGCGTGTTGCGTCGGGCGCACCGATCCTCCTTCACTGCGTCCCCGGGCGGGGACCCGCGTCGACCCATCAGTCTCTCGCGGGGCGCGGGGAGTCGGGCGGCCGGGCCGCCCGGTCGAGGCCCTCCCCGCCGACGGCGGCATCGCCGTCGCGACGTTCGTGAGAGGCCCCGGGAGCCCCGTCGGCCTCGGCGGCACGGGGAACGTCGGCGCGGGCGACCGCCGCGGCCACCAGCGGCGAGGAGGCGAAGGCCCGGGAGACGCCGACGAGCCAGGCCAGCTCGCCGATGCCGTCGGTGCCGCCGCGCGGGCCCCCGTACGGAGCGTCGGCCGTCTCCTGGGGGAACCTGATGTCGGCGGCCTTGGCGGCGATGGCGGCCCTCAGCCGGGCGGCGTCGACGACCGCGTGGAGTTCGACGCCCTCCAGCCCGGCCTCCCGCGCCAGCCGCTCGGCGGCCTTGGCGACCTCGGGGTCGGTGTGGGAGCGCAGGGCGAGGCGGCCGTCGTTGATCTCGGCCAGCCGCCGCGTCAACCGCAGCTCGAAGTCCCACCAGGGCACGGGGGTCGACGGGACGATGGCCGGAGTGGCCCGCCGCAGCGCGTCCCACAACGGGTACAGGGCACGGTAGGCGCGCCGGCGCCCGGCCAGGTCGCCCAGCTGCGAGAGGTGGTCGCCCAGGACGGGCAGCGCGTAGCCGACGGCACTGACCACCAGGCCCACCATGGCCAGCGCCGGGGCGAGCGCGGAGTCCAGCTCGCTCCAGTCGACGCCGACCCACCGGGCCACCACGGCCACCAGCTTGGCGACGGAGAAGCCGAGCGCGCCCAGTGACCCCAGGGCGATCAGCCGCAGCCCGCGCCGCAGCCAGGGGCGCCCGGCCACCTTCGCCCAGCCCCAACAGGTGTGCACCAGCGCCGCCATGGCGACGAACAGCGCCAGCAGATACAGCACGACGAACTGGGCGATGTAGGGGGTGGTGGCGTAGTGGGTGTCGAAGTCCGCCAGCCGCTCGTCCGGCGCCTCGCCGACCGTGAACAGCGCGATCAACGCCACGACGACCGCCGCGTAGCCCAGCGTCCAGCGGCGCGCGACCGCCTTGGCCTCCTCGGCGGGCTGCCGCCAGTAGGCCAGCAACACGTGGCACGAGGCGCCGAGGGCGACGAGCAGGCAGTACACCAGGGGAGCCGAGAAGTTGGGTACGCCGGTGAGGTCGTTGACGCGGTCGATGACGGCGGGGGCGCCGAAGAGGACGCAGGCGGAGGCGAGGAAGAGGGTGGAGCAGATCGCCCGACGCATGGGGTTGCGCGGGGCGCGCCGCAGATCGCGCAGCTTGACCGCGAACGCCACCCAGCCGACCGCGGAGCAGAGGGCCTGGATCGCGCTCTGGTCGCTCACGGGTGTCTCACCGCGTCTTTCCTCGGGGGTCGGGTCCGTTGCCGAAGGAGTCCTCCAGCCGGTGGACGACCGCGGCGGCGGAGTCGGGCACCTCCCAGGTGCGTTCGGGCAGCCAGCGACTGACCTTGGCCAGCAGCATGGACGCGAAGAAGTCGGCCTCCTGCTCGGCCATGGCGTCGCAGTGGCTGCGTCGGGCGACGATGCGGGCGACGGTTCCGGCGTCGAGGGAGGGCAGGACGAGTCCGGGGGCGTCCTCGTCCGCGTCGGTGGCGGCGTGCTCCGCCTCCATGTGCCAGAACTCGTGGCAGGTGATGAGCAGCTGGTGCCAGGGGCTGGTGCGCTCCTCGCACAGGATGTAGTGGGCGGAGTCGGTGGCCACCCACAGTCCGCTGACGGTGTCGGGCGGGAAGGGCACGAGACGGTGGTGGACGTCCTTCCCCAGACGCTGCCGCATCCTGCCGCACAGCGCGGCGATGACCCGGTCCGGCTCGGCGGGGACCGGGAGTTCCAGGTCCCGCACCAGTGCCGCGCAACTACGGCGCATCGCCTTCAGGTCCATCGCATCAGCGCTCCACCGGTCGGTCGTCCGGCGGTAAGTCCCCCGGCGACGGGCCGCCCTGCGGCCGGGTACGGGACCTGGGCTCGCTCTCCAGGACGTGCTCGACGATCCTCGTCACGGCGGCGAGTCCTTCGGGGGACAGCTCCAGCGCGCGCAGCGCGAGCTTCCTGACGCCCAGGTTGTGGGCGACCTTGGCCAGTTCGAGCTCCGCGTCGGTCTGGGCGGCGGTCCGCTCGTCCAGGAAGTAGGAGGCCGGGACGCCGAAGAAGCGGGCCAGGGCGCCCAGCAACTCGGTCGAGGGGTTGCGCTTGGTGCCCTTGCGCAGGGCCGACAGGTAGGCGCCGCCCACCCGGATGCCCGGCTCCGCCCGCTTGATGGCGGTGGCGACCTCCTCGTTGGTGTACCGGCGGCCCTTGGGACCCTCCGGACGGATGGTGTCGAAGAGCCGGTCGAGATTCTCGGCCAGCGTCCGACGCCCACCGGGATCGGACACCGTATCCACCTCCACCTCGTCCGCCACGCCTGAACGGCCGGAATGCGTCACCGCATCATAACGCGCGGCACATGCCCGGGAGTTGACAGTGGGCCTGTTCGCAAGCCTAAACTCACTCATCGCATGCACTCAACTACTGGTTGAGTAGGGCAACGAGTAAGTCAACCGCAGGTTCACCGCCACCATCCGCACACCGGACCGACCGGAGGAGAAGGGGATCGATGAGTACTGCGCGAAGGACAGCCGAGGAGCACCTCTCGTCCCCCTCGTGCTGCCCGGAGGGCGGCCACCGACCCCCGACCGATGACCTCACCGGGTTGCTGGTGAGGAGGGCCTGGGAGATCAGGGCCTCCCAGGCCCTCGACCTCGCCCACCGGCGGCGCGAGCCCCTCGCGCTGCTGCTGGGCGATCTCGACCGCTTCAAGAGCGTCAACGACGCCTACGGTCACCTCGCCGGCGACGCCGTACTGCGCGGCGTCGCCGAGGTGCTGCGGCGTGTCGAGGGCGCGCTGTGCGGGCGTTACGGGGGCCACGCGGGCGACGAGTTCCTGGTGCTGCTGCCCGGGGCGGGCGTCGCGGCGGCGACGGAGACGGCCCGGCTGCTGCTGCGGGACGTGCGGGAGATGACCGTGACGGCCCCGGTCGATCGCGACACGACCGTGACCCTCACCGGACAGTCCGTCTCGCTCGGCCTCTGCGTCCGGCACCCGGGCGACCCGGCCCCCGGTGGGCTGTCGGACCTGCTGCTGGACTCCGACGTGGCGCTGCGCCAGGCCAAGCGCGCCGGGGGCGACCGGGTCCACCTGGCCGGCACCCCCGGCCCCGCGGTGACCGACGGGGGGCTCCCGGTCGTTCCCCGCCCCCCGCGCCGCGCCCGCCCCGGGGCACCGGGCGCCGACCGGCCGAGCTGGGTGCCGTACGGCGGGATGCACCGCGCGGTGCCCGCCGGCACCTGGTGGGACGCCGTCCGGATGCCGGGGCCGACCGGGCGCCGGGTGCTGGAGGCCCTGCTGCGGCAGGGCGGACGGCCCCCCGGGCCGGTCATAGCCGACCCCAGGGGCGGAGGGGACGACCTCGACGCGCGCACCGGGGCGGGGGCGAGGACGTGGCCGGAGGACCGGTCGCGGGTGTACTTCCTGATCCCGCCCCGGGCCGCCGACCACCGGGGGCTGCCGGGCGCCCACGTTCTGGGACGCGGCTCCTACGTCGTCGTGCCCGACGCGGCCTGCGTCCGGCCGCCGGGACTGCACTGGCTCGTGCCGCCGTCCCCCGGTCGCCGCCTGACCGGCGTCCGGGCGCTGCGGGAGGCGATGGCGGCCGTGCTGGGAGGCCGCGCCGAGGGGGGTGACGGGCCGCCCGGCGGCCCCCTCGGTACGTCCGGGCGCCACGGGAGCCGGTCGCACCGGACACCCGAGGACTCCGCCCCGACTTCCTGCGCCTCCTAGCCGCGGGGAGCCGGGGGGCCGGCTGCGGGCGACCGCCCGTCCCTCCCCCTCAACGGCCACACCCGCACTGTAGGGGGCGTCTCCCTTCGCCGTCCCCCCGTTCGCGCCGCTCCTTCGCACGCCGTCTCCCCCGTCGCCCGTCCCCACCGGTCCCGCCCGACGCCGATCACCCGGGGGCGACCGCGGGCCGGCCCGCCCGGAACGCCGCCTTGACCTCCTCCCAGCGCCGCGCCCGCTCCCCGGTCAGCCGGCCGCGCAGCTCGTCGAGCTTGAGCAGGTTGGCCTCCGCGCCGGTGGTCAGGGTGCGGGCCTCCGCCGTGTAGTGGTCGTCGATCAGCGCCTCCACCTCCTCGTCCGTCATCACCGGCACCAGGCGCGCGGCCAGCTTCGCCGTGTCGCGGTAGGAGCCCTGGAGGAGGAACGGCGGCTCGGTGCGGGCGTCGTCGTCCCGGGAGGCGGAGTCGATATAGGCGGCGTTGACCGCCAGCACCGTGCGCCGCACCCTCAGCAGCCCGCGCAGCACGCCCAGCACCTGCTCCAGCTCCGCCGGGGCGTAGGGGTGGACGAGCCGGTCGGCGCGGGCCGCTCCGTCCCCGGCGCCGTCGCGCGCCATCCGCACCAGCAGTTCGACGTCCGAGCGTTCGCGCGAGGCCAGGGGCGCCAGCACCGGGTTGGCGGTGAGGGCGTTCTCGACGTGGCTGAGCGCGAACAGCTCCGCGCGCCCGGCCGGCACGTCGCCCAGGTTCCACACGTCCGCCCGGTTGGCCAGCATGTCCGGGACGCGGAAACGGGCGCCGGACTCGGTGAAGGGGTTGCCCGTCATGCAGATCGCGAACCGCCTGCCGCGCAGGTCGTACGTGGCCGGGCGGCCGTCGGAGAACCGCACGCCGTCCAGGCGGCGCTGGGCGTCGCACAGCGGGATGAAGCGCTGGAGCAGTTCCGGCGAGGTGTGTTGGACGTCGTCGAGGTGGAGCAGGACGTCGTCGCCCGTCTCCAGCGCGAAGTTGATCTTCTCCACCTCGCGCCGCGCTCCGGCGTCCGGCGCCGCCGCCGGGTCCAGGGACGTGGTGCGGTGTCCCAGCGCCGGTCCATCGACGCGGACGAAGGTCAGACCGATGCGGGAGGCGACGTACTCCATCAGCGTCGTCTTGCCGTACCCGGGCGGCGACAGCAGCATCAGCAGGCCCTGGCTGTCGGTGCGGCGGTCCCGGCCCGCCGCGCCGAGCTGCTTGGCGAGGTTGTCGCCCACCAGCGGCAGGTACACCTCGTCGACGAGGCGGTTGCGGACGAACGTGGGCAGCACGCGGGGGACGTACGCCTCCAGCCGCAGCCGCCTCCGCTCGGTCTCCAGCAGCTCGGCGCGGCGCCGGGTGTACGCGCGGTGGGCCGGGACGCGGACGGCCCGGAACTCCGCGGTGCGCTCCAGGAACTCGTCCAGGCGCAGCGGCAGGACGCCGCCGGTGATCCTCGGGTGGGTGCCCAACAGTCCGGTGACGGTGGCCGTCAGCGGTGCGTCGGCGTCCCGTCCCGGCGCCGCGTCCGCGCACAGCAGGGCGGCGACGGCCTCGGGCAGGTCGGGGTTGTCGGCGCCGCCGGGGACGGGGCCGCCGGCCCCTTGGGCGGACGCCGCCCAGGAGCCCAGCCAGGCCGCCGCGAGCTCGTGGCGGGCGGCCAGGTGCCCGGGGTCGTCCGGCGATCCGCCGCCGAGCGCCCGCAGGTCCTCGTCGAACTCCCGGACGGCGGCGGAGGACGGGCCGCCGAGCGCGCCGCGGAAGCCGTCGAGCAGGGCGCGGGCGCCGGGCCCGGTGACGAAGCGGCCCCGGCTCTCGGCCAGTTCCTCGGTCAGGTACGCGCCCACCGGCTCCGGGCGGGAGGGCACCGGCAGGCCGGCCTCCGACAGGAAGCGGGTCGCGGCCCGCCCCAGCTCGGCGGCGAGGGAGTCCACCGCCTCGCGCGCCCCGAACACGTCCCGGGCCCTGACCAGGGAGCGGGCACGGGCGATCCACCGGGCTCGGTCTCCGGTCCCCTCGGCGCCGCCGGCCACGCCGTACGCCCAGAACAGCCGGGCCGCCGCCCGGGTGCCGGGGGTGAAGCGCAACAGTCCCGCCCCGGCGCGCAACCGCAGCACGGCGGCGAGGATCGCGGCGGCGTCGTGGTCGTGGACGCCCCGGTCGTACCCCTCGTCGTACGCCTCCTGCGCCACCCGGCGGACCACCGGCAGCAGGGCCTCCGTCGTTGCCTCCGCCCCCGCCCCCGCCCCCTCGGCGTCGGCCGGCCGGACGGCGGTGCCGGTGCCGCGGAGCGCCTCGTCGAGCACGCGGGCCGCCAGGTACTCCGCGCGGTAGACCTCCGGGGATTCCGAGGGCAGCGGCTGGTCCCGGAACTCGCGGACGCCGGCGAGGTCGGCGTCGCGGACGGGGGCGCGGTAGCCGGTGCCGGACACGGCGAACGCCGGCCCGCCGCCGTCGGGTCCGTCGGGGACGAGGGTCACCTCCAACGGCCGGGTGGTGACGGCGAACCGGTGGCGGCCCAGCCGTACGGTGCCGCCCGCGCCCGGGATGCCGTCGTAGAGGTCGGCGCGGTCGCGCAGGGCGCGGCCCGCCTCCTGCCGGGCCGCCTTCAGACGCCCCGCCAGTTCCTCGGCGCGCGCGGTGTCGCCGAGGGCGCGCAGTTCGTCGGCGGTGGTGCGGACGCGGGCGACCAGCGGGTCGGCGGCGAAGTAGGCGGCCACTTCCTCCTGGGTGTTCAGGGAGGCGCAGCGGCGCGCGATGGTCTCCAGCACGCGCGCCGCGGAGCGCGCCAGACGCTCGGCGCGCCGGTTCCGCTCGTCCGACCGGGCCTGTCGCCTGCCGGCGAAGGCCTCGCGGATCTCCTCGCGCCGCTCGGCGAGGCGGTCCAGGAAGTCGTCGTGGGCGCCGAAGCGCGACTCGAGGTCCTCCAGGCGCACCAGCAGCCGCCCCAGCTGCTCGTCGCACTCCTCGGGCGTGCCCGCGGCGGCCAGCGCCGCGGTGACCTCCTGGCCCAGCAGCGCCGTCTCGGCCGCGAACTCGGCCCGCCCCTCGGCCTCCAGCAACTCCCGGCGCCGGCCCTCCACCCGGGCGCGGGCGCGGTTGACGGCGGCCGTGGCCTCGCCGATCCGCTCCAGCACGGCGGTGCGCACGGTGGTGTCGGACGCCTCCAGGGAGGCGACCACCTCGGTGACACCGGCGAGGTCGTCGGCGCGCGCGGAGATCTCCTCGGCCGGCGGCACGGTCTCGGCGGCGGTGCCGGCGGCCGCGGCACGGTCGGCCACCTCCGTGACGGCGGTGGTGACGTCGTCCAGCGCACCGGGACGGGCGAGGTGCGCCAGCGCGCGGCGACCGGTGGCGCGCAACGCCTCCCCCAACTCCGCGGCGACGGCGTCGATCCGGTCGGTGTCGGCGTGGCGGGTCTCGCGCAGGGACTCCACCGACCCCAGGGCGCGGCGCAGTCCGGCCAGCGACTCCACCCAGCCGGCCGCCCCGCGGGGGTTCTCGCCCCGCACCCGGCGCACCAGGGCGGTCGCCTCCGCCGCGGCCCGTTCCACGGCCTCCGCGGCCCGCGCGCGCATCTCGGCGACCCGCTCGTACTCGGCGACGGCCTGCTCGGCGGTCTCGCGCAGCGTCCGCAACGGCGCGTCGAGACCCTCCAGTTCGCGGGCCAGGGCGGGCGAGGAGAGCCAGTGGTGCCGGTCGACGGTCCGCGCGCAGGCGGCGGCGACCGCCTCCAGGGCGGCGACCGTGGCCCCCGCGTCCCCGACCGCGCCGTCGGTCAGCCGCACCACGGACAGGCAGTCGGCCACGGCGCGCACCACCTCGGCGTTGCCGACCCGGTTCAGCGGTCCGTCCTCGACCGGCCGCTCGGCCGCGAGCGCGGCGGCGTGGTCGTCGGAGAGGTACGGGGTGCTCCAGACCTGGACGGGGTGGGTGCGCGGCGCGTCCTGCCCGGCGGCCTCGGCGCCGTCCGCCCCCGCCTCCGGCCCGCGCAGCACCACGAGGGTGCCGTCGTCGAGGAGGGCGTGGCCCAGGGCGGGCACGGGTGCGGCCGGCTCCTTGCGGATCAGGTTGTACGGCAGCAGCAGGGTCCGGCCGCGGGCGGGGGCGTGGAAGACGTGGAGCACGTCCTCGCCGCCCGGTGACCACACCGCGGCCTCGTACTCCATCCCCTCGGTGTCGACGTCGAAGGTGCGGGCCGCGGAACCGGTCGGGGCGTCGGCCAGGTAGCAGCCGCCGGGGAAGACGACGCCCTGGTCGTCGGGGAGGCGGCGGCACGCCCGCCCGATGCCGTCCAGCCGCAGCACCTCGCCGGTGCGGGTGTTGAAGACCAGGTGACGGTGGACGGTCTCGTTGTAGGGCAGGACGCGCAGCAGGACCAGGGGGCCGACGCGGGCGTGGGCGATCTCGGCGTCGGCCAGGGACTGCAGGGGGTCGTCGACGGGTTCGCTGTGGACGCCCTCGGCGGTCTCGGTGTCGTCGACGGTCTTGACGGTCAGGGAGCCGCCGACGGTGGAGACGTACAGCTCTCCCCCGGCGACCGCGACGTGCGGGTGGCGTCCGGTGACGTGGTCCTCGCGGCCGGCCGTGGTCCACTCGATCTCGTGGGCGAAGCGGGCGGAGGCGGTCGCGCGGCCGGGGTGGTCGAGGTGGTCGCGCTCGCCCTCGGCGTCGAGGTAGGCGACGGTGCCGTCGGGCTCGACACGCCAGCGCAGCACGCGGATGTCGGCGACCCGCTCGCCGGTGCGGAAGACGGCCAGCAGCAGCGGCCCGGTGCGGCGCAGGCGCAGCAGGCGGGCCTGCCGGTAGTAGCGGTACAGCTCCTCCACGTCGCGGTGGAGGCGGGGGTCGTCGAGGAGGCCGGGGACGGCGCCGGGGTCGGCGGCCCGGAAGGAGGGCGCGCCGGTCCCGCCCGTGGCGGTGTCCGACACGGGGCGGTGGAGGGTGAACACGTCGTCGACACCGGTCGCCCGGCCGTGTCCGACGGGCGGGTTCGCGCCCAGCAGCAGCATCCCGCCCACCTGGACGAGGTCGCACGGCACCCGGGGCTGCCCGGTGTCCAGTCGCGCGACGCCCGCCAGTTCGAACCCGGCGCCGCCGAAGGCCGCCGTGCGGCGGTCGTCGAGGGCCCGCGCGCGGGCCGCGAGGTCCGCGGCGGCGGCCGTCATGCGGCCGCGCAGCACCTCGTAGGTGCCCGCGTCCGGTCGCTCCGGCGGGGCGTCGGGCGCGCCGGATCCGCCGTCCTGCACCGCCCGGACCTCCGTGACCTGGGTCTCCACGCTGCTCAACTCCTGTTCCTCCACCGGTCCCCGGAGCGGGCGCGAACGCGCCGGACGTGCCGGGTCGCTCGGGCGTGCCGGGTCCTTGTGACGTACTCGGTCCATCGGGTGCGCGGGGCGCGTTCGGACGCCCGGGGCCGCCGGACCGGCCGGTGCCGCGCGGCCCCTCTCCCCGCGACACCGGACGGCTGCCGGACGGCCGTCAGGCGGCCGCTCCGTTGGCGGCCGGCACCGAGGCCGCGGCACCACCGGTCAGGGCCGACAGGGGCAGGTCCGCCACCCCGGAGCCGCGGACCGCGTCCAGCAGGGAGGAGAGCTTCGGCGCGTCCGGTCCCCCCGCGGCGACGAGCTTCGTCAGCAGGCCGGCCAGCGTCAGGTCGCGCAGTCCGTCGGCACCGAGCCCGGAGAGCATTCCGGCGAGGTCGCCGGTGAAGGTGGAGTTCTCCGCGTCGAGCCAGGGGCCCGCCATGGCCCGGACGGTCTCGCTGCGGTTCACGAAGCCGTCGATGCTCTTCCCGGCCGCGATGGAGTTCACCAGCCGGTCGAAGAAGACGGACTCGCCGCCGACGATGTCGATGTTGGCGTTCTCCAGGCCGGTGGCGATCAGGGTCGCCTGGGCCTCGGCGATCCGCCGCTGGACGTCGATGCCGGCGACGCGGATCTCCTTCTCCGCCTCCAGCCGCAGCCGGTACTCCTCGTGCTCCCGGCTCGCCTCGTCCAGCCGGGCCATGGCACCGGCCTTCTCGGTGAGCCCCTCGGCCTCCGCCTTGAGCTTCTCGCGCAGCCCGTCGGCCTGGGCCAGGGCGAGCTCCCGCTCGGCCTCCGCCTCGGCGTGGCGGGTCTTGGCGATGGCGTCGGCCATGCGCTCCTTGACCTCGGCGTCGGCGAGTCCGGCCGCGGCGGCCTCGGCCTTCCTCCCCTCGGCGAGCCGGACGGCGGCCGCCGCGTCCAACTCGGCGGCCTTGCGCCGCGCCTCGGCCATCGTCAGTTCCTCGGCGGCCCGGTGCTCGGCGGCCTGCTCGGCCGCCTCGGCCGCCTTGATGTCCTTGACCAGCCGCTCCTGGGCCTGGGCCTCGGCGGCGATGATCAGGGCCTGGCGCTCGCGCTCGGCCTCCTCGACGGTGCGCAGCTTCTTGATCTCCTCCTCCTGCTGCGCGACGGTCTTCTCCACCGCGATCCGCTCGCGGACGACGTCGGCGATGTCCCGCTTCTCGGCCTCGACCTCCTTGTCGGCGGCGATCCGGCGCAGTTGGGTCTCGCGCTCGCGGGCGATGACCTCCAGCAGGCGGTCCTTCTCGATGCGCTCGTTCTCGATCGCCACGACCCGGTCGCGGTTGAGCTTGGCGACGGCGATCTCGCGCTCGCGGTTCTCGTTCTGGATGCCGAGGGCCTCCTCGGTCTTGATGTGCGCGGTGTGGGCGCGCAGCCGCTCCTCGGCCTGGACGCGGGCGGTCTCCGCCTCCTCGCGGGCGCGCACGGTCTCGATCTCGCGCTGCTGGCGGATCTCGGCGTCGGCCTGGCGGCGCTCCAGTTCGAGGACGGCCTCGCGGGCGTCGACGTTCTGGCGGGTGATCTCCTTCTCCTCGCTGCGCCGGAACTCGTTGGTGCGCACGTGCTCGGCGGCCGTCAGCTCGGTGATCTTCCGGATGCCCTGGGCGTCGAGGATGTTGTCGCTGTCCAGCTGGGCCAGCGGGGTCTGCTCCAGGTAGTCGATCGCCGCGTCCTCCAGGCTGTAGCCGTTGAGGTCGGTGCCGATGACGGCGATGATCCGGTCGCGGAACTCGTCGCGCTTGGTGTAGAGGTCGGCGAAGTCCAACTGCTTGCCGACGGTCTTGAGCGCCTCGGAGAACTTGGCGTTGAACAGCTCCTGGAGGGTGCCCCGGTCACTGGCCCGGTCGGTGCCGATGGCCTGGGCGACCTTGATGACGTCCTCGACGGTCTTGTTGACGCGGACGAAGAACGAGATGCGGATGTCGGCGCGGATGTTGTCCCGGCAGATCAGTCCCTCGCTGCCGGTGCGGGCGATCTCGATGGTCTTCACCGAGATGTCCATGACCTCGGCGCGGTGGAGGACGGGCAGGACGACGGTGCCGGTGAAGGTCACGTCGACCTTGCGCATCTTGGAGACGATCAGCGCCTTGCCCTGTTCGACCTTGCGGAACAGGCGGCTGACCACGATCAGGAGGGCGACTCCCATGAGCAGGAGCACGGCGACGAGCACGCCGAAGCCCGTGGAGATGGCGTCCATGGCGATGGATCCCTTGTGAGGTCGTGTGCGGGGAGGCCGGTGAGGGCGGGTGCGCTCAGTGCGGCGACGCGCCCGGGTCCCGGTTCCGCGCGGGGTCGGTGGTGGGGTCGGCCGTGGGGTCGAGAACCGGATCGCAGGGCATGATCCGGAAGGAGCCGTCCTCGGGGTCGTAGTCGTAGACCAGGGCGGTGCTCCCGGCGGTGAGCCCGACGGCGTCCGCGTCCAGGGCGCGGACCTGGACCAGCGCGGAGGAACCGTCGTCCGCGGTGATCTCGGCCTGTCCGAAGCGGTGGCCGACGTGCCCGGTGCGGACGGTGCAGACCCGGCCGACGAGGTCCCGGTGGTTGATGCCGGTCTCGCGTCGGGAGAGCCGACGCAGCGGGAGGACCAGCAGCCGGGTGGCCGCCCAGGCGACGAGCAGCGCGGCCGGCAGGACCAGCAGACGCGGCAGGGTCCCCCCGAGGGTTCCCGATACGACGGCCGTACCGCTCAGTGATGCGAACCAGGCAATGGAGAGGAAGATGGTGAGGGAGATGGGGACGGGCGCGCCACCGAGTCCGACGGCGGCGAGCGCCCCTGCGAACCCGGTACCGGGCGCCGCGGCGTCGATGCCCTCACCCCCGTCCAGGGCATCGACGCCTACGCCCCCCACCAGCACCGCCAACCAGTAGAAGAGGACGACGAGCAGGCCGAAACCGAAGAGGACGGCCGGAAAGTCCATGGCCACACGCATGAACTCGCTCATCGTCCCCACCCCCGTGTCCGTTGCGGTGTGCTCGTATGGTGGCACTCCACCGTCTCTCGATCATTGCCAGGATCAGGCAATCTTTACGGCGCGTTTATATCCGGCTGCAGGCGGAACCGAACACGCCGATCCGCTCCGGTCACTACTCTCGTTCGAACTGACGGACGATCGATTCCCGGGAGAAGCATGGATCTCTCCGCGTTCAACAGGCAGGTGATCGAGGAGTTCCGGACGTGCGGCGGCCGGGGCACGGTCGGAGGGCGGCTCGACGCGGGACGGCTGCTGCTGCTCACCCACACCGGCGCCCGGAGCGGAGCGCGTCGCACCACCCCCGTGATGTTCCTGCGCCTGGACGGCCGACTGTGCGTGGTCGCCTCCAACGACGGGGCGCCCCGGCATCCGGACTGGTTCCACAACATCACGGCCCACCCGGCCGTGACCGTGGAGCTCGGCGGCGAGACCTTCCCCGCCACCGCCGTCGTCCCCGCCGGCCCCGAACGGGACGCGCTGTTCGAGGAGGCGGTGCGGCAGCAGCCGTTCTTCGCCGAGCACCGGGAGCGGGCGGGACGCCACGGCCGGACGATCCCCGTCGTCGAACTCCGCCGCGCGGACGCCTGACCGCGCGGCGCTCCCGGACCGGGGGCGCCGCCGGGCGTCAGAGGGGTCGTTCCGGCCAGCCCAGCAGCCGGGCGCCCATCGCGGCGGTCTCCAGGGTGTAGCGCTGGAGACCGTCGCCGGGGTCGTATCCGGTCAGGGTGCGGATGCGGGCCAGACGGTACGACAGGGTCCGCACGCTCACTCCCAGCCGACGGGCGGCCTCGGCGTTCACATAGCCCGCCGCCGCGCACTCCGAGAGGGTGTCCACCAACGGCCCGGCACCGCCGCGGGCCTGGGTGAGCGGGCCCAACACGGTCTTCACCAGATCGGCCATCGCCGCGCGGTCGCGCATCAGCACGGGGAAGACCAGCATCTCGGCGGCGTTCAACCGGGCGGCGGGCAGCTCCAGCCGGTCGGCCAGGTCCAGGGCGCCGAGCGCCTCCTCGTAGGAGCGCACCACACCGCTCGGGCCGCTGTGGTCGCGTCCGAGCACGACACGACGGGCGGAGGTGTAACCGGGCCCGGGGTTCTCGGCCAGCTTCGCGAACGCCTCCAGGACGGAGCGTTCGGTACTGGGGGCGATGCACACCAGCCGGCCGTCCTTGGTGGCGAGCAGCACGTCGCGCTCGCCGAAGCGTCCCACCAGCTCCCGCTCGACGCGGCGGACGGCGGGGTGCACGTCGTCGTACCGCTCGGTGCCCTCCGCGACCGCGACGGCGTGCGCCCGGGCCAGGCGCAACCCGAAGCGCTGGGCCCGCTCGGCGAGCCGGCCGAGGTCGCTGCGGCCGTAGAGCAGGTCGTCGACGAACTCCCGCCGTTCGGCCTCCGCCTGCCGCACCGCGAGTCGCTGGGCCCGCTCGTGCCCCTCGCCGAGCGCGGCGACGGACGCCTCCAGGGCGGCCAGCAACGCGTCCCCGGTGCGGGCCCGCTCGACGGCGGTGGCCGATCGGGCGATGCCGGGCAGGGCGCCCCACAGCCGTCGGGTCGCGCCCAGGTAGAGGCCGACCAGTTCGCGCAGCCCGTGCCCCTCCTCGGCGGCCCGCTCCCCCAACTCGCGCAGGGCGTCCAGCTCGGGACGGCGCGGCAGCCGTCCGGTCTCGGAGACCTCGGCGAGCAGCTCGGGGTAGTCGCCGAGAAAGGAATCCGGGATCTCGCCGCGCCTCATCCCCGTGCCGCCCCCACTTCCGACCTCCGACTTCCGGGCCGGGGGCCCGACCCGCTCCGCCCGGCTCGTGTCACCGGCTCAGCGTAAGCCGGCCGCGCGGTGGCACGTTCGGCCGCGTCCGTCACGGCCTCCCCGCTCACGCGCGGGCGCGGGGCCGGAGTGTGACGGTCGCCACTCGTGGCGCCGGAGGCCGTGCACCCCGGAGATCGTGAACAACGGCGTGGACCGGGCGAATCGGGGCACCACCTGACGGTACGCACACGGCCGCGCACGGACCCGCTCTTGCGTGGAAACGATCCCGTGTGGGTACGGTGGTATGACAATCAAGATCACGAGTGGTGTGCCGGGAAGTCTGGTCGGCAACGTTATCGACGTACCCGAAACCGACCCGGAGGACCCACTCCATGTCCCAGGCTCCCAAAGAGCGCACCTCCCTGTTCGGACTGCCGTCGTTCCAGGAGCGCCGCTTCCTGCTGGACGCGCTGCGCACCGAGACGGTCGGCGGCATGCTGCTGCTGGCGGCGGCGGTGGTGGCGCTGACATGGGCGAACTCCCCCTGGGGAGACGTGTACGAGTCCGTGCGCGACTTCCACTTCGGGATCCCCTCCCTCCACCTGGACCTCTCGGTGGGGCACTGGGCGTCGGACGGCATCCTGACGATCTTCTTCTTCGTCGCCGGCATCGAACTCAAGCGTGAACTGCTGGTCGGCGAACTGCGCCGGCCGGCCGCTGCGGCGCTGCCGGTGGTGGCGGCGATCTGCGGCATGGTGGTGCCCGCCCTGTTCTACGTCGCCGTCAACGCGGCGGGCGGCGGACAGATGGACGGCTGGGCCGTGCCCATGGCCACCGACATCGCCTTCGCGCTCGGTGTGCTGGCCGTGATCGGCACCAACCTGCCCTCGGGCATCCGGGCCTTCCTGCTCACCCTGGCGATCGTCGACGACCTCGGCGCGATCATCGTCATCGCCCTCTTCTTCACCTCCACCCTCAACCTGCCCGCCCTGGCCGGGGCCGTGGCGGGACTGGCGCTGTTCGGCTTCCTCCACCACAAGCTGCACGTGCGGGGTTGGTACGTGTACGTGCCGCTCGGCCTCGTCATCTGGGCGCTGATGCACGCCAGCGGGGTGCACGCCACCATCGCCGGCGTGGCGATGGGCATGCTGCTGCGGGTGAAGCCGCACCGGGGCAGCGCCGGTTGGGCCGACGAGAAGGAGTCCCCGGCCGAGCGGATCGAGCACAAGGTGCGTCCGCTGTCGGCGGGCTTCGCGGTGCCGGTGTTCGCGCTCTTCGCGGCGGGTGTCGGCGTCTCCGGCGACGCGTTGGCCGAGACCTTCCGGCAGCCCGAGGCGCTGGGCGTGATCCTCGGTCTGTTCCTGGGGAAGATCGCGGGTGTCCTCGGGGGCACCTACCTGGCCGCCCGCTTCACCCGCGCCCAGCTCAACGAGGACCTGGAGTGGGCCGACGTCGCGGGTGTCTCGATGCTCGCCGGCATCGGCTTCACCGTCTCGCTGTTGGTGGGCGAGCTGGCCTTCGAGGACCCCGTGATCTCCGAGCACGTCAAGGCCGCCGTGCTGATCGGCTCGTTGGCCTCGGCCCTCTTCGCCTGCGTCTTCCTGCGGATCCGCAACACCAAGTACAAGCGGCTGTGGGAGGAGGAGAACCGGGACGAGGACCACGACAACGTCCCGGACATCTACCAGCGACTGGCGCGGACCGACCAGGACGCGCCCACCGCGACCGACCGCGACGGCTGACACACCCGACCCGCCCCGGGGGGCGGGACCGGCAGGCCACGGAGACGTCAGCCGCCGGTCCCGCCCCCCGCGCCGTCGCCGCCCTTCCGAGCCTTCCCGCGCGGCCCCCTGCCGTCGTCCGGGATGCCCGCCAGTTCCTCGACGTCGAAGACCCGGGCGATCGGGACGTCCGTGCTGCTGTGGGCGACGATCGAGAAGGCGATGGTGACGGCGATCAGCGTGAAGGCCTCCTCGCCCTGGGGGATCCCGGCCTTGAGCACCAGCAGCCCGTAGACCACCGAGGCGAAGCCCTTGGGGCCGAACCAGGCCGCGGTGAGCTTCTCCTTCCGATTGAACTCGGTGCCCACCAGGGACAGCAGCAGCGAGGCCGGCCGGATCAGCACGATGGCCAGCACCGCCACCGCGTAGCCGCCGACGGACAGGTCACCGAAGAGCTGCGGGGTGAGCAGCGCGCCGAAGACCAGCAGCGCCGCGAACTTCGCCAGCTCGGCCAGGGACTCGCCCAGCGACTCGAACGCCTCCTTGGCCTCCGGCGCCACGGCGACGATCACCGCGCCGGCGGAGAACGCGGCGAGGTAGGGGTTGGCGTGGGTGAGGTGGCAGGCCGCGTACAGGATCACGCCGACGGCCAACGGAAGCAGCGGCTGGAGCTTCGGCTCCGCACCCAGCAACCGGAACCGCACCAACCAGTTCACCAGTAGCGGGAGGGTCACACCGAAGAGCAGGCCGAGGCCCAGCTCGGTGGCGATCGTGCCGAAGTCGGCGCTCTCGGCGTGCCCGGTGGGCGCGGCGGCCGCGATGAGGATCAGGACGAAGGGCAGGGCGAGCCCGTCGTTGACCCCGCTCTCGATGTTGAGCAGTTGGCGCAGCCTCGCGGGCACCTCCCTGCGGCCCACGATGGCCGAGGCGAACACCGGGTCGGTGGGCGCCAGCACGGCGCCGACCAGGAAGGACGTCGTCCAGTCCAGGCCGACCAGGAAGTGCGTCAGCAGCGCGACGCCGAGGAACGCCAGGGGCATGCCCAGGCCCAGCGCCCGGGCCGGATTGCGCCAGGCCCGCCGCAGCGCCGGGAAGGAGACGTGCATGCCGTCGGTGAACAGCACGGCGAACAGGGCCAGGTCGGCGGTGACCGCGACGATGTCGCTGTCCGGGGTGATGTGGATCAGCCCCAGGAAGCCGTCGCTGACCAGGGCGCCGCCCACCAGGAACAGCAACGACGTGGAGAGGACCGACCGGGCCGCCAGCCCGGACAGCAGCACCGCCGTGAGCAGTGCGACCCCGAAGACGATGACGAGTACCATCCGGCGCTCCCCCGTGGTTGTCGACTTCCGCTGTCGGTCGTGGACCGGCGGGCACCATACCGCCTCCCGGGTCCGGAGGTGCCGGCGGGACTCGCTTGGCTCATACCCCCTAGGGGTATAGTGTTGTCATCGTCGGGAGCGCGTCCCATCCCCGGGCGCTCCCGTGTACCCATCCGAGGTAGTGGAGAAGACATGAGCACCGTCACCACCTACAAGGTCACCGGCATGACCTGCGGCCACTGCGAGGGCGCGGTCACCGAGGAGGTCTCCGGGATCGACGGCGTCACCGAGGTGAAGGCCAGCGCGCCCGACGGACTGGTCACCGTCACCTCCGATCGCGCCCTGGACGACGAGGCCGTACGCGCCGCCGTCGACGAGGCGGGCTACGAGCTCGTCGGCCGGGCCTGAGCCCGCCCCACCCCGTCCCCGTCGGACCGCACCGCCGCACGTCCCGCCGGTGCGGTCCGACCTCCTTCCGGGAGACAGCATGACCACCACCACGACCACCACGACCACCACGGCCGCCGAAGCCCCGGCCGGCGCCGACGAGGTCGAGCTCGCCATCGGCGGGATGACCTGCGCCTCCTGCGCCGCCCGCGTGGAGAGGAAGCTCAACCGGATGGACGGCGTGACCGCCACGGTCAACTTCGCCACCGAGAGGGCGCGCGTCACCCACGCCGACGGCGTCACCGTCGACGACCTGATCGCCACCGTCGAGAAGACCGGCTACACCGCTCGGCTGCCCGAGCCCCCCGCCCCGCAACGCGGCGGGGACGGCGCGCGGCGGGCCGACGAAGCGAGCGGGGACGACACCGGGGACGGCGGGGCCGACGGGGCCCTGACCGCGCTGCGGCAGCGCTTCCTGGTCTCGCTGACCCTGTCGGTGCCGGTCGTCCTGCTGTCGATGGTCCCGGCCCTGCAGTTCGAGTACTGGCAGTGGCTCTGCCTGACCCTGGCCGCGCCCGTGGTGGTCTGGGGCGCCCTGCCCTTCCACCGCGCGGCCCTGAAGGGCGCGCGGCACGGCGCGGCCACCATGGACACCCTGGTCTCGTTGGGCACCCTCGCCGCCTTCGGCTGGTCGCTGTGGGCCCTGTTCCTCGGCGACGCCGGGATGCCCGGGATGCGGCACGGCTTCGACCTGACGGTCTCACGCGCCGACGCCTCCTCGGCCCTCTACCTGGAGGTGGCGGCCGGGGTGACGACCTTCATCCTGCTGGGTCGCTGGCTGGAGGCTCGCTCCAAGCGGAGCGCGGGCGCGGCACTGCGCGCCCTGTTGGAACTGGGCGCGCGGGACGTGACCGTGCTGCGCGGAGGCCGCGAGGAGTCGATCCCCGTCGCGGAGCTGAGGGTCGGGACGCGGTTCCTGGTCCGCCCCGGCGAGAAGATCGCCACCGACGGCCGCGTGGTGGAGGGGGCCTCGGCCGTGGACGCCTCGATGCTCACCGGCGAGTCGGTACCGGTGGACGTCGGGGTGGGCGACACGGTCACCGGCGCCACCGTCAACACCTCCGGGCGCCTGGTGGTGGAGGCCACCCGGGTGGGCTCCGACACCCAGCTGGCCCGCATGGCGCGCATGGTGGAGGACGCCCAGAACGGCAAGGCCGAGGTACAGCGGCTGGCCGACCGGGTCTCGGCGGTGTTCGTCCCGGTGGTGCTGCTGATCGCGCTGGCCACCCTGGGGTACTGGCTGGGCACCGGCGAGGGGCCGGCCGCCGCGTTCACCGCAGCGGTCGCCGTCCTGATCATCGCCTGCCCCTGCGCCCTGGGCCTGGCCACCCCCACCGCCCTGATGGTCGGCACCGGACGCGGCGCCCAGCTCGGCATCCTCATCAAGGGACCGGAGGTGCTGGAGTCCACCCGCGCCGTGGACACCGTCGTGCTGGACAAGACCGGAACCGTCACCACCGGCAGGATGACCCTCCGGGCCGTCCACGTCGCCCGAGGCGAGGACGAGACCGAGGTGCTGCGCCTGGCCGGCGCCCTGGAGCACGCCTCCGAGCACCCCGTCGCCCGGGCGATCGCCGCCGCGGCGATCGAGAGGGTCGGCCCCCTGCCCACGCCCGAGGACTTCGTCAACCTCCCCGGCCTGGGCGTACGGGGCACCGTCGAGGGCGGCGAGGTCGCCGTCGGCCGAGGGGGACCGTCGGCCGGGTTCGCCGCGGAACTCCCCCCGGAGCTGGCCGAGGCCCGCGCCGCGGCCGAGGCCGAGGGGCACACCGCCGTCGTCGTCGTCCGGGACGGACGGGCACGGGGCGTCCTGGCGGTGGCCGACGCGGTGAAGGAGACCAGCGCCGAGGCCGTCGCCCGGCTCCGTGCCCTGGGACTGACCCCCATCCTGCTCACCGGCGACAACCGGGCCGTGGCCGAGTCCGTCGCCCGGGAGGTCGGCATCGAGGAGGTGATCGCGGAGGTCATGCCGCAGGACAAGGTCGACGCCGTTCGGCGGCTCCAGACCGAGGGCCGCAGCGTGGCCATGGTCGGTGACGGGGTCAACGACGCCGCCGCCCTGGCCCAGGCCGATCTCGGCCTGGCCATGGGAACGGGGACCGACGCCGCCATCGAGGCCGGCGACCTCACCCTGGTCCGCGGCGACCTGCGGGTGGCCGCCGACGCCATCCGACTGGCCCGACGCACCCTGGGCACGATCAAGGGCAACCTCTTCTGGGCCTTCGGCTACAACGTCGCGGCCCTGCCGCTGGCCGCCGCCGGACTGCTCAACCCGATGATCGCCGGGGCCGCCATGGCCTTCTCCTCCGTCTTCGTCGTCACCAACAGCCTGCGGCTGCGCACCTTCCGCTAGGGCGGTCCTCCGGGGGCGTCCGGGCACGGGGAAGCGGCGGAGAGTGCGGCGGAGAGGCAAGCAGAAGCGCCCCGAGCGACGAGTCCCCCCACGGGCCCGTCGACGGGGCGCTTCCCTTCTCCCGGTCATGGACTCCCCCCACGGGATCCTGGCCGGGTGCCTGCCGGGCGACGTGCGGGCGGGAGGGCCGCTCAAGCTCCCCCGAGGCACGTCGCTCCGCGGACCGCCGTTCTCGTCCCCCACAGACGAAAACGACGGGCGGCGGTGGCTCCGCCGGAGTACCGACCGCCACCCCGTTAGACACGCGACCCCGGCCGATGGTTACCCCCCAATTCGTGTGACCTGCGTCACCGCCTCCTCCGTGGCGCGACCGCACCACGGCCGCGCCACACCGCGCCCCTCCGCGCGCCCGGTGCGCCTGGGCGCACCGGGAAACGGAAAGAGGCCCCGCTCCGCCCCTGGGGTGCGGAACGGGGCCCGGGGGCCCGGGGCGGGCGCGGCGCGACGCGGCCGTGGTGCGCCGGCGCCGCCCGGTCACGGCGGCCCGGTCAGCGCTGCTCCACCGGGACGTAGTCGCGCTCGACGACGCCGGTGTAGACCTGGCGCGGACGACCGATGCGGGAGCCCGGCTCCTTGATCATCTCGTGCCACTGGGCGATCCAGCCCGGCAGCCGCCCCAAGGCGAACAGCACGGTGAACATGGTGGTCGGGAAGCCCATGGCCCGGTAGATCAGACCGGTGTAGAAGTCGACGTTCGGGTAGAGGTTGCGCTCGACGAAGTAGTCGTCGGCCAGCGCGTGCTCCTCCAGCCTCAGCGCGATGTCCAGCAGCTCGTCGGACTTGCCGAGCGCCGAGAGGACATCGTGCGCCGCCGCCTTGATGATCTTCGCCCGAGGGTCGAAGCTCTTGTAGACGCGGTGGCCGAAGCCCATCAGACGGACGCCGTCCTCCTTGTTCTTCACCCGCCGGATGAAGGAGTCGACGTCACCGCCCTCGGCCCGGATGCGCTCCAGCATCTCCAGCACCGACTGGTTGGCGCCGCCGTGCAGCGGGCCCCACAGGGCGCTGATGCCGGCCGAGATCGAGGCGAACATGTTCGCCTGCGAGGAGCCCACCAGGCGCACCGTGGACGTCGAGCAGTTCTGCTCGTGGTCGGCGTGCAGGATGAGCAGCTTGTCCAGGGCGCTGACCACGACCGGGTCCAGGTCGTACTCCTCGGCCGGCACCGAGAACGTCATGCGCAGGAAGTTCTCGACGTAGCCCAGGTCGTTGCGCGGGTAGACCACCGGGTGGCCCACCGACTTCTTGTAGGCGTAGGCCGCGATGGTGGGCAGCTTGGCGAGCAGCCGGATGGTGGACAGGTGCCGCTGCTTCTCGTCGAAGGGGTTGTGGCTGTCCTGGTAGAAGGTGGACAGCGCGCTCACCACCGAGGAGAGCATCGCCATGGGGTGGGCGTCCCGGGGGAAGCCGTCGTAGAACCGCTTCACGTCCTCGTGAAGCAGCGTGTGCTGGGTGATCTCGTTCCTGAACTCGGCCAGCTGGTCGACGGTGGGAAGTTCTCCGTTGATCAGCAGGTAGGCCGTCTCGAGGAACGTGCCGTGCTCGGCGAGCTGCTCGATCGGGTAACCGCGATAGCGGAGGATGCCCTTCTCTCCGTCGAGGAAGGTGATCGCCGATTTGTATGCGGCGGTGTTGCCGTAACCGGAGTCCAGGGTCACCAGACCGGTCTGGGCGCGCAGCTTGGAGATGTCGAACCCACTGTCGCCGACAGTGCTGTTCACCAGCGGGAAGCTGTACTCGCCGTCCCCGTACCGCAGTACTACTGCGCCATCACTTTCACGGTGTTCGCTCACGTCATCCCTCACCGACGTAGTGCCTCTTCTTCGAGGTGCTTGAGGTGCCCTGACTTCTCTCCACTGTCTCCCACGCGGTGCCGTGCGGTGCACTCGGGGTCGGCCAGTGGGCCCTCGGGTGGCACGGAGTGCCTCAGGAAAGTTACGCGGGGTGTGGCGTGCCGCGCAATCGATGATCCAGAGCCGTACAGCGCCGCCCCGCGGAGACCGTCCGCACGGCCTGCCCCAGCGCCCTGCGCGAGCCCACCAACACCACCAGGCGTTTGGCCCTCGTCACGGCCGTGTAGAGCAGGTTGCGCTGCAGCATCATCCACGCCCCGGTGGTGACCGGCACGACCACCGCCGGGTACTCGCTGCCCTGGGAACGGTGGATCGTCACCGCGTAGGCGTGCGCGAGCTCGTCCAGTTCGTCGAAGTCGTACCCCACCTCCTCGTCCTCGTCGGTGCGCACGGTCAGTCGCTGTTCGTCCACGTCCAGGGCGGTCACCACGCCCACCGTGCCGTTGAAGACCCCGTTGGCGCCCTTCTCGTAGTTGTTGCGGATCTGAGTCACCTTGTCACCCACCCGGAAAACCCTCCCGCCGAAGCGCTTCTCCGGAACGTCCGGACGGGCGGGGGTGATGGCCTGCTGGAGCAGGCCGTTCAGGGTGCCCGCGCCGGCCGGGCCGCGGTGCATCGGGGCGAGCACCTGCACGTCACGGCGCGGGTCGAGGCCGAACTTCGCGGGGATGCGCCGGGTCGCCACGTCCACGGTGAGCCTCCCGGCCTCCTCGGTGTCGTCCTCGACGAAGAGGAAGAAGTCCGACAGGCCCCGGGTGATCGGGGGCTGTCCCGCGTTGATGCGGTGGGCGTTGGTCACCACCCCGGACTGCTGGGCCTGCCGGAAGATCCGCGTCAGCCGCACGGACGGGATCGGGCCGCCCTCGGCGAGCAGATCGCGCAGCACCTCCCCCGCGCCCACCGAGGGGAGCTGGTCCACGTCCCCCACCAGCAGCAGGTGGGCCCCCGGCGGCACGGCCTTGATCAGCTTGTTGGCCAGCAGCAGATCGAGCATCGACGCCTCGTCCACGACGACCAGGTCGGCCTCCAGCGGGCGCTCGCGGTCGTACGCGGCGTCTCCGCCGGGCTTGAGCTCCAGCAGCCGGTGCACGGTGGAGGCCTCGGCGCCGGTCAGCTCCGACAGCCGCTTGGCCGCCCGGCCCGTCGGCGCGGCCAGCACCACCTTCGCCCCCTTGGCGCGGGCCAGCTCCACCACCGACCGCACGGTGAAGGACTTGCCGCAGCCGGGGCCGCCGGTGAGCACCGCGACCTTCTCGGTGAGCGCCAGCCGCACCGCGTCCCGCTGTTCGGAGGCCAGCTCGGCGCCGGTGCGCCGCGCCAGCCAGGACAGGGCCACCTCCCAGTCGACGTTCCGGAAGGCGGGGATGCGGTCCTCCTCGGTGCGCAGCAGCCGCAGCAGCTGGGCCGCCAGCGACAGCTCGGCCCGGTGGAAGGGCACCAGGTAGACCGCCGTGACCGTCTCCCCCGGGCGCTGCGGGTCGGGGACGGGCTCGCGCACCACTCCCTCCTCCTCGCCCGCCAGCTCCCCCAGGCACTCGATGACCAGGCCGGTGTCCACCTGCAGCAGCTTCACGGTGTCGGCGATCAGCCGCTCCTCGGGCAGGTAGCAGTGCCCCTGGTCGGCCGACTGCGACAGCGCGTACTGGAGGCCGGCCTTGACCCGGTCCGGACTGTCGTGGGGGATGCCGACGGCCTGGGCGATCCGGTCGGCGGTGAGGAAACCGATGCCCCACACGTCGGCGGCCAGTCGGTAGGGCTGGTTCCGCACCACCGAGATCGAGGCGTCGCCGTACTTCTTGTAGATGCGCACCGCGATCGAGGTGGAGACCCCCACCCCCTGGAGGAAGACCATCACCTCCTTGATGGCCTTCTGCTCCTCCCAGGCGGCCCCGATCAGCTTCGTCCGCTTCGGGCCGAGGCCGGGCACCTCGATCAGCCGCTCCGGCTCGGACTCGATGACGTCCAGCGTCCGGAGCCCGAAGTGGTCCACGATCCGTTCGGCGATCCGCGGCCCGATGCCCTTGATCAGCCCGGAGCCCAGGTAGCGCCGGATGCCCTGGACGGTGGCGGGCAGCACCGTCGTGTAGTTGTCCACGTGGAACTGTCTGCCGTACTGCGGGTGGGAGCCCCAGCGGCCCTCCATCCGCAGCGACTCCCCGACCTGCGCGCCCAGCAGCGAGCCGACGACGGTGAGCAGCTCGCCGCCGCCGCGTCCGGGGTCGACGCGGGCGACGGTGTAGCCGTTTTCCTCGTTGGCGTAGGTGATGCGCTCGAGGACGCCCTCGAGCACGGCGGGTCGGAACGACATGTCACAGACCGTAACCCCGACCGCCGACAACCGGGCACTCCGGGGACGAAGTCCCCGGCGCCGGGTGGCCGCCGGACCTTACGAGGGGCCCGGCCGTGCGGCCGGGCCCCTCGTGTCCCCCCGTCGGTCTCTCCCCCGTCGTCCCTCCCCGGTGCGACCGACACCACCTATGACCCACGACACACCGGAACGGTTGCACGCCCGTCCGTGATTTTCTCGCCGGTTCCGGACGGGTGCGTCCTGAGGCGCGCACGGGGGTGGATTCGGCGCGGCTCCGGGTACCCGGCAAGCACCCCGGCCGCGGTCCCGGGAGCCCGGGACCCGCGACGGGAGGAGTGACGGGACAACCACCGAGACAGCCACCGAGAGAACGACCGAGACAGCGACGAGACGGTGAGGAGCGGCTCATGAGCGGCTGGACGCCATCACAGGCCGAGGGCGAGCGGGGGGACGACGAGGGCGTCGACCAGACGCGCGGGTTGAGCGAGCGGCACGCCGCCGAGGCCGCCTCCGAGAAGAAGGGCGCGGGCACGGGCGACGCGACCCCGGACACCCCCTCGCAGGCCGAGGGCGGCCGCACCGGCGAGGAGGGCGGCGAACAGGACCGCGGCGGCGCGCGGTGACGCCGCCGTCGCCTCCCGGGCGGGAGGCGACGGCGGTTCGGCACGGTCCACGGCGCGACGTGGTGGACCGTGCCCGTCCTCGGGGTGCCGCGGCGCGCGGCACGGCGGCCCGTGGGGCCGCGGCCGGGTCACAGCACGTGGGCGCGGTAACGCTCCACGGTCTCGGCCAGGGCCTCGCGGCCGTCGCGGGCCCACAGGGCCTCGTTGAAGATCTCCACCTCCGTCCATCCCCCGTATCCGGCCCGGGTCACCAGCTCCCGCCAGTGGCGGAAGTCGACCGAGCCGTCCCCGAGCTGCCCGCGGCCCAGCAGCACGCCCGCCGGGAGCGGGGTGCACCAGTCGGCGAGCTGGAAGGCGGCGATGCGTCCGCCCTCGCCGGCCCGCGCGATCTGTTCGGGAGCCCGGTCGTCCCACCAGACGTGGTAGGTGTCCACGACGACGCCGACCCGTTCGGCCGGGAAGCGCTCGGCCAGGTCGAGGGCCTGCCCGAGGGTGGAGACCACACAGCGGTCCGAGGCGAACATCGGGTGCAGCGGCTCGATCGCCAGCCGCACCCCGCGCTCGGCCGCGTACGGCGACAGCTCGCCCAGCGCGTCGGCGATCCGCTCCCGGGCGCCGCCCAGGTCCCGGTCGCCGGGCGGCAGGCCGCCGCAGACCAGCACCAGGGTGTCGGTGCCGATGCCGGCCGCCTCGTCGATCGCCGCCCGGTTGTCGTCCAGCGCCGTCGCCCTGCCGTCCGGGTCGGAGGCGGTGAGGAAACCGCCGCGGCACAGGCTGGTGACGGTCAGGCCCGCGTCCCGCACCAGGCGGGCCGTGGCCTCCACCCCGTACTCCTGGACGGGGGCCCGCCACAGACCGACACCCGTGACGCCCAGGTCGCCGCAGGCCGCGACCAGCTCGGGCAGGGGGAGTTGTCTGACGGTCTCCTGGTTGATGGAGAAGCGCGCCAGGTCGCCCGTGGTGGTGCTCATGCCGTCACCCCGTACACCGCCAAGAGGTGCCGCATCCGCGCCTCGGCCAGCGCCGGGTCGGGGAAGAGCCCGAGCGAGTCGGCCAGTTCGTACGCCCGTGCCAGGTGGGGCAGCGAGCGCGCGGACTGGAGGCCGCCGACCATGGCGAAGTGCTCCTGGTGGCCGGCCAGCCAGGCCAGGAACACCACCCCGGTCTTGTAGTAGCGGGTGGGGGCCCGGAACAGGTGCCTGGACAGTTCCACGGTGGGGTCCAGCAGCTTGCGGAAGCCGGCCGGGTCACCGGTGTCCAGCACCCGTACCGCCTCGGCCGCCAGGGGGCCCAGCGGATCGAAGATGCCCAGCAGGGCGTGGCTGAAGCGCCCTCCCGCCGCGGGGTCGTCGCCCGCGATCAGCTCGGGGTAGTTGAAGTCGTCACCGGTGTAGCAGCGCACGCCGTTCGGGAGCCTGCGGCGCAGCTCGACCTCGCGGCCCGCGTCCAGCAGCGAGATCTTGACGCCGTCGACCTTGTCGGGGTGCTCGGCGATGACGGCGAGGAAGGTCTCGGTGGCGGCGTCCAGGTCCGTGCTGCCCCAGTAGCCGGTCAGCGCCGGGTCGAACATCGGGCCCAGCCAGTGCAGGATCACCGGCTCGGACGCCTGGCGCAGCAGCCGGCCGTAGAGCTCCAGGTAGTCCTCGGGGCCCCGGGCGAGGGCGGCCAGGGCGCGGGAGGCCATCACGATGGCCTGGGCGCCGGCCTCCTCCACCACGGCGAGTTGTTCCTCGTAGGCCGCGCGGACCTCGTCCGGGGAGCCGGCGGGGCCGGTGAGCTGGTCGGTGCCCACCCCGCAGGCGATGCGGCCCCCGCAGGCGGCGGCCTCGGCGGCCGAGCGACGGATCAGTTCGGCGGCGGCGGGCCAGTCCAGGCCCATGCCGCGCTGGGCGGTGTCCATGGCCTCGGCGACGCCGAGCCCGTGGGACCACAGGTGCCGGCGGAAGGCGAGCGTGGCGTCCCAGTCCACGGCGGCCGGATCGCCCGGGGAGACGTCGGCGAAGGGGTCGGCGACGACGTGGGCGGCGGAGAACACCGTGCGGGAGACCAGCGGGGGGCCTCCGGCGGCGGGCAGGGCGGACTCGGTGCGGGGGGTGTACTCGCGCAGCGCACCAAAGGCGTCGGGGAGGCGGATCACAGGCCCAGCTCCGGGACGTCGAGGCGGCGGCCCTCGGCGGCCGAGGCCAGGCCCAGTTCGGCGAGCTGGACACCGCGGGCGCCGGCCAGCAGGTCCCAGGTGTAGGGCTCGTCCGAGACGACGTGGCGCAGGAACAGCTCCCACTGGGCCTTGAACCCGTTGTCGAACTCGCCGCCCTCCCCGAGGTTGTCCGGCACCTCCTGCCACTGGTCGCGGAAGGACTCGGTGACCGGCAGATCGGGGTTCCACACCGGCTTCGGGGTGGTCGAGCGGTGCTGGACGCGGCAGGTCCGCAGCCCCGCGACGGCCGAGCCCTCGGTGCCGTCGACCTGGAACTCCACCAGTTCGTCGCGGTTGACCCGGACGGCCCAGGAGGAGTTGATCTGGGCGACGATCCCCCCGTCGAGCTGGAAGATGCCGTACGCGGCGTCGTCGGCGGTCGCGTCGTAGGGCTTGCCCTGCTCGTCCCAGCGCTGCGGGATGTGGGTGGCGGTGACGGCCTGGACGGTGCGCACCGGGCCGAACAGCTCGTGCAGCACGTACTCCCAGTGCGGGAACATGTCGACGACGATGCCGCCGCCGTCCTCGGCGCGGTAGTTCCACGAGGGGCGCTGGGCGGACTGCCAGTCGCCCTCGAAGACCCAGTAGCCGAACTCGCCCCGGACCGACAGGATCCGACCGAAGAAGCCGCCGTCGATCAGCCGCTTGAGCTTGAGCAGGCCCGGCAGGAACAGCTTGTCCTGGACGACGCCGTGCTTGACGCCCGCGTCACGGGCGAGTCGGGCCAGCTCCAGGGCCCCTTCCAGACCGGTGGCGGTGGGCTTCTCGGTGTAGATGTGCTTGCCGGCCGCGATCGCCTTGCGGATGGCGGCCTCGCGGGCGGAGGTGACCTGGGCGTCGAAGTAGATCTCGACGCTCTCGTCGGCCAGGACGGCGTCGAGGTCGCAGCTCACCGCGGCGGGGTCGAGGCCGTGGCGCTCGGCCAGCGCTTTCAGTGCGTGCTCGCGGCGGCCGACGAGGATCGGCTCGGGCCACAGCACGTCGCCGTCGCCGAGGTCCAGTCCGCCTTGCTCGCGGATGGCCAGGATGGAGCGGACCAGATGCTGGCGGTACCCCATCCGGCCGGTGACGCCGTTCATGGCGATCCGTACGACCCTGCGTGTCATGAGCGTTCCTCTCCCTTTAGAAAGCGCTTTCTATCTCAGGGCAAGCTAGCCTGCCCACAGCACCCTGGACAAGACCTGTTGGACGACACCCCGCACCGGAGGACAGGAATGGCAGTGACGCTGGCGGATGTGGCGGCCCGGGCGGGGGTCTCGGCGGCCACCGTCTCGCGCGTGCTCAGCGGCAACTACCCGGTGGCCGGGGCGACCCGGAGCCGGGTACTGCGCGCGGTCGAGGAACTGGAGTACGTCGTCAACGGGCCCGCCAGCGCGCTGGCCGCCGCGACCTCCGACCTCGTCGGCGTCCTCGTCAACGACATCGCCGACCCGTTCTTCGGCATCATGGCAAGCGCCGTCCAGTCGGAGATGGGACCGGAGAAGGCGGGCGGGAAACTGGCCGTCGTCTGCAACACCGGCGGCTCCCCGCAACGCGAGCTGACCTACCTCACCCTCCTCCAGCGCCAGCGCGCCGCCGCCGTCGTCCTCACCGGCAGCGCCGTGGAGGACCCCGAACACACCGCCGCGCTGGCCACCCGGCTGCGCCGACTGGCCGCCGCGGGCACCCGGGTGGTGCTGTGCGGCAGACCCCCGCTGCCGGAGGCGGACGGGGAGGGGGCCGACGGGCCGGGGACCGCGGCTCCGGGCGCCCCCGACTCCACCGCCGACGCACCGCTGACCGTGGCCTTCGACAACCGCGGCGGCGCCCGTCGGCTGACCGGGCACCTCCTCTCCCTCGGCCACCGCCGTGTCGGCTACGTCGCCGGACCGGCCGAGCGCACCACCACCCGACACCGGCTGGAGGGCCACCGGTCGGCACTGGCCGACCACGCCCCGGAGCTGCTCGCCGACGTCGAGCGCCTCACCGTGCACGGCGCCTACGACCGCTCCTCGGGCTACGACGGGGCCCTGGAACTGCTGCGCCGCGAGCCCGGGCTGACGGCCGTGCTGGCCGCCAACGACACCGTCGCCCTGGGCGTCTGCGCGGCCCTGCGCGACCGGGGTCTGCGCATCCCCGAGGACGTCTCGGTGGCGGGCTTCGACGACCTGCCGTTCAGCGCGGACGCCGCCCCCGCCCTGACCACCGTCCGCATCCCGCTCCACGAGGCGGGCGCCCGCGCCGGACGACTGGCCCTGGGCCGGGAGTCGGCGCCCCCCGGCTGCGTGGCGACCGTCCGCACCGAGCTGATGGCCCGCGCCTCCACCGCGCCCCCGCGCGCCGGCGGCGCGAACTGAGGCCTCCGCCACCTTCGACACCCCGGCGCCCGCGCCCCGCCGGCGGGATGTCGCCCCCGCGACGCACCGGTGGGCGCGACCGGCTTCCGGCCGCGCCCACCGTCGATCGGGGCGGTGGGCGCCCTCACGGGCGCAGCGTCCACCGCTCGGCCGGCTCGGCACGGTCGAGCCGCGCGTCGTACGGCGCGAGCGGCGCCGCCTTCCGCTCCGCCGCCTCGCCGTCTTCACCGGCCCACCGCAGCAGGGCGTCGGTGGCCACGGCCCGGTCGTCGGCCTCCAGCGCGGCGATGTTCGCGCCGTGGTCGGCGCCGGGCGCGGTGAGGACGTGGCAGTCCTCGCTGCCCCGTCCCGGGCGGAAGGGCTCCGCCCCCCACGGGTCGTTCTCGCCGTAGACGAACAGCATCCGCTCGCAGTCCCCGCGCACCCACCTGTCGACGTCGCGCATCGCCTTGCTGTCGAAGCTCATCGGGATGTCGCGCGGGACGTAGGTGCGCGGCTCGTAGATGCCCGGGTGGCGCAGCAGACCCTCCAGGTGCGGGGTGGCGAACGACGGCGAGCCCAGCTCGGTGCCGGCCTGGTGGAAGTACGGCGTGTAGTACTCCAGACCCTGGTCGGTGTAGAAGGAGAAGCCCGACACCCGGTCGACGAAGTCGTAGAGCTCGTCGGTGCTCGCGTCCACCGGGGGCACCTCGTCGCAGTCGGAGCCCGAGCCGTACTGCCACCAGGCCCACACCAGGTCCAGGCCGACGTTCTCGAAGGCCCGGTCGGCGCTGCCGACGACCTCGAAGGTGCGGCCCTCCGCCGCCGCCCAGGCCTCGTAGCGGTCGACGATCTCGGCGCGGCGCACGAACACCTCGCGCTGCGCGGCGTTCAGCCGCTCGCGGCACTCGGCGGTGGAGACGGTGGCGAAGAACTCGTCGTAGGCCGAGTCCTCCCTGTCGTTCACGTCGTTGGGCGCGACGTAGGCGACCGTGCCGTCCATGTCGTTCGGGTGGAAGCGCCGGTAGTAGGTGGCCGTCATCCCGCCCTTGCTGGCACCGGTGGAGATCCACTCCGCACCGTAGATCCGGTGCAGCGCGCGGAAGACGCGGTGCTGGTCGTCGGCGGCCTGCCGGATGTCGAGCTTCGACCAGTCGGCGGGCTCGGGCCGCGACGGGGCGAAGAAGCGGTGTTCCAGGGAGACCTGATTGCCGTCGATCATCCTCGTCGGCTCGCTGCGCGCGGGGGCGGTGTTCAGCCCGTAGCCGGAGGTGTGGAAGACGGTGGGCCGGTCCTCGCCCTTGTGCAACACCGTCAGACGCTGCCGGAAGGTCCCCTCCCGGGGCTTGCGGTGATCGACGGGCTGGCGGTAGTCCAGCACGAAGAAGCGGTACCCCTCGACCGGCTTCTCCTCGATCAGTCGCATCCCCGGTATCGCGGCGATGCGCTCCCCCACGTCGGCTCCGCCGGTCTTCGCCGCCCCGCCCCCGACCGAGGTGGCTCTCGGCGACGCGCCGGCGGCCCCCACCGTGCCGACCAGCACCACCAGCGTCAACAGCGCTCCGAGCGCCTTGCGCATGCGTGCCCTCCTCCGGGCTGCTCCTGGAACGCCGCGAACCTACCCGGCCCGACACCCGCCCCACCAGACCGCTTCTCGCCCACCCGGCGCTCCCTTCCGGCCGTCGACCGAGGAGTTCACCCATTGGTCAGGGGACTTTGCAAAAATCTCACGGCACCGCGACGTCCGTCCCGGTGCCGGTATCCGCCGCTCGCGCGGCCCCGACACGAGATGAGTGCCTTCCATGGGCAGACCCTTCACCAACCGGCGCCGGACCAGACCCCGGCCGATGCCCCTCGTCCCCTTACTGGCCCTGACCCTGCTGGCCGGCCTGCTCCAGGTCGTCCTGCTGCCCGCGCGGCCCGCCGCCGCCGTGGCGACCGTGCCCGAGCGGGCCATCGCCTTCAACATGCAGGGCGGCGGCCTCAAGTGGTCCTCCCCGGTGCAGAACCTGATCGGCAAGGCCGATCTGGTGGCGCTCCAGGAGGCGCAGACCCTGCCCAGCGGGACGGAGCTCACCCAGGAAAACCTGGTCCACGACAACCTCGGCGACCTGGACACCACCCCGACCGGCCTGCCCAGCCTCAAGTACAGCCTGCACGAGCTGAGGTGGGGACATCCCCGGGCGAACCCGGAGGCCGGCTACCTGTACTACCTGAAGGTGTACAACCTCCAGGACGTGGGGGAGCCGGTGGACCCGAACGGCAACTCCGGCAAGTCCCTGGCGATCTGGAGCGCCGTCCGCCCGGACGACGCGGCGGTCGTCCGCGCGGCCGACTCCCCCGACGCCACCGACCACTACCTGCGTTCGCGCCCGGCGCTCGGGCTGAAGTTCGGCGACACCTGGTTCTTCGGCATCCACGCGGAGTCCAGGCGGCAGGGTGACGCACAGAACAAGCACGCCAGGGACCTGGTGAAGGCCGTGGCCGACAATGTACCCGCGGGCGAGCACTGGCGTGTCCTGGGCGACTTCAACAGCGTGCCGAACACGTTCACCGACGCGGCGGGCGGCCACGTCTACTACGCGAAGAAGAGCAACGGGGAGCCCGCCCCCACCCAGAAGTCGGGCTACGCGCTGGACTTCATGGTGGCCGACGAGCAGCTCGCCGACCACACCGTGCGGCTGGACACGAAGGGCGGCTCGGACCACTACCCGGTGCTCTTCGCCGACCGGAACGCGCTGATCTGCGGGATCTGGGAGTTCGTGACGGTCCACTTCCCGTCGAACCTCGTGCTGCGGGACGTGCAGCGGACCCCCGTGCCGCAGGCCCCCTCGTCACCGGCCGCCGGGAACAGCGTGGCCGCCGAGGACGGCGCGGCGTGCGAGGACTACGACTCGCGGCCGTCCGCCGTCGTCTCCATGGGCGACAGCTTCATCTCCGGTGAGGGAGGCCGCTGGGCGGGCAACGCCAACACCTCGGCGAGCGGCCATGTGTGGGGCACCGACCGGGCCGCCGTGAACTGCTCCGCGGCCGACGACTGCGAGCACGACCTGACCCGGGTCTACGGCGACACCTCCTACGCGGAGGGCGGCAACCGGTGCGACCGCTCGGACACCGCGCCGATCATGTCGGCCGAACTCGGCGTCTCCGAGGAGTACCGGTTCAACATCGCCTGCTCGGGGTCGGAGACCCGGCATGTCGTCGAGGAGGAGTTCAAGGGCCAAAAACCCCAGGTGGAACAGCTCGCGGAGATCGCCGAGGACCATCGCGTCTCCCTGGTGGCGCTCTCCATCGGCGGCAACGACCTGAACTTCTCCGACCTGATCGCCGCCTGCGCGAAGTCGTACATGATCCCCGGCGCCACACCGTGCAAGGACACCGAGGAAGCGGCGTTCTCGGCCGCCCTCGACGACGTGGAGAAGAAGGTCACCGACACCGTCTGGAAGATCCGCGAGACGCTGCGCGACGCCGGCCAGTCCGACACCAGTTACCGCATCGTGCTGCAGTCCTACCCCAACCCGCTGCCGCGCGGCGCGGACTTCGAGTACCCGCAGGACCTGATCGACTACAGCCGCTACCGCAGCGGCGGCTGCCCCTTCCGGGACGTCGACGCGGACTGGGCGCACAGCTCCGTGGTGCCCCGGATCAGCGCGATGATCGGCCGGGCCGCCAAGGCGAGCAGCGCGGTCTTCCTCGACCTCCAGAGCGCCTTCGCCGGCCACGAGCTGTGCGCGAAGACCGCCCGGCAGGCGACCGGCGCCAACAGCCCGGACAACCGGCTGCCCGCCGCCGACGCCGAGTGGATCCGCTGGGTCCCCTACCTCCTGGACGGGACGAAGGACGTGCCCTGGGAGTCGCAGGGCGACCAGCAGGAGGCCATCCACCCCAACGCCCACGGCCAGCGAGCCATGGGGGCCTGCCTGAGCAAGGCGGCCAACCTGCTCAACGACACCGACTGGACCTTCCGGTGCTCCGGCTCCGCCTCGCGCTCCCCGGACGACACCGCCGTCTCCCCCGTCAAGACCCTGGTCGACGCCTCGGTGTGGACCGGCCGGTACGGCGACGACGACAAGGGCCATGTGTACGAGGACCACTACCTGTTCAAGGGGGGCAGGCACGCCCGCCTCGACCCCACCGTGAACCAGGACGGCTCCTCCGCCGACTTCGACAAGGCCGAGGGGCAGCTCCTCGGCCAGGGCTCCCTGGCCGAGGAGCTGGACAGTCTGCGGGGCACCCCGTTCGAGAACGGCGTCGACACCGCCTTCTCGTCGTACTGCTGCGGCATCCGGACGGCCTTCCAGCTCATCCTGATCCGCGGGGACCAGTACGTCCGGGTCCAAAGGCCCATCGGCAGCGAGCAGAACGAGGTGGTCAAGGGCCCGGGACCGATCGGGGACTTCTTCCACGTCCTGCGGGGCACCCCGTTCGAGGACGGCATCGACGCCGCCGCCAACGACCACACCGGCGGCGGTGTGCTGATGTTCCGCGGTGACCTGGTGGGGCTGCTGAACATGACCCTGGAGCAGAACAACGACAGCTGGATCAAGGAGCCGGCCACCATCGCCACCGCGATGCCCGTCCTGGCGGGCACCGGCTTCGACCAACACGTCGACAGCGCGATCACCCTCTACGGAAGCCTGACCGTCCTCGTCTCGGGCGACCGGGCGGTGATGCTGAACGTGGACCGGTCCGACCTGTCCAAGACCACCGTCGTCAAGGGACCCGTGCCCCTCACCGACATGTGGCCCTCCCTGCGGGAGCTGGACTGGCTCCGGCTCCAGGAGCAGCCGCCCCCGCTGGTGGTCCAGCCGCAGGCCCTGATGGCCGGGCCGACACCGCCGGAGGACCCCGAGCCCGAGGGGCCCGGACCGTGGTCCACCGACGCCGCCGACCAGCCCAGGTGCCGCCCCGACGGCATGACGCCCACCGAGGGGGTCAACACCCCGTACTGCCTGCTCTACGACGACAAGGGCCGGGAGCGGATGGGCGAGCGGCATCCGCGGCGGCTGGTCGGCTACTTCACCGGCTGGCGCACCGGACGGAACGGGCAGCCGATGTACCTGCCGGGGAGCATCCCCTGGGGGCAGGTCACCCACATCAACTACGCCTTCGCGCACATCGAGGACAACCGGGTCTCGGTCGGTGACACCTCCGATCCGGCCAACCCGGCCACCGGGATGACCTGGCCGGGCGTGCCCGGGGCCGAGATGGACCCCGACCTGCCGTACAAGGGCAACTTCAACCTGCTGAACAAGTACAAGAAGCAGCATCCGCGGGTGAAGACGCTGATCTCGGTCGGCGGCTGGGCCGAGACCGGCGGGCACTTCGACGCGGACGGCAACCGCGTCGCCGACGGCGGCTTCTACACCCTGGCCACCAACGCCGACGGCAGCGTCAACCAGCCGGCCATCGACACCTTCGCCGACTCCGCCGTGGACTTCATCAGGACCTACGGCTTCGACGGCGTGGACATCGACTACGAGTACCCCACCGCCCTGACGGACGCCGGCAACCCGGCGGACTGGCCCATCGCCAACCCGCGCCGCAAGGGCCTCAACGCCGGTTACACGGCGCTGATGAAGACGCTGCGCGAGAAGCTGGACCGGGCCTCGGCCGACGACGGCCGCTACTACCAGCTCACCGCCGCCGTGTCGGCGTCCGGGTACCTGCTGCGCGGTCAGGAGGACTTCCGCGCCCTGCAGTACCTGGACTTCGCCAACACCATGACGTACGACTTCCACGGCACGTGGAACTCCTACGTCGGCCCGCAGTCCCCGCTGTACGACGACGGGAAGGACGCCGAGCTGGCGGCGGCCGGGATCTACGACGAGGAGACGAACCCCGAATACCAGAAGATGGGCTACTTCAACACCGACTGGTCCTACCACTACCTGCGCGGCGCGCTGCAGTCCGGGCGCATCAACCTCGGCATCCCGTACTACACACGCGGCTGGAAGAACGTCACCGGCGGCGAGAACGGGCTGTGGGGGACGTCGGAGCTGACCGACCAGAGCCAGTGCCCCGACGGCACCGGCCCGAACGGCAGCACCACGGCCTGCGGCGCCGGCGCCACCGGCATCGACAACCTGTGGCACGACACCGACCGGGGCAAGGAGGTCGCGGCCGGATCGAACCCGATGTGGCACGCCAAGAACCTGGAGAAGGGCATTCCGCCCTCCTACCGCGAGCAGTTCGAGCTGAGCTCCTCGGACCCGGCCAACCAGGTCGACGGCTACACCCGGCACTGGGACGACACCCTCAAGGCGTCCTGGCTGTGGAACGGGGACAAGAAGGTCTTCCTCTCCACCCAGGACGAGCAGGACATCGCCGCCAAGGCCGACTACATCGCCGCCACCGGAGCGGGCGGCGCGATGGTCTGGGAGCTGGCCGGCGACTACAACTGCCCCGAGCGGTGGCAGTGCGTCCCCGGCTACACCCTGACCAAGGCGCTGGACGACGCCCTGCGTGACGCCGGCCCCTACGGCGCCACCCGCGCGGGGGACACCGTCCTGCCCGACGAGGTGGTCGACGTGACGGCCGAACTCACCGACTACCCGACCGACACCGCGCAGATGTGGCCCCAGCAGCCCAAGCTGCGCATCACCAACAACACCGACACCACCCTGCCGGAGGGCACCGAACTCTCCTTCGACATCCCCACCTCCACTCCTCCCCTGCTGAAGGACGAGGCGTGGCAGGAGATGGAGGACGCCGTCGAACCCGGCCATGACGGGCCCAACGTCGGCGGCCTCGACGGGGACTTCCACCGGGTGACGATCGAACTGGGCTACTGCGAGGACCTGGCACCGGGCGCCTCGCGCGACATCGCGCTGAAGTACTACCTGCCGATCACCGGGCCCGCCAACTTCAAGCTCGCCATCGGCGGACAGGAGTACGGACTGGTCCAGGACCACCGCAGGGGGACCACCACCGTCGAGCCCGACGCCTCCGGCGGCGGTGCCGGCTGCAAGGCCGAGGCGTGGGACGCCTCGCGCACCTACAACCCGGCCTGGGCGCCGTTCACCCTGTGGCAGACCGGTGACCAGTGGAAGATCGAGGACGTCAACAGCGGCAACCTCCTGGACCATCCGGCCGGGTGGGACCGGGCGCATCTGTACGCCTCGCTGGGCAACGTCCACCAGCTGTGGAGCATCGAGCCGGACGGCGACGACGGGGTGTTCCGCATCACCAACGACAGCAGCGGTGAGGAGCAGTGCCTGGGGGCGCAGAAGAAACTGGAGTCGCTGACCGTCCGCGACTGCGGCAGCGCCGGCGGCCAGCGGTGGCGACTGCTCGACGCCGATGGCGATCCCGCCACCGCCCCGCAGCACGGCACCTCCTACACGCTGATCACCCACAACGACACCACCGGCTCGTCGTCCGAGTTCGTCGCCGAGCCACTGAACAGCGGCAACACCGCCGGTACCCACGCCGTCGCGGGTGATCCCGACGGCATCACCCGCACCGTCGTCACCCACGGCGGTTACTACTGGAAGGCCAAGTACTGGACCCGGGGCAACACGCCCGACGCCACCGACCCGAACAACCCGTGGACCAGGCTCGGCCCGGTCCCGCCTCCGCCGACCGGGCCGTCCCGATGAGCCGGACGACCCCGATGACCGCCCTCTGACGCACACCCCACCGACGGCCCGCCGGTCCCTTTGGCGGGCCGTCGGCCTTCTCCCCCCTCGGGTCCCGGCGTACGCTCACGGCCATGACCGATCCCACAGCCGACCTCACGGCCGACCCCACCGACGGCCCCGCAGCCGCCGATGCCGGCGGCCCGGTCCCGCTGGTCACGGGGGCGCTGGACATGGCACTGCTGGGTTTCCACCGGGAGGCGGAGGACACCCGTTTCGACGACGCGCGCGTGGGCTACGCGCTGGTCGCCCTGTGGCACGCCGGACGGTTGCTGATGGTGCGGGTGCGCGACCGCGACTGCTGGGAGCTGCCGGGCGGCGGCATCGAGCCGGGCGAGACGCCCCGCGAGGCGGCCGCGCGGGAGCTGTGGGAGGAGAGCGGCCTGCGGGTGGCGCCGGAGCGGCTGCGGTTCGCCGGGTTCGCCCGGACCTCGCTGGGCCCGGAGCGCCGGGTGATGTACGGGGCGCTGTACACCGCCGAGGTGGACGAGCGGCTGCCGTTCGAGCCCACCGAGGAGATCGCCGCGATCCACTGGCGCCGCGGCGACGAGCCGCTGGAGGGCGGACGGGTGCAGACGGTGGACGAGTACCTGGCCGCGCTCTGCCGCCCCTGAGGGAGGGCGTCGGAGGCGCGCCCGTCGAAGGACGCGCCCCCGGCGCGGGCCGTCACGCCGTGGCCGGCGCGGGCTCCCCCACATAGGTGCGCCACAGCGCGGCGTACCGTCCACCGCGCTCCAGGAGCTCGGCGTGGGTGCCGTCCTCCACCACCCGGCCGTGGTCCAGGACCACCACCCGGTCGGCGCGGGCGGCCGTGGTGAGGCGGTGGGCGACGACCAGGGTGGTGCGGCGCCCGGCCAGCCGGTCCGTGGCCTGGTTGACCAGCGCCTCGGTGGCCAGGTCGAGCGCGGCGGTGGCCTCGTCCAGCAACAGGATGTCGGGCCGCACCAGCTCGGCGCGGGCCAGGGCGATCAACTGCCGTTGGCCGGCCGAGAGGTTGCGGCCCCGCTCGGAGACCGGATGCAGGTAACCGCCGGAGAGCGTGGCGATCATGTCGTGCGCCCCGACCGCCCGAGCGGCGGCCTCCACCTCGGCGTCCGAGGCGTCGGGGCGACCGTAGGCGATGGCGTCGCGCACGGTGCCCTCGAACAGGTACGACTCCTGCGGGACGACGCCGAGCCGGTGCCGGTAGCCGGACAGGTCCAGCTCGCGCAGGTCGACGCCGTCCACCCGGACCGTCCCCGAGGTGGGGTCGTAGAACCGGGCGACCAGCTTGACCAGTGTGGACTTGCCCGCGCCCGTCTCGCCGACGAAGGCGACCGTCTGTCCGGCGGGAATGTGGAGGTCCACGTCGGAGAGCGCCTCCTCGCCGTCCTCCGCGCCGGCGTAGCGGAAGCTCACCTTCTCGAACGCGACCTCGCCGCGCAGTTCGCCCACCGCGCGGGGCTCCCGCGGGGCCGGCGTGGTGGTCTTCTCGCGCAGCAGCTCCTGGACGCGGCCGAGGGAGACCACCGCCTGCTGGTAGCCGTCGAAGACCTGGGAGAGCTGCTGTACCGGGGCGAAGAACAGCTCGATGTAGAGCAGGTACGCCACCAGGGCACCCGCCGTCAGGGTGCCCTCGTCCACCCGCCTCGCCCCGATGACCAGGACGGCGGCGGTGGCCAGGGAGGCCAGGAACTGGATGAAGGGGAAGTAGACCGAGATCAGCCACTGGCCCCTCACGCGGGCCTGCCGGTAGCCGTCGCTGAGCTCGACGAAGCGCCGGCTGTCGGCGCGCTCGCTGCGGAACGCCTGCACGATCCGCAGCCCCGCGACCCCCTCCTGGAGGGCGGCGTTGACACCGCTGACCCGTTCGCGGGCCAGCTCGTACGCCTTCAGGCTCTGGCGGCGGAAGAAGATCGTGCCGATCACCAGCGGCGGCAGGGTGGCCAGGACCACCAGGGCGAGCCCCGCGTCGATGACGACGAGGACGACCATGATGCCGAAGAACGTCAACATCGCCACGACCGCCTGGACCAGGCCGGTCTGGAGGAAGGTCGTCAGGGCGTCGACGTCGGTGGTCATCCGGGTCATGATCCTCCCGGTCAGCTCGCGCTCGTAGTAGTCGAGTCCGAGGCGCTGGAGCTGGGCGAAGATCTTGACGCGCAGGGTGTAGAGGATCCGTTCGCCGGTGCGGCCGATGGCGCGGGTCTCGCCGGTCTGCGCGGCCCACTGGACGACCACGACCAGCAGGGCGATCGCGGAGGCCGTCCACACGGCGCCGAGCGCGGCGCGCTGGACGCCCTCGTCGATGCCGTGTCGGACGAGGACCGGCAGCAGCAGCCCGGCGGTGGCGTCCACCACGACCAGCAACAGGCTCAGCAGCAGCGGGCCGCGGAAGCCGCGCAGCAGATGCCGCACCCCGTAGGCCGTCTCGGCCTCGGCGGCGCGCTCCTCGTCGATCTCGGGGGTGTCGTCGGCGGGCGGCAGGGCGGCGACCTTGGCGAGCATCTCGGGGGTGGCCGGCGTGCCGGCCAGCGCCCCGGCGAAACCGGGGCCGCCGGTGGTGGGCGGGGGCGAGCCGGGTCCGGTGCCGGTGGTGTCCTCCGGCTCGCCCTCCCGGATCCACAGCTCGGGGGTGACGCCGTCGACGCGGCCGTCACCGTCCCCACCGTCGCCGCGGCCGCCCCCGCCGTCGCCGCGGCCGCCCCCGCCGTCGCCGTCGCCGTCGCCGTCGCCGTCGGGGGAGACCAGCCCGGCCGGGTCGCGCTCGACGCCACCCAGCTCGTCGGGGTCGCTGAGCAACCGCCGGTACAGCTCGCAGCGCTCCTGGAGTTCGGCGTCGGTGCCGACGTCCACCAGGCGCCCGCCGTCCAGGACGGCGATGCGGTCGGCCAGGGAGAGGGTGGAGCGGCGGTGTGCGATCAGCAGGGTGGTGCGGCCGGCCATCACCCCGCGCAGCGCCTCGTGGATCTCGTGCTCGACGCGGGCGTCGACGGCGGAGGTGGCGTCGTCCAGGACGAGCAGTCTGGGGTCGCTCAGGATCGCCCTGGCCAGGGCGATGCGCTGCCGCTGACCACCGGACAGCGTCAGGCCCTGCTCGCCGACCTCGGTGTCGTAGCCGTCGGGCAGGGCGGATATGAAGCCGTCGGCCTGGGCGGCGCGGGCGGCCGCCCGGATCTGCTCGTCGTCGGCGTCCGGCCGGCCGTAGGCGAGGTTGGCGCGGACGGTGTCGGAGAACAGGAAGCTGTGCTCGGGCACCAGGCCGATGGCCGCGCGCAGCGAGTCGAAGGTCAGGTCCCGCACGTCGTGGCCGCCCACGCGCACCGCGCCGGACGTCACGTCGTAGAAGCGGGGCAGCAGCAGCGAGACGGTGGACTTGCCGCTGCCGGAGGTCCCGACGACGGCGACCGTCTCGCCCGGTTCGACGCGCAGCGAGAAGTCCTCCAGCACCGGACGGGCGTCGGGGCCGGTGCCGTAGGAGAAGCCCACCCGGTCGAACTCGACGGTGGCGGGCGCGTCGGCGGGCAGCTCGTGGGCGCCGGAGCGCTCGCTGATCGCCGGCTCGGTGTCGATCAGTTCCATGACGCGCTCGACGCCGGCTCGGGCCTGCTGCCCGACCGTCAGCATCATGGTCAGCATCCGCACCGGGCCGACGAGCTGGGCGAGGTAGGTGGAGAAGGCGACGAAGGTGCCCAGCGTGATCTGACCGCGGGTGGCCATCCAGCCGCCGAGGGCGAGCATCGCCACCTGGCCGAGCGCGGGGACGGCCTGGAGGGCGGGGGTGTAGCGGGCGTTGAGCTTCACCGTCCGCAGCCGCGCGGCGAACAGCTCGCGGCTGACCGAGCGCAGCTTCCCGGTCTCCTGTTCCTCCTGGCCGAAGCCCTTGACCACCCGTACGCCGGTGACGGACCCGTCCACCACCCCGGCCACGGCGCCGGCCTGGGTCTGGGCGTACCAGGTGGCGGGGAAGAGCCGGTCGCGGCTGCGCTGGGCGATGAACCACAGGGCGGGCCCGACGGCCAGCGCCACCAGGGTCAACAGCGGGGAGAGGGCGACCATCACGACCAGCGAGACGGCGAAGAGGAGGATGTTGCCGATCATCATCGGCGTCATGAACAGCAGGCCCTGGATGAGCTGGAGGTCGCTGGTGGCCCGTCCGACGACCTGTCCGGTGGACAGCTCGTCCTGCCGTCGCCCGTCGAGGCGGACGACGGAGTCGTACATCTCGGTGCGCAGGTCGTGCTGGACGTCCAGCGCCAGCCTGCCGCCGTAGAAGCGGCGCACGTACGTCAGGCCGTAGACCACGACAGCGGCGGCGACCAGCAGGGCGATCCACGGGCCGAGGCCGTCGGTGTCGCCTTCGACGATGCCGTCGATGACGACCTTGCTGATCAGCGGCACCAGGGCCATCAGGGCCATTCCGCCCAGGGAGGCCCCCAGGGAGAGCCACACGTTGCGGCGGTACCGCAGACAGTACGCCGTCAGCCTCCGCACCCACCCCGGCTGCCGCGCGTCCCCGGCCTTCCCGGCCTCCCCCGCCTCCGTGCTGCCCGCCACGTGCCTACCTCCCGCTGACCGTCCGTCGCCGTGCGCGACCGTGTGTCGCACTGGGTGTCCACTGCACCAGTGATCCAACGCGTGGGCGACCGTATTTCATCCCGGTGGAGGGGCCGGCACCGGACGGGAGACGGCACGGGGGCACGTCAGGGGGAAGGAGCAGGGGGAGAGGCGAGGGAGGGAGCGGGGAAAGGAAGGGACGCGGCCCGGAGAGCCAGGCATTCTCTCCGGACCGCGCCCTCGGGTGGGCCGCGGCGGCGACGGACGGTGCGTGCCAGCACCCCCCACAGGACCGGCTCCTTCGTCCGTCCGCTCGTTCGACCCGCCCCGCGGCGAGGAGGTACCGCGGGGCCGTGCCGGTGACACTCGCGCCGCCCGGCCGAGGCGTGCGCGGTGACCGGCCGCTCGTCGGGGCTCCGCCGGGACCGGGCCCGGCGCCCCGCGTGTCTCAGGAGACGGGCACCTCCGCACCCGCGCCGGCGGCGTTCCCGTCCCGACCGTCCACCGCTCCCACCGCTCCCGGCGCTCCCGGCGCTCCCGGGCCGCACTCCGACGTGGCCACCGGTTGTGCGGCGCGCTCCGGCGCGGCGGGGAGCACCAGCGCCGGCGGCGCGTGGGGCGCCGGCGCGGCGAGCGCCACACCGGCCGACAGGCCGAGGGCGCCCATGGCCAGCAGACTCCCCGTGAGGGCGTACTCCACCGCGTTCCGCATGACGCGTCCTTCCGTGGGGCGTAACGGATAGCGAACGTGAGTCTGTCGAGAACTGCCGCCGAATGCACCTTCAGCGATCATTTTTGGTAACGTTGCGTATTAAATAAGATGCTTTCAGTAACGTCCCAGGACGCGGGACACACCCACCGGTCACCAGCGACATCTCACTCGGCCACGGCGACCGGCACCGAAACGTTGTGCATACGTCCGGATACGCCCCGTGCCAAAGGTGACCGAAACCTGCTTGGGCGCCGGCCGGGAAGCACCCCGGAAGGTTTCGTTCCGAGGTGCTTCCCGTCATCTGGAGGTTGCTTCCGCAACGCCCTTCGGGCGTCAGTCGGCGGACTCCGTCCCCGTCCGCTCCTGCCGCTCCGCCGCGATCCGCCGGGACATGAGCGTCGTCAGCTCGTAGGCGGTGTGGGAGGCGGCGACCGCGGTGATCTCGGCGTGGTCGTACGCCGGGGCCACCTCCACCACGTCGGCCGAGACCAGGTTGCAGGAGGCCAGCCCCCGCAGGATCTCCAGCAGCTCGCGCGAGGTCATGCCGCCCGCCTCGGGCGTGCCGGTGCCCGGGGCGTGGGCCGGGTCGAGGCAGTCGATGTCGATGGAGACGTACAGCGGACGGTCGCCGATGCGCTGCCTGAGCTGGTCGGCCACCTCGTCCACGCCGCGCCGCATCACGTCGGCGGAGGTGACGATGCCGAAGCCCATCTTCGCGTCGTCGTCCAGGTCCTTCTTGCCGTACAGCGGACCGCGCGTGCCGACGTGGGAGAGCGCGGAGGTGTCGAGGATGCCCTCCTCCACCGCGCGCCGGAAGGGCGTGCCGTGGGTGTACTCGGCGCCGAAGTAGGTGTCCCAGGTGTCCAGGTGGGCGTCGAAGTGGAGCAGGGCGACGGGGCCGTGCTTCCGGGCCACCGCGCGCAGCAGGGGCAGGGCGATGGTGTGGTCGCCGCCGAGGGTCATCAGCCGGGCGCCGCTCTCCAGCAGCTCCCCGGCCGCGGCCTCGACCGTCTCGACCGCCTCGTGGATGTCGAACGGGTTCGCCGCGATGTCGCCCGCGTCGGCCACCTGGGCGAGCGCGAAGGGGGAGGCGTCCTGGGCCGGGTTGTACGGGCGCAGCAGCCGGGACGCCTCGCGGATGGCGTTGCCGCCGAAGCGGGCGCCGGGACGGTAGGAGACGCCGGAGTCGAAGGGCACGCCGACGACCGCGACGTCCGCGCGGCCCTGCACCTCGTCCAGGCGCGGCAGGCGGGCGAAGGTCGCCGGGCCCGCGAAGCGCGGGGTCCGGGAGGAGTCGACGGGGCCTCGGGGCATGGCGCTGTGCGTGCTGGTGTCGTCCGTGCTCATGCGGCCGAGCGTAGGCACGGCACCACCCGGGGAGACATGGACGGATCCGCCAGTCGGGCGCGGCCTTTTGGACGCCCCGTACAGACGCCGGACCGTTCCGGGAGGTCCTCGCGTGCGCCGCCGGTCGCGGCGCGCGCGAAGACGATCGCCCGACGGGCGACCACGGGGGACAATGCCCCCATGCCGATAACCCCCGTCCCCACCCGCGCCGAGCTGATCGAGCACCTCGTCCGCACCCGCATCGCGGGGGACGTCGCCACCCCGCGCGAGAACAACCTGGACCACTACCGCCGGCTCGCCAACGGCGACCGGCACTTCTGGCTGGGGCTGGAACTGGGCGAACGGTGGTCCGACGAGCAGGACGTGCTGGCGGTGATGGCCGAGCGCTGCGGAGTCATGGACGACCCGGGGCACCGCCAGGGCCAGGACACCATCGACCCCGAGCTGACCGTGGCCGCCCTGGACCGGGCCGCCGTCGAGCTGCGCAAGTCGGCCGAGGCGGGACACCGGGTGCTGTTCGCCACCGGCCACCCCGGCGCCCTGATCGACCTGCACGGTCGGGTGGCGAGCGCGTTGCGCCTGGCCGGGTGCGAGATCGTCCGGGTGCCGCTGGGGCTGATCGCCGACCAGGGCGTGGTGGTGCAGTTGGCCGACATCGCCATGCACGAGCGCGGCGCGACGCTGTGGCACACCCACTCCCCCGCGCCGATGGCCGCGATCCTCGACGCCCTGGAGCGGGAGGGCGAGCCGCTGCCCGACCTGGTCTTCGCCGACCACGGCTGGGCGGGCTGCGCGGCGCAGCGCGGCATCCCCACCGTCGGCTTCGCCGACTGCAACGACCCGGCGCTCTTCATCGGCGAGGCCGAGGGCACCCTCACGGTCACCGTCCCCCTGGACGACCACGTGGTCAACCCGCGCTACTACGAGCCGCTGACGGCCTACCTGCTGGACGCGGCGGGTCTGACGCCCGCCTAGCGACGCCGGGAGGCGGCGGGCGCGGGGCCCGGGGTTCTTTCGGGGCCCGGTCCGCGCGGCCCGCGAAAACCCGGTTGCCCGGCGGCGGACGCTTCCCTGGCGTCGGCGGCATGTGTTCCGCCACCTTCGCGGCGATCACCAGGGGCGCGCACGCCGCCGCGCCACCGTGCCGTCGAGCCGTGCCCGGGCCCGTCCTCGCAGCAGAGGACTCACCGTGGCACGCCGCCGCATCGCGCTCTCCCGGAACTTCCTGTACGACACCGACGTCATCCGCCGCCTCGTGCGCTTCTCCGGGGTCGGGCCCGGCGACCTGGTGGTCGAACCCGGCGCCGGCCAGGGGCCGCTCACCGCCGTGCTCGCCCGGACCTGCCGCGAGGTGGTGGCCTACGAGATCGACCCGCGCCTGGCCGCCCGACTGGCGCGCCGTTTCGCCGAACACCCCGGCGTCCGGCCGGTCCGCGGGGACTTCCTGCGGGCCGCCCCGCCCCGCGAGCCGTTCGCCGTGGTGGGCAACATCCCCTACTCCCGCACCTCCGCCGTCGTGCGGTGGTGCCTGGACGCCCCCGCGCTGACCTCGGCGACGCTGCTCACCCAGCGGGAGTACGCGCGCAAGCACACCGGGGACTACGGCCGCTGGCCGCTGTCGACGATCCGCACCCGGCCCGAGCACGACCGGCGGCTGGGGTTCCGGGTCGGGCGCGGGAGCTTCGTGCCGCCGCCGCGCACCGACTCGGCCGTGCTGCGGATCGAACGCCGCGCCGTTCCCCTGCTGTCCGCCGGGGAGGCGGCCGCCTACCGGGAGTTCGTCGAGTACGGGTTCACCGGGCTCGGCGGATCGCTGGCGGCCACGCTGGCGCGGCGGCACCGGACGGGCCGGGTGCGGGCCGTCTGCGGGGCGGCCGGGGTGGGCGAGGACGTGCCGGTGGGGCTGGTGACGCCCGATCAGTGGCTGGTGCTGTTCCGCGGCTTGGGCCCGGGCCGGGGCTGAGCGGCGGGCCGGGGGCGGCGGAAACGACCTGGCGCGGAGTGCCGCGCGGCGCTCAGCCGCGCGGCGCTCAGCCGCGCGGCGCTCAGCCGCGCGGCGCTCAGCCGCGCGGCGCCCGCACCACGCCCTCCTGCATCACCGTGATCGCCAACCGTCCGTCGGCGGTGAAGATCCGGCCGCTGCCCAGCCCGCGGCCGGCCTGGGAGGTGGGGCTGGACTGGTCGTACAGCAGCCACTCGTCCACCCGGAAGGGGCGGTGGAACCACATCGCGTGGTCCAGGCTCGCGCCCACCACGTCCCCGACCGTCCAGCCGCCGCGGCCGTGGGCGAGGAGGACGGGCTCCAGCAGGCTCATGTCGGAGACGTAGGTCGCCAGGCACAGGTGGAACATCGGCCGGTCGTACTCGCCGTCCGGCTTGCCGCGCGTGCGGAACCAGATCCGCGAGCGCGGCTCCCGCGGCCGACCGGCCGTCAGGTACGGCGGATCGGTGACGTACCGCAGGTCGACCGCCGCCCGTGCCTCGGCGAGGCGGTCGGCCACCGTCGGATCGCCGAACAGGTGGGCGTGGCGCGGCAGCAGTTCGGCGGAGGACGGCAGCGTCTCCGGGTCGGGGACGTCGGGCATGGGTTCCTGGTGCTCCATGCCCTCCTCGTACGTCTGGAAGGACGCCGACAGGTGGAAGATCGGCCGCCCGTGCTGGACGGCGACGACCCGGCGGGTGGTGAAGGACCGCCCGTCGCGGATCCGGTCGACGGTGTAGACGATCGGGGCGTCCGGGTCGCCGGGGCGCAGGAAGTAGGCGTGCAGCGAGTGCGCGAGCCGGTCCTCGTCGACGGTGCGGGAGGCGGCGACGAGCGCCTGCGCGGCGACCTGGCCGCCGAAGACGCGGGGGACGACGGCGAACCGGCTCCGGCCGCGGAAGATGTCGCGGTCGATCCGCTCCAGGTCCAGCAGGCGCAGCAGGTCGGTCAGGGGGTCCGGCTCGGCCGCACCGCCGCTCCCGCCGCCGTGCCCCGCCCCGTCCGCGCTCCCCGTGCCCTCGGTGCCCTCGGTGCCCTCGATGTCCATGTGATGTGCCCGTTCTTCCGCCCGGTCGCCGCCGCGCCCCGGCGTGTCCACGCCGTTCCCGCCGTCCCGTCGTTCCCCCGGGGTCCGCGGCGCTCCCGCGGGCCCCGTGAGGCTCACAGCCCCATGGACTTGGCGACGATGGAACGCATGACCTCGCTGGTGCCGCCGTAGATGCGGGTGACGCGGGTGTCGGCGTACAGGCGGGAGATCGGGTACTCCCGCATGTAGCCGTAACCGCCGTGGAGCTGGAGGCACTTGTCGATGACCTTCGCCGCCAGCTCGGTGGTGAACAGCTTGGCGGAGGCGGCGTCGGCGGGGGTCAGCTCCCCGGCGTCCAGGGCCTCCAACGCCCGGTCCACGACCGCCTGCATGGCGTCCACGTCGGACTTGCAGTCGGCGAGCACGAACTTGGTGTTCTGGAAGGAGGCCACCGGCTTGCCGAAGACCGTGCGCTCCCTGACGTACTCGTGGGCGAAGCGGACGGCGGCCGCGGCCTGGGCGTAGGCGCCCAGCGCGATGCCCAGGCGCTCCTGCGGGAGGTTGTGGGTGAGGTAGGAGAACGCCTCGCCCTCCTCGCCGAGGAGGTCCTCGACCGGGACCCGGACGTCGGTGAAGGACAGCTCGGCGGTGTCGGAGGACTTCAGGCCCAGCTTGTCGAGGGAGCGGCCGACGGCGTAGCCCTCGCTCCCGGTGTCCACCACCAGGATGGAGATGCCCGAGCGACGGTCCTGTGGGGACGGCGGCGCGGTGCGGCAACAGACCAGGACGCGGTCGGCCTGCACGCCGCCGGTGATGAAGGTCTTGGCGCCGTTGAGGATGTAGTGGGTGCCGTCCTCCGACAGCTTCGCGGTGGTCTTCATCCCGGCCAGGTCCGAGCCGGTGCCGGGCTCGGTCATGGCGATGGCGGTCATCATCTCGCCGGTGACGAAGGGCGGCAGCCAGCGGCGCTTCTGCTCCTCGGTGGCGTACTTCAGCAGGTAGGGCAGGCAGAGCGCGGTGTGGACGCCGGAGCCGCCGAAGCTGACGCCCGCGCGGGCGGTCTCCTCGGTGATGACGGCGTTGTACTTGAAGCTGGTCTCGCCGGCGCCGCCGTACTCCTCGGGCACCTCGATCCCGAAGACGCCCAGCTCTCCGAGCTTCCGGTAGAAGTCGCGGGGGACGTACCCCTGCTTCTCCCACGCGTCGTAGTGGGGGACGACCTCGGCGGCGATGAAGTCGCGGATGGTCTCCCGGAACGCCTCGTGGTCCTCGTTGAACACCGTGCGACGCATCTCACGCCTCCTGCGGGCCGGAAACTAAGCGCTTGCTCAGAGGCAAGCTACCCAAGGGGCGAACGCGCTGTCCAGGGGTCTTCGACCGGCGGCCGTGCCTGTGGGCGGGGTCATACGGCGCGGGCGGGCCGCACGGGGGCGGTCACGCCGCGGCGGCGGCGAAGGCGCCGCGGGCCAGCCGGTGGAGGAGCGCGGCCGTCGCCGCGCGGTCCGGCAGGGAGGAGGGGCGGCTCAGATGCGGGGTGGAGTTGAGGAGCCCGAACACCGCGTGCACCGAGGCGCGGGCCTCCTTCTCCGGCAGCGTCGGATGGACCTCGCGGACCACCTCCACCCACAGCTCCACGTACTGCCGCTGGAGCTGCCGCACCAGCTTGCGGTCGCTGTCGCGCAGCCGGTCCAGCTCGCGGTCGTGGAGGGTGATCAGGGCGCGGTCGTCGAGGGCGAAGTCGATGTGGCGGTCGATGAGCGCGGCCAGCGTCGCGCCCGGCGCGAGCCCGGCGTCGGCGGACTCCTTCAGGCACCTGCGTCCACCCGTGTAGAGCCGCTCGCTGATGCCCACCAGCAGCTCGGCGAGCATCGCGTCCTTGCCCGCGAAGTGACGGTAGAGACCGGGACCGCTGATGCCGACCGCGGCGCCTATCTCGTCCACCCCGACGCCGTGGAAGCCGCGCTCGGCGAACAGGCGGGCGGCCTCGGCGAGGATCTGCTCGCGGCGGGTGGGGGCGTCGGTCCTGGTCCTCATGGGGGAATTGTAGACAGCCGGGTTAGCGGGCGTTAACCTGATGGCGAGGTTAACGCTCACTAACCGAGCAAGGGGGCTCGAAGGGCATGCAGCAGGCTCCTCCACTGGCCGGCACCGCCGACCCGACGTCCGAGGCCTGGCGGACGAACGAGGCCGCGCACCGGGAGCTGGCCGCGCGACTGCGCGAGAAGCTCGCCGCGGCGCGGCTGGGCGGCGGCGAGCGGGCACGGGCGCGACACGTCGCGCGCGGCAAGCTGCTGCCGCGCGACCGCGTGGACACCCTGCTGGATCCCGGCTCGCCCTTCCTGGAGCTGGCCCCGCTCGCGGCGGACGGCATGTACGACGGGCAGGCTCCGGCCGCGGGCGTGATCGCCGGGATCGGGCGGGTGTCGGGGCGCGAGGTGGTGGTCGTCGCCAACGACGCCACCGTCAAGGGCGGCACGTACTACCCGATGACGGTCAAGAAGCACCTGCGCGCCCAGGAGGTGGCCCTGGAGAACCGGCTGCCGTGCGTGTACCTGGTGGACTCCGGCGGCGCCTTCCTGCCGATGCAGGACGAGGTCTTCCCCGACCGCGAACACTTCGGACGGATCTTCTACAACCAGGCGCGGATGTCCGGCGCCGGCATCCCACAGATCGCGGCGGTGCTCGGCTCGTGCACGGCGGGCGGTGCGTACGTGCCCGCGATGAGCGACGAAGCCGTGATCGTGCGGAACCAGGGCACGATCTTCCTGGGCGGGCCGCCGCTGGTGAAGGCGGCCACCGGCGAGGTCGTCACCGCCGAGGAACTGGGCGGCGGTGAGGTCCACTCCCGCACCTCGGGGGTGACGGACCACCTCGCCGAGGACGACGCCCACGCCCTGCGCATCGTCCGGCAGATCGTGTCCACCCTCCCCGAGCGCGGCCCGCTGCCGTGGTCGGTGGAGCCGGTGGAGGAGCCGAGGGTCGATCCGGCCGGGCTGTACGGCGCGGTCCCGGTGGATTCGCGCACCCCGTACGACGTGCGCGAGGTCATCGCCCGGATCGTGGACGGCTCGCGGTTCGCCGAGTTCAAGGCCGAGTACGGCACCACGCTGGTGACGGGCTTCGCGCGCGTCCACGGCCATCCGGTGGGGATCGTCGCCAACAACGGCATCCTGTTCGCCGAGTCCGCCCAGAAGGGCGCCCACTTCGTCGAGCTGTGCGACCAGCGCGGCATACCTCTGCTGTTCCTGCAGAACATCTCGGGCTTCATGGTGGGCCGCAGCTACGAGGCGGGCGGCATCGCCAAGCACGGCGCCAAGATGGTGACGGCCGTGGCCTGCGCCCGGGTGCCCAAGCTGACCGTGGTCGTCGGCGGTTCCTACGGCGCGGGCAACTACTCGATGTGCGGCCGGGCGTACTCGCCGCGCTTCCTGTGGATGTGGCCCAACGCCAAGATCTCGGTGATGGGCGGGGAGCAGGCCGCCTCGGTGCTGGCCACCGTCAAGCGCGACCAGTTGGAGGCGCGCGGCGAGGAGTGGAGCGCCGAGGAGGAGGACGCCTTCAAGGCGCCGATCCGCGAGCAGTACGAGACCCAGGGCAACGCCTACTACGCCACCGCGCGGCTGTGGGACGACGGCGTGATCGACCCGTTGGAGACGCGTACGGTGCTCGGCCTCGCGCTCACCGCGTGCGCCAACGCGCCACTGCCCGAGAAGGACCCCGCGGCGCCCGGCTACGGCGTCTTCCGGATGTGAGGGGGATGCGTTCCATGTTCGACACGGTGCTGGTCGCCAACCGCGGCGAGATCGCCGTCCGCGTCATCCGCACGCTGCGGCGGCTGGGCGTGCGCTCGGTCGCCGTCTTCAGCGACGCGGACGCCGACGCCCGGCACGTGCGGGAGGCGGACACCGCGGTGCGGATCGGCCCGGCGGTGGCCTCCGAGAGCTATCTGTCGATCGAGCGGCTGTTGGAGGCCGCCCGGCGGACGGGCGCGCAGGCGGTGCACCCCGGCTACGGCTTCCTCGCCGAGAACGCCGCCTTCGCCCGCGCGGTGGTCGACGCCGGGATGGACTTCGTCGGCCCGCCCGCCGAGGCCATCGAGCTGATGGGCGACAAGATCCGTGCCAAGGAGACGGTGAAGGCGGCCGGGGTGCCGGTGGTCCCCGGCAGCGACGGCAGCTCCCTGACCGACGCCGAGTTGGCCGCCGCCGCGCTGGAGGTCGGCATGCCGGTACTGCTCAAGCCCTCGGCGGGCGGCGGCGGCAAGGGCATGCGGCTGGTCCGCGACGAGGCCCTGCTCCCCGACGAGATCGCCGCCGCGCGGCGTGAGGCCCGCGGCGCCTTCGGGGACGACACCCTGCTGGTGGAGCGGTGGATCGACGGTCCGCGCCACATCGAGATCCAGGTCCTCGCCGACGGCCACGGCACCGTGGTGCACCTGGGCGAACGCGAGTGCAGCCTCCAGCGCCGCCACCAGAAGATCGTCGAGGAGGCGCCCAGCCCTCTGCTGGATCCGGCAACCCGCGCCGCGATGGGCGAGGCGGCGGTGCGCGCCGCCCGCTCCTGCGGCTACCGGGGCGCCGGCACGGTGGAGTTCATCGTCCCCGGCGGCGACCCGGCCGCCTACTGCTTCATGGAGATGAACACCCGCCTCCAGGTCGAACACCCGGTGACGGAACTGATCACCGGGGTGGACCTGGTGGAGTGGCAGCTCCGGGTGGCGGCCGGCGAGCCACTGCCCTTCGGTCAGGACGACATCACCCTGGACGGCCACGCGGTGGAGGCCCGGATCTGCGCGGAGACCGCGCGCGCCACGGGTGGGAGAGTGGACTTCCTGCCGTCGGCCGGCACCGTCCACCTGCTGTCCGAGCCGTCGGGCGAGGGCGTCCGCGTGGACTCCGGCCTGGCGCGGGGCACCGAGGTGGGCACCGACTACGATCCGATGCTCGCCAAGGTGATCGCCCACGGCCCCGACCGGGCCTCCGCGCTGCGCCGGCTGCGCGCGGCGCTGGCGGAGACGACGATCCTGGGCGTGGAGACCAACACCGCCTTCCTGCGCGCCCTGCTGGAGCACCCGGCGGTGCTCTCCGGCGCGCTGGACACCGGACTGGTGGACCGCGAGGCGGCCTCGCTGCTGCCGTCGACCGTGCCCGCCGAGGTGTACGCGGCGGCGGCCCTGCTGCGCCACGCCGAACTGGAGCCGGGGCCTTCCTCCACCGGCTGGACGGACCCGTTCTCGGCGCCGACCGGCTGGCGGCTCGGTGGCGAGGCCGCCTGGACGGTCCACCACCTGCGGACACCGGGCCACGAGCCGGTGGCCGTACGGGTGCGCGGTCGATCTCCGGACGCCGAGGTGCGCGTCGGGGACGATCCGCCGGTGCGGGCCGCGCTGCGCGGCGGCGCCACCGACCGGGTGCGGCTGGAGTGGGACGGCGTCACCCACGTCTTCTCCCACGCCGGCGTCGACGGCGGCCGGTGGCTCGGTCGGAGCGGGGCCGGCTGGTACCTGGCCGACCACGACCCGGTCGAGGCGGCCCTGCGGGGCGGCGCCGGGGCGCACGGCGCCGACGCGCTGACCGCGCCGATGCCCGGCACGGTCACCGTCGTCAAGGCGTCCGTCGGCGACGAGGTCACCGCGGGCCAGAGCCTGCTGGTGGTGGAGGCGATGAAGATGGAGCACGTCATCGCCGCGCCGTACGACGGGGTCGTCACCGAGCTGGACGTCGCGCCCGGCAGCACCGTCGCCATGGACCAGGTGCTGGCCGTCGTCGAACCCGGACGGTCCGGGGAGTCGGACGGGGAGGCCGCACGATGATCGACGAACTGCCCATGGTCCTTCCCGCCGAGGGACTTCCCGCCCGGGTCCGCGTCCACGAGGTGGGGCCGCGCGACGGCCTGCAGAACGAGCAGGCGATCGTCCCCGTGGAGGTAAAGGCGGAGTTCGTCCGCCGGCTCGTCGACGCCGGACTGCGGACGGTCGAGGTCACCAGCTTCGTCCATCCCAGGTGGGTGCCCCAACTCGCCGACGCCGAGCGGCTGTTCCCGGCCGTGGCCGGCCTGGCCGGCCTGGCCGGCCACGAGGGGGACGCGGCCGTACGGCTGCCGGTGCTCGTGCCCAACGAACGCGGTCTGGAGCGGGCCCTGGCCCTCGGCGCCCGCGAGATCGCCGTCTTCGGCAGCGCCACCGAGTCCTTCGCCAAGGCCAACCTCAACCGCACCGTCGACGAGGCCCTGGCGATGTTCGCACCGGTGGTCGCCCGGGCGAAGGAGGCGGGTGCCGGGGTCCGCGGTTACCTGTCGATGTGCTTCGGCGACCCGTGGGAGGGCCCGGTCCCCGTCGAGAGGGTGGTCGGCGTCTGCCGTCGCCTGCTCGACCTCGGCTGTGACGAACTCAGCCTGGGCGACACCATCGGCGTGGCCACCCCCGGCCACGTCACCGCCCTGCTGACCGCTCTGAACGAGGCCGGGGTGTCCACCGAGCGCCTCGCCGTCCACTTCCACGACACCTACGGTCAGGCCCTGGCCAACACCCTCGCCGCCCTGCGGCACGGCGTCACCACCGTGGACGCCTCCGCGGGCGGTCTCGGCGGCTGCCCGTACGCCAGGAGCGCCACCGGCAACCTCGCCACCGAGGATCTGGTGTGGATGTTGCACGGGCTCGGCATCGACACCGGGATCGACCTCGACCGTCTCACCGCCACCAGCGTGTGGATGGCCGAACGGCTGGGCCGCCCCAGCCCCTCCCGCACGGTCCGCGCCCTGGCGTCCCGGAGCGCCGACTCCCCCCGGAACACCACCGGCCCCGACTCCCTCGACTCCCACAAGGAGCAGTGAAGCCATGTCCCTTGACCACCGCCTCTCCCCCGAGCACGAGGAACTGCGCCGCACCGTCGAGGGGTTCGCGCACGACGTCGTCGCGCCGAAGATCGGGGAGTTCTACGAGAACCACGAGTTCCCCTACGAGATCGTCCGCGAGATGGGTCGCATGGGCCTGTTCGGCCTGCCGTTCCCCGAGGAGTACGGGGGCATGGGAGGCGACTACCTCGCCCTGGGCCTGGCCCTGGAGGAACTGGCCCGGGTGGACTCCTCCGTCGCCATCACGCTGGAGGCCGCGGTCTCGCTGGGCGCCATGCCCATTTATCGCTTCGGCACCGAGGAGCAGAAGCGCGCGTGGCTGCCGAAGCTGTGCTCGGGCGAGATGCTCGGCGCGTTCGGCCTGACCGAGCCGGAGTGCGGTTCGGACGCGGGCGGCACCCGCACCACCGCCGTCCGCGACGGCGACGAGTGGGTGATCAACGGCACCAAGTGCTTCATCACCAACTCCGGCACCGACATCACCGGCCTGGTCACGGTCACCGCCGTCACCGGACGCAAGCCCGACGGCCGCCCGGAGATCTCCTCGATCATCGTCCCCTCCGGCACCCCGGGCTTCACCGTGGCCGCTCCCTACTCCAAGGTCGGTTGGAACGCCTCCGACACCCGCGAGCTGTCCTTCTCCGACGTGCGGGTCCCGGCCGCCAACCTGCTGGGCGAGGAGGGCCGCGGCTACGCGCAGTTCCTGCGCATCCTCGACGAGGGCCGCATCGCCATCTCGGCCCTGGCCACCGGCCTGGCCCAGGGCTGTGTGGACGAGTCGGTGCGGTACGCCGGGGAGCGCCACGCCTTCGGCCGTCCGATCGGCTCCAACCAGGCCATCCAGTTCAAGATCGCCGACATGGAGATGCGCGCCCACACCGCCCGTCTGGCCTGGCGTGACGCGGCGGCCCGTCTGTTGGCGGGCGAGCCGTTCAAGAAGGAGGCGGCCATCGCCAAGCTGTACTCCTCCGAGACCGCGGTCGACAACGCCCGCGAAGCCACCCAGATCCACGGCGGCTACGGCTTCATGAACGAGTACCCGGTGGCCCGTATGTGGCGCGACTCCAAGATCCTGGAGATCGGCGAGGGCACCAGCGAGGTGCAGCGCATGCTGATCGCCCGGGAGCTGGGCATGGCCTCCTGAGACGGCGTGTCGCGGACCGCTCGGCGGCCCCGGCCCCGTCCTGGGCCGGGGCCGGGGCCGGTCACCGCGGCGGCAGCGGCTGCTCGGCCCAGATGATCTTCCCGCTCCCGGTGTACCGGGTGCCCCAGCGCTCGGAGAGCTGCGCCACGAGGAACAGGCCGCGGCCGCCCTCGTCCGTCGCCGCCGCGCGCCGCAGGTGGGGTGAGGTGTTGCTGGTGTCGGAGACCTCGCAGATCAGACTCCGCTCCAGCCTCAGCAACCGCACCCCGACCGGTCCGGTGGCGTGCCGGATGGCGTTGGTGACCAGCTCGCTGAGGATCAGCTCGGTGGTGAAACCCAGTTCCTCCAGCTCCCAGTCGGCCAGCCGCCGGGCGACGCCGGCACGGACCTCCGCGACCGCGGCCGGTTCGGAGGGCACGTCCCAGACCGCGGTGCGGTCGACCGCCAGCGCCCGGGTGCGGGCGACGAGCAGGGCGACGTCGTCCCGCGGACGCTCGATCAACAGCGCGCCGGTCACCACGTCGCACATCTCCTCGGGGGAGGCCGTCCCGGCGTGGGCCAGCGCCTCCCTCAGCAGGGCCAGCCCGACGTCGATGTCGCGTCCGCGGTCCTCGATGAGTCCGTCGGTGTAGAGGACGAGACGGCTGCCCTCGGCCAGGTCGATCTCGGCCGTCTCGTAGGGCGGCCCGCCCAGCCCCAGGGGCGCGCCGACGGGGGTGTCGGGGAACTCCACGCTGCCGTCGGGGTGGACGAGGGCGAGGGGCGGGTGCCCGGCGCGGGCGATGACGCACGTGCGGGCGACCGGGTCGTAGATCGCGTACAGACAGGTGGCGCCCATCATCCCGGTGGCGTCGTCGGGCTCCCCCTCCTCGCCGTCGAAGCCCCGGTCGCTCCGGCTCACCAACTCGTCGAGGTGCCCGATGATCTCGTCGGGCGGCAGGTCCAGGGCGGAGAAGTTGTGGACGGCGGTGCGCAGCCGCCCCATGGTGGCGGCCGCGTGCAGCCCGTGACCGACCACGTCGCCGACCACCAGCGCGACCCGGGCCCCGGAGAGGGGGATCACGTCGAACCAGTCCCCGCCCACCCCCGACTGGGCGGGCAGGTAGCGGTGGGCGACCTCCAGGGCCCCCTGTCCGGGCAGGGCCCGGGGCAGCAGGCTGCGCTGGAGGGTGGCGGCCATGGCGTGCTCGCGCGTGTAGCGGCGGGCGTTGTCGACGGCGGCCGCGGCCCGCGCCACCAGTTCCTCGGCCAGGGACAGATCGTCGTCGTCGAAGGGCTCGGGCTTCTCCGAGCGCCAGAAGGTGGCCGTGCCCAGGACGATGCCGCGGGCCTGGAGCGGCACCGTGACCAGCGAGTGGACCCCCTCGGCGAGAATGTCCCGAGCGCGCTCGGGATCCTGCGCCCGCCACCCCTCGGCGGTGGTCAGCTCCGACTCCAGGACGGCGTGCCCGGACCGGTAGCCCCGGGCCTGCGGCGTGGCGGGCCTGAAGTCGATCAGCTCGCCGGTCGGGTGGAAGGCCGGAACGTCCCGGATGCCGGCCGCGGCCACCCGGCGCAGGCCCACCGCGCCGTCGGCCGGCTCGTCGCCGCGCAGCACGGCGTCGGCCAGGTCGACGGTGACGAAGTCGGCGAACCGGGGCACCGCGGCCTTCGCCAGTTCCTCGGCGGTGCGCACCATGTCCAGTGTGGTGCCGATCCCGGTGCCCGCGTCGTAGAGCAGCTTCAGCCTGCGGCGCGCCGCCTCCGCGCTCTTTGAAAGGACCCGCAGCTCGGTGGAGTCCCGGAAGGTCGCCACGCTGCCCGGGGGACCCCCGTAGCGGTCCGTGGGCTGCTGGTTGACGACCACCATGCGGTCCCCGACCATGTGGGCCTCGTCCACCGCCGGACGCCCGGAGGTCAGCAGCCTGGTGGTGCGCTGGTCCAGTCCCAGCTCCGGGACGTGGCGGCCCTCGGCGTCGGGCGGCAGGTCGAGCAGCCTGCGCGCCTCGTCGTTGGCGAGCACCAGCCGGCCGCCGGTACCGACGATGAGCACACCCTCCCGGACGGCGTGCAGCACGGCGTCGTGGTGCTCGTACATGCGGGCCAGCTCGGCCGGCCCCAGGCCGTGGGTCTGGCGCAGCAGCCGCCTGCCGATCACGGCCGTGCCGGCCATGGAGAGCAGCAGCGCGGCCGCGGAGGCGCCGAACAGCAGCGGGAGCTGGTCCTGCACCCCGCTGCTGACCTTGTCGACGGTGATGCCCGCCGAGACCAGGCCGATCACCGTTCCGTCGGAGTCGGTGACGGGGACCACGGCCTGCACGAGGGGGCCGATGGTGCCGACGATCTCCTCGGTGACGACCTTCCCCTCCAACGCCGGTTCGATCGTGCCGACGAAGCGCCTGCCGATCCGGTCGGGTTCGGGATGGGTGTAGCGGATGCCGTCGGTGTCCGTGACGACGACGAAGTCCACCCCCGTGCGTTGTCTGGCCCGCTCGGCGAGCGGCTGGAGCACCTCGGTCGGGTCCTGGCTTCGCAGCGCCTCGGGGAGCCCCGGCGAGGCGGCGAACGCCTCGGCGACGGCGACCGAGCGGTTGCGCGCCTCCTGGGTGCCGCTGCTGCCCGCCTGGACCAGCAGGGCTGCCACCGCGGCCACGACGAGCAGCAGGACCAGGACGGCCTGGAGGAGGAACACCTGACCGGCCAGGCTCCGGACACCCAGCAGCGAGCCGGGGGGCCGTTCCGACGACGGCCGCCCGGCTCGACGACGTCCTGGGCCCCCGTCTCCCGTTCCCCCGCTCCCGTGCGAGCGCCGGGCGCCGAACAACCGGGGCGGCAAGTCCCAAGATCGGCCGGAAAGTCCGATCACACGCCCTTCTTAACATCGTTTGCCGCCCGGAGGCGAACGCTCGCCCCCCTGGCCGCGGCAGCCGGCCGCGCCTTCGACCCCGGCCCCGACGGACGTCCGGACGCCGCGCCGCCGAAACGCTCCGAAAAACATCCGCCGCACCCAGATCACCCGTGTGGAGGTGGGTAAGAAACAGACAACGACACTCACCCACGGTAGCCGGGAGAACACGCATGGCCACTCCCATCGGCGCGAGCACCCTCGTCGCCGCCCTCAAGAAGGAGGGACTCAGAGTCGTCGAGGTCGGTGACTGGCGCACGCACAACCGCAACCACAAGGGCGCCTGGGGACCGGTGCACGGTGTGATGATCCACCACACGGTCACCTCCGGGTCGGCGCGGACGGTGGAGATCTGCCGCACGGGATACAGCAGCCTGCCCGGCCCGCTGTGCCACGGCGTCATCACCAAGGACGGCCGGGTCCACCTGGTCGGTCACGGACGGGCCAACCACGCCGGACTCGGCGACGACGACGTACTGCGCGCGGTGATCGCCGAGCGCTCCTCCCTCCCCCCGGACAACGAGACCAACACCGACGGCAACCGCCACTTCTACGGCTTCGAGTGCGAGAACCTCGGCGACGGCCGTGACCCCTGGCCCGCCGCCCAGCTCGACGCCATCGAGCGTGCCGCCGCGGCCCTGTGCCGGCACCACGGCTGGAAGGCCGAGTCCGTGATCGGCCATCTGGAGTGGCAGCCTGGCAAGGTCGATCCCCGCGGCTTCTCCATGAACGGCATGCGCTCCCGCATCCGCGAGCGCCTGAACCACGCCCCCGGATGGGGTCGGGACGAGGAGGACGACGTGCCGAACGTGATCGGCGAGTACCAGACCACCGACATCGAGCTGCCCCCCAGGAAGTGGACGACCCTGAGCATCAAGGGCGTGGACATCCTGACCGGCGCGACGCGCTACCAGGCGATGGCGCACCTCACCGCCGCGATCCCGGAGGGGTCCACACTCCAGGGCCGCTTCTACCACCTGAGGCCGGACGGCACCCGCTGGGTGTCCGGCATCATCGAGCGGATCGGCACCTCGGGGGACACGTTCGCCGACTTCCACCACTCCGGCAGCATCGCGCGGGACGAGAAGCTGCGCTTCGAGGCCGCCTACTACCCGGCCGACTCCGCCGACGACAGGCCGGCCACCATCACCGTGTCCCGTCTGCGGGGCCTGTACTGGAATTGACATCCTCCCGGTCCTAAAGGACCGGGGTTCCTGCCACCCGCAGCCGCGGGTCTCGGCGGGTTCCTGCTTCACCGCGCTGTGCCGGTACGGGTACCGGTCTTACCTGCGCTCCACAGGCTGTCACGGCCAGTCCGGCCGCCTTTGCGACGTTGACCGCCGCGTTCACGTCCCGGTCGAGGACGGCCCCGCACTCCCCGCACGTCCACACACGGACGCCGAGGGGCTTGGGGCCGTCCTGGACGCCGCACTGCGAGCACACCTGAGAGGTCGGCTCGAACCGGCCGATCCTCACAAAGGTGCGCCCGTACCGTGCGGCCTTGTACTCCAGCATGTTCACGAACGCCGACCAGCCGGCGTCGTGCACGGACTTGGCCAGGCGCGTGCGGGCGAGTCCCTTCACCGCCAGGTCTTCCACTGCGATCGCTTGGTTGTCGCGGATCAGCTTGGTGGAGAGCTGGTGGTGGAACTCGCGGCGTGCGTCGGCGACCCGCGCGTGAGCGCGGGCGACCTTCACCCTGGCCTTGCCCCGGTTCGCGGAGCCTCTCTGCTTGCGGGACAGCTCCCGCTGTGCCTTCTTCAGCCGCTTCTCGGCCCGGCGCGGGAAGCGCGGGCTGTCGACCTTCGTGCCGTCGGACAGGACGGCGAAGTGCCCGAGCCCGAGGTCCATGCCGACCTCGGCGTCCACCTCGGGCGGTGCCTCGGTCGGCTCGGTCTCCACCACGAACGAGGCGAGGTATCGGTCTGCGGCGTCCTTGATGACCGTCACGGTGGACGGGGTGGACGGCAGGGCACGCGACCAGCGCACGGGCACGTCGCCGACCTTCGGCAGGCGCAGCTTCCCGCCCGTCGTGATCCGCCACGACGCGTTCGCGGTGAACCGGATGGACTGCCGGTTGTCCTTGCGGGACTTGAACCGGGGCGGCCCCGTCTTCGGACGCTTGCCCTTGAGGCCGTCGAAGAAGTTCTTGTACGCGGTGTCCAGGTCCCGGAGGGACTGCTGGAGGATCACCGACGACACCTCGCCGAGCCACGCTCGTTCGAACGTCTTCTTCGACGCGGTGAGCTGCTTCGACAGCTCGCCCGAGGGGACGAACGGCAGCCCCGCCGCGCGGGCCTCCTCGCGGACGCGCAACGCGTCGTTGAAGACGACCCGCGCACACCCGAACGCCCTCGCCAACGCCGTGCGCTGACCGGCGCTCGGGTACAAGCGGAAGCTGTACCGAAGCCGCATGAGGTCATCTTGCCGTTGGTCTATGTCACCACGGTGGGAACCAGACCCTGATGTTCGCAGGGGTCGAACGGTCGTCCACACCCTGCATGCCCACTTGGTGTTCGTCACCAGATACCGGCGCGGAGTGATGAACGACGAGATGCCGACGCGCTGCGAAGAGGTCATGCGCAAGGTGTGCGAGGACTTCGAAGCAGGGCTGAAGGAGTTCAACGGCGAGGCCGACCACGTGCACCTCTTGGTGCACTACCCGCCCAAGGTCGCCCTGGCCAACCTGGTGAACTCCCTCAAGGGCGTCTCGTCCAGGCGCCTGCGGGCGGAGTTCACGGGCCGGGTGAACCGGGCGATCGTGCACGGCCGGTTTTGGTCGCCGTCGTACTTCGCGGGCTCGTGCGGTGGTGCGCCGCTCCAGGCGGTCAAGGACCACATCGCGCAGCAGAAGCGCCCGGACTGAGCGCGGGACGCCGTGGGCGCGGGCCAACAGTGCGGATCCGTGCCCACCGCCGAGGTCAGAGCAGGCCGGAGATGCGATTCACCCCGCCCCGAAGGACGGGGCACTCCCGCAAGGTCAGCGGTAGACCCCGCCGGTCCCGGTCCCGCCGGCCCGCGCACCGTCCGGAAGCACCCACGGCCGGTGCGCGGGTCGGGGTGGCGGCCGGGTGACGGCCGGATGACGAGGCGACCGGCCCCGGTGTGGGAGGGGGCGCTCCCGGACGCCGGGGGCCGGAGCCGCCGGAGCCCCGCCGAAGCCCCGGCGGAAGCGGGACATGGGCGAGGCGCGGGCTGAGAGAATCGCCCCATGACCGAGATACTCCAGCAGGCGGGGAACTGGACGTTCGACGGTGGCACCGTGCGCATCGTGCCCGGCCACCACAAGAGCGTGCACAAGCTGCGGAGGCTCCTGGGCGAGTTGGCGGTGCCGCTGGCGGCGGTGGCCGGGGTCTCGTACGAGCCGGGGCGCAAGAGCGGGTGGCTGCGGCTGCGGCTGCGGCACGGGGCCGATCCGCTCCTCCAGGCCGCGGGCGGGCGGTTGCCCGACGCGGCCGACCCGTACCGTCTGGAGGTGGAGTCGGACCGCTCGGGGGTGGCCGCGTACTTCGCCGACGAGGTCCGCAACGCCCTGGTGGTGGAGCAGGTGCCCGTCGAGGAGCCCTGTGACCGCTATCTGCTGCCCGGCCCGTCGGTTCCGTTGACGGTGCAGGGCACCGACGGCACGGCCTCCTTCGACGGGGAGCAGGTCCGGCTCGACTGGAACTGGGTGGCCGAGGGCAGCAAGTCCTCCACCGGTCCGCGCACGTTCGCGCTGCACGAGTTGGAGGGGGTGGAGTGGAGTCCCGCGGTGGGCCTGGAGAACGGCTACCTGCGGCTGCGGCCCAAGGGGGCGCACGCCGTCCTCAAGCCCGACCACGACCCCAACTGCCTGGTGCTGTGGGGGGTGCGGCAGGCCAAGGACGTCAGCTCGGTGCTGCTGGCCGCCGCCGTCACCGCCCGTCTGCCGCACCCCTCGGCCGTCTCGCGCGCCGGGGAGGGGGCGTCCGGGGACGGCGGTGAGCCGCTCGCGCTGCCCGCCGCGCCGGCCGACGGCGGGCAGGAGGAGGACCACGACGCCCTGCTGCGGCGTCTGCGCGAGCTGGGCGAGCTGCACCGGGAGGGCATCCTCACCGAGGAGGAGTTCACCGCCGCCAAGCAGGCCGTGCTGCGCCGGTTCTGAGAACGGTTCGCAGAGGGGCCGGCGGGAGAGGGCGTCGGGGGAGCGGACGGACCGGTCCGCCCCCCTGTCCGCGCCTCTGTCGTAACGCCCCCTCCGGCCGGTCGGCCCGTCAGTCCTCCCAGGGCACCTGGGGGGAGCGCCAGTGGTCGATGCCCAGCAGTTCCCAGCGCGGCCCCTGCTGGGCGAGCCGGGTGCGGTAGCCCTCCCAGTCCAGGGCGGACGCCGGGGACCAGCCCAGTTCGGCGATGCCCGGCAACCGGGGGAAGGCCATGAACTCGATGTGGTCGGTGGTCTCGATCGTCTCCGTCCACAGCGGCGCCTCGACCCCGAGGACCGCGTCCTGCGGCACGCCCTCGAAGTAGGTGCCCGGGTTCCAGTCGTAGGACTGCTCGACCTCGACGTGGCCCGCCCAGCTCAGTCCCAGCGGGGTGTCCTCGTCGTACTTCATGTCGAGGTAGGAGCGGTTGGCCGGGGAGAGGATCAGTCGGGTGCCGTTCCGGGCCGCCTCGGCGACGTTCGCCTCCTGGCCGGTGGTCCCCCAGTACTGCGCGATCGCGCCCTCGGCGGGTTCGGCCCCGACCAGTTGGTGCCAGCCGATGACGGTCTTGCCGTACTTCGCCACGATCCGCTGGGCGCGCTCCATGAAGACGGCGTAGTCCTCGTCGCTGGTTCGGTGCGCCTCGTCGCCGCCGATGTGGAGGTACGGGCCGGGGGTCAGTTCGGCGATCTCCCGGATCACGTCGTCGACGAAGTCGTAGGTGATCTCCAGGGGCACGCACAGCGAGCTGAAGCCCACCTTGGTCCCGGTGTACAGCGGCGGCGCGACGCCGTCGCAGTTGAGTTCGGCGTAGGAGGACAGGGCGGCGTTGGTGTGACCGGGCATGTCGATCTCGGGCACGACCGTCATGTGCCGGTCGGCGGCGTACCGCACGATCTCGCGGTACTCGTCCTTGGTGTAGTGGCCGCCGGGCCCGCCGCCGACCTCGGTGCTGCCGCCGTGGGTGGCCAGGCGCGGCCAGGAGTCGATGGCGATGCGCCAGCCCTGGTCGTCGGTCAGGTGGAGGTGCAGGGTGTTGATCTTGTAGAGGGCGAGCTGGTCGATGTAGCGCTTGACCTGCTCGACGGTGAAGAAGTGCCGGGCCACGTCGAGCATCGCGCCGCGGTAGGCGTAGCGCGGGGTGTCGGTGACGGTGCCGCCGGCCACCAGCCACGGACCGTCCCGCCGCTCGCGGGCCTCGACCTCGGCGGGCAGCAGTTGACGCAGCGTCTGGACGCCGTGGAAGAGGCCCGACGCCGAGCGGGCCCGGATCACCACCGCGCGCGGCGAGACGTCCAGCCGGTAGCCCTCCTCCCCCAACTCCGCGGGGCCGCCCAGCCGCAGGTGGATGCCGTCGGGGCCGGGCCTGGTGGTCACCGGCAACCGGTATCCGGTGGACGGCCGCAGCAGCCCGGCCAGGTACGCGCCCACCTCGCGCGCCTCGGCCGACCGCCCCGGCACCCGGATCACGGTCCGCTCGCCGATCGCGTACGGCGCTCGGCCCGGTTCCACGGAGGCGGGGGCGGGGATCACCTGGTCCAGCGGTCTGGGTTCGTCGGCGGCCGACTCGGCCGGGTCGACCGCCACGGCCGACCCCTGGGGTGCGGTGACGAGGAGGGCGGCGCAGAGCAGGAGGAGCCGCAGGCGCAGTCGTCTCACGGGTGTTCCCTTCGGGCCGTGGCGCGGACGGGCGGGTGTACGCGGAGCAACCGTTCGGTGACATGGGTACCGCGCCCGCCGCCGGGGGTCAATGTATGGACCACCTCCCGGGGTACTTCACCCTCTTGGCGGGCGCTCCTGCCCGATACCGGGCAGATTTCTTGCGAAAGGCGGCGGGGGCGCCTCAGTATCTACGGGTGCTCGAACACCCCTCGACCCATGACGACCTCGTGGACCACCTCGTCCGCACCACGCCGCTCGGACGCGGCGAGGCGGCGCGGGTGGTCCTGGACGTCCTGGCGTACTTCGACGAGACGGTCGAGGAGTTCGTACGCCGCCGCCACCGCGAACTCCGGGGCCGCGGACTGGTGAACGCGGAGATCTTCGAGCGGATCACCGAGGAGCTGCCGCACCGCGCGGTGGCCCCGCCCCACCTCTCCCTGCGGCAGGTGCGCCGCATCGTCTACGGCTGAGGCGGACGCCGGGCGTCCGTGCGGACCCGCCGGCAGGGAACCGGGCTGTCCGGGCGCCGCCCGGACAGCGGAGATACAGAATCCCGAAACCCCCGGGAGACCGGGAAACGGAGGACCCAGACATGTGCGGAATCGTGGGATACATCGGCAGGCGCGACGTCGCCCCCCTCCTCCTGGAGGGCCTGCAGCGCCTGGAGTACCGGGGCTACGACTCCGCCGGCATCGCCATCCACGGCAGCGGCACCGGCCGGGCCGCGGGGCTGCGGACGGTCAAGGCCAAGGGCCGCGTCCGCGACCTGGAGGCCCGCGTCCCCGAGCGCTTCACGGGCACCGTCGGCATCGCCCACACCCGGTGGGCCACCCACGGCGCCCCGAGCGACGAGAACGCCCACCCGCACTCGGACGCCTCCGGCCGGGTGGCCGTCGTCCACAACGGCATCATCGACAACGCCGCCGAGCTGCGCGAGCGGCTGACCGCCGAGGGCGTGGAGTTCGCCTCCGAGACCGACACCGAGGTGCTGGCCCACCTCGTGGGCCGCTCGCAGGCCCCGACCCTGGAGGAGCGGGTCCGCGAGGCGCTGCGCCACGTCGAGGGCACCTACGGCATCGCCGTCCTGCACGCCGACTTCACCGACCGCGTCGTGGTGGCCCGCAACGGCTCGCCGGTCGTGCTCGGCATCGGCGACCACGAGATGTTCGTCTCCTCCGACGTCTCCGCGCTGGTCTCGCACACCCGCCAGGTGGTCACCCTCGACGACGGCGAGATGGCCACCCTCACGGCCGACGACTACCGCACCTACACCACCGAGGGCAGCCGCACCTCCGCCACCCCGACGACGGTGGAGTGGGAGGCCGGGTCCTACGACATGGGCGGCCACGACACCTACATGCACAAGGAGATCTGCGAGCAGGCCGACGCCGTGGACCGGGTGCTGCGCGGCCGGATCGACGACCGCTTCGCCACCGTCCGCCTCGGCGGCCTCAACATGGACGCCCGCGAGGCGCGCGGGGTGCGCCGGGTCAAGATCCTCGGCTGCGGTTCGGCCTACCACGCGGGGATGATCGGCGCCCAGATGATCGAGGAACTGGCCCGCGTCCCGGCCGACGCCGAGCCCGCCAGCGAGTTCCGGTACCGCAATCCGGTGGTGGACCCCGACACCCTCTACATCGCCGTCAGCCAGTCCGGGGAGACCTACGACACCCTCGCCGCCGTCCAGGAACTGCGGCGCAAGGGCGCCCGGGTGCTGGGCGTGGTGAACGTCGTCGGCTCGGCCATCGCCCGCGAGACCGACGGGGGCGTGTACGTCCACGCCGGGCCCGAGGTGTGCGTGGTGTCCACCAAGTGCTTCACCAACACCGCCGTCGCCTTCGCCCTCCTCGCCCTCCACCTGGGCCGCATCCGGGACCTGTCGGTGGCGGACGGCCGGCGGATCGTCTCCGGTCTGCGGAAGCTGCCGGAGCAGATCTCCGAGATCCTGGCGCAGGAGGAGGCGATCGCCAAGCTGGCCGCCGAGTACGCGGACGCGAGGTCGATGATGTTCGTCGGCCGGGTGCGCGGTTACCCGGTGGCGCGCGAGGCGTCCCTGAAGCTCAAGGAGGTCTCCTACATCCACGCCGAGGCGTACCCGGCCTCCGAGCTCAAGCACGGCCCCCTCGCCCTGATCGAGCCCGCCGTGCCGACCGTGGCGGTCCTGCCCGAGGACGAGTTGCTGGAGAAGAACCGCGCCACGCTGGAGGAGGTCCGGGCCCGCGGCGGCCGCATCCTGGCCGTCGCGCACGCCGAACAGGAGAAGGCCGACCACACGATCGTGGTGCCGCGCAACGAGGTCGAACTGGACCCCATCCTGATGGGCATCCCCCTGCAACTCCTCGCCTACCACACGGCCCTGGCGCTGGGTCGGGACATCGACAAGCCGCGGAACCTGGCGAAGTCGGTCACGGTGGAGTGACCCCGGCGACCGGAGACCGACGGACGGCGGCCCGCCGTCGGCTCCGGGGAACGCGCCGGCGGTCCCCTCGTCCGTGCCACCAGGCGCACGAGGGGACCGCCTCCATGCCGCCGGCGTCGCCCATCACGCCGGCACCGGGCCGCCCCGCGGGACCGTCACCTCCCGCGCGGCAGCACGTCCGTCCCGTATATGCCCGGCGCGGGCGCGCGATCCACCTTCGGACGCGGAGGATTCCGCGTCCGACGCCTCGCGCGGTGCCCCGAACCGGGACGACGGGGCGCCCGGCCGGCGGCACGAACGGGCGCCGCGCCGGGGACGCTAGGGGATGACGACGACCGGCCGCCGGGCCCGCCGGGCGAGGCGCCCCGCGACCGAACCGAAGATGCGTCCGACGATGCCGTGCGTGGAGCCGACGACGATGGCGTCGGCCTCGTACTCGCAGCCGACCTCCTCCAGCTCGTGGCAGATGTCACCGCCGCGTTCGACGAGGACCCAGGGCACCTCGGCGAGGTGGTCGGCGCAGGCCAGTTCCAGACCGAGGACCTCGGTGCGGTGGTCGGGCACGTCCACGAAGACCGGCGGTTCACAGCCGGCCCAGACGGTCGTCGGCAGCCGGTTGGCGACGTGCACGATGATCAGGCCGGAGCCGGCGCGCCTCGCCATGCCGATGGCGTAGGCCAGGGCCCGTTCGCTGGAGGTCGAGCCGTCGAATCCCACCACGACCCCGTGCCGGAACGCCGGATCGCAGGAGTGGCGCGTGTCGTCCGCCGCTCGGGGCGTCGCCGTCGGATCGGCGAGCCGTTTGCGGTCCGCGGGGTCGGGGATCTCGTGTCCAGCCATCGGTAACTTCACGTGTGCCTTGGAATACGTCCGGGAGGCATCGTTCCTCAGCCCATACCCCCCAGGGTACGTCGGCACTCCCCCCTTGCCCAGATGTCGCGGTCTGCCGTCACTGCCGGTGCAGCATGCCGGAGCGAGTGGCGATACGCAATGCCCGGTCCGTCCCGGGTGCTCCCTCGCCGCCGCGGCGCGGCGTCCGGCGGTCGCGTCGCACCGGCCGCGGAGCGCGCTCCGGGAAACCGGGGCTCCTTCCGGTGACCCCCGCGTGGCCTCGGCGTTGGACAGGGCGTGCCCCCTTCCCCGATCGCCCCGGAGCCCTCCGTGCGCCACTTCCCGGACACCCCGTCGGATCCCGCCGCGCGATCCACGGCGGAACCGGCCGGAAAGGCCGCGGCGGAGTCCGCCTCCGGGATGTCGCCGGACCCCGCGCCCCGGGCCGCGCGGAGGGCGTCCGGAAGGGGTTCGCGGCGCAGGCGCCCACCGCTCGGCGACGCCCCGGGAGCCGTGGGCGCCTCCCGGCGGGGGAGCCGGGGACGCCGGACGCGCCGGAGGGCGGCGGGAGCGGGAGCGGGAGCGATGGACGCGGCGGGTGCGGTCGGGCGGGCGGGCGAACTGGTCCGCTGGGCCGCCTTCGGCTGCGCCCTGGTCCCCCTCGTCCTGCTGTCCTGCGGTTCCTCCCCCGCCCGCGCCCTGGGCACGGGCGGGGGAATCGCCCTGGTCACCGCCGTCTGCCGAGCCCTGCTCCGGCACTGTGAGCGCGGCGCCGCCCGCCCGGACCCCCACGGGAGCACCGGCCCGCACCGGGGCCGGCACGGTCGGACCGGCACGGGGGCGCACAGGGGTGGGCGGCGTCATCCCTGAAGGCACCCCGTTCCACCGGAGCGCACTACTCCGGAACACCGGGCCCCTCTTTCTGAGCCCCTGCGCTTTTCGGCCAACTTCCAGCCGTGGTACACAACTTGCCAGAGGCTGACCCGCGCACCGCCCACCTGGACGGAAGGAGACGAGGCGAACGAGCGCACCACTCGGACAGATGGCAACGAAACACGGCGTTCTTCCCAGGGGCTCCGCCAAGTGGAACGCTTCGGGATCGAACGCTTCACGCCAAGTTGTCATGTCGACATAGCGGCGAGTGGTGAACTTGTCACGTCAGCCTCACGGGACACAGTAGATTCGATCTTGGCAACCACGGCGGGGGAAATGTGCAGCACCGGAAGGACGCGACGACTGAGGGGGGCTTAGTTTCATGAGCCAGGAGCCAACACACGGCCCTGGGACGACGCGCAAGCTGGCCGCGCGCCGCCGCCGCGAGATCGTTGCCGTACTGCTCTTCGGCGGCGGCCCGATCTTCGAGAGCTCCATCCCGCTGTCCGTCTTCGGCATCGACCGGCAGGACGCCGGCGTTCCCCGCTACCGCCTTCTGGTGTGCGCGGGCGAAGAGGGACCACTGCGCACCACCGGAGGCCTGGAGTTGACCGCTCCGTATGGCCTCGAGGCGCTCTCACGGGCGGGCACGATCGTGGTGCCCGCCTGGCGTTCCATCACCCAGCCGCCGCCCTCGGCGGCGCTCGACGCCCTGCGTCGGGCCCACGAGGAGGGCGCGCGGATCATCGGCCTGTGTACGGGCGCGTTCGTGCTCGCCGCCGCGGGACTGCTGGACGGCCGGCCCGCGACGACGCACTGGATGTACGCGCCGACACTGGCCAAACGCTATCCGGCCGTCCACGTCGATCCACGCGAGCTGTTCGTGGACGACGGCGACATCCTCACCTCGGCCGGGACCGCGGCGGGCATCGACCTGTGCCTGCACGTGGTGCGCACCGACCACGGCGCCGAGGCGGCGGGAGCCCTGGCCCGCCGCCTCGTCGTACCGCCCCGGCGCGGCAACGGCGGTCAGGAGCGCTACCTGGACAGGTCTTTACCCGAGGAGATCGGCACCGACCCGCTCGCCGAGGTCGTCGCCTGGGCCCTGGAGCACCTCCACGAACAGTTCGACGTGGAGACGCTCGCCGCACGCGCGTACATGAGCCGTCGGACCTTCGACCGCCGGTTCCGTTCGTTGACGGGCAGCGCGCCGCTCCAGTGGCTGATCACCCAGCGGGTGCTCCAGGCACAGCGGCTGCTGGAGACCTCCGACTACTCGGTCGACGAGGTCGCCGGGCGCTGTGGTTTCCGTTCGCCGGTCGCCCTGCGCGGGCACTTCCGGCGGCAACTGGGCGCCTCTCCGGCCGCCTACCGGGCGGCCTACCGGGCCCGCACCGGCGGCGGCAGACCGGACGGCGGCGGCGCGGCCGAGGAGCGCGCGGCGGAGGGACGCGGCGACCACGCGGTCGCGGACGGGCACGGCGGTTCCGGCGTCGGCCACGCCGTTCGCGGGGAGAGAGGGGAGAGACGGGGCGAGCGGAACGAGAGGGGCGACCACGGGGAGCGGCACGGGGAGAGATCGGACCGGAGCCTGCGCAGCGAGACGGGCAAACCGGATTCCGACACCTACTCCCCCCGTCTGCCCTCCCAGCGGAGCCGCACTCCGGGCCGGGCCCCGTAGGCTGGTCGCATGAACGATCGCATGGTGTGGATCGACTGCGAGATGACCGGGCTCTCGCTGTCCGACGACGCGCTCATCGAGGTGGCCGCCCTGGTCACCGACTCTGAGCTGAACGTGCTCGGTGAAGGGGTGGACGTCGTGATCCGCCCACCCGCCGAGGCTCTGGCCTCCATGCCGGACGTCGTCCGCACCATGCACACCGCCTCCGGGCTGCTCGACGAGCTCGCGGAGGGCACCACGTTGGAGGACGCCGAGCAGCGGGTCCTGGAGTACGTCAGGAAGTACGTGCCCGAGCCCGACCGGGCCCCGCTGTGCGGCAATTCCGTCGGCACCGACCGCGGCTTCCTGATGCGCGACATGCCCGTGCTGGAGGACTACCTCCACTACCGGATCGTCGACGTCTCCTCGATCAAGGAACTGGCGCGGCGCTGGTACCCCAAGGCGTACTTCGGCAGTCCGGAGAAGAGCGGCAACCACCGGGCGCTGGCGGACATCCGGGAGTCCATCGCGGAGCTGCGCTACTACCGCGAGGCGGTCTTCGTGCCGCCGCCCGGCCCGGACTCGGAGACGGCCCGGAAGATCGCCTCCCGACACGTGCTGCCGGCTCCCGAGTGAGGGGTCTGCCGGCCATCGGCCGATAAGGGTGCGCGGGCAGTGCCGCCGACCCTGTACACTCTTATCGGCCGGTGCGGGAAGCGCCGGTCATGGTGGGTATAGCTCAGCTGGTAGAGCACCTGGTTGTGGTCCAGGATGTCGCGGGTTCGAGTCCCGTTACTCACCCTGGTGCCCGAGGGCCCGGTCCGGATCCGGACCGGGCCCTCGGCCGTTCCCCGCACGGCGCCGTGGGCGCCCCGCACGCCCCACGCGTCCCGCGCGCCCCTCAGATCAGCCGCACGCCGCGCCGGGCGAGGTAGGCGACGGGATCGACGTCCGAGCCGTAGCCGCGCTTGCTGCGGACCTCGAAGTGCAGGTGCGGGCCGGTGACCCGGCCGGTGGCCCCGGAGGAGCCCACCCGACTGCCCCCCTGCACCCGCTGCCCCTCGCGCACCGAGATCACCGACAGGTGGGCGAAGAGGGTGTAGTGGCCGTCGTCCATGTGGATCGTCACCGCCCTGCCGTAGGAGCCCGCCTCCCCGGCGAAGACCACCGAGCCGGGGCCGACCGAGTAGACGGGGGTGCCGACGGGCATCGCGAAGTCGATCCCCGTGTGGTGGCCCGCCTGCCAGTTGCCGGGGATGCCGTAGGGCGCCGTGACCCGGTGCTCCCCCACCACCGGCCGGGACCAGAGCCCGGTGGCGGCACGGGTCGGAGCCCGCCCGCTCGTCCCGCCGGCCGGGAACGCCGCGGGGGTGGCGTCGTGCCCCGCCCGGAGCCCCGCGCTCCCCTCCCCCTGTCGTCCTGCCAGGAAGGGCACGCTTCCCAGCGCCGCCAGCGCCGCGCCCCGCAGCACCAGTCCACGCCGGCCCGGTGTCCACTGCCGGTGCCCAGTTCGTCCAGCCATTCGGTCTGACCTCCCATTCGGCGGTGCCATGAATGTGAGGACACGTCAGCCGGGGACTTCTCGCATCTTTGCGGACGCCTGACGGACCGCCGAACGGCGTAGCGTCCGCCCGGACCGGGAGGGCGAATCCGCGTGGCGGCGCGCCCGGTTGCCACCGCACCCGACGGATTGCGCGACAATCCCCGTACAGGTGAATGGTCTGAACCACAATCACGGTGCCCGGCCACCACCGGGGGCACCGGTGCGGGCCACCGGGAGCCAGGGGTTTGAACGTGACCGCGGCCGCCCGGCGCGGTACCGAGAGGGGCTTTCGGTACCGGCACGGACGGCCGCGGCCGTCCGGTGCGGCCGGGCAGCGGAGAGGCGGGGGCGGACAGACCGCTGCTCCGGCTCGTCACCGGTTGGTGGGGCCGTGGGCCGGTGGTGCCCTGCCCCCGGCCCCACGGACGGTGCGTGCGCCACGCGGCGCGTGGGCACCGCGTGGGCACCGCGTGGGTGTGGAAGACCCCCCGGTGCGGCCGCCGTCGACCTGACCGGACCGGGGGGTCGGCTTCTCGCTCCCCTTGGGCGACTACTCGTCGCCGAAGAGGTCCGCGTAGGTGGCCAGGGCGAGAGCGGCGTCCGCCTGGGCCCAGAAGCGGTGGTAGGTGAACGTCGGCGCCTCGCCGCCGTTCAGGTAGCTCTCCACCTTGTTGAACTGCGGGTCGTCCTCGTAGAAGGAGCGGATCGACAGGAAGGTGGAGTCGGAGTCGATCTCGTCGCCGTTCGGCATGGTGCCGGTCCAGCCCGACGGGATGTGGACCGGGTCGTCGAACCGCTCGTAGTCGGTCCGGGTCTCCTCCACCCCGATGCCCATGGCGTCCTGGTGGTGGTCCCACATCGCGTCCATCAGCGCCTTGGCGGTGGCCTTGGACTCCTCGTGGCCGGACTTGGCCGAGTAGTACATCAGGGTCTTGGCCAGCGCCGCGGTGATGCCGACGTCGGTGCTGTAGTCGCGGACCGTCACGTGCAGGTCCGCGTTGTCACCGGGGTTGGCGGCGTTCCAGGTGTCGGGCTTGCCCGACCACTGCAGCGTCGACGGGATCCGGTAGTTGCCGTCCGGGTTGACGGTGACCTCGGAGAGGACCCAGGGGACCCACTTGTCCAGGACCTCCTTGGCCAGGGCGTTGCCGGTCTCGTGGTAGAGCTCGGCGACGCGCTCCATCGACCAGGCCTGCATACCGAACCACTGGTTCGACGGCGGGTCGTGGTAGACGGGCTTCTCGTCGTAGAACATGCCGTAGAAGGTGGGGGTGCCCGACGGCGGGGTGCCGTAGTCGCCCTCCCAACTGTTGGTCGCGCCACCGGCGATGGCGCCCTCGTCGGACTGCAGCCAGCGGTAGAACTCGAGCTGGCGCGTCAGGCTCTTCTCCCAGTCCGCCACGGCGGTGGAGCCCTTGGGCCGCAGCTCCGGGACGGTGGTCAGGGCGTGGGCCGTCATCGGGTTCTGGTAGCCGAAGTGGTTGTGGCTGCTGCCCATGCGCCAGGCCCAGCCGGCGTTGGTGTCGGTGGCGCCGCCCCAGGCGTAGTACCAGGAGAGCAGGTAGTGCGCGCTGTCCTTGCCGGTGCCGGCGGCACAGGAGGTGGGACCGACGCAGCCGCCGATCTTCTTGAAGTACTTGTCGAAGAAGGAGTAGCGCAGGTAGTCGCCCATCTTCGCGGCCTTGGACAGGGTCGCGGAGATCTCGGACTTCTTGCCCTGCTCCTCGGCCCACGTCTCGGCCCAGTAGGCGGCCTGGATGGCGCGGGCGTCGGCGTCGGGGGCGTTGGTGTACTTCCACTGCTCGGCGTAGCCGGCGTCGTCGATGAACAGGTCGAGGTAGCCGTTCTCGCCGCCGAAGGTGAAGTCGTCGCAGGTGGGCTGCGGCACCGTCTCCCAGACCGACTCCTGCGAGCCGCGCTGGAAGGTGTTGATGTACGACGGCCCGTCGGCCTGCGGACCGCCCTGGCAGACGCTGCCGGGCTCGTTGCCGTAGCCGTAGACGTTGTCCACGTCCTGCAGCCAGTGCATGCCGTAGATCTCGTCCGTGCCGTAGGCGCTGCGCAGTTCGGCCGCGATCGGGTCACGGCCCACGGGGACGTTGCCGTCCAGCGCGGACGGGTAGCCCTCCGGGGTCGGGTGCTCGGCCGCGTAGGTGGCCGGCTTGGAGGGGTCGTAGTAGCTGTTGGTCGGCTGGTCGTCCTTCGTGGGGATCATGTAGTCCTCCATGATCTGCCACGACTCGTTGAACGGACCCCAGTCCTCGGTGACCTTGCCGTACATGGCCTGCAGCCAGATCAGGTAGCTGTACGCCTCGGAGGTCGTCTCGTGACCGTGGTCGGGGGCCTCGACCATCAGCGTCTCGACGGAGTGGTAGGGGATGCCCTCCGGCGAGAAGTACCCGTTGGCCGGGTCGAAGATCTTGTTGTAGAGCTCCAGGAAGCGGTCCTCGTACTCGCCTCCGTCACCGGAGCCGGACAACTGGGTGACCGTGACCTCGGCCTCGTCGTGGCCGGGGGCGCGGACGGTGAAGGTGGCCGCTCCGGAGCCGGTGTCGTCGGCGGCGATGGTCACCGTCTGGGGGGTGTCCCAGTCGGTGGGCGTGAAGGTGAGTTCGGCGCCCTCCAGTACCGACAGGCCGCTGTTGCCCGCGGTGCGCTCCACCGTGGCGGTCACGGTCGAGGACGGCTGCTCGGAGAGCTTCACGGCGAACCGGGCGGTCTCGCCCTGGCGCACGCCGAGCTGGGCCGGGGTGACGACCACCGCGGGACCGGCGGTCACCTGGACGCCGACGGGGGTGGACTCTCTCGACATCCCGTTGGAGTCGTGGGCGACGGCGTAGAGCGAGTGGTTGCCGGCCGGGACGTCCTCCCAGTCGAAGGCGTAGGGCGCCGTGGTGTCGGTGCCCAACAGCTCGGTGTCGTTGTAGAACTCGACCTTCTCGATGGTGGCCCCGGACTCCACGGCCCTGGCGTCGGCCCGCAGCGGGATGGTGGCGCCCGCGGAGAAGACCGCGCCCGCCCCGGGACTGGTCAGGGTGGCGGTGGGGGCGGCCAGGTTGCCGCCGCAGCGGGTGCCGTTGAGGTGGAAGGCGGTGGGGTCGGCGTTGGTGCCGCTGTAGGAGAAGTTCGCGCCCGCGGTCACGGCGCCGCCCGCGGCGATGCGGGTGCCGTAGGTCGGGTTCTCGACCGTCACGGTCTTCCCCGACTGCGACCACCGGCCGTTCCAGCCCTGCTGGAGCCTCTGGTTGCCGCTGTAGTCGTACGTCAGGGTCCAGCCGTCGATCGCCTCGGAGCCCCGGTTGGTGATGGTGACACTGGCGGTGAACCCGGATCCCCAGTCGTTCTTGGTGTAGTCGACGCTGCACTGGAGGGGTGCGGCCTGGGCGGTTCCGCTGAGCGCCGAGGTCATTCCCAGAGGGAGGGAGATCGCGGCGGTGGCTGCCAGCAGCAGCCTCTTCGATCTGCCCCTGGGGGGCTTGGGTGGTGCTTCCGGTACTGGTAACGCGCGCATCGCGGAGGTTCCCTCCTCGCGGCTCGGGAGCGGGGGACGAGCTGTGCCAGGGGTGCACGGGCTGAGAAACCGAAACCAGTGGGAGCGCTCCCAAGAGTCAAGGTGGACATGACACCTGTCAAGACTTCGAACGAGATGACCCTGTCGAAGGGAATTCGATTCGCCAATTCCTGAACACACTCTGGCCACGACCGGAAGTTGGCGCTACGTTCTCCAGCAACCCAGTGGGAGCGCTTCCACAGTCGTGCGCCAGGGACGGCGCGTAACCGACGACCAGGAGACGCTTCATGCACCCCCCGCAGCGCCTCCGGGCGCACCCCACCACCGCGGCGCACGCAGCCGCGCGACCTCACGGCCCCACCGGCCGGTCCGATTCCCCCGGCCCCTCCCTGCCCTCCTCCGCGCCCCCCGCCGCCGGGACCCACCCCGGCGGCGACCCCGGGGCGCGTCCCGGACGGATCCGTCCGGGGGCGGGGGACGTACGGGAGTGCGATCCGTGCCACGGCGGCGGTCGTTCCCCACCACCGACGGAGGCCGCCCCATCCGGGGCTCGCACCCGTGAGACGACCGTACCCCCCACGCGGAGCTGGACTCCGTCGTCATCCGGAGCACCACCGGAAGGAAGAGGAAAGATCGCATGACAGGCACCAGTAAGCCGGCGCGCAAGCGTCGGACGGCGTTACTCGCCGCGAGTGCGCTGATAGGCGGCGCGCTCGGGGCAGGCGGCATGATGCAGGGCACCGCCGTGGCGGCCCCCGCCTGCACCGTGGACTACCAGGTCATGAACGACTGGGGCTCCGGCTTCACCGCCTCGGTCACCGTGACCAACAACGCCTCCTCCACACTGAACAACTGGAGGGTGGAATGGGACTACGCGACGAGCGGCCAGAAGGCGGGGCAGGCCTGGAACGCCACCGTCTCCCAGGACGGCACGCACGTGACCGCGTCCGCTCCGTCCTGGAACTCGACGCTGGCCGCGGGCGGTTCCGCCAACTTCGGCTTCAACGGCGTGCACTCCGGTTCCAACCCGAAGCCCACCACGTTCAAGCTGAACGGCACCACCTGCAACGTGGACGTCGAGGACCCGGACATCCCCGATGAGCCCGACGACCCGGACGACCCGGACAACCCCCAGCCCGGTGACCGCGTGGACAACCCGTACGCGGGTGCCCAGGTCTACGTGAACCCCGACTGGTCCGAGCAGGCCGCCGAGAGCGGCGGCGAGGCGATCGCCGACCAGCCCACCGCCGTGTGGCTGGACCGCATCTCCGCCATCGAGTCGGGCTCCGCGGGCGAGAACACCATGGGTCTGCGCGACCACCTCGACGCCGCCCTGGAGCAGGGCGCCGACGTGCTCCAGATGGTGACCTACAACCTGCCCGGCCGTGACTGCGCCGCGCTGGCCTCCCAGGGCGAGCTCGGTCCCGACGAGATCGACCGGTACAAGAACGAGTTCATCGACCCGATCGCGGAGATCGTCGGCGACCCGAAGTACGCCGACCTGCGCATCGTGAACATCGTCGAGATCGACTCGCTGCCGAACCTGGTCACCAACGTCAGCGGCCGGCCCACCGCCACCGAGAACTGCGACGAAATGCTGGCCAACGGCAACTACGTCAAGGGCGTCGGCTACAACCTGGCCACGCTCGGCCAGTTCGACAACGTCTACAACTACATCGACATCGGCCACCACGGCTGGCTCGGCTGGGACGACAACTTCGGCGCCTCCGCCGACCTCCTCTTCGAGGCCGCCAACGCCGAGGGCGCCACGCCCGACGACGTCGCCGGCTTCGCCGCCAACGTCGCCAACTACGGCGCGCTCAAGGAGCCGCACTTCACCATCAACGACTCGGTGAACGGCACCTCCGTGCGCCAGTCCAAGTGGGTCGACTGGAACCGCTACGTCGACGAGCAGTCCTACGCCCAGGCCTTCCGCCAGGAGGCCGTCCGGGCCGGCTTCGACTCCGACGTCGGTGTGATCATCGACACCTCCCGCAACGGCTGGGGCGGCCCGGAGCGCCCGACCGCTCCCGCCGCCAAGACGACCGTGGACGCGTTCGTCGACAACAGCCGCGTCGACCGCCGGGTCCACACCGGCAACTGGTGCAACCAGGCCGGCGCCGGCCTCGGTGAGCGGCCGAAGGCGGCCCCCGCCTCCGGTATCGACGCCTACGCGTGGATCAAGCCGCCGGGGGAGTCGGACGGCTCCAGCGAGGACATCCCGAACGACGAGGGCAAGCGCGCCGACGAGATGTGCAACCCCGAGTACGAGGGGAACGTCCGCAACGGCAACAGCATGTCGGGTGCCCTGCCCAACGCGCCGGTCTCCGGCCACTGGTTCCAGGAGCAGTTCGAGGAGCTGCTGCGCAACGCCTACCCGCCGATCGACTGATCACCGCTCCGTCCCGGGTCCCGGACCCGGGGTGACGGAGCCGGCCCGATGAACGGGAGGGGCCGGTCGGTACGCCGACCGGCCCCTTCGTCGTGTCCGGGACCGGCGGACGCGGGGGGCGGCGGCGGACGGGGCGGGGCGGGGCGGCGGGGAGGGAACGACGGCGAACGGCGGACGGCCGGGTGGTGGACGGGCGTCGGTCCGCGAGGTGCCGGGGCGCTCGCTCAGGAGGACGCGCGGCGGATCAGTTCCGTGGGCAGCACTCGGCTGGAACGGTCGTCCCGCCCCGTCTTGCGGGCCTCGATCCGATCCAGCAGGGCCCGGGCCATCGACCGGCCCATCTCCTCGATCGGCTGTCGGACGCTGGTCAGCGGCGGTTCCGTGTGACGGGCGACGGCCGAGTCGTCGAAGCCGACCAGCGCCACGTCCTCGGGCACCCGGTGGCCGCTCTCGCGCAGCTCGGCCAGGGCCCCGACGGCCATGACGTCGGAGGCACAGAAGACGGCGTCCAGATCCGGCCGTCTCCCCAGCAGTTCCCGCGCGGCGCGGCGGCCGCCCTCCTCGGTGAAGTCCCCCTCGACGACCAGGCGCTCGTCCTCCTCCAACCCGGCGGCGCGCAGCGCGTCGCGGTAACCGTCGAGGCGGCACTGGGCGACGTACATGTCCAGCGGTCCGGTGACGGTGGCCACCGCGCGGCGCCCCCGTCCGGTCAGGTGTTCCACGGCGGCCCGCGCTCCGGCGGTGTTGTCGCAGTCGACGTACGGCACCGGCTCGTCGCCGCTGCGGCGACCGCTGAGGACGGTGGGCATCTCGATGCTTTCCAGCAGGTCGGGGAGGGGGTCGTCGGCGTGGACCGAGACCAGCAGCACCCCGTCCACCCGGTGCGCGGTGACGTACTGGGCGAAGCGGTCGCGCTCCTTGGGGGTGCGGATCAGCGTGAGCAGCAGTTGCATGTCGGTGTCGGCGAGCTCGGAGCTGACGCCGCGGATGATCCCGGAGAAGTACGGTTCGGCGAAGAGTCGGGTCTCGGCCTCGGGGATGACCAGCGCGATCGCGTCGGTGCTGCCCGCCGCCAGCGCCCGGGCCGCCCGGTTGGGCACGTAGCCCAGCTCGGCGATCGCCTGTTGGACGGCGGTGCGGGTCTGGTCGCTGACGTTGGCGGCACCGTTGATCACCCGGGAGACGGTGCCGCGGCCCACCCCCGCGTAGGCGGCGACCTGCTCCAGAGTGGGCCTCTGGCCCCGCCTTCCGCTCACTGTCATGACCGCCTCCCCGGGTCGTACGGGCTCACCTGCGCGGGGCCGGCCGGCCCCGCGCCCAAGTATCGATCGCCACAGAAGCTAACAGCCGGATAACTGCACCCGGTCAGTCTGTCCATTCCCTTGACACCCGCGCCAGGGACCCGCGACCCTTCAACCCATCACATCTGGGAGCGCTCCCAAAGGATCGGACCCATACAGAACCCGTACGTTCCCACCCGAGCCGCAGCGCATGAAGTCACACCGCGGTCCCCCACACCCTTCCACGGCCGGGAGTGAAACGTCAGGGCGCTAGGAGGACGCAGTGCGCAACACCCGCACCACCCGCCGAGCCACGGCCCTCATGGCCGCCGCGGCGATCGGCGCCGGCCTGCTCGCCGGGTGCGCGAGCGACAAGGACTCGAACACCGGGGCCGCCGGCGGCGACAGCGAGGGGAAGACCGTCATCACCGTCGGCCTCTTCGGAACGTTCGGTTTCCAGGAGGCCGGACTCTACGAGGAGTACGAGAAGCTCAATCCGAAGGTCAAGATCGAGCAGACCGTCATCGAGCGGAACGAGAACTACTACCCGCAGCTCCTCACGCGTCTGGCCAGCAACAGCGGTCTCGCCGACATCCAGGCCATCGAGGTGGCCAACATCGCCGAGGTCGTCCGGACCCAGTCCGACAAGTTCGTGGACCTGGGCAAGGCGGACGGCGTCAACAAGGACGACTACTTCCCCTGGAAGTGGAACCAGGCCACCCACCCCGAGGGCAAGACCATCGGCCTGGGCACCGACGTCGGCCCGATGGCCCTGTGCTACCGCAAGGACCACTTCGAGGCCGCCGGTCTGCCCACCGACCGCGAGGAGGTCGCCAAGCTGTGGGCCGGTGACTGGAACGAGTACATCGAGGTCGGCAAGCAGTTCAAGGAGAAGGCCCCCGAAGGCGTGGCCTGGACCGACTCCGCCGGCGGCGTGTACAACGCGGTGATCTCCTCCAGCGCCAAGCGGTACTACGACGAGCAGGGCGAGCTGATCTACAAGGACAACCCCGCCGTCAAGGAGGCCTGGGACCTGGCCGCCGAGGCCGCCACCGAGGGGCTGACCGACAAGAAGCAGCAGTTCACCAAGCCCTGGGACAAGGCGATGAACAACGGCACCTTCGCCACCATCTCCTGCCCGCCGTGGATGCTCGGCTACATCCAGGACAAGGGCGGCGAGAAGGCGAAGGGCAAGTGGGACGTCGCCCAGGCCCCCAAGCCCGGCAACTGGGGCGGCGCCTTCCTCGGCGTCCCGGAGTCGAGCAGGCACAAGGAGGAGGCGATCAAGCTCGCCGCCTGGCTGACCGCCCCGACCCAGCAGGCCAAGCTCTTCGCCGAGCGCGGCAGCTTCCCCAGCACCCCGAAGTCGTACGAGACCCCCGAGGTCGCCGACGCCAAGCACGAGTACTTCTCCAACGCGCCGATCGGCCAGATCTTCTCCACCGCCGCCAAGGGCGTTCCCACCCAGGTGATCGGTCCCAAGGACCAGATCGTCCAGGAGAACATCGCCAACACCGGCCTGCTCCAGATCGACCAGAAGGGCGTCTCGCCGGACGAGGCGTGGGAGTCGGCCGTCAAGACAGTCGACAACGCACTGGACGAGTGATCGACAAGTGACCACTACCGGTTCGCCGGTGTCCGCGCCCCCCACCGAGCAGGGGGGCGCGGCCCCGCGCCACAGGACGTCTCCACCCTCCCGCGAGGAGAAGCGGCGGGAACGCCGCAGCCGTTGGTACCAGCGGGACGTGAAGTGGAGCCCGTACGCGTTCGTCGCCCCGTTCTTCCTCTTCTTCGGGGCCTTCAGTCTCTTCCCGTTGCTCTACACGGGCTGGGCCTCGCTGCACAAGGTGTCCCTCACGGCCCCCACCGACATGGAGTGGGCCGGTCTGCACAACTTCTCCAGACTCTTCGAGGACGAGTTCTTCTGGAACGCCCTGCGCAACACCTTCAGCATCGGGATCATCTCCACCGTCCCGCAGTTGCTGATGGCCCTGGGCCTGGCCCACCTGCTCAACTACAAGCTGCGCGGGGCGACGTTCTACCGCGTGGCGATGCTGGCTCCCTACGCCACCTCGGTGGCCGCGGCGACCCTCGTCTTCGTCATGCTCTTCGGCTACGACTACGGGATGATCAACTGGGCGCTGGGAGCCGCCGGGATCGACCCGATCGACTGGCACAACGACACCCTCAACTCCCACCTGGCGATCTCCGCCATCGTGATCTGGCGCTGGACCGGCTACAACACCCTCATCTACCTCGCCGCCATGCAGGCCGTGCCCAAGGACCTGTACGAGTCGGCCTCGCTGGACGGCGCCTCGCGCTGGCAGCAGTTCGTCCACGTCACCATCCCCTCGCTGCGGCCGACGATCCTGTTCACGGTCGTCGTCTCCACCATCGGCGCGACACAGCTCTTCGGTGAACCCCTGCTGTTCAACCCCGGTGGCGGCGCGAACGGCGGCCCGGACCACCAGTACCAGACCCTCGGCCTGTACCTGTACGAGCAGGGGTGGACCAACCTGCACCTCGGGCGGGCCTCGGCCATCGCCTGGATGATGTTCCTCCTCCTGGTGCTGATCGGACTGCTCAACTGGCTGGTCACCCGGTGGATGCAGAAGAGCGAGCTGGGCCGCAAGACCGCGAGGAGGCGCTCATGAGCGCGTTGAAGACCGACCACGCGCCGTCCCCGCGGACGGTCCCCGACCGGGCGCGCCCCGGGCACCGCGGCGACCGGAGACCGGGTCGGGGGCGTGCCTCCAGCGCCGGCGGTCAGTTGCACGCGGGCAGGATCACCTACGCGGTGCTGATCGTCGTCACCGTGATCGCGCTGTTCCCGCTGTTCTGGACGGCCGTGGCCGCCTCCCGGAACAACACCCGGTTGTCGGAGAATCCCCCTCCGTTCTGGTTCGGCGGCAACCTGTTCAAGAACCTGGAGATCGCCTGGACGGACGCCAACATGGGCCTGGCGCTGTTCAACACGGCGATCGTCGCCGGGTCGATCGCGATCGGCACCGTGCTGTTCGGGACGATCGCCGGCTTCGCCTTCGCCAAGCTGCGATTCCGCTTCCGCAACCTGCTGCTGTTGCTGACCATCGGCACCATGATGGTTCCGCCGCAGCTCAGCGTGGTTCCGCTGTTCATGGCGATCGCCGAGCTGGAGTGGACCAACCAGCTCCAGGCCGTCATCCTGCCGACCTTCGTCAGCGCCTTCGGCGTGTTCTTCATGCGGCAGTACCTGCTGGAGGCCCTGCCGACGGAGCTGATCGAGGCCGCCCGGGTGGACGGCGCCAGCAGCCTGCGCATCCTGTGGCACGTGGTCTTCCCCGCCGCCCGGCCCGCGATGGCCGTGCTGGGCATGCTGACCTTCGTGATGGCCTGGAACGACTTCTTCTGGCCGATCATCGCGCTGACCCAGCAGAACCCCACCGTCCAGGTGGCCCTGACCGGTCTGGGACGCGGTTACATCCCCGATCAATCGGTGATCATGGCCGGCGCGCTGCTGGGCACCCTCCCGCTGCTGCTGATCCTCACCCTCTTCGGAAAGCAGATCGTGGGCGGCATCATGCAGGGGGCGGTCAAGGGCTGACCGTCCGGTCCGCCCGCCCCGCCCCTTCCACCCCCCACCGACCACCCTCCGTACGACCATTGTTGGGAGCGCTCCCATATGAGCCAATCCTCCTTCCCCGCGAACTTCCTGTTCGGCTCGGCCACCTCCGCCTACCAGGTCGAGGGCGCCACCGCCGAGGACGGCCGGACACCGTCGATCTGGGACACCTTCTGCCGCGTACCGGGAAAGGTGCTCGGCGGCGACACCGGCGACATCGCGGTGGACCACTACCACCGCTGGCGCGACGACGTGCGGCTGATGGCCGACCTCAACCTCAACGCCTACCGCTTCTCCATCTCCTGGTCCCGGGTCCAGCCCACCGGCCGCGGCCCCGCCGTCCAGCGCGGCCTGGACTTCTACCGTTCGCTCGTCGACGGACTGCTGGAGAAGGGCATCACCCCCTGGATCACCCTGTACCACTGGGACCTCCCGCAGGAGCTGGAGGACGCCGGCGGCTGGCCCGAGCGCGCCACCGCCGAGCGGTTCGCCGAGTACGCCTCGCTGGTGGCCGACGCGCTCGGCGACCGCGTGGAGCGGTGGACCACCCTCAACGAGCCCTGGTGCTCGGCCTACCTCGGCTACGGTTCCGGCGTCCACGCCCCCGGCCGCACCGACCACACCGCCGTGCTCCGGGCCGCCCACCACCTCAACCTCGCCCACGGCCTGGGCGTCCAGGCGCTGCGCGCCTCCCTCCCCGGCCGCGCCCAGATCGGCATCAGCCTCAACCCGGCCGCGGTGCGGGCGCTCACCGACGAGCCCGAGGACCTGGACGCCAGGCGGCGCATCGACGCCCTGGCCAACCGGATCTTCGACGGTCCGATGCTGCGCGGCGTCTACGACCAGGACCTGATCCGGGACACCGCCCGCCTGACCGACTGGAGCTTCGTCGAGGACGGCGACCTGGAGAACATCCACCAGCCGCTGGACGCGCTGGGCATCAACTACTACACGCCCACCCTGGTCTCCGCCTCCGCCGACCGGAAGCTGCCCCGCCGGGACGGTCACGGCGGCGGCGCGCAGTCGCCCTGGCCGGCCTCGGAGGACATCGCCTTCCACCAGACGCCGGGCGAGACCACCGACATGGGGTGGACGATCGACCCGACCGGCCTGCACGACCTGCTCGTGCACTACCACCGCGAGACCGGCGGACTGCCGCTCTACATCACCGAGAACGGCATGGCCTGCGACGACAAGCCGTCCCCCGACGGCACCGTCCACGACCCCGACCGCGTCGCCTACCTGCACAGCCACCTGAGTACCGTGCAGCGGGCGATCGCCGACGGCGTCGACGTGCGCGGCTACTTCCTGTGGTCCCTGCTGGACAACTTCGAGTGGGCCTACGGCTACAGCAAGCGCTTCGGCGCGGTGTACGTGGACTTCGAGTCCCTGGCCCGCACCCCCAAGTCCAGCGCCCTGTGGTACGCCCAGGTGGCCCGGACCGGAGTGCTCCAGGCCCCGGACACCGCACCGCAGCCGGTCACCGACTGACCGACCGGCCGACCGGCCGACCGACGATCCGTTCCGGGGAGCCCGGCCGGGACGGACCCGGACCGGACCGGGGCCGAAGGCCCGGTCGGGCGGGGCACAGCGAGTGTGGGGGGTGGAGACCGCTGCGCCCCGCCCGCCGTGGGGGGTGGCCGGTTCGCGACGGGGGCCCGGTGGGGACCCGGACTCCCGTGGGGGTGGTGCTACCGGACGGCTCGGGCGGCGTACCCGCCCGAGCCGTCCGCCGCCGCCCGGCGTGGGCCGGGGGGAAGGGCGTCGGACGAGACCGTGTCGGCTCCGGGGGGCGGCTTCGACGTCACGGTGCCGGCCAGGACCAGGCCGCCGACCGCGAGGACCGCCGCGACGGCCGCGTCGGCGATCGGCTGTCGCCGCCCGCTCGGGCGGCGCCACTGCGCGGCGATGTCCATCTTCCGCTCCTGCCTCGATCCGTCGGGGGTGGACGAGGAGCACGCTAGCGACCCCGGTCTCGGCCGACCACCCGTGGGAGACGGCCACCGGGGAACTTATGCCTCTCTTAAGGCGGGCCTACGGAACCACTGAGGAAACGTCACTCTCGGCGCATCCGGCGTCGCATTCCGTGTCCCCGCTCGGGCCCGTGTCCGCGCCGGCCCCGGCGCCCGGTCCCACCGTCCGCGGGCGTGACGCGCAGGGAGAACAGGATTCGCACCTCGGTCCCCCCGAGCACCGAGCGGCCGATCCGCACGTCGCCGCCGGTCGACTCCGCCACCCGGCGCACGATGTCCAGGCCCAGCCCGGTCGAGCCCGGACCGCCGTCCCCGTGACCGCGGCGCAGCGCCGCGTCGGGGTCGTCGATGCCCGGTCCGGCGTCGGAGACCAGCACGATCACCGAGTCGCCGGACGAGCCCCGGTGCACGTCCACGGCGAACGCGGTGCCCTCGGGGGTGTGCCGGAAGACGTTGCCCAGCAGCGCGTCGAGGGCGGCGGCCAGGTCGGGGCGGGCCACCGGCACGCGGACGGGCTCCTCGACGCCGGCCAACCGCACCTCGCGGCCCTCGTCCTCGGCGAGCGCGGCCCAGAACGCCATCCGGTCCCGGATGACCTCCGAGGCGTCGCAGACGGCCCCGCCGGACGCGCCCGGGGGCTGGGTGCGATGTTCGCGGGCGGTGCGGATGATGTGGTCCACCTCGCGCTCCAGTTGGGCGACGGCCGCACGGGTCTGCTCGGCGGCGTCCCCGTCGCCCAGCGAGGCGGTGTTCAGCCGCAGCACGGTCAGCGGGGTGCGCAGCCGGTGGGAGAGGTCGGCGGCCAGTTCCCGTTCGTTGGAGAGCAGTTGGGCGACCTGGTCGGCCATGGAGTTGAACGCGGCCGCCGCCCAGCGCAGTTCGGTGGGCCCCTCCACCGGGACCCGTACCGCCAGCCGACCGGCGCCCAGCTCCCTCGCGGCCCGTGCCAGCCGCTCGGTGGCGCCCACCATCCGGGTGCCGAGCCGGTCGGCGATGACGACGGAGGCGGCGACGAGCGCGAGCCCCGTCCCGGCCAGGACGAGCCAGGCGGTGGTGACGCCGCCGGTCGTCTCCTCCTCGGGCACGAACACCTCGACCACCGAGGTGCCGGAGGTGGTGAAGACCGGTTGGAGCAGCGCGAAACCGCCCGCCACCTCCAGGACGGTGGCCCCCTGCAGCGGTGCCGCGGCCCTGAGGTCGTCCTCGGGTACCCGCCGGGTGCCGAGCTGCGCGGCCCCGCCGTCCCGGCCGGGGGGCGCGTACACCGCGACCCGCTCGTCCAGCCCCCGGGGCAGGCTGGCCAGCGCGCGCCGGAGCTCCTCCCGGTCGTCGGTGACCACGAGCACGGGCGTCACCGAGGAGGCCACCCGCTCGGCGCCCGCGAACGCCCGGTCCCGGGCCATCTCCCCGACCACCAGGGCGAGGGGGACCGCGAAGGCCACCACGACCATCGTGGTCACCGCGATGCACACCTTGACCAGGGCCCACCTCACGCGCCCCTCCCCTCCCCCCGGGCCGTCCGCTCCCCCCGCCTCACGGCCGCGCGGACTCCTGCGGGAGGTCCAGCTTGACCCCCACGCCCCGCAGCGTGTGGAGGTAGCGGGGACTGGCGGCCGTCTCGCCGAGTTTCCGGCGCAGCCAGGAGAGGTGGACGTCGATGGTCTGGTCGTCGCCGTAGCTCTGTTGCCAGACCTCGGCCAGCAGTTCCCTGCGCGGCACGACGACGCCGGGGCGCTGCGCGAGGAAGGCCAGCAGGTCGAACTCGCGGCGCGTCAGGTCCAGGCGCCGGCCGTCGAGTTCGGCCTGTCGACGCAGCGGGTCGATGGCCAGCCCGCCGACCCGGATCACCCGGTCCTCACCGCCCGGCGCCCCCGTGCCTGCCGCCGTGCCGCGCGCCCGGCGCAGCACGGCGGCCATGCGGGCGGACAGGTGTTCCACGGAGAACGGTTTCACCAGGTAGTCGTCGGCGCCGTCGTTGAGCAGCCGGACGATCTCCGTCTCGTCGTCCCGCGCCGTGGCGACGATGACGGGCACCTGGGTGACGCCGCGCAGCATCTTCAGCGCCTCGGCTCCGTCCAGGTCGGGGAGGCCGAGGTCGAGGATCACCACGTCGAACCCGAAGTGCGCGACCTCCCGCAGCGCCTCCAGGGCGGTCCCGACGCTGCGCACGGTGTGGGACGCCTCCGTGAGATGCCGTATCAGCGCGGAGCGGACGAACTGGTCGTCCTCGACGACGAGTACACGTGCCATGTGCGGCACGTTACGGCATGCGCGGACACGTCAAGGAGCCGTCGTCGGAAGCGACGGAACCTCGAACGGGCGGACGAAAGCGGCTAGGGTGCGCGGAATGCGACGAGGACTGGTCCACGCGGGAGCGTGGGTGCTCGCCGGCGGAGCGGCGGTGACGCTCTCCTGGTTCGGGATACACGTCGTGTCGGACACCGTCCACGACGGTCCGCCCGCCCTGCCGGTCGCCAAAGAGCCGTCGACTCCGTCCCCGGGGCGTCCGAGCGTCGAGCCGGAGACGGACTCCACCCGGCGCCCCGGCTCCTCCCCGAGCACGGGCGCCTCCGCCGGGCACCCGGCCACCACCACCGAACCGCCGGACGCCTCCGGCCCCCGTGCCGCGGACCGGGCCGCCCGTGAGGGCGGGAGCCCCGGCTCCGGCGGCGGGCAGCGGCCGCGCGAGGCGTCCGGCACGGTGACGTCCGGCACGGTGGAAAGCCACGACCTGCGCGGCGGCCGGGTCGTCTTCGACCTGGGGCCGGCCTCGGCGACGCTGGTGTCCGCCGCGCCCAACGAGGGCTGGGAGATGCGGGTCTGGCGGGAGAGCCACTGGATACGGGTGACCTTCACCCGCGGCGGCGCGGCGTCGTCCGCCCACTGCGTGTGGAACGGCTCCCCGCCCCGGGTGGTGATCGACGAGCACGGCGGCTGACGGACGCCGGTCCCGGGCGGCCTCAGCGCCGTCGGAAGACGGCGGCGGGCGGCGGCGGGGAGGGGACGGCGTCGGCGTCCGTGACGGAAGCCGCGCCGCCGGTGAAGTCGGCGAGCGCCCGACCGTGTTCGACCCGGCCGGGGTGCGGGTCGGAGGCCGCGCGCCGGGTGAGTTCGGCGACGGGCAGCTCCCGGTCGGAGGCGGCCAGCACGGCGTTGCCGAAGCGCCGCCCCCGCAGCACGGCCGGATCGGCGGTCAGGCCCAGCTCGGGGAAGACGGCGGCGGCGGTGGCGATCTGCCCGCGCAGGTGGGCCAGTGGCGGGCCGTCGGCGAGGTTGGCGACGTAGAGTCCGCCGGGGCACAGCACCCGGCGGACCTCGGCCAGGAACTCGGTGCTGGTCAGGTGCGCGGGGGTGCGGGCACCGGCGAAGACGTCCGCGACCACCACCTCGGCCCAGTCCTCGGGGATCCTGGCCGACACGGCGCGGGCGTCGCCGGCGCGCACCCGTATCCGCCAGGAGCCCTCCAGGGGCAGTTCGCGACGGACCAGGGCGGTCAGCGCGGTGTCCGACTCGACCACCTGCTGGGTGGAGCGGGGGCGGGTGGCCGCGGTGTAGCGGGCGAGGGTGAGCGCGCCGCCGCCCAGGTGGAGCACCCGCAGCGGTCGCCCCCGCGGGGCGGCCAGGTCGATCAGGTGGCCGATCCTGCGCTGGTACTCGAAGTCCAGGTACGTCGGGTCGTCGAGATCCACGTGGGACTGCGGGGCGCCGTCGAGCGTCAGGGTCCAGGCGCGCGGCCGGTCGGGGTCGGGCAGCAGTTCGGCCAACCCGCCGCCGACCCGCTCGCTCACCGGCTCCCGGCTCCGCCTGCCGTCCCCGCGCCGCCGTCCGTTCCTCGCCATCGGGCCAGTATCGCCCGCGCGGCCCGTCCCGGCTCAGTCGAGGTCGCGGGGGCGGGTCCGGTCGCGGGCGCGGCCCTCGGCGGCGGCGATCGTCCGGGCCGCCTCGCCCAGCGCGGCACGCAGCCGCGCCGGCTCGGTGGCCCGGACGTGGGCGCTCTCCGGCGGCACCAGCCACTCCGCGCCCACCACCGGCGGGGCGCCCTGCGGGGCGCCGGGGCGGTGGGTGCGGGTGCAGGCGCTGCCGGGCAGCTCCCAGCCGTCCGCGGTGCCCGGCGGCACCAGGAATCCGAGGGTGTCGCCCGCGCCGTCGTGCAGCACCGGGCCGACGCCCTCGCGCAGACGCAGGATGTCGACGGCCTCCAGGCCCTGGCGCGCGGGCACGGTCACCAGGTCGTAGGGCGTCCGTGCCGTTCCGCCCCCGTCGCCGTCCGGGGCGGAACGCCGTTCGACGGCGGCCGGTGGGCGGCCGTCGATCTCGTAGCCGGTGTCCAACAAGGGGGACTCCTCCTCCACGGTCTCTGCACAGGGTGCAACGAACCGGGGTGTCAACCGCTACGGGGCAATCCGCCCGCAAAGGATGGCAGTTCATGGCAGATCACGTGTCGGATATCCCTTTTTTCGGCATAACGCGCCGATTCCGCCGAGCGCCTCCCGGTACGGTCCGGGCCATGGCGTCGTCACCGTCACCTTCAGCGCCGGCGGGACCGGACCGCCAGCCGAACCTGGCCTTCCGGCGGTTGCGCGGACGGCTCTCGCCCGGCGAGTTCGCCGCGGCCGTGCGCAGGGCGGGCAGGGAGATAGGCGAGCGGGTCTCCTGCGACGCCCGGTACGTGGGCCGGGTGGAGGCCGGAGAGATCCGGTGCCCCAACTACGCCTACGAGCGGGTGTTCCTGCACATGTTCCCGGGGTACTCACTGACCGACCTGGGCTTCGAGCCCCGGCAGGCGGTCCGCGGGCGCACCGCGCGCGGACGAGGGGCGTACGGCGGTGGGGACGCTCCCCGGGGAGCCCGGGTACGCCCCGTCCCCACCCGCACCGAGCACCCTTCCGGAACCCCCGGACCGAGCGACGAGGAGAGCGACGTGCTGCGTCGCGCGTTCATGACCGGCGGCCCGGCCGCCATGGCGGCGATGTCCCTGGGCCCGACCCCGTTCCCGGACCAGGCCGCCGCCCGCGACACGTCCACCGGCGCGCCCGCCGGTCCGGGCGCTCCCGGCGCCCGACCCGTCCTCGCGGGACGGCCGGGCGAGGCCGAGGCGGAGGCCGTCGAGGAGACCGTGCGCCACATCCGGCTGCTGGACGACCGGCACGGCGCGGACGACATCTACCGACAGGCCGGCGAGGCCCTGCGCGCCGCCTACGGCCTGCTGGACGCCGGCGCGCGCCGCCAGTCGATCGTCGACCGGTTGCACACCGGCGCCGGGGAACTGGCCATCTCGGTGGGTTGGCTGGCCCACGACTCGGGCCGCCTCGCCGAGGCCCGACCGCACTACGCCGAGGCCCTGGCCACCGCACGCGTCGCCGGTGACCCGGCCCTGGAGGCGCACGCCTTCTGCAACACCTCCTTCCTGGCCCGCGACGCCGGGCGCCCCCGGGAGGCGGTGCGGGCCGCGCAGGCCGGGCAGCACGTGGCCGAACACCTGGGATCGCCCCGACTGCTGTCCCTGCTGGCCGCGCGCGAGGCGGGCGGCTGGGCGGGCCTGGCGGACCGCTCCGCCTGCGAGGAGTCCATCGGCCGGGCCCGCACCCTGTTCGAGCGCGGCCCCTCGGACGCCGACCCGGAGTGGATGTCCTTCTACGGCGAGGCCGAGTTGAACGGGCTGGAGGCGCAGTGCTGGGCGGCGCTGGGCGACTGGGGACGCGCGGCGCGGCGCGCCCGCCGCGCGGTGGTCCTACAGGGCCCGCACTTCGTGCGGAACACCGCGCTGTTCACGGCCGAGCTGGCGGACGACCTCGCCGGCCACGGGGACGTGGCGGGAGCCGCCGAGGCCGGGTGCCGGGCGCTGGACCTGCTCGACCGGGTGCGCTCCTCGCGCGTCCTGTCGATGCTGGACGGCACCGCCCGGCGTCTGCGCCACCACCGCGGCGTCCCGGCCGTCGCGGACTTCCTGGACCGCCGCGCCGAGTCGGTCCGTCCCGCACGACCGGCCTGACGCCGCCCGGCGGGACCGGGCCGGAGTCGGGCCGGGGCCGGGCCGGGGCCGCTCACTCCAGGTGGCCCCGGTCGTTCCAACTCTCGATCGCGGGCTCCCCGTACGCCCAGCCCAGCACCGACAGCGCGCCCGGATCCAGACGCAGCCGGGCGGCGAAGGACGGGTCCAGCCCCAGCCACCGCGCGCCCAGCACCCTGAGCAGATGGCCGTGGGCGAAGACGACCGCGTCCCGGTCCGTCCCGCGCGTCCAGGCGACCACCTCGTCGGCGCGGGCCGCGACCTCCGCCAGCCGTTCGCCGCCCACCACGCCGTCGCGCCAGATCAGCCAGTCCTCGCCGACCCGCTCCCGGATGGCCGGCGTGCTCAACCCCTCGTAGGCGCCGTAGTCCCACTCCAGCAGGGCGTCCCAGTCCTCGGCCCGGTCGCCCAGCCCCGCCAGGTCGCAGGTCTCCCGGGCCCGGGAGAGCGGGCTGGTGCGCACCTCGGCGTCCGGCAGGCCGTTCCAGGGTGCGCGGGCCAGCCGTTCGCCCAGCGCTCTCGCCATCCGGCGGCCCTCCTCCAGCAGGGGGACGTCGGTGCGGCCGGTGTGCCACCCGGAACGGGACCACTCGGTCTGGCCGTGTCGGACGAGCAGGACGCGCGCTGCCATCGGTTTCCTTCCGCAGGTTCGGCATCTTCCACGGCGGTCCGCGTACCCGCGATCCACCGCTCCCGTCATCATCACGTGCCCGGTGCCACGGCCGTCGGGCGACCCTCCCCCGCCCCGGAGCGCCGGGATCGTCGCGGAAACCCGTTCCGGCGTCCCGGGAAGGCACCTCAACTCCCCCGTTGTCACAGTCGGATGCCACACTTCGGCGGGTGAGCGACATCCCCGACAGCCAACCGACGACAGCCCTGCGCCGGCGGCTCGCCGAGCTGCGCGGTCCGGACGTCGCCCCGCGGGCCCTCGACGCCCGGGCGCTCGCCGCGCTGGCCGCCAATCCCGGCTGCCGCCGCCGCGCGCTGCTGGACGGCGCCGGGGTGGACAAGGGCGCGCTGGCCAGGGCACTGGGCGCGCCCGCCCCCTTCGGACAGTCCCAGTTCGCGTTCTCCCGCGGCCACGCGTTCGAGGCCCGGGTGAAGGGGGACGGCGGCGGCGAGCTGATGCGGCTGGTCCACGCGCGCACCGGCGCCCCGGGCACCCCGCCCCCCGAGCCCGACGAGGTCACCGTCCCCGACCTGACGGCGGCCGGCCCGGCCGGACGGGCGGAGCGGACCGCGCTCGCCCTGGAGCGGGCCACGGCCGACGGCGGCTGGACGCTGCTGGACCACCCGATGCTGGAGCTGGAGGTGGCCGGCTCGCCCGTCTACCTGGAGCCCGACGCGGTGGCGGTCCACCCCGACGGGCGCCGGACGGTGGTGGAGATCAAGTCCTTCCCGATCCTGGACGGCTCCGCCGACCCGGCCAAGGTCGGCGCCGCCGCCCGGCAGGCCGCCGTCTACGCCCTGGCCCTGGAGCCGCTCGGCGGTCGGGTGGACGAGCGGGCCCTGCTGGTCTGCCCGAAGGACTTCTCCAACCTGCCCACCGCCGAGGCCGTCGACCTGCGCCGGCAGCGGGCCACCACCCGGCGTCAACTCGCCCGGCTCACCAGGCTGGAGGAGATCGCCGCCGCGCTGCCCGAGGGCGTCACCTTCGCCCCGGACCGGCCGCCCGACGAGCTGGCCGACGCCGTGCGCGCGGTCCCGGCGGCGTACGCGCCCCAGTGCCTGTCCACCTGTGAGCTGGCGTTCCACTGCCGGGAGCGGGCCCGCGCGGCGGGTGCCGTGGAGGTCCTGGGGCGCGAGGTGCGCGGGGAGTTGGGCGAGCTGACGACGCTGGCGGCCGTCCTGGCGGCGGCCCACTCCGGTCCCGACGGCTCCGACGGCTCCGACGGCGCCTCGGGGGACGGGCCGGACGACCCGTCCGTCGCCGCGCTGCGCCGTGCGGCCCGGCTGCGGGCCGAGGCCCTGTCCACCGCGGATCCCACCGCGACGGTCCCGCCTCCGGAAAGGCCCCGATGTCCCTGATCTCCACCCTGGCCCGCGTCGAGGCGGCCGCCACCGGGCGCGCCCGGCCCCTGACGACGGTGCGCCACCGACACCTGGCCGAACGCCCGATGGTCCTGGTGCCGCTGACCACGGCCGGCGAGGCCGGCGCGCCGCTGGGCGCGATGGTGGGCACCGACCGGGACGCGCCGCACCTGCTGGTGGTGCCGCAGCCGCGCGACCGCACGCTGCGGTTCGCCTTCCTCGCCGAACTGGCCGACGTCGTCCTGCCCCACCTGGAGTCCGCGCAGGACGAGGTCGAACTCCAGGAGCGCACCGAGAAGGACCCGGAGACCGGCAAGCGGGTGAAGGTCGAGGCGGAACTGTGCGCCGACGCACCGCAGTTGGTCGTGCCGAACACCGCGGGCATCGCCTACGTACGGCTGCTGGGCCGCTCCACGCGCTTCCGCCGCACCGCCGAGGAGGACCCGGACACCCCCTACCCCGCCCCGGCCCGACTGCCGTTGCTGGGACGGTGGTTGACGCACTACGGGGAGCGGTCCCGGGTGCCCGGCTCCTCGCTGCTGGTCGCCGCCACGGAACTGCTGGCCCGACACTGGGCGACGGGACAGAGCCGGCTGGAGGACCGGCACCTGGGCGCGCTGCTGGCCTGGATCACCGCCGGGGAGGGGGTCTCGGGCGCCGAGGCCGCCCGCCACGCGGAGCTGGCGCGCGACGCCGACGGGCTGCTGCTCACCCCGCCCGCCGGGCCGGCCACCGACCCGGCCTTCGACAACCGGCGGCTGGCCCCGGCCGTCGCCCGTCACGACGCGGGAGTGCCCGGCGCCGAGGAGGAGGTCCGCGCGCTGGTCGCCTCCCAACTGCGACCCACCTGGGACGCGGTGTGGCGGGCCCTGGACCTGCTGCGCGAACTGCCGCCGGGCGCCCGGGTCGCCGACCGGTGGAAGCGGGACCGCTGGTCCTACACCACCCACCGCGACCGGCTGCGCGCCGGCGAGCCCCCGCAGCCCAGACGGGACGACGCGGTGACGGCGGCCCGCAAGCTCGCCGCGCGGGAGACCGCGCTGGCGGAGCTGGCCGCGCAGGAGGCGCTGGACGATCCGCTGGTGATGGCCGAGCGGCGGCTGGTCGGCGAGGCGTTCGTGGGCGAGGTCGTCCGGACGGAGATGGCGTACTCGGCGGGGAAGCGGCCGATGCCGCGCCCGCTGGTCACCGTCCGCACCGACGACCTGCCGCACCTGGAGGAGGGCGACCGGGTGCACCGGGCCCTGGCGGACGGGAGGGCCCAGCCGGGCGAGTTCGTCGCCGCTCCGGCGCCGGGCCTGCTGACCGTCCGGTTGACCGGCGGCATGGGACGCGGGAAGGTGCCCGAGGCCGGATCGGTGCCCGAGGAGGGCGAGACGGTGTGCTGGACGCTCTTCGAGCACGCGCCGCGCGGCGGGCCGGAGCTGCCGGATCCGGAGGACACCCCGTGGACCCACGGCGGTCCGCCCGACCCCGACGCACTCGACGCGCCCGACCCCGTGACCGCGGAGGACCTGCTGTGACCGTGACCGGAACCGCGAACCCCACCGACACCGCGTCCGACACCGCGTTCGACCTCGCGTCCGACCCCGCGTCCGAAGCCGACCCCGCCGCCGCGGCCGCCGCGGCGACCGGGGCGATCCTGCGCGACACCCTCTCCGGCGCCCACCGGGGTGTGGTGGTGGATTCGCCGCCGGGCGCCGGCAAGACCACGCTGGTGGTGCGGGCGGCGCGCGAGCTGGCCGCGACGGGACGGCCGCTGATGGTCGTCGCCCAGACCAACGCCCAGGTGGACGACCTGGTGGACCGGCTGGCCACGGCCGATCCCGAACTGCCCGTGGGGCGTCTGCACAGCAGCGAGGCCCAGCCCTACGACCCCGTGCTGGACCGGCACGACTCGGTGGTGAAGTCGGCGAAGGTCGCGGAGCTGGCCGGCTTGGACGTGGTGGTCTCCACGGCCGCGAAGTGGGCGCACGTGAAGGGCGCGGGCCCGTGGGAACAGGCCATCGTGGACGAGGCGTACCAGATGCGGTCCGACGCGCTGCTGGCCGTCGCCGGGCTCTTCGAGCGGGCGCTGTTCGTCGGCGACCCGGGCCAGTTGGACCCGTTCAGCCAGGTCGGCGCCGAGCAGTGGGCGGGGCTGTCCTACGACCCGTCGGCCGGCGCGGTGACCACGCTGCTGGCGCACAACCCGGAGCTGCCCGTGCACCGGTTGCCGGTCTCCTGGCGGCTGCCGGCCTCGGCCGCGTCACTGGTGTCGCGGGCGTTCTACCCGTACACCCCGTTCCGCAGCGGCACCCGTCCCGGGGAGCGGCGGCTGGAGTTCTCCGTGCCGTCCGACGGCTCCTGCGCGGACCGGGTGCTGGACGAGGCGGCCGCGTCCGGCTGGGGGCTGTTGGAGCTTCCCGCCCGGCACACCCCGCGCACCGATCCGGAGGCCGTGGCGGCGGTGGCGGACGTGGTGCGGCGGCTGTTGGAGCGCGGCGGGCTGGCGCACGGCGAGCGTTCGGCGGAGCCCGCGCCGGTGACCGCCGACCGGGTCGCGGTGGGGACCGCCCACCGCGACCAGGCGGCGGCGGTCCGCGCGGCGCTGCTCTCCTCGGGGGTCACGGGCGTCACGGTGGACACGGCGAACCGTCTCCAGGGGCGGGAGTTCGACGTGACGGTGGTGCTCCACCCGCTGTCGGGCCGCCCCGACGCCACGGCCTTCCACCTGGAGACGGGACGGCTGTGCGTGCTGGCCTCGCGCCACCGGCACGCCTGTGTGGTGGTCTGCCGGGCCGGGGTGACCGAGCTGTTGGACGAGCACCCCTCGGCCGATCCCGTGCAGCTCGGCGTGACCGTGAAGTTCCCGGACGGGTGGGAGGCCAACCACGCGGTCCTGGAGCACCTGGCGGAGCACGCCGTCCGCCCGTGACCGGTCCGCCTTCCTCGCGTGTCCGGCGGGGCGGCTCGTCCGGGCCGTCCGTGGGCACACAGGGGGAAGGGAGCACAATGGAACGCTGTTCACGATCGACGGAGGTACCTCCATGTCCGAGCCGCGACCGGCGCCGGATCCGCGCGGTGGACCGCGCTACCGGCGTCCCGCACCGCTGCTCTTCGAACCGCCGGACGCCGCGGCGGATCCCGAGCACTTCTTCGACCTCGAGTCCATCGAGGATCCGCGTGAGCTGCTGGGGCGCGCGACCGAGCTGGCCCTGGCCTTCCGGGCCGCGGCGGACCGGGCGATGGAGTTCCAGGCCCTCGCGGCGGCACAGCTGGCCGACCCCAAGCGCTTCGACCGGCTCCCGGACGAGGCGATCGCCGAGCGGGCGGAGTGGACCGCCGACTACGCCCGCAAGATGATCGAGTTCGGCCGCGAGCTGCTGGCCGACCGTACCCACGAGTAGTGACTCGGGCCTCGGCCGGAGGCATATGCGCGGGCGGAAGATACCGGATCCCGACAGGCCGTGTACGAGTTTCGCGATTTTCCAGGGACGGTACACAGGCTGCCGGTAGATGTAGTGGACATGAGCGATCCCGCCGCCTACGTGACCCCCGCCGGAGCCGACTGGCTCGCCTCCTCCAGCGCGTTCCCGCGCAGTGTCCACGCCCTGTGGGCGGTGCGCCCGGGCACCCCCAGCACCCTGCCCTGCGGCACGGCCTTCGACGTGGTCAGCGTCGGCCCGCTGTTCGGCCGCAGGATGCTGGACCGACTGTGGACGGCCGGGCCGGGCACCGGCCCGGTGGCCCTGCACGGCGGTCGGATGCTGCTGTTCGCCAAACCCGGCACCGCCCAGCGGCTGCCCGCGCTGCTGCGCTGGCACGAGTGGCGGGGGACCGGGGCCGTGCGTGACGTCGGCCGGGAGGCGGCCGGGGATTCGACTGCGGAAACGATCCCTCCGCTGCTGTGCTACGGCCTCGGGGACGCCGTGACCGTCCCTCCGCCCGTCCCCGGCGGGAACTGCCCGCCCACCACCCGCTGGCTGGTCGCCCCCGACGTCCGGCACCCCTGGCTGCCGGGCACGGAAGCACTGCTGTGGGCCTGTGTGCGGGCCGTTCGGGCGGGGGGCGGCGGGCGCGGGACGGCCCGTCCGGTCGGGGGCGGAAGTGGGTCCGACCCATCGATTTCCGCTCCCTCGGACCAGGGTGCTAAGGTTTACCACGTCACCAGGCGCCGCTAGCTCAGTTGGTTAGAGCAGCTGACTCTTAATCAGCGGGTCCGGGGTTCGAGTCCCTGGCGGCGTACGGACAGCGGAAGGCCCTCGCGGAAGCGAGGGCCTTCCGCTTTTCCGTGCCCCCTTCCGCGGGTCGGCGACCGGCGGCCGCCGACCGGCGCTCACACCCTGCCGTCGGCCCCGGTTCCCGGGCCCGTGTCCGGCAGGGACCCGGGGGTCCCGCGCACGGTGACCTCCACGGTCCACCCCGCCGTGGTGCGCTCCCCCACCGTCACCCGCACCGTGCTCGTGCCGGCGTCCACCTCCAGGCTCTCGCCGGCTCCCAGCGGGGCGTCGGCCAGTTCCGGGTAGACCGAGATCCGGGCACACGCCTCGCTGTCGGGGTGGCCGTCCATCACCTTCACCGGCCCCTGCGCCGAGGCGACGTCGCCGCGCACCCGGTACACCAGCACTCCGTCGGTGCAGGAGGTGATGTCGTTGCCGACGGGCTCCCGGGCCTCGATCGCGAGCACCTCGCTGCGGCCGGTGCGGACCACGACCATCCGGGTGTCGTCCGAGCCGGGCAGCAGGCCGTCGTGGGTCGGTGCGGCGATCGCCCGCAGGACGTGTCGGGTGGTGCCGGCATCGACGCGGCAGTCGATGCCGCGGTCGTCCAGCCACCCCAGCTTCCACTTGTGCCAGCCGAGGGGCTCGGGGGACAGACCGAACTGGCTGCCCATGAGGTCCCAGTCGCCGACGTGGGTGTCCCAGTCGCCGTCGTCCTCCTCGGGCTGGTGGTAGAGGTCGGGCAGGTCGAAGACGTGCAGGGTCTCGTGGGCGAGGACGTTGCGGTCCGGCGGGTGCCTCTCGAAGACCGTCACCACGCGGTGCAGCTCGGTGCCGTCCACGGATATCGGTTCCTCGAGGTTGACGACCTTGGTGGCGTCGGAGTTCACACCGGGGGCGTCGGGGTCGGCGACGAGGTAGACGACGTCGTAGTCGGCGAAGTCCACGTGCGGGTCCGCGGCGGTGACGGCGTCGTCGAGGTAGGCGCTCCGCAGCTCGGGGGACCAGTCGCGCTGTATCCCGTACGCCCGCGAGTCGGCCGCCATCTCGAACCAGCGCGGCACCGCGTGGGGGCGCAGCGTGAAGGTGCCGTAGGAGGCCCGCTCGAAGAACCGCGAGGTCTCCGGGAAGTAGTCGGCGGCCAACCGCCCGGGGGTGACGGCGGGCCGGTTCTCGGGGAAGGCCAGGAAGATCATCAGGGCGTCGAGTTCGCCCCGGGGCCGGGGGTAGTCCGGGTTCCAGGTGTCCAGCCCCTCGGAGTGGTGGACGTCGGTCCGCTCCAGGGCGCAGGAGTCGGCGGTGGCGGCGACGGCGGCCGGACCGGCGACCAGGCTGGTGCCGATCAGGGCGGAGAGGGCGGTGAGCACCGCGCCGGTCCTGCGCGAGCGGTGGCCCGGCCAGTGGCCGGCCGCCGCGGGGGCGGCCGCGTGCCGGTCCCCGCCGGTCCGTTCGGCCCTGCTCATACGCCGCACATCGTCCTCCCGCTGTGGTGTCGGGGCACGGCGCCCGGGTGGGTGCGGGCACGGCACCCACTGTGTGCCCTCCGGTCCCCGCGTGCCCCGTTCCGCTAGACCGTACGAGTGAGCCCCCACAGAACTACCCTGCGTAACAAGCGGTCATCATCGATCGCCGGCGGGAAGTTGCCGCGCAGGAACGATCACCCTATCGAAAATGCGTCCGCAGAGTCCGTCACACGGGATCCGAACACTCCGCGCGACACTGGCTCGGTCGCCAGATAAGCCTCTATGATCGGCACATTTCCAGGGCGGAAACCCCACAAAGGCCGCCGGCCCACCGCCCGAGCCGGCTACGTGAGACGAGTCCCCCGCGGGAGCGATCGGTGAATGGAACCCACGACGGACCGGGCAGGGAGCCGGACGACGACCCGGGCTCGACCCCCCAGCCCGTCACGGACGGTGACCGGACCGCGGGTCCCACCCCCTCCCCTCCCCCGGGGACGTCCGCCGGTGCCCCCCTCGATCCGTCGGCCTTCCGCGCCGCCTTCGAGGCCGCCCAGGTGGCGATGGCGGTGATCGACGCCGAGGGGCGCGTCCTGGCCGCCAACCGGGCGCTGGAGAGGCTGCTGGGCTCCTCCGCCGCCGAACTCGCCGGCACACCCGTCACCTCCCTGGCCGGACTCGGCCTCGACGATCGGTCCCGCGACGCCTGTCGGGCCGTCCTGGAGGGCCGCAGCGAACTGATGAGCTGCACGCGCCGGCTCAAACAGGGGGACGGCCGCTCCGTGTGGGCCAGGGTCACCGTGGTGCCCACCGGGGAGGCGGGCGGTGGGCGGGCCGGTGCCGCCCTGCTGTCCGTCGCCGACGACAGCGAGCGGCACGACCTCCAGGAGCGGCTGCGCCACCTCCAGGTGCACGACCCCGTCACCCGGCTGCCCAACCGGGCCCTGTTCTTCGAACGGCTGTCGATCGCGCTCACCGAGTCCACCACCGGCCGGATCGGCCTGTGCTACCTGGATCTGGACGGCTTCAAGGCCGTCAACGACACCCTCGGACACCATGTGGGCGACCAGCTCCTGGGCGCGGTCGCCGAACGGCTGCGCCGGTGCGCCGAGCCGGGCGGGCACCTGGTGGCGCGGCTGGGCGGCGACGAGTTCGTCCTGCTGGCCGAGGCGTCCACCGGCACCCAGTCCCTGACCGAGCTGGCCCAGGAGGTGCTGGCCTCGGTCCAACGACCGTTCGACCTGTCCGGGCACCGGCTGGCGGTCTCCGCGAGCATCGGGGTGGTGGAGCGGCCCGCCACCGGGACCACCGCCACCGAACTGATGCAGGCCGCGGACACCACGCTCTACTGGGCCAAGGCCGACGGCAAGGCCCGCTGGACCCTCTTCGACCCGGAGCGCAACGCCCACCGCGTCACCCGCCAGGCGCTGTCCAGCACGCTGCGCCCCGCGCTGGAGCGCGGCGAGTTCGCCCTGGAGTACCAGCCGATCGTCTCCCTGCGCGACGACACGCTCGCCGGTGTGGAGGCCCTGGTGCGGTGGCGGCACCCCCGGTTCGGCACCCTCGGCCCCAACCGGTTCGTCGGCCTGGCCGAGGAGAACGGCGCCATCGTGCCGCTGGGCCGCTGGATCCTCGCCGAGTCGTGCCGCCAGGCGCGCCACTGGCAGCGGGAGCACCCGGAGCGGCCGCTGTACGTCAGCGTCAACGTGGCCGTGCGCCAGGTGTGGGACTCGGACCTGGTGGCCGACGTCGCCTCGATCCTGACGGAGACGGGACTGTCGCCGGGGCTGCTCCAACTGGAGCTGACCGAGTCGGCGGTGATGGGATCGGCCGGACGACCGTTGAAGGCGCTCCAGGCGCTCTCCGGGATGGGGGTGCGCATCGCGATCGACGACTTCGGCACCGGCTACTCCAACCTCGCCTACCTCAGCAGGCTCCCGGTGCGCGGGCTCAAGCTGGACGGAACGTTCGTCCGCGGGTTCCGCACCGCCCGTTCCCTCAACCCGGCGGACGAGACGATCGTCACCTCACTGGTCCGGCTCGCCCACGACCTGGGCCTGACGGTCACCGCCGAGTGCGTCGAGGGCCCGGCCCAGGCCGACCGGCTGCGGCGGATCGGCTGCGACACCGGCCAGGGGTGGCACTACTCCAAGCCGGTGTCGCCGGAGCGCATCAGTCAGTTGTTGGTGGCGGGCGGCAGGCCGTAGACGTCGGCGATCAGCCCGTAGCTGCGCAGCCGCGCCGCACCGCCGTGCGACTGCGAGGTGATCATCAGCTCGTCGGCGCCGGTGCGCTTCGCCAGGGCGTCCAGCCCGTCGCGGACCTCCTCGGGCGTGCCGTACACCACGTCGGCCAACCAGCCGCGCACGAAGTCGCGCTCCATCTCGCCCATGTTCCGCTCGTACTCCTCGGCCTCCTCGGGGGTGGGCACCAGCCCCGGGCGTCCGGTGCGCAGCCGCAGCATCGACAGGGCGCCGGTCATCACCTGGCGGTGTGCCTCCGCCTCCTCGTCCGCGGCCAGCGCCGAGACGCCGATCAGGGCGTACGGCTCGTCCAGTACCGCCGAGGGACGGAAGGACGAGCGGTACAGCTCCAGGGCGGGAAGGGTGTTGGCCGCCGAGAAGTGGTGCGCGAAGGCGAAGGGCAGCCCGAGGCTCCCGGCGAGCCGGGCGCTGAAGCCGGAGGAGCCCAGCAGCCACACCGGCGGCCGGTTCGCCGACTGCACCCCGCCGGGCACGCTGCCCTGGACGGGGCCGGGGACGGCGTGGATGCGGGAGTAGGGGTGCCCGTCGGGGAAGTCGTCGTCGAGGAAGCGGACCAGCTCGGCGAGCTGCCTCGGGAACTCGTCGGCCGCCTCGTGGGGACGGTCGGTGCGCCGCAGCGCGGCGGCCGTGGCGCCGTCGGTGCCGGGGGCGCGTCCCAGACCCAGATCGATCCGGCCGGGGGCGAGGGCCTCCAGGGTGCCGAACTGCTCGGCGATCACCAGGGGCGCGTGGTTGGGCAGCATCACCCCGCCCGAGCCGAGGCGTATGGCAGAGGTGTGCGCGGCCAGATGGGCCAGGATCACGGCGGGGGAGGAGCTGGCCACACCGGGCATGGAGTGGTGCTCGGCCACCCACAGTCGGTGGTAGCCGCGGCTCTCGGCGAGCCGGGCGAGCTCCGCGGAGGTGCGCAGGGCGTCGGAGGCGGTGCGGCCGGCGCCCACGGTGGCCAGGTCGAGCACGGACAGCGGTACGGGAGCGGTACCGCGGGCCGTGCCGCGCACCGGGTCGCCGTTCGCCGTGTCGTTCGCCGTGTGGTTCGCCGTGCCGGGATCGTTCGCCTGGTCCATCGCGGGCCGCCTCTCATGGTGCTTCTGCGTCGTCGCCCGCCGTACCGCGCCGCCGTGCGCGGCCGCGCGGCGGACGACGGAAGGAGACAGCCCCCGAAGCCCGTCCGTTATTCCCGCCACCGCCTCCGCGCCCGCGGCGGTGACCGGCGTCACCGAGCCGGGCGCCCCCGGTCACCCCCGGGTGAAGAGCGTGCCCAGGGCGGGGCAGACGACGGTGCGGTCCAACAGCCGCAGTCCCTCCCAGACGGTGACCTGGTTGGCGGTGAGGACCGGCTTGCCCAACTCCTCCTCCAGCTCGGGGATCCGATCGGCGGTGTGCAGGGCGGTGTCGGGCAGCAGCACGGCATCGGCGTCGGGGTGGTCGCCCGCCCGCGCCAGGGCGAGCACCTCCTCCCGTCCCCAGGTGCCGACCTCGGCCGCGGTGACGATCCCGGCGCCGCGCACCGAGACGATCTCGGCACCGGCCTCCTTGAGGAAGGCCCTGAAGTGCTCGGCCACGTCCTCGGGGTAGGTGGCGGCGACGGCCACCCGCGCCACGTCCAGGGCCCGCACCGCGCGGGCGAAGGCGAAGGAGGTGCTGGAGGCGGGGAGCCCGGCCCGTGCGGAGAGTTCGCGCACCTGCTCGTGCGCGCCCTCCCAGCCGAAGACGAAACTGGCACTGGTACAGGCCCACACCACCGCCTGCGCCCCCGACTCCCTCAACTCCCCCACCGCGGCGGCCAACCGGGCCACCGAGCCCATCTCCAGCAGGGCGTCCACGCGGTGCGCGTCCTCGCCGATGTCGGTGTGCACCAGCGGCAGTCGGACCGCCGCGCCCACCTCGCCGAGGATCGCCTCCAGCCTCGGGTACTCGTCCTCGGCCGAGTGGCCGGGGTAGAGGAAGCCGACCGTGTCCGTCATCCAGTCCTCCTGCTGCTGCGGTCGTTCCCGGGCCGTTCCCGGGACGTCGGGGCGTGCGGGCGGTGTGCGCGCACGAGCGTGTGCGCGTGCGCGGCGGGACGGGCGGGCCTCACAGGCCCGGCCGGCCGCCGGGATCGTCCGGGAAGGTCGGCGGTTCCAGCCCCTCGGCCCTCTCCACCGACTCGTACGCCGATCCCGCCAGGGCCGCCTCCGGTTCCGGTCCGAGCGGAGTGGGCTCCATGGCCGGGGTCGGCAGCGAGGGTGGTGCGGCCGGCGGCGCGGAGGAGAGCGGCGGCGCCGACATCGACGCCGGACCGCGGCGCGCCACCGCGTCCAGCAACGCCTGGTAGGGCCCCACCGCCTGCTTGCCGATGCGCCGCAGCGCGGACCAGACGGTGACCTGGTTGGCGGAGAGCACCGGCATCCGCAACTCCGCCTCCAACTGCGGGATCACGTCGTAGGTCGGCAGGTTGGTGCAACTGATGAAGAGGGCGTCGGGCGCGCCCACCACGGCCCGGCGGGCCATGTCGACCACGTCGCGGTACGGCACCCGCCAGATCTCCCGGGTCAGTCCGAGGTAGCTGCGGCCGGTGACCTCGATCCCGGCCTCGCCCAGGAACGTGCCCAACGCGTCCGTCACCGACCTGGTGTACGGGGTGACGACGGCGACCCGCCGCGCGTCGAGTTCCTCCAGCGCCTCCAACAGCGCGCCGGAGGTGGTGAGCGAGGGAGCCTCCCCGGCCAGTTCCATGGCCGCGCACATGGCCCGCTCCCCGGCGGCGCCGCCCACGAACGAACCGGACGTACAGGCGTACGCCACCACCTCGGGCGCCACGGCGCACAACGCCTGGACGGCCTCCCGCAGGGTCTGGTGCTCACTGACCAGCCGGGCCAGGTCCAGGCTCACCTCGACGGGGACGAACGGTGTCCGCGTCAGATGCAGGGAGACGTCGTCGGGCACCCATCGCCACAGTTCGCGATCGAGGGCGAAGTCGAAGGGAGCGACGACACCCACTCCGCGCTGCGGGTGTGGCCCACCGAGGAACGAGACATCCATGAGCACCCCTAAAAGAGGGTATGGGGCGGCCGAGGGCCGATGACGGGAAAACCGGCGGAAGCCGCCGGGACGCCGGGACAGATGCCTTCGTTGACGAAGGTAGTTACCGGTCCCTACCGTGGTCAATCCTTCCGCCGATTCGTACCTCCGAACGGTGTCCCGACGCCTTCGCGCGCGTAACTCCCATGCTTTCCGACCTTCGTTGATCCCTCGTTGCGAAACGGTTTCCCGCCCATGTCAGAAAACACCGATCCGCCCCGCCTCCTCGTCCTCGGCGGCGATCCGGACGCCCCCGGGGACGTTCCCCCGCCGGACCTCGACCGACTCGCCGGCCGCGCCCGGGTGCGGTACGTCGACGAGAAGTCGCTGGCGGATTCGCTGCCGACCGCCGACGCCCTCCTGGTATGGGACTTCGCCTCCGACGCCGTGCGCCACGCCTGGCCGGGGCCGGGACCGCGGCCGGGCTGGGTGCACACCGCCAGCGCCGGTGTGGACCGGCTGCTGGCCTGTCCGGAACTCGTCGCCTCGGACACCGTGATCACCAATGCGCGGGGGATCTTCGACCAGCCGATCGCCGAATACACCGCCGGCCTCGTCCTGGCTTTGGCCAAAGATTTTCACGGAAGCTGGGAATTGCAACGTCAACGCCGCTGGCGGCACCGGGAGACCGTGCGGATCTCCGGGACTCACGCGATTGTCGTAGGTTCGGGTCCGATCGGCCGGGCAATCGGCAGAACTCTTCTGGCACTCGGTGTCGAGGTCGAACTGGTGGGCCGCCGGGAACGGGACGACGATCCGGAATTCGAAAAGGTGCACGCCGCCGACTCGCTCCACGACCTGCTGCCCACCGCCGACTGGGTGGTGTGCGCGGCGCCCCTCACCCCGCGGACCGCCGGGATGTTCGACGCCGCCGCGTTCTCCCGGATGAGGCGCGGAGCCCGTTTCGTCAACGTCGGACGCGGCGCGCACGTGGTGCAGGAGGACCTGGTGCGGGCGCTGCTCTCCCGACACCTGGGGGGCGCGGCGCTGGACGTCTTCGCGGACGAGCCGCTGCCCGCCGACAGCCCGTTGTGGGACGTCCCCGGCCTGCTGGTCTCCCCGCACATGAGCGGCGACACCGTCGGCTGGCGCGACGACCTCGCCCGACAGTTCCGCGAGAACTTCGACCGCTGGGCGGCCGGCGAGCCGCTCCTCAACGTCGTCGACAAACAGCTCGGTTACGTCCCGGACAGGAGCGCACGATGACCGATCCCACCACCCTGACCGCGGCCCGGCTCGTGGCGGGGTACGCCCGCGGGGAGTTCACGCCCGTGGAGGTGGTCCGCGCCGTACTGGAGCGGACCGAGGAGATCCAGCCGCTGGTGAACGCCTTCGTGCGGATCGACGCCGAGGAGGCGACGCGGCAGGCCGCCGAGTCGGCCGAACGGTGGCGGCGCGGGGAGCCGGCCGGCCTGCTGGACGGGGTGCCGGTGTCGGTGAAGGACATCCTGCTGCTGCGCGGCGGCCCGACGCTGCGCGGTTCCCGCACCGTCCGTACCGACGGGCCGTGGGACGAGGACGCCCCGGCGGTGGCCCGGCTGCGCGAGCACGGCGCGGTGTTCACCGGCAAGACGACCACCCCGGAGTTCGGCTGGAAGGGCGTCACCGACAGCCCGCGGCACGGCGCGACGGGCAATCCGTACGATCCGTCGCTCACCGCGGGCGGCTCCAGCGGTGGCAGCGCGGCGGCGGTGGCCCTGGGAGCCGGACCGCTGAGCCTGGGCACCGACGGCGGGGGGTCGGTGCGCATCCCCGCCTCCTTCTGCGGGATCTTCGCGCTGAAGCCGACCTACGGACGGGTGCCGCTGTACCCGGCCAGTGCCTACGGGACGCTCGCGCACGTCGGCCCGATGACGCGCGACGCACGGGACGCGGCGCTGCTGATGGACGTGATCACCGGTCCCGACGCCCGGGACTGGTCGCAGTTGGGGCCGGTGCCGGGCAGCTTCCGCGACGGGCTGGACGAGGGGGTCGCGGGGCTGCGGGTGGCGTACTCGCCCGACCTCGGCGGCCGGGTGACGGTCGACCCCGAGGTCGCGGCGGCGGTGCGGCGGGCCGTGGAGGCGCTGGAGAAGCTGGGCGCGCGCGTGGAGGAGGCGGATCCGGGACTGCCCGACGCGGTGGAGTCCTTCCACACCCTGTGGTTCAGCGGCGCCGCCCGCGTCACCCAGCACCTGGACGACGAGCGGCGGGCGCTGCTGGACCCGGGCCTGCGGGAGGTCTGCGACCAGGGCGCGTCCTACAGTGCCCTGGACTACCTGGCGGCGGTGGACGTGCGGATGGCGATGGGCCGGCTCGCGGGCGTCTTCCACACCCGGTACGACCTGCTGGTCACCCCGACGCTGCCGATCACCGCCTTCGAGCTGGGGGGCGAGGTCCCGCCGGGCTCGCCGTACGCCCGCTGGACGGGATGGACCCCGTTCACCCACCCCTTCAACATGACCCAGCAGCCGGCCGCGTCGGTGCCCTGCGGGGTGGACGGCCGCGGGCTGCCGGTGGGCGTGCAACTGGTGGGCGCGCGGCACGCCGACGCGCTGGTGCTGCGCGCGGCGCACGCGCTGTACGGGGCGGGGGTCGCCGACGTCCCGCCGCCCCGGCCGCTCGCGGACGGTGCCTCCGGGGGCCCGGGGCCCGAGCCGGGGCCCGAGCCGGGGCCCGACGCGGCCCCGGGCCCGGACCCCGGCCCCGGGCTCAGGCCCTGCGGAAGGTGAGGGTCTCGCCCAGGGCTCCGGCCCGCCACAGGTCCTGGCAGGCGTCGGCCATCCGGTCCAGCCCGTCCACGACCGAGCCCCAGACGATCCCGGGCACCCACCCGGCGTCCCCGTTGATCAACAGGTTGTTGCGCTCGTAGAACAGCGCCAGGTCCACCACCGTCTTCCTCCCCCGGTGCCCGGCGTCGTCCTCGTAGCCGTACGAGGCGGTGCCGAGCTGGGTGTCGGTGAAGGTGAAGTAGCACAGGTCGCCCGGGATGGGCGTGATCGTGGGGTTCTCCAGCGGCGGCTCGTCGGGCGCGAACGCCGGCAGGAGCGTGTAGATCTCGTTGCGCGCGTACTTGGCGTGGTAGACGTCCCCGCCCAGCGGAAGGGCGTTCCACACCGCGTCGCAGGTGACGGGCGCGCGGTCGTCGAGGAGCTTCGCGGTGCAGCGCACTCCCCTCTTGTCGAGTGAAACTTCGATGAAACGGTCTGTCATTTCGCCTCCTGTCCGTTGATTTCCCCGTCAATACTGACGCAGTGGTCACGCTGTGCGGTCAACCCCGCAACAGCCACATCAAGGGCCGGAAACGACTGGCATATTTTCCGAGAAGCGGGGTAGTGGCGCGCCCATGGCTCCACCACAAAGGAACGAGAGAGAAAAAACGGACATCCACGAGAGTCCCAGTAATCGGAACAGATCCTTCGGGGGAATAAGCCGCCGCTCGCTGCTGGCGGGCCTGGGCGCCGTCGGCGCCGCGGGCGTGATGGGCGCGGCGGCCGGGTGCAGCCGGGTGCCGGAGGTCGGCGAGGGCCACGAGAGCCTGCTGAAACGGCTGAGGGGACAGGGCACCGTCCGCGTGGGGATCGCGGGCGAGGTGCCCTACGGCTACATCAACAAGCAGGGCGAGTTGACCGGTGAGGCTCCGGAGATCGCGAAGGTCATCTTCAAGCGGCTGGGGGTGGAGAACGTCGTCCCGGTGCCGACCGAGTTCGGCTCGCTGATCCCGGGACTGCGCTCGCAGCAGTTCGATGTGGTCTCCGCGGGCATGTACATCACACCGGAGCGGTGCGAGCAGGTGATCTTCTCGGATCCCGAATACGTCATGCTCGACGCCTTCATCGTCCGCAAGGGCAATCCGAAGGGCCTGTACACCTACCAGGACATCGTCGAGAAGAACGCCAGAATGGCGAGCGGCACCGCGTACGCCGAGATCGACTACGCGGTGGCCAACGGCGTCCCGCGCGACGACATCCTCATCCTCCCCGACCAGGTCGCCGGTCTGGCGGCCGTCGAGCAGGGCCGCGTGGACGTGTTCGCCGGCACCTCCCTGACCGTCCGCCAGGTGGTCGAGGGCAGCAACCGGGCCGAGGCCACCGAGCCCTTCCAGCCCGTCGTGGACGGCGAGCCCGCGGTCGGCGCGGGCGGCTTCGCCTTCCGGCCCACCTCCACGGACCTGCGCGACGCCTTCAACCGGGAGCTGCGCAAGCTCAAGCAGAGCGGTGAGCTGCTGGAGATCGTCAAGCCCTTCGGTTTCACCGAGGACGAGATGACCGACCTGACCGCGAAGGAGCTGTGCGCCTCATGACCTGGGCCCTGTGGGAGTCCTACATGCTGCCCGGCATCTGGATCACCATCCAGGTGACGGTCTACGGCGCGGCGCTGGCCGCCGCCGTCTCCTTCGCCGTCGGCATCATGCGGAGCTCGGACCTGTGGATCGTGCGCTTCCTGTCGGGTGCCTACTTCGAGATCTTCCGCGGCGCGTCGGCGCTGGTCTTCATGTTCTGGTTGTTCTTCGCGCTGCCGATCGCCTTCGGCTGGCAGCTCGTCCCCATGTGGGCGGGTGTGCTGGCGCTGGGTCTGACCTACGGGGCGTACGGCTCGGAGGTCGTGCGCGGGGCGCTGGCGGCGGTCTCCCCCGCCCAGCGCGAGGCCGGCATCGCCCTGAGCTTCACCCGCTGGCAGCGGCTGCGGCGCATCGAGCTGCCGCAGGCGTGGCCGGAGATGGTCCCGCCCTTCAACAACCTCTCCATCGAGCTGCTGAAGGGCACCGCGCTGGTCTCGGTGATCAGCGTCGCCGACATGACCTTCGCGGCCAACCTCATCCGGTTCACCACCAATGAGAGCGCCCCGATCTACACGCTCCTGCTGCTGATGTACTTCGTGCTCGCCTTCGTCATCACCCGCGGCATGCGGCTGCTGGAGCGGAAGGCCAAGGCCGGCATCGGGCAGGCGCCGCCGCGCGGCGGCCTGCTGGGCGGGCTGCGCGCACGGACGACGACCGCCGACCCCGTCACCGGGACGGCGACCATCACGGGGGGCGACAAGTGAACTGGGACTGGGACGTCGTCTCGGACTTCATGCCGCGCTTCTGGGACGGGGTGCTCGTCACCCTCCAGGCGCTGGTGCTGGGGTCCCTGCTGGCCTTCTCCCTCGGACTGGTGTGGGCCATCGCGCAGCGGTCCGACAAGGCCTGGATCCGGATGCCGGTGACCGCGGTCACCGAGTTCGTCCGCAACACCCCGCTGCTGGTGCAGCTGTTCTTCCTCTTCTACGTGGTCCCCGAGTGGGGACCGGCGATGACCCCGCTGATGACGGGTGTGATCGGCCTCGGCCTGCACTACTCGACGTACACCGCCGAGGTCTACCGGGCCGGCATCGACGGCGTGCCCAAGGGACAGTGGGAGGCGGCCACCGCCCTCAGCCTGCCGCCGGTGCGCACCTGGACGGCCGTGATCCTGCCGCAGGCGATCCGCCGCGTGGTGCCCGCGCTGGGCAACTACGTGATCGCCATGCTGAAGGACTCGCCGCTGATCGCGATCATCGGCGCCCTGGAGATGCTCGGCGAGGCCCGCGCCTACGGCGCCGAGACCTTCCGCCTCCTGGAGCCGATCACCGTCGTCGGCATCGCCTTCATCGTCATCGCCTACCCGGCTTCCCTCCTCATCCGAGCCCTGGAGCGTCGTCTTGCCCGCTGACACCACACCCGAGAAGGCCACCGGAAACACCGCCGCGGACGGTCGCGAGCTGATTCGCTTCGACAAGGTCACCAAGCGCTTCGGCGACCACGTCGTGCTGGACCAGTTGGAGTTCAACGTGTCCGCGGGCAAGCACGTCACCCTCATCGGCCCCTCCGGATCGGGCAAGACCACGATCCTGCGGCTGTTGATGACGCTGCTGAAGCCCGACGAGGGCACCATCACCGTCGACGGCGACTACCTCACCCACGAGGAGAGGGGCGGCCGGCTCGTCCCGGCGGGCGAGAAGCACGTCCGCGAGGTGCGCAAGAAGATCGGCATGGTCTTCCAGCAGTTCAACCTCTTCCCCAACATGAAGGTGCTGCGGAACATCACCGAGGCGCCCGTCCACGTGCTGGGGATGAGCAAGGACGAGGCCGACCAGCGGGCCCGCGAGCTGCTGGAGCTGGTCGGGCTGACCGAGCACCTCGACAAGTACCCCACGCAGCTCTCCGGCGGTCAGCAGCAGCGCGTGGCCATCGCCCGCGCGCTGGCCATGCGCCCCAAGGTGCTGCTGCTGGACGAGGTCACCTCGGCGCTCGACCCCGAGCTGGTGGCCGGCGTGCTGGACGTCCTGCGGGACATCGCGCACACCACCGACATCACCATGCTGGTCGTGACCCACGAGATGAACTTCGCCCGCGACATCTCCGACGACGTGCTGATGTTCAACGAGGGCAAGGTGATCGAGTCCGGCCCGCCGGAGAAGATCTTCAACGACCCGGACCACGAGCGCACCAGGGAGTTCCTGAGCGCGATCCTGTGATCCCGCGACCGTGCCGGCCGTGGCCCCCGTCGGGGCCACGGCCGGCGCGCGTGGTCAAGGGCGCTCCCCGGAGCGGGTAGTATGGTTCCGGACAGCGCGCCCCACGAGCTTCTCGCGGGCCGCTGCCGACCAGGCGCCGCTAGCTCAGTTGGTTAGAGCAGCTGACTCTTAATCAGCGGGTCCGGGGTTCGAGTCCCTGGCGGCGCACCGGAAACGGAAGGCCCCTCGCCGGCGCGAGGGGCCTCCGTCGCGTCCGGGTGCCTCCGGGACGCGTCAGCTCCGGGTGTCGCGGCCGGCGTCCGCCGCCGGGGTGTTCCCGAACTTGTCGACGGCCTGGTAGTAGACCCAGGCCGTGCTGTCGCAGGACGTCCTGGTCGCGCCGCTGTAGCGGGCGCACACCCGCTTGAGGTCCGCGTGGAAGGCGTCGTCCAGGCGCGCCTTGTTGGCGCTGAAGGCCCCCATGGCCTTGTAGTTGCGGTAGCCGAAGTCGTGGCGGGCGCAGGCGGTGCCGAAGGGGAAGCCGAAGGGGTTGTCGGGCGAGGTGCTGCAGTAGTCGGTGGACCAGTCGAAGCCGTAGGCGCTCCAGGCCGACTGGTTGTTTCTCGCCGAGAGCCAGGCGTTGTAACTGCTCGCGCTGGTCTGGGTCCAACTGCCGAGGACCCGGGACTTGTCGGCGGGAGCCGAGGCGGCGGGGCCCGCCGACACCAGCACGGCGGGCAGGGCCAGGGAACCGACAATCATGGACACGACAAATCGACGGCGCACGGGAACCTCCGATGGGGGCCCGCCGGAACGGCGGGACGGCGATCTTGGCGATCCTTTCGGCGGGGATATCGCCCACGCCCCGGAGCCCCATGCACGGCGCCGGCCGCATGGCCGGTTCCTCTCCTCCGTTGGCCGAATCTTTTCCATGAACATGACAGACGGATGACGCCTGTCCGGACGGAAGGGACCGAAAGGGGCGGCCCCGTCGGGGCCGCCCCTTCCTCACTCGGCGCGGCTCAGAACTTCACGTCGGAGCAGGCGTAGAAGGCGTTGGCCGTGTCGTGGACGTTCCAGACGCCCAGGATCAGGTGCCTGCCGGACTTGTTGGTCGGGACGCTGCCCTGGTGGCTCTCGGTGGAGGAGGGCTGGCGGCCGCCCATGTGCACCGTCATGAAGGGGTAGGGCTCCAGGTCGGCCCGGGTGAGCGGCTTGGTCGGGTCCCAGCCGTTCTTGGTGATGTAGTAACGGAAGTCGGTGGTGCTGTGCCGCGCCGTCATCTTCCAGGTGAAGGTGAAGCCCTGGCCGGGGGTGAGGTTCGTGGTGGGCCAGTTGCCGCCGCGCGGGTCGTCCAGTTGTGCGAAGCGGGAGTTGCCGCCCGAGCAGATCCGTCCGTCGGCCGGCCCGGCGGCCGGGAAGCCCTTGGGCCCCTCGACGCTCTGCGGCTCCCACTGGATCCCGCCGCAGTTCGAGACGGTCCCGTTGGCGCAGTGCGCCTGCCGGCTGGTGGGCGACTGGGTGTAGCCGTGGCTCTGGGCGCTGCCGCCGGTGGCGAGCACGGTCGTCGCGGCCACACCGAGACCGAGCAGCGCGGTGGTGATCTTCTTGCGCATCCTTCACTCCTGGACATGGGGGGTTCCTGAGGATCCGCGGGGAGGCGGCACAGGAGGGGGTTGCGGTTTGCGGTCTAGACCAAGGTGACCGTAACCCTTCCTTCTAGTCATGTCCAGACCAATGGAACACTCGCTTCACCCACCCCGAGTCCCTGGAGGACTCGACGACTTCGGCGTTGGGCATGTCGTTTCCCTCGACCCACGCCCGAGCCCCTCCCTCGGTACGGCCCCCCGCGAGCTGCCGCTCCACCAGCCGCCGACGACGCTCGTCCGCGTCGGCGTCCACGTACCACAGCTCGTCGATCCACTCCCGCGCCGCGGACCAGCCGGGCAGGTCGCAGGCCAGGTAGTTCCCCTCGGTCACCACCAGCCGGACCCCGGGGCCGACCACGTGCCGGGCCGCGACGGGCTCGTCCAGGCTCCGGTCGAAGTCGGGCACGTAGACGTCGTGGCCGGGCCGGTCCGCCAGGCGCCGCAGCAGGGCGGCGTACCCGTGGACGTCGAAAGTGGGCGGCGACCCCTTCCGGGAGACCAGCCCGAGCCGGTCCAACTGGGCGTTCGACAGGTGGAAGCCGTCCAGCGGCACGTACGCGGCGGCGTCGGGGCCGTGCCGTCGCCGCAGCTCGTCCACCAGCACGCGGGCCAGGGTGGACTTCCCCGCTCCGGGTGGACCGGCCAGACCGAGCACGGCCCGCGCCCTCCCCCCTTCGCCCTCCACCAGTCGCCACGCCAGATCCATCAACTCACCGGTACGCATGGCGGGAACCTAGCGCCCCGTCCCCACCCGTCCTGTTCGCCCCGTCCCCCCCGGCGACCGTGGACAGAGCACCGCCCGACGTCGGGTATGCTGGTCACAGCAGGCGGGCATGATTCTCCGCGCCTCGGCGCGGAGCGATGTCCCTGCGGGCGCCGCTAGCTCAGTTGGTTAGAGCAGCTGACTCTTAATCAGCGGGTCCGGGGTTCGAGTCCCTGGCGGCGTACCTCTCCGATCGGGCCCACCGCGTGTGCGGTGGGCCCGATCGCGTTCCGCCGGGAACGGCCGCCGGCCGCGGCGGTCCGCGCGAGGTCAGTCGATGCCGCGGCAGATGTGCTGTTCGCCCTCGTCCTCGTCGCCGTCCCCCGCCAGACGCAACAGCGGCGGCAGCAGGAGCGGCAGCCCCTCGTGCAGCCGCGCTGTGGCGGGCCTGTCCTCGGCTTCCGGTTCAGCTGTGTCATACATGGCGGAACGACAGCCTCCGTGTCCTGGGGTCTCGGCGTCCGGGTACCGCGCCCCCGGACGTTCAATCCCCGGCGCTCCCCTCCGGTCACCGGTATCGTCCCGGATTCACCCGTGCGGACACCCGGCGGGCGCGGCGCAACGGTTCGCCCCTCCCGGGCGCCCGGTCCTCACGCGGGCCGGACACCGGTGAGGTAGGCCGACACCACCAGGTTGGCGGTGTAGGAGCCGTCCTCCCGGTCGAACTCCCCGGTACAGGTGATCAGGCGCAGTTCGGCACGCCCGGGGCGACGGGGTCCGTAGACCTCGTCCGGGTCGAAGCCCTCGCGCTCGGCGGTGGCGACCTCCTCGACGGTGAACTCCGCGACCGTGCCGTCCGCGCGCGCCACCCGGACCCGGTCGTCGGGGCGCACGGAGGGCAGGCGGTGGAAGACCGCCGTCCCGGTGTCGGTGTCCAGATGACCCACCAGCACCGCCACGCCCTCGGCGCCGGGCGCGGCGCCGTCCTCGTACCAGCCGACCAGGTCGGGCTCCGTCATCGGCGGTGGCTCGACCGCGCCGTGGCCGTCCAGCCCGCGCGCCACGACCCGGGCGTCGACGCCCGCGGCCTCGACCTCCACGCGTCGGGGTTCGGACCCGGGCAGCGGCTCCCGGGCCGGCGGGAGCGCCCGGCCCATCCCCGCCCCGCCGCGCGCCGATCCGTCGGGCGGGACGGCGGACACGGCGGGGGGCGCGGGGGACGGGGCGGGGGTGGGGTCGGTCAGCTCACGCCCCCACCACCACACCCCCAGCAGCAGCACCGTCCACACCACCAGGGCGACCAGGCGTCCTCCGGCGCTCGTGCGCGGTTCCCGCGCCAGGACGTCGTCGTACACGGTTCTCGCCTCCGCGGCGGCCCGGGTCAGCCGTCGCCGCCGTCGGTGCCCTCGGCGGCGCGGCGGCGTTGGAGCACGGCCCTGCGGACGGCGATCAGGGTGACGGTGCCCGCCAGACCGAGGCCCAGGGCGGTGTGGAGGGCGCCCGGTCCGGCATCCGAGGTGTCCTCGGCGCTCCCCGCTCCGGCGCCGCCGGGCGCCTCCCCGGCGGCGCCACCGCCTCCTGCGGGGACGGGAGCGACGGGGCTCTCGGCCGGTCCGGTGGGCGGAAGGGTGCCGTGGGCGGAGGGGTGGTCCTCCCCGTGCGGCGGGGGCGGGGGAGAACCGGAGCCCGACGCTCCGCGGTGGACGGTCACCCGGCCGGTGACCCGGACCCCCGCGCACTCCACGGTGATCCCGTGGTCCTTCTCCTCGGCGTCCGACCGGACGACCGCCTCGCCGCGCAGCCCTCCGCCGGGCGCCGGGGACAACAACGCGTCGGTGACGAACGCCTCCGACCGGGCGGTCACCACCGCGCCCCCACAGGACGGCAGCCGCAGTTCGATCTCGGCGCCGGGACGGGCCCGCGCGGGCGTCACCCGCAGCTCGACCTCCGCGTCGGTCCCCCTCGCACCGCCCTCCGCCGTCCGGGCGTCGGCCGAACGGGAGGGTCCGGCGCCGGGGTCCGGGCTCGGGACGGCCGCCGCGGGAGCGGCGGACAGGACCGCGGCCAGGACGGTGAGCGCCACCGTGCGGACGCGCGGAGCGGGTCGTGCGGTGCGGAAGATGCCCATGTCGAACCTCCGGGTCGGTACTCCCGAAGATCCGCCGCCCCGTCCCCGGGCGCATCCCGGCACCGCGGGACACTGCTCCGTTCGGGCGCCCGCCGCCCGTGGCCGGGCGGCCTCAGACCCGCTCGACCAGGTCCGCGATCGAGTCGACGACCGTCGAGGGGCGGAAGGGGAAGCGGTCGACGTCGGCCGGGCGCGTCAGCCCGGTGAGGACGAGGAAGGTCTCCATCCCCGCCTCCAGCCCGGCCAGCACGTCGGTGTCCATCCGGTCGCCGATCATCGCGCTGGTCTCGGAGTGGGCCCCTATGACGTTGAGCCCGGCGCGCATCATCAACGGGTTGGGCTTGCCGACGAAGTACGGTTCGCGCCCGGTGGCCTTGGTGATCAGCGCCGCGACCGAGCCGGTGGCGGGCAGCGCTCCCTCGGTGGAAGGGCCGGTCTCGTCGGGGTTGGTGGCGATGAACCGCGCGCCCCCGTTGATCAGCCGGATCGCCTTGGTGAGGGCCTCGAAGCTGTAGGTGCGGGTCTCGCCGAGGACCACGTAGTCCGGGTCGGTGTCGGTGAGGATGTACCCGATGTCGTGGAGGGCGGTGGTCAGTCCCGCCTCGCCGATGACGTACGCGGTGCCGTTCGGGCGCTGCTCCTCCAGGAACCGGGCGGTGGCCAGGGCGGAGGTCCAGATGTTCTCGACCGGGATCTCCAACCCCATGCGCCTGAGGCGGGCGTGCAGGTCACGGGGCGTGTAGATCGAGTTGTTCGTCAGCACCAGGAACGGCCTGCCCGACTCCCTCAACCGCTTGATGAAGGCGTCGGCCCCCGGGATCGGCACGCCCTCGTGGACGAGGACCCCGTCCATGTCGGTGAGCCACGACTCGATCGGCTTGCGCTCCGCCATTCGTCACTCCTGATCGTCGTACGCACTGCGCCTGTGCGGGTACGGCTGTGGGTGCGGCGGCACCGCGCCGTGCTGCGCCGACGGCCCCAGCCTAGCCACTGGCCGCCCCTCGGGGACCCCTCCATGGTCGACTTCCCTGTTCGAGCCGGCCGAAGACCGGGGCCAGGACCAGATGCGCGGCGCCGTCCGCGACCAGTCGGTCGCCGTCGGGTGCCACCGAGACCGGTACGGCACGGCCGTCGGTGCGCGCGGCCCGTTCGGCGAGGACGGCCGCGACGCCCGCGCGGTACGGCTCGGGATCGGCCAGCACGGTGCGGCCGCCGAGCACCACACGGTCGACGTCCAACAGCCCGGCCAGGCCCGCGGCGCCGGTGCCCAGGACGCGGGCCGCCCCGGCGGCGTCGCCCCGCGCGACGGCGGCCAGGCACAGCGCCTCCAGACAGCCGCGGCCGCCGCAGCCGCACCTCGGACCGCCGTCGAGCTGGACGACCTGGTGGCCGAACTCCCCGGCACCGGTGCGCGCCCCCCGGTACAGCCTCCCGCCCAGGACGAGTCCGGCGCCCAGGCCGGTGCCCAGGTGCAGATAGGCGAACGAGTCACCGGCGGAGCCGCTCGCGTCGCCCGGGCCGCCCGTACCGCTCGTGCCGCCGCTCCCGGCGCGCAGGGCGAGCCCGAGCGCGGCCGCGTTGGTGTCCTTGTCCAGCGCGACCGGAAGCCCGAGGCGCCCGGCGAGGGCGTCCCTCAGCGGCCGGCCGTTCCACTGGGGGAACCCGGTGACCCTGCCCAGCACCCCCGTGTGGTGGTCCAGGGGACCGGGGCAGGCCACTCCCACGCCCAACACCCCCGCTGCGGCGCCCCCGACTCCGGGGGCTCCCGACGCGACCGGCGCGACCGGCGCGTGCGGGAGGGGGCGGGACAGGGGGCGCGGGAGGGGCAGCGCGCGCACCGCGTCCACCGCCGCGTCCAGGGCACGTTCGGGGGGCGCGCCCAGGTCGAAGGGGACCCGGTGGACGGCGACCGGACCGCCGAGCAGGTCCAGCAGGACGGCGGTGAGCTCGTCGCGTTCCAGGTGGAGTCCCACCGCGTGGCGGGCGTCGCGCACCAGCCGCCACACCGTGCGCGGCTTGCCCCCCGTCGAGGGGCGCCGGCCGGCCTCGGCCACCAGACCCGCGTCCCGCAGCCGAGCGGTGATCTTGCTGACGGCCTGCGGGGTCAGCCCCGTGCCCTCGGCCAGCTCCGGTCGGCTCGCGCCCGTCTCTCCCGCGGCGCGCAGCAGGTCCAGGACGAGAGCGGCGTTGTGGCCGCGCAGGGCGGGCAGGTTCACGGCGCCGGACAGTCCGGTGCGGGACGCGGGGCGGTCGCCGGGGCAGTCGTGGGTCACCCCGCCATTGTGGCGCCCGCTTGCGCTTACGCAACACTGTTGCCAAAGTGGGCGCCATGGACGTCGATCCCACCGCCGCCCCGGCGGCCCCCGCCACCACCCGCCCGCTGCGCGTCGGACTGCTCGGCTACGGCCTGGCCGGCGCCGTCTTCCACGCCCCGCTGATCGCCGCCACCGACGGCCTGGTCCTGGACACCGTCGTCACCTCCGACCCCGAACGGCAGCGGCAGGCCCGCGCCGAACACGGCGAGGAGCTGCGCACCGTCGCGGACGCCGACGGGCTGTTCGCGCGCGCCGGGGAGCTGGACCTGGTGGTCGTCGCCTCCCCCAACCGCACCCACGTCGAGCTGGCCCGCCGTGCCCTGGAGGCGGGTCTGCCGGTCGTCGTCGACAAGCCGTTGGCGGCCACGGCAGCCGAGGCCGAGGCGCTGGCCGACCTCGCCGAACGCCGCGGGCTGCTGCTGTCGGTGTTCCAGAACCGCCGTTGGGACAGCGACTTCCTCACCCTGCGCGGTCTGCTGGCCGAGGACGCGCTGGGCGAGGTGTGGCGCTTCGAGTCCCGCTTCGAACGGTGGCGGCCGAAGCTCAAGGGCGGCTGGCGCGAGTCCGGCGACCCGAGCGAGCTCGGCGGCCTCCTGTACGACCTGGGCAGCCATGTGGTGGACCAGGCACTCGTCCTCTTCGGGCCGGTGACCTCCGTCTACGCCGAGTCCGACGTCCGCCGCCCCGGCGCCGCGACCGACGACGACACCTTCGTCGCCCTCCACCACGCCTCGGGCACCCGCTCGCACCTGTGGGTGAGTTCCACCGCCGCCGCCCTCGGCCCCCGGATGCGGGTCCTGGGCAGCCGGGCGGCCTACGTCAAGTACGGCCTGGATCCACAGGAGGACGCTCTGCGCGCGGGCGCCCGCCCCCGGCCGGGCGAGCCCTGGGGCGAGGAACCGGAGTCGGCCTGGGGCGTGCTCGGCGCGGACACGTCGGCCTCCCCGGCGGGGCCGGGACAGGAAGCGGAGCCTGTGCCCTCCCGCCCCGGCGACTACCCGGCCTACTACGCCGCCGTCGCCGCCGCCCTGCGCGAGGGGGGCGAGCCCCCGGTCGGCGCGCGGGAGGCGGCCGAGGCGCTGCGGGTGCTGGAGGCGGCACGCACCTCGGCGGCCGAAGGGCGCACCGTCCGCCTGGGGTGAGCCGGGCGGTGCGCCAGGCGGTGCGCCGATGGGCACGGGTCGATCACCGACGGGTACCCGCGGCCTCCGCCCCGGCCAGCGCGGCGACCAGCCGCGGGCCGATCCCCGCCAGGTGCTCGTCCCGCAGCATCCGGTGGTGCCGCGCGCGAACGCGGTGGACCGTGATCGGCCCGTCGACGTACGGCCGCCACGCCTCGGGGCCGGGCGCCGACCGCCGGGACGGGGCGGGCCCGGGGTGTTCCGCGGCGAACAGCAGCAGTTCGCCGCGGAACACCCCGGGCGTGAAGCGGGCGGCCAGTTCGATGTCGTTGCGCACGATGGCCTCCAACGGACAGGGCCCCTCCCCCGCCACGGGCCGCAGCAACCGGACGGGCAGCCCCGTCACCCGTGCGAGCTCGGCGGGCGACGGCAGCGCGTCGGCGCCTTCCTCGGCGCCCACCGGGGCCGTGCGCCCCGCCCTGGAGGGCTCCGCCCCCGAGAGCGCCGTCACACCGTCCGCCGGGCTGCCCACCAGCGCGCGCAACCAGTCGTCCCGTCCGGGACCGGACGGGACTCCCCGTCCGGGGTAGCCGTCAAGCACGGCCAGAGTGGCGACCCGTTCCCCGTCGTCCTGGAGCCGCGTGGCGACGGCGTGCGCCAGCAGTCCGCCGAAGGACCAGCCGAGCAGGTGGTACGGGCCCCGGCGGCGCACCGAGCGGATCAGCTCCGCGTAGTGGTCGGCCACCTCCTTCACCCCGGTGGGCAGCGCCTCCGGGGCCGTCAGCGCGCGGGCCTGGAGGGCGTGGACGGGGCGGTCCTCCTCCACGTGCCGCAACAGGCCGCCGTAGACCCAGCCGATGCCACCGCTGGGCGGGAGACAGAACAGCGGCGGCAGGCCGCCGCGGCCACGCAACGGCAGCAGGGGGGCCAGACCGCCGCGCGTCGCCCCGCCTTCCCCGCCGCCTTCCCCGCCGCCGGCGGTGCCCGTCGCGCGGGCCAGGCGTTCCGCCAGCCGTGCCGGGGTGGGCGCCCGGAACAGGTCGCGCAGGGTGATCTCCGCGTCGAGCGCCGCACGGACGCGGGCGGCCAGCCGGGAGGCGAGCAGCGAGTGACCGCCGAGCCGGAAGAAGTCGTCGTCGGCGGTGACCCCGGGGACGCCCAGGACCTCGCCGAACAGTGCGCACAGCGTCCGCTCGGCGGCGGTGCGGGGCGCCCGCCCGCCGGGAGCCGCCCGGACCGCGGGCGCGGGCAGCGCACCGCGGTCCGGCTTGCCGTTGGGCCCCAGCGGCAGCGCGTCGAGGACGACGAACGCGGACGGCACCAGGTGCTCGGGCAGGGCGCGCGCCAGCGCCTCGCGCGCCTCCTCCTCGTCCGGCGGTCCGCCCTCGCCCCCGACGAGGTAGCCGACCAGCCGCGGCTCCCCCGAGGCGTCGGCGCGGACGGCGGCCGCCGCGTCCATCACCCCGGGCAGGGCGCGCAGCGCCGACTCCACCTCACCGGGCTCGACGCGGACGCCGCGCAGCTTCACCTGGCCGTCGACGCGACCGACGTGCTCCAAAGTCCCGTCCGGCCGGCGGCGCGCCAGGTCCCCGGTGCGGTACATGCGTTCACCGGGCGGTCCGTAGGGGTCGGCGACGAACCGGTCCGCGGTCGCCGCGGGCCGCCCCAGATAGCCGTGGGCGAGCTGGGCACCGGCGACGTACAGCTCGCCGGTGGCACCGGGCGGACACGGCCGCAGCGCCGGGTCCAGGACGTACAGCCGGGTGTTCCACACCGGCCGGCCGATGGGCACCGGCCCGGTGTCGCCCGGCCCGCACGGATGGTGGGCGACGTCGACGGCGGTCTCGGTGGGCCCGTAGAGGTTGTGCAGGGCCACCCCCGGCAGCACCGCGTGGAACAGCTCGACCGTCTCGCGCGGCAGCGGTTCCCCACCGCAGAACACCTGTCGCAGGGTGCCGGCGCACCGCGCGGCGCCGTCGGGATCGGTGAGGAAGGCCCGCAGCACCGACGGCACGAACTGTGCCGTGGTGACGCGCCCGTCGCGGATGGCGCGCCCCAGCCGGGCCGGTTCCCGGTGGGCGCCGGGCTCGGCCAACACCAGGGTCGCGCCGCAGGTCAGCGGCCAGAAGAACTCCGGTACGGAGGCGTCGAACCCGACGGGGGTCTTCTGCAGCAGCCGGTCGTCACCGGTGAGGCGGTAGGTGTCCCGCATCCACAACAGGCAGTTGACGATCGCCCGGTGGGGGACGACCACGCCCTTGGGCCGCCCGGTGGAGCCGGAGGTGTGGATGACGTAGGCCGCGTCCTGCGGCCGCGGACCGGGCGGAAGCGCGGACGGGGCCCCCTCCCCGGGCCGTGGTCGGGCGACGCGCGCACGCACCCGCGGGTCGTCCAGCAACAGCCGGCGCGCGCCCGCGCCGGGCGCCGCGGCCGACGGCAGCTTCGCCACGGTGTCCGTCCGGCCGACCAGGAGCGCGGGGGCGGCGTCCGCCGACACCAGTGCCAGGCGCTCGGCGGGGTGGTCGGCGTCCAGCGGGAGGTAGGCGGCGCCGGTCCTCAGCACGGCCAGCAGGGCCACGACGAGGTCGACGGAGCGGGGCACGGCGACGGCCACCGTCCGCCCGGGGCCGGCTCCGTGTTCGGCCAACAGACGGGCCAGGCGCGCGGAGGCGCCGTCCAGCTCCGCGTAGTCGAGGCGGGCGCCGTCGCCGTCCACCACCGCCTCGCGACCGGGGGTGCGGGCGGCCTGGGCGGCGAACATCTCCGGCAGTGTGGTGGCGGGCGTCCGCCGCGCGGTGCGGTTGCCCTCCCGCAGTTCGCGGTGCCGCTCGGCCGCGGTCGTCAGTTCGACGTCGGCCACCGTCCGGCCCGGCGCGGGGCCGGTGACGTCGGCGTCGGCGTCGGCGTCGGCGTCGGCGTCGGCGTCGGCGTCGGCGTCGGCGAGGAAACGCAGCACCCGCTCGAAGCGGCGGCCGTGCGCGGCCAGGCACTCCTCGGAGTAGAGGTCGGCGTTGGCGTTGAGGTCCACGCGGATGCCGGTGCCGTCGGACCGGTCGTACGCCATCACCGACAGGTCGTCGACCAGCCCGTTGGAGATGTTGTGCGCGGTGACGCGGTGCCCGGCGAAGGCGATGTCGTAGTCGAAGGACATGATGTTGACGTGTGGACCGAGGTGGCTTCGGCCCCCGTCGGGCAGGTCCAGCGCCCGCACCAGGTCGGAGCGGCGGTAGCGCTGGTGCCGCAGCGCCTGCCGCACCTCCCGCGAGACCCGCCGCGCCAGTTCCCGCACCGTCAGGTGCGGGGTGACCGCCACGCGCAGCGGCAGCACGTTGGCGAACATGCCGGGCACGGTGCGCAGGGCGGCGTCGGTGCGGGCCGCCACCGGCAGGGTCAGCACCACGTCCCGGGCCCCGGTCATCCGGTGGAGGTAGCCGGCCGTCGCGGCGATCACCAGTACCGACCAGTGGGTTCCGGCCCGGCGCGCGGCCCGACGCAGCGACACCGCCTCCTCCTCGGGCAGCAGCAGGGTGCGGCGCCGTACGGCCGAGGGTTCGCCCACCGGGCGGCCGGCGAGCCGGGCCGGCTCGGGACGGTCGGCGAAGCGCTCCGTCCAGTGGGCGCGGTCGGCCTCGAACGCCTCGGACGCGCGGTAGGCCGCGTCCCGCTCCAACATCAGCCGCAGCGGGCCGAGCCGGGTCCCGCCGCCGGTTCCCGCACCGTCCGCCGCACCGCCCGCCGCTGCGTCCGCCACCCCCGTCATCGCCGCGGTGTACAGCTCGGCGGCGCGCCGCGCCACCAGGGCGCCGCCCGCCGCGTCCGAGACGATGTGGTGCGCGCTGTGGAACCAGGCGTACCGCCGCGGGCCCAGCCGGAACAGGGCGTAGGAGAACAGCGGCGCGCGCCCCAGGTCGATCGGGCGGGCCAGGATCCGGCGCATCCGGCTCTCCGCCGCCGCCCGCGGGTCCGCCTCGGCGCCGACGTCCACGACGGGGAACTCCCAGTCGGTCACCGGATGGTGGATCTGCGCCACCTCCCCGCCCGACTCGACGAACCGCACGTTGAACGGCTCGGCCTCCGCCACCGCCCGGCGCACCGCGGCCTCGAACGCCTCCGGATCGACGGGGCCGTGGATCTCCAGGTACTCGGCGATCCGGAAGCCCGGCCCGCCCGGGTTCAACTGCTCGCTGAACCAGATCTCGCGCTGGGCGGCCGACAGGGGAAGGCGGGTGCCCCGTACGTCTGACTGCAAGGTAGCCCCTCGTGCTCTCGTCCGTGAGTGGGACGGCCGGCCGCGGGCCCTGTCCGTCGCGCCCGCCGCGTCCGCCGGTTCTCCCGGTTCAACGCGGCGGCGCGGCTCCGCGGAACGCGCCGTCCCCCGAGGGGGGTAGGGTCAACCGCCCAGCACGTGGGCCACGGTGTGGATCGCCAGCCCCGCCAGGGCGCCCACCACCGTGCCGTTGATGCGGATGAACTGCAGGTCCCGGCCGATGTGGGCCTCGATCTTGCGGGAGGTGTGCTCGGCGTCCCAGCTCTCGACCGTCTCGGTGATCAGGGACGTGATCTCGTGCCGGTAGGTGGTGACCACGTGCGCCGCCGCTCCCTCGACCCAGCCGTCCACCTTGCCCCGCAGGCCGCCGTCCGCCGACAGTCGCGCGCCCAGCGAGAGCACCGAGGAACGCACCCTCAGCCGCAGTTCGCTGCGCTCGTCCTCGGCCGCCGCCACCACCATGGCCCGCACCGACGACCACGCCGAGGCGATCAGGTCCTGCACCTCGTCACGGGCCAGCACCTCCGACTTCAGCCGCTCCACCCGCGCCCGGGTCTCGTCGTCGGAGCGCAGGTCGACGGCGAAGTCCCGCAGGAAGCGGTCCAGCGCCTCGCGCGCCGGGTGGTCGGGCATGTCCCGCATCTCGCCGACGAAGCGCAGCAGTTCCTTGTAGACGCGCTCGCCGACCCTGCGGTCCACGAAGCGCGGCGTCCAGCCGGGGGCGCCCCCGGCCACCGCCTCCATCACCGAGTCGCTGTGCCACACCAGCCAGTCGTGGGCCCGGGCGCACACCAGGTCCACCGCCCGGCGGTGGCCGCCGTCGGCGACGATCCGTTCCAGCATCCGCCCCAGGCTCGGCGCCACCTCCCGGGCCTGGGCGCGGCGGGTGATCGCCTCGCCGACCACCGCCTGCACATCGGCGTCCCGCAGCACGGTCAGGGCGCCGCGCAGCGCGGTGGACAGTTCCGCCGTCAGCCGGTCGGCGCTCTCGGGCCGGGCCAGCCAGGCGCCCAGCCGGTCGCCGATGCCCACCGCCCGCAGCCGCCTCCGCACGACCTCCTCCGACAGGAAGTTGTCGCCGACGAAGTCGCCCAGGCTGCGCCCCAGTTGGTCCTTCTTGGTGGGGATGATCGCGGTGTGCGGGATCGGCAGGCCCATCGGCCGCTTGAACAGCGCGGTCACCGCGAACCAGTCGGCCAGCGCGCCCACCATGCCGGCCTCGGCGGCCGCCGCGACATAGCCCGCCCAGGCGCCCGCCCCCGACCTCTCCGCCCAGGTCGCCAGCGCGAACACCAGCGCCGCCAGCAGCAGCGCCCCCGTGGCGATGGCCTTCATGCGGCGCACGCCGCGCTGCTTCTCCTCGTCGGCGGCCGTGAAGGCCGACGGATCGAAGGCGGGCCGCGTCCCGCTCGCCCGCCCCTTCCGCCGTTCCCGGGGTCCGCCCCCGGGGACGCCGTCCGTCGGGGTGCCGTCGTGCGATGTCGTTCGTTCCATCAGCTCCACCCGTTCGCGCCTTCCCCGTCCGCATTGTCGCAAGGGTCGGTCGCGGGACGTGGACGACGCCCCACCGCCCCGTCCCACGGGTCGTCATCGATCGCGTAACGGGTGGGGCTCCGGTCCGGGGCACCCCGCCGCCCATGGGATCATGGTGGGACCGCCGATCACTTCCACGCCTGTGGGCCGCCGTGCCCGAGGGGGGATTCTTCACCGTGTACGAGCGAGGACGCCGGTCGTGACCAGGAACACGGGATACGCCCTGCCGGTGGGACTCGCGGCCGTGGCCGTCCTGATCTCCGCCGCCCTCTTCGTCGGCGCCGGGATCGTGGCCCCCGGCCCGGACACCACCGCGCCACGCGGCGGCGGTTCGGTCGCCCCCGCCTCCACCGGCACCTGGGTGGGCACCTGGTCCGCCTCCCCCGCCTCCGCCGAGCCGAACGCACCGGACGGCCACCCCGACTCGTCCCTGCGGAACGTGGTGCACACCTCGGTCGGCGGGACCGCCGCCCGCGTGAGGTTCTCCAACCTCTTCGGCACCCGGCCGCTGACCGTCACCGGCGCCACCCTCGCCCTGGCCGCCGAGCCCAGCAGTCCGGCCGCCGCCCCGGGCAGCATGCGCCGGCTGACGTTCGGCGAACGCGCCGAGGTGGTGATCCCGGCCGGCTCCGCCGTCACCAGCGACGCCGTCCGGCTGAACGTGCCGGCCGCCGCCGACCTGCTCGTCACCCTCTACACCCCCACCGGCTCCGGCCCCGTCACCCACCACCCCCACGCCCGTCAGACCAGCTACCTGGCCCGGGGCGACCACGCCGCCGACATCGACGGCACCGCCTACACCGAACGGACCACCCACTGGCGGTACCTGACGGCCGTGGACGTGTGGACGGACGAGGCCGAGGGCACCGTCGTGGCGCTCGGCGACTCCATCACCGACGGCATCACCTCCAGCCTCGGCGCCAACCGGCGCTGGACGGACTTCCTCGCCGACCGGCTGCGCACCGAACGCGACGCTCCCCGCTACAGCGTCGTCAACCAGGGCATCAGCGGGAACCGCGTCCTTCTGGACGCCGCCCCCAACTCGCCCGACAGCGGCCCCAGCGGACTGTCCCGACTCCACCGGGACGCCCTCTCCCGCACCGGGGTGGAGGTCCTGGTCGTCCAACTCGGCATCAACGACATCCTCAAGACGCCCCACCAGACCGACCCGGACAAGATCGTGGCCGGCCTGCGGCGGATGACCCGGCTCGCCCACGAGCGCGGGGTACGGGTGATCGGGGCGACGCTGACGCCGTTCGGCGGCCACCGCAAGCACACCGCGCGGCTGGAGGCGGTGCGCCGGCAGGTCAACGAGGAGATCCGGCGCGGCGGCGTCTTCGACGCGGTCGTCGACTTCGACGCGGCCCTGCGCGATCCCGCGGACCCGCGACGGCTGCGTCCCGTCCACGACTCCGGCGACCACCTGCACCCCAGCGACAGCGGTTACCGCGCGATGGCCGAGGCGGTGGACCTGCGGCTGCTCGACGCCCCCTCACCGGCCGTCCTGTGACGCGTCCGGCCCCGCGGGCGCGGGGCCGGCGGGCACGGGCGCGGGCGCGGGCGCGCCGACGGTGTCGCGGGCGTACATCCGGGCGATGACGTCCTCGATCTCCGGCTCGCGCACCGACGGGTCCACCACCAGCGTGCGCTCCCCGTCACCCGTCCGGTGCAGTCCCGCCAGAGCGCCGTCGTACACCGGACGGCCGTGGTCGACGACCATCACCCGGTCGCACAACCGTCGGGTGTCGGTCGGATCGTGGGGGTCAGCGGGACGGTGACCCCGCGCTCGGCGTCGACCTCCCGCAGGAGGGACCGCGCCTCGCGAACCTCACGGCGCCGACGTCCGGCGCGTCGCCGCCTTCCCCGGTGTCCAGCCACCTCCACCCGCGTCAGCGCCCACACCAGCGCCGCCCCGCCCTGGCCGACCCGGCCCGGCCGCCGCAGGGCGGAGCGGTCGGCGGCCACCACGCCCGGAGGTCCGCGGGACGGTACGGATCCGCCACCACGTCCCCCGAACGGGTGCGCGCCCGGAGCTCCCCCTCGAACCCGCCGCCCGCCATCGCCATCGCCGCCGGCAGCGCCCGCCCCGTCCACACGAACGTCAGCGCCTGCGCCTGGCCGTGACCGCCCGGGTTCGGCCGCTCGTCCCACCGGGCGACGAACGCGTCGGAGAGGAAGAACCCGAAGACGGTGTCGGTGAGGATTCCCGGGAAGGTCGCGACCCGGTAGGTGACGTACCCGCGGAGATCACCGCGCGCGGCGGCCAGGTGGAGGCGGAACGTCAGGGCCCGGCCGGCCCGCACAGCGCACCGCCACCGGTCGGCGGCACACCACGGCCACACCGAATGTCCGTTCGGACGGCTCGCGCGCCGCGCACCACCACAGGTGTGATCTGCCCTCGCCCAACGGCCCGGATGGTGCCAGAGTGTCCTACGGGGCAATCCACCGGAAAACGGCACAAAGCTCACCCACCGACAAGGAGCCCTGCGGTCATGAACGAGGATCCCGAGGCGCCGAACGGCGACGAGCAGCCGCGGCGCGCCGGCCTGCGCCGGCTGCTGCCCACCTGGCGGACCACCCTGGCCGCCGGCACCGTGACCGTCCTGGCCGGCGCCGGCGCCCTGGTCGCCGGCTACCTGCTCGTGGACATCCCCGAGCCCAACTCCGCCGCGGCCGCCCAGAACAACGTCTACCTCTACGCCGACGGCACCCCCCTCGCCCGCGACGGCGAGGTCAACCGCCAGAACGTCGAGCTCTCCGACATCCCCGAAACCACCCGACAGGCCGTTCTCGCCGCCGAGGACCGGGACTTCTACCACCAGCCCGCCATCGACCCCAAAGCCATGATCCGCGCCGGCTGGAACATGCTCCAGGGCGAGGGGAAACAGTCCGGCTCCACCATCACCCAGCAGTACGTCAAGAACTACTACCTCGGTCAGGAGCAGACCCTCGCCCGCAAGACCAAGGAACTCTTCATCGCCCTCAAGCTCGACCGCGAGGCCAGCAAGGACGAGATCCTCACCGGCTACCTCAACACCAGCTACTTCGGCCGCAACGCCTACGGCATCCAGGCCGCCGCCCACGCCTACTACGGCAAGGACGCCGGCGACCTCACCACCGCCGAGGGCGCCTACCTCGCCGCCCTCCTCAACTCCCCCAACCTCTACGACGTCGCCGCCCACCCCGAGAACCGCGACCGCGCCGTCGCCCGCTGGAAGTACGTCCTCGGCGGCATGGTCGACGAGGGCTGGCTCACCCCCCGCCAACGCGACGCCATGGAATTCCCCGAGCCCAACCCCGCCACTCCCCCCAACAGCCTCTCCGGTCAGCGCGGCTACCTCGTCGAAGCCGTCAAACAGCACCTCGCCGCCAACGACGTCCTCACCGAGCGAGAGCTCTCCCAGGGCGGTTACCGCATCACCACCACCATCGACCGGAAGAAGCAGGACGCCCTCGTCGAGACCGTCGAACGCGAACTCCTCTCCCGACTCGACGACGAACGCGAGATCGACCGCTACGTCCGTGCCGGCGCCACCTCCATCGACACCGACACCGGCGAGGTCGTCGCCATGTACGGCGGGGTCGACTACACCCGCCAGTACGTCAACAACGCCACCCGCCGCGACTACCAGGCCGGCTCCACCTTCAAGCCCATCGTCTACGCCGCCGCCCTGGAACACCGCGCCAGGACCCGCGGCGGCGACCTCATCGGCCCCGGCACCACCTACGACGGCACCAGCGGACGCACGGTCGTCGGCCCCCACGGCCCCACCGACTGGCGGCCCGAGAACGAGGACGACGTCGACTACGGCGACATCCCCGTCACCACCGCCATGAACAAGTCCGTCAACGCCGTCTTCGCCCAGATGGGCATGGACGTCGGCCCCGAGAAGATCAAGAAGACCGCCACCGCGCTCGGCCTGCCCCGGGACACCCCCGGCATGAGCGACGCCCTGGGCGCCGTCGCGCTGGGCACCTCCACCCCCAGCACCCTCGACCTCGCCCACGCCTACGCCACCCTCGCCAACCACGGCGAACGCGTCGACCGCACCCTCGTCAAGAAGATCACCCACAACGGCGACCCCGTCCGTCTCCCCGAACGCCGCACCGAACAGGCCGTCTCCCGCTCCTCCGCCGACGCCACCACCGCCGTGCTGCGCGGCGTCGTCAAGGAGGGCACCGGCACCGCGGCCCAGGCCGCCGGCCGCCCCGCGGCGGGCAAGACCGGCACCGCCGAGGAGGACCAGGCGGCCTGGTTCGCCGGCTACACGCCCGAACTGGCCACCGTCGTCGCCGTCATGGGCCAGGACCCCAAGACCGGCGCCCACAAACCCCTCTACGGCGCCGCCGGGCTCCCCCGCGTCAACGGTGCCGACTTCCCCGCCCGCATCTGGGCCGCCTACACCGAACGCGCCCTGCGCGGCACGCCCGTGCAGGACTTCCGGCTCAAGCCCGGCAAGAACCGCGCCCCCGGATCGGCCTCCCCCGACCCCTCCGACGGGGCCTCGTCCCCGCCCGAGGAGGACGCCACGCCGATCACCGGCACCGAGGAGCCCGAAGCCCCCGGTCCGGGCGGGTCCGGGAGCCCCGGCACCGACAGCGACGACGCCGAGAACGACATCGAGAACGACGCCGAGAACGGCGCCGCCGACCGGGACGACGGACGCAACGGGCACGACGACCCCGCCCACCGGGACGCACGGGCCCCCGGCACCGAGCCGTCGCCCCCGGGGGACGCCGGGAAGAACCCCGACGGGCCCGCCGGCCACGGCGGGCGGACCGGGACCGACAAGGCGGACGACCGCCACGGGACCGGTGCCTCCCCCACCCCGAAGCCTCCCGCCCCCTCGGCGCACCACTCCCCCGCCGCCGTCGCCGGGCCCCGGTGACGGCGGCACCGCGGCACCGCGGCACGCACGCCAGGGGCCCGGACCGCCACCGGTCCGGGCCCACGAGGTGACGCGTCGAGAAGAACCGCTACAGGTACAGGCCGGTGGAATCCTCGGAGCCCTGCAACCGCTCGGCCGCCACCGCGTGCAGGTCGCGCTCGCGCATCAACACGTACGCCACGCCCCGCACCTCCACCTCGGCACGGTCCGCCGGATCGAACAACACCCGGTCGCCGGGCTCCACCGTACGCACGTTCTGCCCCACGGCGACCACCTCGGCCCAGTTCAGCCTGCGGCCGACCGCGGCCGTCGCGGGAATGACGATGCCACCGGAGGACCGGCGCTCGCCCTCGGGAATGTCGGTACGCACCAGCACCCGGTCGTGCAGCATCCGGATGGGCAGCTTGTCATGGTGGGACGTCTGGGAACTCACGACAAGACCGTATCTCAGCCGCTCAACCGCGCCGACGCCGAGCCGACAACACGACCAGGCCCACCACTCCGACGGCCACCAGCGCCACCGGCACGATCCGCTCCGTCCGCGGCCGCCCCTCCTCGTCCGTGAACCTCTCCCGCACGTCGGACACCGCACGGTTCACCGCCACGTACGCCCGCCCCGCCGTACGGTCCACCACCGCCGCGGCCCGCGCCTTCGCGTCCCCCGCGATCGTCTTCGGGTGCACCCGCACCGCCAACTCGTCCAGCGTCGCGGCGAGCTCCTGCCGCCTGCGGACGATCGCCGCCTCGATCTCCGCGGGGGTCCTGGCTTCCGACACCGCACTGCCTCCGTAGGTCTCGTCCGTCTCGTCCGTCTCGTCTGCCCCACCCGGGCTGCCCCGCACCGGGCATCCGGCCATCGGACAGTGTGGCAGCTCCCCACCTCCGGTGCCCCGCGCCACCCCCGACACACCCCGTGGCTAGGCTTTCGAACCGACAGCGGGCCCGCGTATCCGACGGCCCCGACCGCACAGAGCCCCGCCCGAGGAGCCACCGATGAGCGAGCGACTGCAACCCGGCGACACCGCCCCCGCCTTCACCCTGCCCGACGCCGACGGCAACCCCGTCTCGCTCGCCGACCGCGCCGGCCGCAAGGTCGTCGTCTACTTCTACCCCGCCGCCCTCACTCCCGGCTGCACCAAGCAGGCCTGCGACTTCACCGACAACCTCGACCTCCTCGCCGAGGCGGGCTACGAGGTGATCGGCGTCTCCCCCGACAAGCCGGAGAAGCTGGCGGCGTTCCGCGATAAGGAGAACCTGAAGGTCACCCTCGTCTCGGACCCGGAGAAGGAGGTCATGCGGGCGTACGGGGCCTTCGGCGAGAAGAAGCTCTACGGCAGGACCGTCACCGGCGTCATCCGCTCCACGGTGATCGTGGACGAGGAGGGGAAGGTCGAGCGGGCCCTGTACAACGTCAAGGCCACCGGCCACGTCGCCAAGCTCATCCGGGACCTGGCCATCTGACCCGCGCCTCGGCCCCTCCCCCGCCCTCCCCCGCCCTCCCCGGACGGCGTGACCGACCGTCACCGGAGCCGTCGACCGGTGCGGTCCGCGCGACGGGGGACCGATCCACCACCGCGCGGATCGTCCACCGGGGGAGGGGCCGCGCCGTCACCGGCCGGCTCCACCTGCCTGCGGACGGTGCCCGGCGACCGATACGATGACGTACGACCGGCGGCCGTGGCGGAATTGGCCTACGCGCAGCACTTAGGATGCTGTGGGAGAAATCCCTTGAGGGTTCGAGTCCCTCCGGCCGCACAGACCTCGGTTTCGAAGGCCCGGCCCGACGAGCCGGGCCTTCGGCGTTGCCGGCGGAACCGTCCGGCAGGCCCGCCCGTCAGCTCAGCAGTTCCCTGATCACCGGCGCCAGCTCGCGGAACGCCCGGCCGCGGTGGCTGATGGCGTTCTTCTCCTCCGGGGTCAGCTCCGCGCAGGTGCGGGTCTCGCCCTCGGGCTGGAGGATGGGGTCGTAGCCGAAACCGCCGGCGCCGGCGGGGGCGCGGCGGAGGGTGCCGGGGAGGCGCCCCTCGACGACGCGTTCGGTGCCGTCGGGAAGGGCCAGGGCCGCGGCGCAGGTGAAGTGCGCCGCGCGGTGGGGGTCGGCGATGTCGGAGAGCTGGGCGAGCAGCAGGTCGAGGTTGGCCTTGTCGTCGCCGTGGCGTCCCGCCCAGCGGGCGGAGAAGATGCCGGGGGCTCCGCCGAGAACGTCGACGCACAGCCCGGAGTCGTCGGCGACGGCGGGGAGGCCGGTGGCGCGGGCGAGGGTGCGGGCCTTGAGGAGCGCGTTCTCGGCGAAGGTGGTGCCGGTCTCCTTGACGTCGGGGACCTCGGGGTAGGCGTCGGCGCCGACGAGGTCGAGGTCGAGTCCGGCGGCGGAGAGGATGGCCTCCAGTTCGCGGACCTTGTGGGCGTTGCGGGTGGCGAGGATCAGGCGCTGGCTCATGGGATCCGATTATCCCGGTGTGCCGGCCGTGCCGCGGGGGCGGTCGGCCGTCACCGGGTGGCCCGTCCGCCGAAGCGCCCTCGGTCAGGCGGGCGAGCAGACCTGGGTGAGTTCGTCGGCGGCGTCGACGACGGGGCCGGCGTCGGGGGCCTTGCCCTGTTCGACGGATTCGCGGACGTTGTCGGCGGCCTGCCGGAGGTCGTCGACGACCTTGGTGATGTCGGGGTTTTCGGTGCTGTCGGCGATCTTGTCGAGGTTGGTGTCGATGCGGTCCAGGGACTCGTTGATCTCGGCGGGGTTCTCGACGCCGTCGGCGACGGCCTGCTGGAGGGCGCCGGCGCTGTCGACGACGACGGCGGTGTTGGCGCAGTCCAGGGCGTTCTGGACCGCGCTGCAGCCCGACAGGGGCACGGCGAGGGCGAGGGGGACGAGGGTTGCGAGGATGGTCCGGCGGCGGCGCATGGGGCCCCTTCTGTCGGGCCTCTACGAGGCGACTGGACGGTGCTTGGGAGATGCTCGGGCAGTGCTCGGGCGATGCCTGGACGGGCCGTACGGCTCGACCCGTACGGCCCGTGCCCTCTATGACGCGTAAAGCGCTCGCAAAGTTCCGCGCGTCTCCGTGTTCTTCGGACGCGTGACGCTCCCGGCGTCCGCCCCGTCGATCGGGACCGCGGGTTCCGCCGCTCCTCCGGGGGTGGTCACCGGGTGGAGAGCGCCTGGCGCTGTGCTCCGTCGAGTTGGGCGCAGCCCGCGACGGCGAGGTCGAGGAGGGCGTCGAGTTCGGCGCGGGCGAAGGGGCTTCCCTCGGCGGTGCCCTGGACCTCGACGAAGCGGCCGTCGCCGGTGCAGACGACGTTCATGTCGGTTTCGGCGCGGACGTCCTCCTCGTAGCGGAGGTCGAGGAGGGGGGTGCCGTCGACGATGCCGACGCTGACGGCGGAGACGGTGCCGGTCAGGGGTTGGGCCTTGGCGCGGACGAGCTTGTTGTCGCGGGCCCAGGTGAGGGCGTCGGCGAGGGCGACGTAGGCGCCGGTGATGGCGGCGGTGCGGGTCCCGCCGTCGGCCTGGAGGACGTCGCAGTCGAGGACGACGGTGTTCTCGCCGAGGGCCTTGAGGTCGACGACGGCGCGGAGGGACCGGCCGATGAGGCGGGAGATCTCGTGGGTGCGTCCGCCGATCTTCCCGCGGACGGACTCACGGTCGCCGCGGGTGTTGGTGGAGCGGGGGAGCATGGCGTACTCGGCGGTGATCCAGCCTTCGCCGCTGCCCTTGCGCCAGCGGGGTACGCCTTCGGTGACGCTGGCGGTGCAGAGGACTCGGGTGTCGCCGAAGGAGACGAGGACGGAGCCCTCGGCGTGTTTGCTCCAGCCGCGTTCGATGGTGACGGGGCGGAGTTGTTCGGGTGTGCGGCCGTCGATGCGTGACATGGGGGCGAGCCTAGTCGCAGGGGTGGGGCGACCGTTTTGGGCGTGTGTCGCGGTGGTGCCGGTGGTGGGCGGCCGGTGCGGTGGGTGGTGCGGTGGGTGGGCGCGTCCGGCCGGCCGCCCGGTTCACATCATGTCCTCGATCTCGGCGGCGATGGGGTCGGCGTCGGTGCCGATGACGACCTGGACGGCGGTTCCCATCCTGACGACGCCGTGGGCTCCGGCGGCCTTGAGCGCGGCCTCGTCGATGCGCGAGGGGTCCTCGACCTCGGTGCGGAGGCGGGTGACGCAGCCCTCGATCTCGATGATGTTGTCGATGCCACCGAGTCCGACGACGATGCTCTCCGCCTTGCCGGTGGTCCTGTCGCCCGTGCCGTCGATCATGTCTTCCGTCCTTGTCGGTCGTTCCGGCCGGTGGCCGCCGGTGGTCCGGCGTCCGGTCCTGTGCCCCGGTTCGCGGGTTCGACGCCCCGTTCGGCCGGGTCCGTCGTTTCCCTGGTCTTTCGTCCACGTTATGTAAACCTTCGCGGCGGGGCACCCCGACGGTTCTCCGCCGTTCCGCACCGCTCCTCCGGCCGCCGGGCGGCGGCAGGGGGCGGCGGGGTGACGGGCGCCGGGCCCGCGCGTACTGCATTCCGGCACACTCCCCTCCCGTCGCGGGGCTTCGGCCCGGCTCGCGCCGGTTGGGGCTTTTATTCGTGTTACAACCTGCCTGGATGATTTCACGGTGCGTTCCGTACGGCCCCACGGGAGGTAGTCGATGACCACGGCCGCAGCTCAGGCACCCGACGGCCGGAAGGGCCGGGGCTCAGGGGCGATGGCGGTGGCCCAGCGCGTCGGCCGCAGTCTGATGCTGCCGATCGCCACCCTGCCGGCGGCGGCGCTGATGGTCCGACTGGGCTACGAGGACATGCTCGGCCGGGAGGGCCTCCCGGCCGTCGTCAACCGGATCGCCGAGTTCCTGGCGGCGGGCGGCGGTGCGTTGCTGGACAACCTGCCGTTGCTGTTCGCCGTGGGCATCGCGGTCGGTTTCGCCCGGCGGGCGGACGGTTCGACCGGGTTGGCGGCGGTGGTGGGCTATCTGGTCTTCCGCCAGGTGATGGCCGTCTTCGACGATCCCGGCCTGCCGCCCGTGGAGGGGGAGCCCCAGCCGGCCGACGCCGGAGTGCTGGGGGGCGTGGTGATGGGGATCGTCACCGCGCTGCTGTACCAGCGGTACCACCGCAAGAAGCTGCCGGACTGGCTGGGGTTCTTCGGCGGTCGGCGGTTGGTGCCGATCCTGGCGTCGTTCGCGGGACTGGGGCTGGGGATCGTCTTCGGCTACGTCTGGCCGGTGCTGGGGGCGGCCATCCACGGCCTCGGTGAGTGGCTGGTGGGCTCCGGCGCGCTGGGGGCGGGCGTCTTCGGCGTGGCCAACCGGGCGCTGATCCCGGTCGGGATGCACCACCTGCTGAACTCCTTCCCGTGGTTCCAGGCCGGTTCGTACGAGGACGACGGGGTCCGGTACCAGGGGGACATCGCCCGGTTCCTGCACGGGGATCCGACGGCGGGGCAGTTCATGACCGGTTTCTTCCCCATCATGATGTTCGCCCTGCCGGCGGCCTGTCTGGCGATGTACCACTGCGCCCGCCCGGAGCGGCGCAAGGCGGTGGGCGGGATGATGTTCTCGATCGCGCTGACGGCCTTCGTGACGGGGGTGACGGAACCGATCGAGTTCGCCTTCGTCTTCGTCGCGCCGGCGCTGTACGCGGTCCACGCGGTGTTGACGGGAGCCTCGATGGCGCTGAGTTGGGCGCTGGGGGCCCGGGACGGCTTCGGTTTCTCGGCGGGCGCGATCGACTTCCTGCTGAACCTGGGGATCGCGTCGCGGCCGTGGTTGCTGGTGCTGCTCGGGCTGTGCTTCGCGGGGGTGTACTACGTGGTCTTCCGGTTCGCGATCCTGCGGTTCGACCTGCCGACACCGGGGCGGGAACCGGAGGATCCGGAGGAACCGGGAAAGGAGGCCGCCGAGGAGGACCGGGCCCGGTACCGGGCGTAGGCGCGGGGCCGGGGCCGTCGGTCCCGACCCCCCCCCGGCGGGGGCGTCAGAGTTCGTAGACGGCTCCGGGGCGGGCCATCTCCACGGGCCCGCCGAAGGCGGTCTCGGCGTCGCGCAGGTTGTGCCGGGGGTCGGTCCACGGCGGGATGTGGGTGAGGACGAGCCGTGCCGCCCCGGCCCGCTCGGCGCACTCGCCGGCCTGCCGGCCGTTGAGGTGCAGCTCGGGGAGGTCCTCCTTGCCGTCGGTGAAGGAGGCTTCGCACAGGAAGAGGTCGGTGTCCCGGGCCAGGTCGCACAGGGCGTCGCAGGGGCCGCTGTCGCCGGAGTAGGCGAGGCTTTTGCCACCGTGCTCGACGCGGAAGCCGTAGGTCTCCACCGGGTGGCGGACCCGGTCGGCGGTGACGGTCAGCGGGCCGAGCCGGAAGCGGGACCGGGGGGCGAGGTCGTGGAAGTCGAAGACCTCGCTCATGGACTTCTCGGTGGGGGTGTCGGCGTAGGCGGTGGTGAGCCGCTGTTCGGTGCCCCGGGGGCCGTACACGGGGATGGGTTCGCAGCGTCCGCCCTCGTGCCGGTAGTACCGAGCCACGAAGTAGGCGCACATGTCGATGCAGTGGTCGGCGTGGAGATGGCTGAGGATGACGGCGTCGAGGTCGTAGAGGCCGCAGTGGCGCTGCAGTTCGCCGAGGGCACCGTTGCCCATGTCGAGCAGGAGCCGGTAGCCGTCGGCCTCGACGAGGTAGCTGGAGCAGGCCGATTCCGCGGACGGGAACGATCCCGAGCAGCCGACGACGGTGAGCTTCATAGGGGAAGGAACCTCCGTGGCCCGGGAAGGGGGGTTACCTGAGCGTAAGGCGCGTGGGCGCCCGTGACTCCTCCACGGGGCTCCGTTGTGGCTGGAATCACCAGGGCGGGGGACCGGCGCGGAGCGGGTGTTCACGGTGGTTCGCGGGGGCGCCGGCGGCCGTCCCGCGCCGTCCGGTTCCCGCTCGTGCCGTGCCCCGCCGGTCGCCGCCCCGACGCCCCGCTCCCGCCGCTCCCGGCCGCGCGGACGGGGCCGGGAGCGGCGGGAGCGGCCGGGGCACGGTGCGGGTGCGGCGGACCGGGCGGCCGGGGCCTGGTGGACTCAGGCCCAGAGCTGTCCCTGGAGCGCCTCGACGGCGGCCTCGGTGCTGGGCGCGGTGTAGATGCCGGTGGACAGGTACTTCCAGCCGCCGTCGGCGACGATGAAGACGATGTCGGCGCTCTCCCCGGCCTTGACGGCCTTGCGTCCGACGCCGATGGCGGCGTGGAGGGCGGCGCCGGTGGAGACGCCGGCGAAGATGCCCTCCTGGGCGAGGAGTTCGCGGGTGCGGGTGACGGCGTCCTCGGAGCCGACGGAGTAGCGGGTGGTGAGGACGGACTCGTCGTACAGCTCGGGGACGAAGCCCTCGTCGAGGTTGCGCAGGCCGTAGACGAGGTCGTCGTAGCGCGGTTCGGCGGCGACGATCCGGATGCCGGGGACCTTCTCCCGCAGGTAGCGGCCCGCGCCCATCAGGGTGCCGGTGGTGCCCAGACCGGCGACGAAGTGGGTGATGGAGGGCAGGTCGGCGTGGATCTCGGGGCCGGTGCCGGTGTAGTGGGCGCCGGCGTTGTCGGGGTTGCCGTACTGGTAGAGCATGACCCAGTCGGGGTGCTCGGCGGCCAGCTCCTTGGCGACGCGCACGGCGGTGTTGGAGCCGCCGGCGGCCGGGGAGGAGATGATCTCGGCTCCCCACATGGCCAGCAGTTGGCGGCGCTCGGCGCTGGTGTTCTCCGGCATGACGCAGACCATGCGGTAGCCCTTGAGCTTGGCCGCCATGGCCAGCGAGATGCCGGTGTTGCCGGAGGTGGGCTCCAGGATGGTGCGGCCGGGGGTGAGCCGGCCGTCCTTCTCGGCCTGCTCGATCATGTGGAGGGCCGGGCGGTCCTTGATCGAGCCGGTGGGGTTGCGGTCCTCCAGCTTGGCCCAGATGCGGACGTCCTCGGAGGGCGAGAGCCGCGGCAGGTGCACCAGGGGGGTGTTGCCCACCGCGGCGATCGGCGAGTCGTAGCGCATCAGCGCATGCCCTCCCGTCGCCCGACCGCCGTCCCGGCCGGACGGGGCCGCGCCCCGGCAGCGCCTCCGGCGACCGCGGGGAGGATGGTCACGTTGTCGCCGTCGCTGAGCTTGGTGGAGATCCCGTCCAGGAAGCGGACGTCCTCGTCGTTGAGGTAGACGTTCACGAAGCGGCGCAGCTCGCCGCCGTCCACCAGACGCTCCCGGATGCCGCTGTGCCGGGTCTCCAGGTCCTCGATGAGTTCGGCGAGGGTGCCGCCGTTGCCCTCGACGGACTTCCGGCCGTCGGTGTAGGTGCGGAGGATGGTCGGGATGCGGACCTCGATGGCCATGGGTGTGCTCCTGTGGGAGAGGCGGAGAAGCTGGAAGCGTGCGCGGGCCGTGCGGGGTGCGGTGCGTGAGCGGGCACGGCCGGGGCCGCGCGGTGGGGTGCGCCCGGTCAGCCGCGGGCGGCACGGCGCCGACACGTCCCCTCGCCGCGCCGGGGAGCCCCCATGGCGCTGGCGATGCGGCACAGGTCGACGTGCAGGCGCGCCACGAGCAGCGTGCCCGGGGGCGTCCCCGGGTTGTTGTCGCTCACATCGTGGTTAACCATGGGCTCATCGTAACGATTCCCGACCGCCGAACCGGATGGCGGTCCCATGATGCGGACCCGGCCGTCTCACCCCTCGACGTCGGACCCCTCGACGTCGGACCCGCCGCGCGGGCGGCCGTCCCGCGCGGCGGTGCGGATCGCTCGGTCCTTCGGGGCCGGCCCGGAGGTCATCCCTCGTAGGCGGGGACGATCCTGACCTCCTCCTCCGTGACCTCGCCGGCCACGATGCGGAAGGAGCGGAAGGAGAAGGGGCCCTCGTCGTTGCCGCACTCGGCGGTGGAGACCAGCACGTAGTGGGCGCCGGGCTCGTTGGCGTAGGAGATGTCGGTGCGCGAGGGGTAGGCCTCGGTGGCGGTGTGCGAGTGGTAGATGACGACGGGTTCCTCGTCGCGGTCGTCCATCTCGCGGTAGAGCTTGAGCAGGTCCGTGGAGTCGAACTCGTAGAACGTGGGCGAGCGGGCCGCGTTCAGCATGGGGACGAAGCGCTCGGGGCGGTCACTGCCGGCCGGGCCCGCGATGACGCCGCAGGCCTCGTCGGGGTGGTCCTGGCGGGCGTGCGCGACGATCCTGTCGTGCAGCTCCTGGGTGATGGTCAGCATGGCCGACAGCATAGGCAGGACGTGCGGGAGGGGCCCCGCCGTACCGGTGTGCGGTACGGCGGGGCCCCTCCCATCGCCCGGAACCCCTGGTTCCGGGTGGGTCACTTGGTGAGCGAGGTGGTGCCGTCGCCGCCCCGGGAGACGGGTCCGGTGGCCGCCTCGGCCGCCTCGATCTCCTCCTCGGTCTCGCCGGCGTCCCGACGACGGACGTACTCCAGGACCCGGTGCAGTTCCCTCTTGACGACGGGCGCCAGCAGGTAGAGGCCGACGATGTTGAACAGTGCCGCCAGGAACAGCGACGCGTCCGCCAGGTCGACCAGCACGCCCAGGGAGAGCAGCGCACCGCTGACGATGATGCCGCAGAAGATCACCTTGAAGACCAGGTCCTTGGTCCGGCTGTGTCCGAAGAGGAAGCCCCAGCACTTGAGCCCGTAGTAGCCCCAGGTGATGACCGTCGAGAAGGCGAAGAGCACCACGGCGATGGTCAGCAGGTACGGGAACCAGGGCAGCGCGGTGTCGAAGGCGTCCGAGGTGATGGAGATCCCGTAGCCGGTGCTGGTGTCGACCTCTCCGCCCGAGGTCGCCGCCTGGCGGGTCTCCTGGTAGAGGGGCCCGCCCGCGATGACGATCGTCAGGGCGGTCATGGTGCAGACGACGACGGTGTCGATGAACGGCTCCAGCATCGCCACCACGCCCTCGGTGGCGGGGTGCTTGGTCTTCACCGCGGAGTGGACGATGGGCGCGGAGCCGATGCCGGCCTCGTTGGAGAAGGCGGCTCGCCTGAAGCCCTGGATGAGCGCGCCGAGGAAGCCGCCCGCCACCCCTTCGGGGGCGAACGCCTCGGTGACGATCGTGGCGACGGCGCCCGGCACCGCGTCGATGTTGAACCCGATGACCAGCAGACAGGCCAGGATGTAGAGGACCGCCATCGACGGCACCAGGCGGCTGGTGACGGCGCCGATGGACCGCATGCCGCCGATGAGCACCAGGGCCACCAGGGCCGCGATCAGCGCGCCGTACACCAGGGAGCCGCCGGAGGTGCTGAAGATGCTGTCCTCACCACCCGTGACGGACTGGACCTGCTCCAGGCTCTGGTTGATCTGGAAGAGGTTGCCGCCGAAGAAGGAGAAGAACAGCAGCATGACGGCCGACAGGACGGCGAGCACCTTGCCGAGGCTCGGCAGGCCGCGCTCGGCCAGTCCTCTGCGCAGGTAGAACATGGGGCCACCGGAGACGGTGCCGTCGGCGTGCACCTGGCGGTACCTCACGCCGAGCGTGCACTCCACGAACTTGGTGGCCATGCCGAGGAGGCCGCACAGGATCATCCAGAAGGTGGCGCCGGGGCCGCCGATGGAGATCGCGATGGCCACGCCGGCGATGTTGCCCAGACCGACCGTGCCGGCGACGGCCGAGGTCAGCGCCTGGAAGTGGTTGACCTCGCCGGGGGCGTCCTGCTGGTCGTACTTGCCCCGGACCAGTCGGTAGGCGAGCTTCAGGTGCCGGAGCTGGGCGAGGCCGAAGTAGGCGGAGAAGACGGCCCCGGCCACGACCAGCCAACCGACGATCAGGGGAAAGTCGGTCCCGAAGATGTTGACCGTGTAGAAGACGATGTCGCCGAGGAACTTCGAGACCGGTTCGAAGACGCTGTTCACGGCGTCTTCGACCGAGTCGGTCCAGGAGGCTTCGGTGTTTGCCATGGGCTACCTCTGGCTCATGCGGCTGCGGAAGTGTGGCGCAGCGGTGGCTGCCGGATGCGTGACGGACGGAACGAACGTCGCTGTCCGTGTGGGGCCGAACGCAGTCTTCACCGCGGTCCGCGGAGTGTGGGCTCCGGGAAAACGGGTTGGGAGTTCCTACCACGCTGCGCTACCAGTAAAATGTGATGCAGATCACATGTCCATATTACGGTCGGATCACGAACGAAGATAACCAACCAAAAAGGACGTAACGCACGCACACGCGCACGCACCGTCCGAATACCGAACCCTTCTGACTACCGAGCGTGTTCGCTTCAGAACATCAGCGTCTGCACCAGGGACTCCTGCAGAGCCCCCAGCCACAGGTACGCCATCGCCATCGGTTTGCGCGGATCGCCGTCCGGCAGCGCGTACAGTTCGTCCCCGTCCTCGTCGGTGGCGAGTTCCAGGCGTGCGCCGATCGCCAACCGCAGGTCGTTGAGCGTGCCGAGCCACTGCCGCGCCTGCTCGGGGGCGAGGGTCAGCACCGCTCCCCCGTCGCCGGCCGGAGTGAGGGAGTCCAGGGCCCGCACGACCGCCAGGCCGTCCTCGCGCTTGCGGGCGCGCAGTTCGTTCTCGGTGTAGCGGCGGAACTCCGCGGCCGCGGCCGCCGTCTCCTCGTCCCGTTCGACACCGGGACCCCCGTAGGCGTCGGGGAAGAGCCGGGCCAGGGCGGGATCGGACGGGGGCTCGGTGGGGCCGTCGGCCATCAGCTCGGCCAGCGGATCCCGCTCCTCGCCCTCGGCCGGCTCGGCCCCGGGGCCCGGACCGACCAGCTCCAGGAGCTGCACGGCGAGGCTGCGCAGGATGGAGATCTCCACCTCGTCGAGCGCGACGGCGGCGCCGCCGGGCACGCCGGTCGCGGGTTCGAAGAGCCCCGCCATCAGCGGTCCTGCTGGAGGGTGGCCCACAGGCCGTACCCGTGCATGGCCTGCACGTCGCGCTCCATCTCCTCGCGGGTCCCGCTGGAGACGACCGCGCGCCCCTTGTTGTGGACGTCCAGCATCAGCTTCCTGGCCTTCTCCTTCGGGTACCCGAAGTAGCTCTGGAACACGTAGGTCACGTAGCTCATCAGGTTCACCGGGTCGTTGTGGACGACCGTCACCCAGGGGACGTCCGGTTCGGAGACCGGACGGACCTCCTCCTCCGACGCGGGGCGGGTGATCTCGGTGGGGGCGACCGACGCCAGGACCGCGCCGGTCGACGCACCGGCCGACGCACCGGCCGCGGCGGCAGCGGCCACCACATGGGCGGCACGCGGGCCGGGTACGCGGCCCGCGGCGCGCGGCCGCGCCGCCACGGCGGGGGGCGTCACCGTCCTGGGTGTGTCGTCGCTCACGGGTCCATGCTGCCACCCGCACGGGGTGGTGGCGCAAACGGCCCCTCGGTGGTGTCCGGCGTGTTCCGGGGCGTTCGCGCCACCAGATATCGTCAAACTGACGAGATAAGGGGTACCATCCTCACCATGAACACAGCAGACCTGGGCCTGCCGGTCGCCGTGCCGTCGACCGCGCTCTTCACGGACCACTACGAACTCACCATGGTCCAGGCCGCGTTGCGCGGTGGGACCGCCCATCGGCGCTCGGCCTTCGAGGTCTTCGCCCGCCGACTGCCCGAGGGGCGCCGCTACGGCGTGGTGGCGGGCACCGGGCGGGTGCTGGACGCGGTGGAGAACTTCCGCTTCGAGCCGGAGATCCTGCGCTTCCTGGGCGAGCGGGGCGTGGTGGACGAGCCGACCCTGGCCTGGTTGGCGGACTACCGCTTCCGCGGCGACATCAAGGGCTACCCCGAGGGCGAGGTCTACTTCCCCGGCTCGCCGATCATGCGCGTGGAGGGCTCCTTCGCCGAGTGCGTGCTGCTGGAGACGGTCATCCTGTCGATCCTCAACCACGACTCGGCCGTCGCCGCCGCCGCGTCCCGGATGGCCGTCGCCGCCGGCGACCGCCCGCTGATCGAGATGGGCGCCCGACGCACCCACGAACTGTCGGCGGTGGCCGCGGCCCGGGCCGCGTACGTGGGCGGCTTCTCCTCCACCTCCGACCTGGCCGCGGGGTTCCGCTACGGCATTCCCACCGTCGGCACCAGCGCCCACTCCTTCACCCTGCTGCACGACACCGAGCGCGACGCCTTCACCGCGCAGGTGGAGTCCATGGGCGCCGGCACCACGCTCCTGGTGGACACCTACGACGTCGCCGAGGCCGTGCGCACCGCCGTGGAGGTGGCCGGGCCGGGCCTGGGCGCCGTCCGCATCGACTCCGGCGACCTGCTGCTGCTCGCCCACCGGGTGCGGCAGCAGCTCGACGAGCTGGGAGCCCGGGACACGAGGATCGTCGTGACCAGCGACCTGGACGAGTACGCCATCGCCTCGCTGGCCGTCGCCCCCGTGGACGCCTACGGGGTGGGCACCCAGCTCGTCACCGGCAGCGGCCATCCGACGGCCGCCATGGTCTACAAACTGGTGGCCCGGGCCGACTCCGACGCCCCCGACGCCCCGCTGCGACCGGTGGCGAAGAAGTCGATGGGCGGGAAGCTGTCGGTGGGCGGCGTCAAGTGGGCCGCGCGCCGCCCGGACGCGGACGGCATGGCGGAGGCCGAGGTCGTGGGCACCGGCGAGGTACCGGAGGAACTGGCCGCGCACCAGCTCCTGGTGGACCTGGTGCGCGGCGGCGAGGTCGTGGCGCGCGAGCGGTTGGAGGCGGCCCGCGAGCGGCACGTGCGGGCCCGGGACGGACTCCCGCTGTCGGCGACGCAGCTCTCGCGCGGCGAGCCGGTGCTGCCCACCGAGTACGTCTCCGGCTGAACCGGACGGCACGGGGCGACGGGGCGCGCGGGCCGGCCGCGCGTCTCCCGGAGCGGACGTCGGGTGTCTAAGGTCGGACACGGGGCCGCCCGGCGTCCGCCACGCCGGCCCCGCACCACACACATCGAACCATCGCCGACCCCCCACCCACCATCCAGCGGAAAGGTGTGCGTCATGCACCGGGCACTGATCGTCGTGGACGTCCAGAACGACTTCTGTGAGGGCGGCAGCCTCGCGGTGGCCGGAGGCGCCGACGTGGCCGCGGCCATCACCGACCTCGTCGGGCAGACCACCGCCGGATACCGCCACGTGGTGGCCACCCGTGACCACCACGTCTCCCCCGGTGACCACTTCTCGGACCACCCCGACTTCCGCCACTCCTGGCCCGCGCACTGCGTGGCCGGGACCGAGGGCGTGGGGTTCCACCCGAACTTCGCCCCGGCCGTGGCCTCCGGCTCCATCGACGCGGTCTTCGACAAGGGCGCGTACGCCGCGGCCTACAGCGGCTTCGAGGGGAAGGACGAGAACGGCACCGCGCTCGCCCGGTGGCTGCGCTCCCGGGACGTCACGGAGGTGGACCTGGTCGGCATCGCCACCGACCACTGCGTCCGCGCCACCGCCCTGGACGCGGCGCGCGAGGGCTTCCGCACGCGGGTGCTGCTCGGGATGACGGCCGGGGTCGCCGCGCCGACCACCGAGCGGGCCCTGGAGGAGATGCGCGAGGCGGGCGTGGAACTGTCCGGCGAGCCGGTGGTCCGGAGCGCCTGACGCGTCCGGGGCGGCGGAAGCACCCCTGGAGGGCCCTGGGAGGGGCGTACGCGCCCTCCGGGGCGTCGGGGCCGGGAGGGGGCGGTCGGGGGCGCGGAGGGGCTCACGAGGCGGTACGGGCCCTCGGACGCCGAGGGGCCGGCGCACCGGGGGCCGCTCAGCCGGTGGGGGCCCGGCGCAGGGCGCCCACGGGCCGCCAGAAGCCGCCCGTGTCGTCGGTGCGGTCGCCTCCTGCGCCGCCTTCCCCGGGCGCCGGGCGCCAGACCAGGCCGTCGGGGTGGTGCAGCACGGCGGTGATCTCGTCGGGGGTGGGGGGCTCGGTGTTGCCGCGCAGGTAGACCGCGCGCAGCCCCAGGTTCCGCAGCCGGGTCAGGGCGCGGGCGCGGTTGGCCGCGTGCACCAGGAAGCGGACGCGCCGGCCGCCGTCTCCGGGCCGGGGCACCGAGAGGGCCACGACCACGCTGCCGTCCGGCAGCCGTGTCCAACCACCACCTGCCATGTTCACCACTCCCCCGTTATACATCACGCCCGCAAAGGGGCCGGCCGGTGCGGAACGATACCCGCTCACGACGCGGCCGGCCGCCGCCCAGCAGGGGCGGCGACCGGCCGGCTGTCGGTCGACCTCAACGATCGATGGAGAAGTCGATCACTTCCGCGAAGAGGGGCCGACCATGACCGTCATCGTCCTGCCGTGCAGCGGCTGGCCGAGGATGGTGATCCGCGTGTTGGTGTCGGGCACCTTCACGCTCGCGGTCGGGTTGGCCGGGTCCCAGTAGGTGCCCTTGCGGTCGTCGAAGACGGGCTTGCCCAGCTTCCAGTCGATCTTGGTGGGCTCGCCGTTCTTGTGCAGGGTCATGCCCCGCGTCGGGAACCAGCTGAAGGTGGAGTCGTAGGACTGGATGCGGTTGCGCATCAGCGTCCCGTCCGACCACCTCTCCGCCTCCGGGTGGGCGTCGATCGGCAGGACCAGACCCTCACCCGGGTGGACGCTGGTGTTGTTGTCCAGCTGGGAGGTGTCCCACAGCCAGATCAGCAGACCGTTCTGGTACGAGTAGCGCTCGACCCAGTCGGAGCGGGTGTTCTGCCAACCGAAGTTGTACGGACCGGTCTTCAGCGTCTTGTCGTACGAGACGTACTGCCGGTTCTCGGCGATGTAGAACTGCGGGTAGGAGTTGGTGAACGACTCCCCGATGCGGGAGAAGCCGGTCGCCGTCCAGCCGTTGTCGTCGCCCTCGGCGCCGTCGGTGAGGATCGCCTCGCCGTCGGCGGTGATGGTGATGTCGTCGGCCGTGAAGCCCTTCTCCGCGACGCCGCCGTCGGTGCGGTAGTGGAAGCGGAGCTGGATCTCCTGGCCCGCGTAGGCGTCCAGCGGGAAGGAGAGGTCGGCCCAGCCGCCGGACTCCCCGTCCAGGGCCGGGGCACCGCTGGCGTCGCGGCCGATGGCCTCGCCGTTCCTGGTGCCGTCCAGGGCGGTCCAGGTGGCGCCACCGTCGGTGGAGACCTGCGTGTAGAGGTAGTCGTACCCGGCCTCGATCTCCCACCAGCCCTTGAGGTCGAGCGACGCGGCGGAGGCGCCGGTCAGGTCGACGGTGCGGGTCAGGGAGTTGCGCAGGTCGTCACCGCTGCCGCTCCACCACTGCTTGGAGCCGGCGGCGGGCTCGACGACGGTGGTCGTGACCTCCTTCTCGGGGAGTTCGACGATCAGCGCCTGCGGGTCCTTGCCCTGCTTCGCCGAGACGCCCAGCTTGTGGACGGACTTGGTGGCGGCCTTGGCCGTCTCGTAGTCCAGCCAACCCAGCGTCAGCTTGTCCCAGGCGGTCATCTCGCCCGCCCAGTCGCCGATGGCGTCCTTGCCGTTGTTCAGCCAGGAACCGGACGACATCAGGGTCCAGAAGGCGGTGGAGTTCTCACCGCCGGCGGTGTCGTACAGGTCCGGCAGGCCGAGGTCGTGGCCGTACTCGTGGGCGAAGACGCCCAGGCCGCCGTTCTCGGGCTGCACGGTGTAGTCGCCGACCCAGATGCCGGTGTCGCCGATCTGGGTGCCGCCGGCCTTGTTGAAGTCCGGCCCGGTGCTGCCGTAGTCGGTGCCGTAGGCGTACCAGCGGTGGGCCCAGATGGCGTCCTCGCCCTGCGCGCCGCCACCGGCCGACTCGTCCTCGCCGGCGTGGACGAACTGGAAGTGGTCGATGTAGCCGTCGGCCTCGTTGAAGTCGCCGTCACCGTCGAAGTCGTAGCGGTCCCACTGGTCGTACTCGGCCAGCTGGGCCTTGATCTCCTCGGTGGTGCGGCCGGCGGCCTTCTGGTCCTCGACCCACTGGTTCACGCCGTCGCGGACGGCGTCCCAGACGGTGTTGCAGGTGCTCTGACCGCAGGCGTTGTTGCCGTAGCGGGCCTCGTTGTAGTCGATCTTGACCCAGTCGGAGACCATGCCGTCGACGGAGTACTTCCCGGAGGACTGGGTCTCGTAGTAGGTCTTGAGCGAGCCCTCGCCCTCTCCGAAGTAGATCTCCTCGAAGTGCTCCTGGCTGAAGTCCTCCTTCCAGAGCGTGGTGTTGTCCTGCTCGCGGTCGGGCTTGGCTATCTGGTTGTGCAGCGGACCGGGGGTACCGCCGTACCTCGGGTCGATCTTGTCGCCGAACTCGAGCAGGATCGTGAAGATCTTGTCGGTCTTGGTCTGCTCCATCTCGACGTACTTCTCGTCGCCGAGCTTCATGACCTTGGTGCCGTTCTTGGTCACGGGCTTCTGACCGGAGGCCAGGCGCTCAAGGGCCGCGAGCCGCTGGGAACGCTGCTTCTTGGTCAGCGGACCGGGCAGGTCGTGGGCCACGTGCTTGCCGTCTTTGGTCTTGCCGTGCCGGTGACCCTTGTCCTTGGCGTGGTCACTGTGCTCCGCCGCGGCCGGGTCGCGGCCGTCGGGTGCGGTTCCCTCACTGGCGTAGGCAGTGCCCGCGGTCAGAAAGGTCGCACCGATGACGGCGACCGTCGTGGCCAGTGCGGCGGATCTGATGGTCCTCCGTTGGCTCTTCACTAGGTATTGCCCTCCCCATGCATGGCCATGGCACGTGTGTCCACACGTGTGGAGGCATTCGACACGAGCGAAGAGCGAAAAAACAGACCTTGATTTGAACACGCCACACAAGTACGGTGGCCGACCATCCAGCTACGGATTCCGGACACTCCTGCCCGCTCGGCGGTGAACGCCGGGGCTGCGACACGGCTCCGTGCGCCCCCCGCGCACCGGCGGAAGACCGACGGCGGGTCAGACGGCGGACCGGGCAGCGGACCGGGCGGCGGACCGGACAGTGGACCAGGGGGCGTTCACCGGAGGTCCGGCCCCACCCCCGGCGGACGGGACAGGGTCCGATCCACCGGCCGGACGGCCCGTCAGCCGGTCAGGCCCGTCTCTCCCGAACCGCGGGCGACGAAGGTGCGCGCGACCTTGTCGTGCCAACACTGCCGCCACGGCCGGTCGAACAGGCACCACAGGACGTTCACCACACCGACCGCCAGCAGGGAGAGCACGCCGTACACCAACCAGCGGCGCAGCGCGGCCCCGAACGAGGGGGTGTCCTGGCCCTCGATGTCGAGCACCGTGACGCCGAACAGTCTCTTGCCGAGCGTACGGCCCCAGCGCGCGGTGGGCAGCACCTCGTAGAGGAGGCCGAAGAGGAGGAAGGCGCCGAGCACGATCGCCAGGTAGACGCCGGTGGTGCCGTCGACCAGCCACACCTGGCGGGTCACTCCGGCCCGTTCGACCTCCTCCACCCGCTCGCGGAAGTGGTCGACAGTGGGACCGACGAACGGGAAGGCCACCGCCCCGGTCACCGCGACGGTGAGCAGGCCGTCGACGAGCCGCGCGCCCAGCCGTCGTCCGAGCCCGGCGGGGCGCGCCTGTTGCCGCGCGGCCCGCAGGAAGGGGTCGTCGGCCGGGGGGCGCCAGGGCGTCACCCCGTCGGGGCCGCCCGGCCGCCCGGGCTGCGGCGGCAGCCCCGGGGTGGACGCGGGGGGATTCGCCGCGGGCGCGGGAACGTTCGGTGCGGGGGCGGCGGGGGACGGCGCGCGCTGGGCGAGTTCGCGTACCTGCCGCGTCCACGAGGGCTGCGCGGGATCGCCCGGCGTGGGGGTGTTCACGGCGGGCGCGGGGGCGGGGACGCCCGGCGCGGGGGCGGGGACGCCCGGCGCGGGAGCCGCCGGGGACGGTGCGACGAACGCCGGGGAGTTCGGCGCGGGAGCGTTCGGCGCGGGAACGCCCTGGGCCGGGAGAGCGGGCGGGGCGGCCTCGGGACGGCGCAGCCCCACGGTGTCCCCACCGCCGGCGGGACGTACGGGGCGCATCCGCATGGTCCCGTCCCCCTGGACGGGCACGTCGCCGGCGCCGTCCCGGTCCGCCGTGCCGCCCGTGTCGCCGGGGCCCCGGGTGCCGCGCGGGTCGGAACCCGGCCCCAGGGCCCGGGGGTCGGGGCCCGCGCCGAGTTCCGGGACGCCCCGGGGGGCGCCCGGGGCGTTCGCGGTGCCCGCGCCCCAGGAGACCCGGCCCTCCCGCTCGCCGTCGGGTCCGGACTGCCGCGAGGGATCCGCCCGCCAGACGCTCACGGGCTCGGACCGGCCACCGGGGTGGACGTCCACCTCGCCGCGTCCGCGCGGCTCCGGCAGCGCGGACGCGGCGGGGCCGGGACCGGGGGGCGCCGGAGCGGTCCCGGCGTCCTCGGGGCCGTCCTCGTCCAGGAAGACCGGCCCCGTCTCCTCGGCCGGGGACTCCTCCCGCTCCCGCGGCACGGCCGGACCCGGCGGCGACGGCGAGGAGGGAGGCGGGAAGGACGCGGGGGCGGCCGGGGAGGACTCCGAGGACTGCCGGACCCGCACCCCGGGCGGTGCCGGGGGCATCGGCTCGCCCTCGCGGGGCTCGGGCCGGCTGGTGCCCGGTACCCATGCGGCGCCGTTCCAGTAGCGGATGTACCCCGGAATGGACGGGTCGGGATAGTAGCCCGGACCCGGGCTGCCGTTGGCGGATGCTGACGGAGGGGCGCTCATGTGTACGGTCCCGTATCTGCTCGGCCGTTGTCGTGGCGTGTGCCGCTCCCCGCCGGTCCGCACGACCGGGGGGCGCTGGGTCCACATCTACCAGAGAGAGGACGCCCCTCGCCCCGGCCACCGGCGACCCGCCCCCCTTCCAGCGACACGGAACCGGGTCCGCGTAGCGCGTCGGGCGGGCGCCACGCCGTCCGGGCGGTGTCCCCACTCCTCTGGCGGGCCGGGAGAATCCCGGAAGAGACGCCACACGAAAGGGCGCACGGCATGGAGACCCCCATCGAACGGGAGTTGGTACTGGACCTGGTGTTGTCCCCGGAGCGGAGCATCGCCGTCCCGGCACGGCTCGCCTACCACGTCCACGACCCGTACGCGGTGCACATCACCTTCGACGCCCCCTCCGACAGCCCGGTGCGCTGGTCGTTCGCCCGCGAGCTGTTGTCGGAGGGGCTGTCGAGGCCCTGCGGGCAGGGCGACGTGCGGGTCTGGCCCGCCACGGTGGAGGAGGGGCGGGGCGTGGTGTGCGTCGCGCTCTCCTCGCCGACCGGCGACGCGCTGCTGCGGGCCCCGGCGGCCCCGGTGGCGGCGTGGTTGGAGCGCACGCTGCGCGCGGTCCCGGCCGGGAGGGAGGGCGAACGGCTGGGCCTGGAGGAGGGGTTGGGGAGACTGCTGGCGGCTCCCTCGGACGGGACGGACGAGGCGGGGCTGTGACTGTCGAGGGCGCGGGCCGGCCCCCGGCGGGGACGGGCGCCCCACCGGTCCCGTGGACCGCACGGGTCGCGGCCGCCCCCGGATGTGCCGAAAGTTCTTCGGAACTCGTCCCGCCGGAACGGTGTGTCCGCCATCATTCCCCCATGTCGAAGGACGATTTCCGGGCCGAAGCCCACCGGCGTGCGGAGTGGTACCTCCTGGAGCTGGAGGAGCGTCTCGATCCGGCGGCCTTCGCGCTGTTCCTGCGGGTGGTCGGCGGGGTGGACGCCGCCGTCCGGCGCCGCGAGGAGGACGTCGACATCGCCATGACCCCGTGGGAGCGGGAGCTGTTCGTCACCGAACTCCAGGACGAACTGGTCACCCTGCTGGGCCTGTTGGGCTTCCCGCCCGACCGGATCACGGCCGTGGCCGGGCCGCGCGGTACGGACGTCCCCGGGACCGGGGCCGCCGACCGCGCCGGTGACTCGGAGCCCTGACGCGCGCCTCCGTCCGGTCGCCGCCCGCCGGATCCGGCCACCGGTCAGTCGGTGTCCCCGGCGGCCTGGCGGACCAGCGGGACGATCCTCATCGGCACCGGGTTCTCCATGACGATGGCCGTCGAGGCCCGCACGATGCCCTCGAACCCCACCACCTTGTCGATCACCCGCTGGAGGTCCGCGTTGGAGCGGGCCACCAGCCGGCAGAGCATGTCGCCGCGGCCGGTGATGGTGTGCAGTTCCAGCACCTCGGGGACGGCCGCCAGGTGGGCTCGCACGTCCCCGCCCTGGCCCTGTCTGATCTCCAGCGTGGCGAAGGCGGTGACCGGGTAGCCGATGGCGGCCGGGTCCACGTCGGGGCCGAAGCCGCGGATCACCCCGTTGCTCTGCAACCGGTCCAGCCGGGCCTGCACGGTGCCGCGGGCCACGCCGAGCCGGCGGGAGGCCTCCAACACGCCGATGCGCGGTTCGGCGGCCAGCAACTCCAACAGCCGGCCGTCCAGCTCGTCGATGCCCACGACCCACCTCCTGGTGGTCATCCTGTACAGATCGCCCGGAGCCACCGGAGAACGACTGTACAAAGTGCTCAGCGTCCACACGAACTATTGCGCATCTTGTGGAACAGCGGGAGCCTGCGGCCATGACTGAGACCATCCACAGCACCCCTGGCACCGCCCGGCAGGCCGATCCCTTCCCGGTGAAGGGGATGGACGCGGTCGTCTTCGCCGTGGGCAACGCCAAACAGGCCGCGCACTACTACTCCACGGCCTTCGGCATGAAGCTCGTGGCCTACTCCGGCCCCGAGAACGGCAGCCGTGAGACCGCCGCCTACGTCCTGGAGTCGGGCTCCGCCCGCTTCGTCCTCACCTCGGTCATCAAGCCCTCCACCGACCGCGGACGGTGGCTGGCCGACCACGTCGCCGCGCACGGCGACGGCGTCATCGACCTGGCCATCGAGGTGCCGGACGCCCGCGCCGCGTACGCCTACGCGATCGAGCACGGCGCCACCGGGCTGGAGGAGCCGTACGAGGTCAAGGACGAGCACGGCACCGTGGTGCTCGCCGCCATCGCCACCTACGGCGAGACCCGCCACACCCTGGTGGAGCGCTCCGGCTACGACGGCCCCTACCTGCCCGGCTTCACCGCCGCCAAGCCGATCGTCGAGCCGCCCTCCCAGCGCTTCTTCCAGGCCATCGACCACTGCGTGGGCAACGTCGAGCTCGGGAAGATGGACGAGTGGGTGACCTTCTACAACAAGGTCATGGGCTTCACCAACATGAAGGAGTTCGTCGGCGACGACATCGCCACCGAGTACTCCGCGCTGATGTCGAAGGTCGTGGCCGACGGCAAGCGCAAGGTGAAGTTCCCGCTCAACGAGCCGGCCGTCGCCAGGAAGAAGTCGCAGATCGACGAGTACCTGGAGTTCTACGGCGGTCCGGGCGTACAGCACATCGCGCTCGCCACCAACGACATCGTCGCCACGGTGCGGGCCATGCGCGCCGCCGGCGTGGAGTTCCTGGACACCCCCGACTCCTACTACGACACCCTGGGCGAGTGGGTCGGCGAGACCCGGGTGCCGATCGAGGAGCTGCGCGAGCTGAAGATCCTGGCCGACCGCGACGAGGACGGCTACCTGCTGCAGATCTTCACCAAGCCCGTCCAGGACCGGCCGACGGTGTTCTTCGAGATGATCGAGCGCCACGGCTCCATGGGCTTCGGCAAGGGCAACTTCAAGGCCCTGTTCGAGGCGATCGAGCGTGAGCAGGCCCGGCGCGGCAACCTCTGAGACGCCCGGCGCGCACCGCGCCCGTCGATCCCGCGGCCCCGCCTCCCTGACGGCGGGGCCGCGGCCCGTCTCCGGGCCCCCTCCGGCGCCCGGCGACGGTCACCGGGTGCGGACCACCACCACCGTGCACGACCTTTTCATACGGGTTCATACGGGTCCGTGCGGGCTCATGCGAGGCCGGGAGGGCTCAGCAGGCGGGCACGCGTCCCCCGTCGCGCAGCGCGCGCAGCGCGTCGAGCGCTCCGTCGAGGGTGGTGACGGGCACCAGCCGCAGTCCGTCGGGGAGTTCGGTCCGCGCCGCGTCGCACTCGGCCTCCGGTACCAGGAAGACGGTGGCTCCGTCGCGCTTGGCCGCCTGGGTCTTCAGGGGGACGCCGCCGACCGGCCCGACGTCGCCGTCCGCGTCGATGGTGCCGGTGCCGGCGATCGTACGGCCGCCGGTGAGGTCCTCGCCGTCGATCTTGTCGATGATTCCCAGCGCGAAGAGCAGTCCGGCGCTGGGACCGCCGACGTCGGCCAGGCGCAGCTCGACCTCCACCTCGTCCTCGGACAGGCCCAGTTCGCCCAGGGCCGCGGTGACGGCGACGTCCTGCGACTCCCGCATCTGGGCGCTGGTGTGCTCCTCGATCTCCGCGGGATCGTCGCCGACGGGGTAGACGGAGTCGCGGGGCAGCACGGCCCGGTCGGTGTCGAACCAGCCGCTCACCACGTCGGCCAGTCGCACGGTGGTCTCCGGCGCCGTCGCCGCGATCGTGGTCGCCAGCAGCTCGCCCCGCGAGGCCCGGTCGTCGCCCGCCGGGTCGCCGTCCCCCTCGACGGTGATGACGGGCTCCCCCTGGTACTCCCCCAGGACGTTCGCGGTGATCCCGGGTTGGGCGACCGAGAACGGCAGCGGGGCCAGGGCGGCGACCGCGAGCAGTGCGGTGACGAGCGTGCCGCAGACCGCGAGGGTCCGGGTGCGGGGGGTGGGAGCCGGCATGGGAGCGAATCTAGTTCACCGCGGCGCGGTACGCGGAACCGACCGCCCGCGCCGACCACCGCGTCCGCTTCCCGGCACCGGGTGGCCGCGGCCGGAGTGCTCGGAGCCGGGTGTCAGCGCAGGAACTCGGCGACCTCCTGCGCCGCCTGCACCACGCGCGGCCCCACCTTCCGCGGCACCGACTCCGACAGCATCACCACGCCGACGCTGCCCTCGATGCCGCTGACGCCCAGCAGCGGGGCGGCGGCGCCACAGGCTCCTGCCTCCAACTCCCCGTGGGTGAGGACGTATCCGTCCTCCAGGTCCTGCTCCGGGTGGCGGCCGGCCAGGATGGCGCGGCCCGCGGCGCCCCGGTCCAGCGGGTGGCGGAAACCGGTGCGGTAGGCCACGTGGTAGTCGGTCCAACTGGGTTCGACGACGGCCACGGCCAGCGCCTCGTTGCCGTCCACGAGGGTGAGGTGGGCGGTGGCGCCCACGTCCTCGGCCAGGGCCCGCAGCGCGGGCAGGGCCGCCTCCCGCACCAGGGGGTGGACCTGTCGCCCCAGTCGCAGCACCCCGAGCCCGACGCGGGCGCGGCCGCCCAGGTCCCGGCGGACCAGGGAGTGTTGCTCCAGCGTGGCGAGCAGTCGGTAGACCACCGTGCGGTTGACCCCGAGCTTGTGGGAGAGCTCGGTGACGGTCAGGCCGTGGTCGGTGTCGGCTAGCAGTTTGAGGACGCGCAGTCCCCGGTCGAGCGTCTGAGATGTCTCCGCGGTCACGACGCCCCCCTCCTCGGGTGTGTGGCCGACGACCGCTCCCGGAAGGTGCGCCGCCGGTCCCGTCGGCGGACTCGCTAGCTGTTCCCGGAAAGCCGTCGGTCGCGTTGGCGGGCCGCACCGGCTGCGCTCCGAGGCGACGTTGCCACGGGGCGTGTGCGTGACGCGAAACTTAGCGACCGTCACCGCCCCCCGGAAGACTCTGTCCAGAATCCGGTCACCGCTGGCATGGTTTATCCGCATTGCGTACAGCCGCAGGTCACAGCGGTCCGGCCCACCCCCGACGAACGGTCGCACAGCCATGCGCACCCCGCACGGACGTGTACACCGGCACCCATCGGGCTTACCGTCCGGTAACCGGTGGGAGGCGCCGCGGCGACACCCCGCACCGTGGGCCCCCCACCGACGCGGAGGCGTCGGCCGCCGGCTCACCTCATCCGGGTGGCCCACTCCTGTACCTTGGCGATCCGCTGCCGGAGCTGTCCGGCCGTCGCCTCGGCGGTGGGCGGGCCGCCGCACACCCGGCGCAGCTCGGTGTGGATCACCCCGTGCGGCTTGCCGCTCTGGTGGGAGTACGCGCCGACCAGCGAGTTGAGCTTCCGACGCATCTCCAGCATCTCCTTGTGCGTGACCACCGGACGCTTCTCGGCGGGCGTCTCCAACAGATCCGCCTCGGCGTCCGGTTTGCGGCGGCTGTGCGCTATCTGCCGCGCCTGCCGCTTCTGGAGCAGCAGTTGCACCTGGTCCGGCTCCAGCAGGCCGGGGATGCCCAGGTAGTCCTGCTCCTCCTCGCTGCCGGGGTGGGCCTGCATGCCGAACTCGGCGCCCTCGTACATCACCCGGTCGAAGACCGCGTCCGACTCCAGCGCCTCGAAGGGCAGTTGGTCCTGTTCCCCGGTGTCCTCGTCCTGCTGCCTCTCGGCCTCCTTGAGGAGGTCGGCCTCCTCCGCGTACGGATCCTCGTCGCCCCCGCCCTTCTTGGGCTTGTCCAGGACGTGGTCGCGCTCGACCTCCATCTCGTGGGCGAAGCCCAGCAGCATGGGGATGGTCGGCAGGAACACCGACGCCGTCTCGCCGCGCCGCCGGGAGCGCACGAAGCGACCGACGGCCTGGGCGAAGAACAGCGGCGTGGAGATCGTCGTGGCGTACACCCCGACCGCCAGGCGCGGCACGTCCACGCCCTCCGACACCATGCGCACCGCCACCATCCACCGGTCGTCGGAGTTACTGAACTCCTCGATCCGCTTGGACGCGCCGGTGTCGTCGGAGAGCACGACGGTCGCGGGGGTGCCGGTGATCTCCCGGATCAGCTTGGCGTACGCCCGCGCCGAGTCCTGGTCGCTGGCGATCACCAGGCCGCCGGCGTCCGGGATCGCCTTGCGGACCTCCGACAGCCGGGTGTCGGCCGCGCGCAGCACGCTGGGCATCCAGTCGCCGCGCGGGTCGAGCGCGGTGCGCCACGCCTGGGAGATGGCGTCCTTGGTCATCGGCTCGCCGAGGCGGGCCTCCAGTTCGTCGCCCGCCTTGCTCCGCCAGCGCATGTTGCCGCTGTAGGAGAGGAAGATCACCGGGCGCACGACGCCGTCGGCGAGCGCGTTGCCGTAGCCGTAGGTGTAGTCCGCCACCGAACGGCGGAGGCCCTCGGCGTCCTCGGCGTAGGTGACGAACGGGATGGGGTTGGTGTCCGAGCGGAACGGGGTGCCGGTCAGGGCCAGGCGCCGGGTGGCCGGCTCGAACGCCTCGAAGCACGCCTCGCCCCAGGAACGGGTGTCGCCGGCGTGGTGGATCTCGTCCAGGATCACCAGCGTCTTGCGCTGCTCGCAGCGGTTGCGGTGCAGCATCGGACGGACGCCCACGCCCGCGTACGTCACCGCGACGCCGTGGTACTCCCGGCCGAGCGGGCCCGCGCTGTACTCCGGGTCCAGCTTGATGCCGACCCGCGCCGCCGCCTCGGCCCACTGCTTCTTCAGATGTTCGGTCGGCGCGACGACGGTCACCTGCTGCACGACGTGGTGGTGCAGCAGCCAGGAGGCGAGGGTGAGCGCGAAGGTGGTCTTTCCCGCACCCGGGGTCGCCACGGCGAGGAAGTCCCGGGGTTGCTTCTCGATGTAGAGGTCCATCGCGGCCTGCTGCCAGGCGCGCAGCTTGTTGGCCGTGCCCCACGGGGCGCGGCCGGGGAACGCGGGCGAGAGGTGGTGGGACGTGGTGGTAGTCACGGTCTCCGCTGAACTGACTCGGCGATCGGCAACCGCGTCAGCCTACCGGTGCCCTCGACCCGCCGTACGGGGGACATCCGGAGGGCGGACGGGAGTGCGACCCACGTCACAGACCACCTGTGTCCGGGAGCGGGCGCAGACGTTCGCCGATCGGCTCGCCGGCCCCCGCCCCCGTCCGGTCGCGCCCGGTCTCACTTCCCCGGGCGCAGCCGTCCCGCGACCAGTGCGCCCACCAGGGCGACCGCCGCCGCCGGGAGGTAGACGGCCAGGAACGCCGTCGGGTGGGAGGCGGCGCCCGCCTCCCCCACCCCGTGGCCCACCACGCTCACCGCGCCGCCGCCGAGGGCGGCGAACGCGGCACCACAGCCGGCGAGCAGCACCACGTTGGACAGACCGTCGCTGAGCTGGAGGGCGGCGGAGTTGGCGCCCGCCTCCTCCGGCCTGGACAGCTTCAGCAGCAGCACGCTCGTGGAGGAGATCACCATGCCCATCCCGAAGCAGCCCGTCGCCTGCGCGACCGCCGCGACCCACACCGGGACGGCCTCGACCAGCACCAGCGGTATGGCGGAGATGCCCGCCGTCACCACCACCATGCCGATCCGGACCAGCGTCTCCCGGTGTCCGTCCATCACCGGACGGGACTGCACGTAGGAGCCCAGCGCCCAGGTGGCGCCGCCGGCCGCCAGCGCGAGCCCGGCCAGGGTCACCGACAGCCCGCGCTGGGTGACCAGCATCAGCGGCACGAAGCTCTCGGCGACGACGAACGCGCCGGCCGCGATGCCACGCATCAGCACCACCGTCGGCAACCCCCGCGCGGCGCGGAACGTGCCGCGCGGCAGCAGACCGAGCGCCGCCGGGACCATCAGCGCGGCACCGGCCACCGCCGGGACCAGCGAGACCCAGCGCAGGTCCTGCCCGGCGTACTGGAGCAGCCCGGCGCCCAGCGACACCGCCACCGCCAGCCTCAACAGCCGCCGGTCCATCGGGCGCGGCTCGCCGGGCGGCGGCCCGGAGGCGGCCCGCCGCAGGGGCGGGAGCATGACCGCGATCGGCAGGACGACCAGGGCGGGGATGCCCAGGAACACCCAGCGCCAGCCGAACTGTTCGGTGACCGTCCCCGCGATCAGCGGCCCCACGACCGACGGGATCACCCAGGAGGCGGCGAAGGCCGCCATCACCGTGGGCCGCAACCGCTCGGGGTAGGCGCGGCTGACGGTGACGTACAGCGCGACGATCACCAGCCCGCCGCCGATGCCCTGCACCGCCCGACCGAGCACGAAGGCCCACATCGCCGTGGCCGTGCCCGAGAGCAGCAGTCCGACCGCGAACGCGCCGATCCCGCAGGTCAGCGGCGCCAGCGGGCCGGAGCGGTCACACCACTGACCGGAGGTGACCATGCCCAGCAGGCTGGTGGTGAAGAACGCGGAGAAGGCGAACGCGTACAGCGCCACGCCGTCCAGTCGGTCCGCGGCGACCGGCATGGCCGTGCCGACGGCCGTCGCCTCGAAGGCGATCAGGAGAACGACGGTGACGATGCCCAGGGTCAGTGCCCGGTGGGTGCGGCCCAGTACCCCGCCGTCCGCCCCGTCCACCTCCGGGGCCTCGGTGGTACCGGCCGGGGTGAGGACGGGGGCGGTGGAGGCCGCCTTGCCCAGGTCCTCGACCTCGTCGTCGAGTGTGCTCATGCGGCTCAGCGTAAGGCCCGTCGCCGACACTCGCCCCTGTCGGGGGGCGGTGGCGGGCTCGGCCATTGGTCCTGGGTCCACCGGGTGGAACGTGCCGGCACGGCGGAGGAGCACAGCTTCGGACGGAGATCCTCCGGTCACCGCCCCCACGTCCCCCGCCCGACGGCTATCCGACCCGGTCGAGGAAGTCGAGCACGCGTTCCGTGAGGAGTTCGGCGGCCTCCTCGTCGTACGCGGGCAGGCCGCCGTCCGCGAACAGGTGCCGGTCGCCGGGGTAGAGGAACAGCTCGCCGTCCGCGGCCTCCTCGACGAGGGCGCGGGCCGCCTCCAGGTCGCCCTCGCCCGCGAAGAGCGCGTCGTCCGCCATGCCGTGGATCCGGACCGGAACGTGCGGAGGCCATCCCCCGCCGACCTCGGGGAGCGGGGCACAGGCGTGGAACAGCAGCGCGCCCCTCGCGCCGGGCCGCGTCCGGGCCAGCTCCTGCGCGGGCAGGACGCCGAGCGAGAAGCCCGCGTACACGAGGTCGGCGGGGAGTTCCCCGGCCGCCGCCACCCCGCGTTCGACGAGCGTGCCGAACCCGACCGCCCCGGCGTGGGCGACGCCCTCCTCGAAGGTGTCGAAGACCCGCCCCTCGTACAGGTCCGGGAGGTGGACGACGTGGCCGGCCCCCTCGATCCGCGCCGCGAACTCCCTCACTCCGGAGGTCAGTCCGTACACGTGGTGGAAGAGCAGCACCTCGGCCATGTCGTCGTCCTCCGTTCCGGCGCCGACCGCACGGCACCGCCGGGAACGAGTATGGACCGGGGCACCGACAGCCCCCGACAACGGCCCCGTCGCCCTTCGCGGGCCGGTCGAGCGGCCCGGCCGCGCCGCCGTGGACGGTCGTTGTGTCGCGGACCGACTCCATGGGGTGATCATGGGCACCGAAACGGAAAGCCGGGGCATACGGGCTCTGTGAGCACGGTGGCGGCAGCAAGGCAGCAAGGGGCGCCGCGTCCGGGGTGGAGGTCCGGAGCGCGCCATGGACGAGCCGGAACGGACGGGTTCCGGCGAGGGGAGTTGGGATGGCAGTCGAGTACGACACCGGAAGGGGCACCCACACCGGGATCCTCGCGGCGGTGGAGGCGGCGCCGCCGGTGGAGTCCGTCGATGTGGTGGCCCGTGAGCTGAGGCGGCGCTTCGGCGCGTTGTCGGTGTCGTTCCTCATCACCGACCTGTCGAGACAGTCGGTGGTACGGCTGAGCACAGCGGGCGAGACCGGTGCCGGGGAGGCCGTGGAGAGCATCTCGCTGTTCGGGAGCGTCTACGGCGACGTGATACGCACCCAGCGGATCCGACTGGCGGACTCCGTCGACGGGGACGGTGGACAGCGGGTGATCGCCCCGGTCACCAACCGCGGCGATTCCATCGGACTGTTGGAGGTGCGAGTTCCGGCCGGCCCGGACCGCAGAACGCTGCGGGAGATCAGTCGTGCCGCCCACACCCTGGCCTACATCGTCATCGCCAACCGCCGCTTCACCGACCTGTACCAGTGGGGCCGCCGCACCGCCCCCCTGAGCCTGGCCGCCGAGATCCAGCACAACCTGCTGCCGTCGTCACTGTCGTGCGAGGCCGCGCAGTTCGCGGTGGCCGGGGCGCTGGAGCCGGCGGGCAACGTCGGCGGCGACACCTTCGACTACGCCGTGGAGCGGGACACCCTGCACCTGTCCGTCACCGACGCCATGGGGCACGAGGTGAACGCCGCGCTGCTGGCCACCCTGCTGCTCGGGGCCCTGCGGGGCGCCCGCCGGGCGGGTTGCGACCTGGCCGAGCAGGCACGGCGGGCGCACCAGGCCATGCTCGACCACAGCGGTGGCGCGATGGCCACGGGACTGCTGCTCCGCGTCTGCCTGCGCGACGGCCGGGTCACCCTCGTCAACGCCGGCCACCCCTGGCCCCTGCGGCTGCGGGACGGCAAGGTCGAGGAGATCGAGTTGCGGATCAACCTGCCCTTCGGGGTCCCCTCCGAGCGCCCCCACCAGGTGCAGGAGGCGGAGCTGCGGCCCGGTGACCGGCTCGTCATCCTCACCGACGGGATGTTGGACCGTCGTTCGCGGGCCCTCGACCTGCCCGCCCTGATCACGAACACCGCCGGACTCCACCCCCGTGAGGCGTCCCAGGCCCTGACCATGGCGGTCCTGGACGCCAACCTGGGCCGGCTGAAGGACGACGCGACGGTGATGTGCCTGGACTGGTACGGCCCCGAACCCGTCCGACGCGACGCCCACACCGGCGCCGACCTCACCCAGGCGTCCCCCGCGTCGTTCCCGTTCCGTCCGCCTTCCCAGGTGTGAGGTCGGGGCCGGCGCGGGGCGGTGGGCGGCTCGGGTCCTCGGGGAAGGACCGGAGCCGCCCACAAAGGCCGAAAGCAGCCGTACGGGATGTCTTGTCAGACGTCGGAGCGTGACCGTACAGTCCGCGCAACGGTTCATGGGAGCGCTCCCACGCTCTCGGTCTCCCCCCACCCGCCCCCCACGGAGGCACCGCATGAGGTTCCGTTCGCGCCCCGCCCTGCCCGCGCCGCCCCCGGCGCGCTCCTTCCCCGCTCCCGGAGTCCGCCGGTGAACCGCGAACGTGACGTCCTCGTCCCCGACGACCCGCGAGGGGAGACACACCGGCCGGCGGTGCCGGGCCGGACGGGGACGGCCGCGGCCGGACCGGACCACCCCGACGTCCGTCACCGGCACCACTCGTATGCCCCGACCGCCCCGACCGCCCTGACCGCCCTGGCCGCCTTCCACCGACGGCACAGCCTCACCGTGCTGCGGGTGTGCGTCGGGGCGCTGTTCCTCTGGTTCGGGGCGACGAAGTTCCTGCCGGGAGCCGGCACGGCCGAGGACATGGCCACCCGGGTGATGAGCGAACTGACCCTCGGGCGCGTGCCCGCGGAGCTGTCCCAACCGCTGCTGGCGACGTTGGAGGTGCTGATCGGGGTCGGGCTGGTCACCGGCCTGCTGCCCCGGCTGACGCTGCTGGTCTTCTTCGGCCACATGGCCGGGACGTTCACGGCCCTGGTCGTGCTGCCCGCCGAGACGTGGAACGGCGTCGCCCTCCCCACCCTGGCCGGACAGTACGTGATCAAGAACATCGTGCTGGTGGCCGCGGGGCTGACCATCGCCGCCCACGCGCCGCGACCGACCGCGACCACGGGCCGGGCCGCGGAGCGGCGAAACGGCGGTCGAGGGGGCGGTCGAGGCGGCGGTGCCGGGACGGGCCGCCCGGCCGGGCCCTAGGGGGTCATCACCGCGGCCTGCGGGCGGATCGGCAACCGGTTGACCGGGCGCCCGGTGGCCGCGCGGACCGCCGCCGCCACCGCCGCCGGGGAGACCACCACCGGCACCGCGCTGACCGACTTCGCCCCGAACGGGGCGACCACGTCGCGCTCCTCGACCAACTTGACGACCCGCACGTCCGGGGCGTCCAACGCCGTCGGCAGGGGATAGGCCGTCAGGTCCGGGTGGCGGACCACGCCCCGCGAGACCCGCAGGTGCTCGGTGAGCGCCGCGCCCACGCCCTGGGTGACGCCCGCCTCGATCCGGGCCCGCAACTGCCGGGGGTTGAGGACCCGGCCCACGTCCTGGGCGACGGCCATCTCCACCACCCGGACCGCGCCCAGTTCCACGTCCACGTCCACCACCGCACGGATCGCGGCGAAGGCCAGGCCGACGAAGGCGTCGCCCTGACCGGTGTCGTCCAGCGGCTCGGTGGGGTGGGGGCGGCACTGGGCGGTGGCCCACAGCTCCTTGCCCTCCAGGGCCTCGGCGACGGTGGTGCTGAGCACGCCGTCGTAGGAGGTGATCCGGCCGTCGGCGATGGTCAGCAACTCGACGGACATCCCGAACTTCGCCGCCAGCGGCTGGAGGAGCTGGGTGCGCACCATCTTGGCGGCCCGCTCCACCGCGCCGCCCGAGACCCAGGTGTGGCGGCCCCGGGCGCCGGGCCCGGCCGGAGGCTGGTCGGTGTCGACGGGGACGACGTGCACCTCCTCGATGCCGAGCACCTCCTGCACGATCTGCCGGGCGAGCGTGGAGAAACCCTGGCCGGTCTCCACCGCCGCGCACATCACCGTCGCCACCGGGCCGTTGACCTTGACCGTCGCCGTGGACACCTCGTCGGTACCCTCCGCGCCCAGCATGTGGACCATGCCGAGCGCGTAGCCGACGCCACGGCGCACCGCGCCCGGGTCGCCCGCGCCCTCGGGGCCGCCCGGCAGCAGCCACTCCTCCTCGGGACTCTCCTTGGGCAGCGGCGGCAGCGGCGCCTCCCGTACGGCGCGCAGCAGTTCGGCCACGGGCGCGGGGCAGGTGACGGTCTGTCCGGTGGGCAGCAGGTCGCCGGTGGCCATGACGTTGCGCATGCGCAGCTCGACCGGGTCCAGGCCCAACTTGGCGGCGAGCTTGTCCATCTGGCCCTCGTAGGCGGCGCACACCTGCATCGCGCCCTCGCCGCGCATGTGGCCCGAGGGCGGGTTGTTGGTGCGGACGGCCCAGCCGTCGACGGCGGCGTGCGGCACCACGTAGGGGCCGGCGGCGAAGGCGACGGCGGCGGCCAGCGCGTCGGCGGAGTCGTCGGCGTAGGCGCCGGCGTCCAACAGGATCTGCGCCTCGACCTTGACCAGGCGCCCCTCGGCGTCGGCGTGGTGCCGGTAGCGCAGCAGGGTGGGGTGACGGTGGGCGTGACCGAGGAAGGACTCCTCGCGGTTGGCGGCGAGCTTGACCGGGCAGCCGGTCCGCAGCGCCAGCAGCGCCAGCGGGAACTGCACGCTCAGGTCCTCGCGGTCGGCGGTGGCGCCGGGGACCCCGGTGACGACGACCTTGACCTGCTCGGGGCGGAGCCCGAGGCAGGCGGCCGCCAGGTCGCGGTCGGTGTGCGGGTCGGTGGAGGCGGTGTAGATCTCCACGCCGCCGTCGGTGCGGGGCACGGCGAGGGCGGCCTCGGCGCCGATGGGGGCCGGGTCCTGCCGCCCGATGCGGTACAGGCCCTCGACGACCACCTCGCCGGTGACGGACTCGTCGCCGAAGCGCAGCGGGATGTGCCGGACCAGGTTGCCGTCGGGGTGGATGGGCTCGGCCTCGAACGCCTTCTCCGGGTCGGTGACCGGCTCCAACACCTCGTACTCGACGGCGATGGCCGCGGCGGCCAGCCGCGCGGTGTCCGGGTGGTCGGCGGCGACGGCGGCGATGGGCTCGCCGTGGTGGCGCACCACGTCACGGGCGAAGGCGGGACGGTCGGCGACGCGGCGCCCGTGGGTGGCGGCGCCGGGCACGTCCTCGTGGGTGACCACGGCCCGCACCCCGGGCATGGCGGCGGCGGGCGCGGTGTCGATGGAGACGATGCGGGCGTGGGGGTGCGGGGAGCGCAGCACGGCCGCCCACAGCAGTCCCTCGGCCCACAGGTCGGCGGCGTAGGGGAAGGTGCCCTGCGTCTTGGCGGGCGCGTCGGCGGGCCGGAGCGAGGCGCCGAGTCCGAGCCGCGGCTCGGACTCCCCCTCCCGGGCGGCGCCGGGCAGGGGGACCCCTCCGGCCGGGGTGGCGGTCACCGCGTCGCTGGTCACTGCGCGCCTCCGTCCTGGGGCAGGTGGTGGTCGTGGTGGGTGCCGCCGGAGACGGGCCCGGACTGCTGCGGGATGCGGATCCGCGCGTCGCCGTGGCTCCCCGCGTCCCCGGTTCCGCCGCCGCTCCCCGCCCCGCCGGTGTCGTCCCCGGTACCCCGCGCCTCGGCCTCGCGGGCCTCGGCGGCGGCCTCCCGCTCGGTGACGACCGCGCGCACGGCGTCGAGGACGCCCCGGTAGCCCGAGCAGCGACAGAGGTTGCCGCTGACGGCCCGGCGGATCTCCAGTTCGGTCGGGGCGTGGTTGCCCTCCAGCAGGTCGTGGAGGGTCATCGCCATGCCGGGTACGCAGAAGCCGCACTGGACGGCGCCGCAGGCGGCCAGGGCCCGCTGCACGTCGCTGGGGGTTCCGTTCCCGGCGTCCCCGGCCAGGCCCTCGACGGTACGGACCTCCGATCCGGCGGTGGTCGCGGCGGGCACCAGACAGGACGCGACGAGCCGTCCGTCGACCTGGACCGAGCAGGCGCCGCACTCCCCCTGGGAGCAACCGTCCTTGGCCCCGGCCAGACCGAGGCGTTCGCGCAGCACGTACAGCAGGGACTCGCCGATCCAGGCGTCGGTCACCGGCCGTTCGACGCCGTTGACGCGCAGGGTGTACGAGACGTGCGGGTGCTCGCTGTCGACGGCCGCCGGCTCCGGTACGGGCGCGTCCGCGGCGGGGGCCTCGGGGGCGGGCGGTTCGGGGAGGTCGACGTGCTCCCGAGGCCGCTCGGCGGTGGGGTCCGCCGCGGGCTCGGAGGCGGTCTCGGGCACGGACCGGCCGGCCGCCGGCTCCGGTACGGCCTCCGGCCCCTCCGGTGGGGTCCGGTGCTCGTCGGGGGCGGGTCCGCGCGCCTCGCCGGAGGCGGCCGCGGGGGACGTCTCCTCCCGGTCCGGTCCCGCGGTGTCCTCCCCTCCGCGGTCCTCCTGCCGGTGGGCGGGCCGCGGCACGGGCTCGGCCTCTCCCGGTGCGGGCGGCTCGGGGAACCGTCCGGTCGACGCGGGGGCCAGGTACTCGCCGGAGTCGTCGGGGCTGCCGGCCGCCGCGAACGGGATGGACCACTGACCGGTCGCGCCGGGCGCCGGCACGGCGCTCCAGTCGGTACCGGAGGGCCGGGGGGCGCCGCCGTGCGCCTGGTCGGGGGCCGGCTTGGGGGGCGACGGCTCCTGGGGCCGGGGAGGCTGCTCATCGGCCTGCGCCCGTGCCGGACGGGCCGGGTCCGTCGGGCCCTCGCCCAGTGGACGGCGCTGCCGCTCGCGGGCCTCGTGGGAGCCGGCCAGGGCCGCCGCCGCGCCCTGACCGAGGGCGGCGGTCATGCCCGACGGCTGGGAGTGTCCGTGCGCGGCGTCCTGTTCGGCGCCCCGCGCGGGCTCGGACGCGGGCGCGTGCGCGGGCTCGGGCGCGGGCGCGGGCGCGACGTCCGCCGGGGTGGAGGCGAACGGCATCGTCCACTGGCCCGGGGCCGCCGGGTCGGTACCGGCCACGGGCGTCACCGGCACCTGTTCCCGGTCGGACCCGGGCGTCCGGTACGCCTGGGGGTCGATGGCGGGCGGCGTCCAGCCCTGACCGGTGCCCGGTGCCGCCAGCGGGTCGGGCGGGCCGCCGGAGCCGTCGTCGTACCCGTGCCGGTACGGCCCCGGCAGGTCCTCGGGGAGCTGTATGAACGCGGTGGCGTCCCCCTCGTGCTCACCGCCCCAGCCGCCCTCGGGCGTCGGCGGCGGGACGGGCCGGCCGGAGTCCTCCGGCGGGAACGGCCGCTGCTGGTCGTTGCTCATGCGAGTGCCCTCCCGAGCCCCCGGCGGGCCAGTGTCGCCACCGTGCGCCGTACGTGCAGTGCCGCGGGCGGAAGCACGGGCGCCGCTCCCCCACCCTCCGGTGCCGGGGGGTCGGGGATACAGGCCATGGCGACGTAGTCGCCGAAGGCGGCCAGCACCTCGGGGGCCAGGGCCCGTCGTCCGTCCCAGTCGATGAGCGAGGCCACCCACTGCTCGGCCTCCAGCGGACGCAGCGGCATCGGGGCGACGGCGCCGACCGCGCAGCGGACCCCGCGCCGGGCGGGGTCGAGCACGACGGCGACCGAGGCCAGGGCGCGTCCGGGGCCGGTCCGTCCGGTGGCCTTGAGGAAGGTCTGGGGCGCGTGCAGCAGCGGCACCCGCACATAGCCGACGATCTCGCCGGGACGCAGCATCTCCATGCCGGTCAGCAGGTGGCTCACCGGGATCTCGCGGCGCGCTCCGTCCGCTCCGGCGATCAGCAGCGTGGCCTCCAACGCGGCCAGCACGGGCAGGGAGTCGCCGGTGGGCGAGGCGGTGACGATGTTGCCGCCCAGCGTTCCGGCGTTGCGGATCTGCGGCGGCCCGGCGGCGCGCGCGGCGGCGGCCAGGGCGGGAATGAGGGCGGCGAAGTCGGGGCGTCCCATGCGGGCGTGGGTGAGTCCGGCGCCGAGCAGGGCGTGGCCGTCCTGGTACTCCCAACCGCGGATCTCGCTGATCCGCCCCAGGCCGACGAGCGCGGCGGGGCGCAGGAGGCCGGAGTTGACCTCCGTCATCAGGTCGGTGCCGCCCGCGACGGGTACGGCGGCAGGCGTGTCGGCCAGAGCGGCCACGGCCTCGTCGAGCGTGGCCGGCAGCATGACCGGCTGCGCCGCCCGTGGTGCGTGCGGTGCGTGCGTGCTCAATCCAGCGCCCCTTCCCCGGTCGTCCCGGCTGCCCAGCCGTACCGTACGTGCTGAGAGCCCGGACGTGGCAACTCTGGCACATTCCGGGGGGCCGTCGGAGCCGGGGTCCACGAAGGGAGCATCCGTCCCTGACCTGGCTGATGACCCGGTTTCGGCGGGCGTCACCGATACGAGCGGCCCGCCACTCCTGGGAGACCTTGTACTACTTTATACAGCCGGCTCGCCCGCCCTTCCGCGCCTGTTGACGCCTGTTGACGGCCGCCGGCGGCTGCTCCGACGTTTCGCCGGGCGTCGCCCAGGGGGCCCGTACGCGGGGCCGGGGGCGGGCGCGGGCGGTGCGCCGGCCGGTGCCCTCAGACCGACGGGGGCGGCCCCTGGCGCGGGAATCCGGCGATACCGGGGCGGCGCTGCCAGGGTCGCGGCCCCGAGGGCGGCCGGTACGCCACCCCCAGGGCGTCGAGACGGGCGTAGTGGGCACCGGCCATCCGCCGCTCGAAGTCCTCCCACTCGCGCGCCTCGCGGCGCGACCACACCACCTCGGCGAAGGCCGCGAGCCGGGGGAACGCCTGGTACTCGGCGCGTCGACGGTCCTCCACGACTTCGGTCCACAGGTTGGCCTGGGCGCCGAGGACGCGTCCGGCCGCCTCGGTGCCCTCCAGTTCGGGCGGCACGGGCTCGAACCCGTGGACGTCCCGCAGGGTGCGCACGTACCCGATGGGCACGGGCTCGTCCTCGCCCGCGTCCTGTCGGTGGTCGAGGTAGACCTGCTGCTCGGGACACATCACCACGTCCAGCCCGGCCCGCGCGGCGGCGATCCCCCCGGCGTACCCCCGCCAGGAGGAGACGACGGCGCCGGGGACCGGAACCGGGCCGTCCCCGTCCGCGCCCCGGTCGTCCAGGATCTCGTCCCAACCGACGAGCCGGCGGCCCCGTTCGGCCAGCAGCCGGCCGAAGTGCCGCGTGAACCACGCCTGGAGGCCGTCCACCCCGTCGAGTCCCAGCCGTGCCGCCCGCGCCCGCGCGGTCGGGGAGCGCCGCCACTGGTCCCGGGGGCACTCGTCGCCGCCGATGTGCACGAACTCGCCCGGAAAGAGGTCCAGGACCTCCTCGAACACCCCCTCGTAGAAGCGCAGCACGGCCTCGGTGGGGGCCAGGACGTGGGGGCTGACCCCCCAGTCCGTCCACACCTCCGGCGCGGTGTGCGCGGCGTCCCCGTGGACGTCGGTGTTGCCCAACTCCGGGTAGGCGGCGATGGCCGCCTGCGAGTGGCCGGGCAGGTCGATCTCGGGGACGACGGTGACGTGCCGCTCGGCGGCGTACGCCACGATCTCGCGTATGTCGTCGTGGGTGTAGAAGCCGCCGTGCGGGCGTTCGTCCCACAGGGGGGAGGCCCGGTGCCCGAGCCGGGTGCGCGGGCGCCAGGCGCCGACCTCGGTCAGCCGGGGGAAACGTTCGACGTGCAGGCGCCAGCCCTGGTCGTCGGTGAGGTGGAGGTGGAGGACGTTCAGCTTGTGGGCGGCGAGGAGGTCGATCCAGCGCAGCACGCCGTCCTTCGGCGTGAAGTGCCGGGCCACGTCCACCATGAAACCGCGCCAGGGGAACCGGGGGGCGTCCTCCACCACCGTGTGCGGCAGCGTCCGGGGGCGGCCGGGCAGGGGCGCGCCGCGGTACGCGTCGGGGCCGAGGAGTTGACGGAGCGTCTGAACGCCCCAGAAGACCCCGGCCGCGGCGCCTCCGGCGATCTCGGCACCGGACGCGGTCACCTCCAACCGGTAACCCTCCGGGCCGAGTTCGGCGGCGACCGTCTCGTCCACCCGCAGCCGCAGGACGGCGCCCCCGTCCACGCCCGTGCTCCCCGGCGGCAGCGGCAGACCGGTGGCCGCGCCGAGCGTGCAGCGCAGCACCCGGGCGGTGTCCTCGGTGCCCTCCCGGGCGTCCAGGACCGTCCGCGCGTCCAGTTCGAGCCGTCCGCCGTCCGCCGGCACGGTCACCGAGCGCGGCAGGGGGACGAGGGCGCGGGCGGGGTGGGTGTCGTGCACGGTGGGGCCTCCTCGGTGGTGTCGCGCCGTCCGCGCGGCCTCGGCGTTCGGTGTCCGGCTCCCCGGTCCTCCGCGCCGTACCGGCGGCGCCACGGGCGGACGACTTCCCGGGCGCCCCGAGCGGAGTGCCGTTGCACAGCGCGCAACGGGTGTTTCACATCGCACAACTTCGCAGGAGGTTAAGGGCATCACCGATGGCCGACAAGAGGTCTGGACCATTTTTCGACGGTCGCGCACGGCCGACCGCGCGCGGAAACGCCCCCGAAGAAGCACGGTGGCCTCCGCGACGCGCCGGGGCGCGTCGCGGAGGCCACCGTGGGAAAGTCCGGGCCCTGCGCGGGGCGGGCACCGGACCGGAACGGGCGGAGGGGAAGCGGGGGAGCGAGAAGGAGGGCGAGAAGGGGGAGCGGGCGAGGAAGGGGGGGAGGAGAAGGGACGGGGGTCGCGAGGCCCCTCGTCCCGCCTCACCCCCTACGTCACTTCTTCCCGCCGTCCTTGTCCTTGTCGCCGCCGGCTCCCATGGACTCGTAGATCTCCTTGCACATGGGGCAGACCGGGTACTTCTTGGGGTCGCGCCCCGGTACCCAGACCTTGCCGCAGAGCGCGACGACGGGAGTGCCGTCGAGCGCGCTGGCCATGATCTTGTCCTTTTGGACGTAGTGGGCGAAGCGCTCGTGGTCGCCATCGCCGTGGGACACCTGCGGGGTGGGCTCGACGAGGGTGCCGGTGCCCGTCCCGCGCTCGGGCTCAGGAGTGCTCATGGGGCCCAGCGTACTGCGACCCGCCCGGCGGACGGGGTCCCGGTTCGGCCACGGGCGGCGGCCGGTTCGGCGACGGGCGGCGGCTAGTTCAGCGACGGATCGTCCGGATACGTGGCCACCATCGCCAACTCGCTGCGCTGCCGGCGCAACACCGCCCGCCACAGCCGCTGGGGGTCGGGCGCGGAGACGTCGCCCGGTTCGGACTCCACCACGTACCAGGCGCCCTCCTCCAGCTCGTCCTCCAGTTGGCCCGGCCCCCAACCGGAGTAGCCGGCGAAGATCCGCAGCGAGCCCAGCTCGGCGGCGAGCAGCTCGGGTGGCGCCTCCAGGTCCACCAGCCCGATCGCCCCGTGCACCCGCCGCCATCCCAGCGGACCCTCCCCACCGGGAATGACGGCGACGCCCAGCGCCGCGTCCAGCGAGACGGGCCCGCCCTGGAAGACCACGCCCGGCTCACCGGCCAGCGCGGCCCAGGGCTCCAGGACGTCGCCGACGTCGACGGGGGTCGGCCGGTTGAGGACGATGCCCAGTGATCCCTCCTCGTCGTGGTCGAGGAGCAGCACCACCGCACGGTCGAAGTTCGGGTCGGTCAGCGCCGGCGTCGCGACGAGCAGCCGCCCGGTGAGCGAGGACACCTCGGTCATGCCCCCATGATCCCGCACTCGGGGCCGTCAGGGGAGGCGACCCCGTACGACCTCCGTACGAGATGCGTCACCGGACGCGGGCGGCCCCACGGCCGTCCCTCGTTCCCGCCGGCACCCCTCCCACCGGCACGGACGCGGCCACGGGGGTACGCCGCGGTCCCGGTCGGTCCGGAGTCGGACGCCCTCGGGAGCGCTCCCGGCCCCGCGCGCGGCGGGTCCGGGCGGATACGGCGGGGGCCTGCGGCCATTACCATTCCCTGTGCCCCTGCTCTACCTCATCCTGGAACGCGAGGCCCATGACCGGCACTGACGACGTACTCCTTGTCCACGGCGGCACACCGCTGGAGGGCGAGATCAGAGTCCGCGGCGCGAAGAACCTCGTGCCCAAGGCCATGGTCGCCGCACTGCTCGGCAGCGAGCCGAGCCGACTGCGCAACGTCCCCGACATCCGTGACGTGCGGGTCGTCCGCGGCCTGCTCGAACTGCACGGCGTGACCGTGCGCGGCGGCGAGGAGCCGGGGGAGCTGGTGCTCGACCCCTCGCACGTGGAGAGCGCCAACGTCGCCGACATCGACGCCCACGCGGGCTCGTCCCGCATCCCGATCCTGTTCTGCGGCCCGCTGCTGCACCGGCTGGGCCACGCCTTCATACCCGGTCTGGGCGGCTGTGACATCGGCGGACGGCCGGTGAACTTCCACTTCGACGTGCTGCGCGAGTTCGGCGCGACGATCGAGAAGCGCGCCGACGGCCAGTACCTGGAGGCCCCGCGGGGCCTGCGCGGCTGCAAGATCCGTCTGCCGTACCCGTCGGTCGGCTCCACCGAACAGGTGCTGCTGACGGCGGTGCTGGCCGAGGGCGTGACCGAGCTGTCCAACGCCGCCGTGGAGCCGGAGATCGAGGACCTCATCTGCGTGCTGCAGAAGATGGGCGCCATCATCTCCATGGACACCGACCGCACCATCCGCGTCACCGGTGTGGACAAGCTCGGCGGCTACAACCACCGCGCCCTGCCGGACCGCCTGGAGGCGGCCTCCTGGGCGAGCGCGGCGCTGGCGACCGAGGGCAGCGTCTACGTGCGAGGCGCCAGCCAGCGCGAGATGATCACGTTCCTCAACACCTACCGCAAGGTCGGCGGCGCGTTCGAGGTCGACGACGACGGCATCCGCTTCTGGCACCCGGGCGGCGCGCTCAACGCCATCGCCCTGGAGACGGACGTCCACCCCGGCTTCCAGACCGACTGGCAGCAGCCGCTGGTCGTGGCGCTGACCCAGGCCTCGGGTCTGTCGATCGTGCACGAGACGGTGTACGAGTCCCGGCTGGGCTTCACGTCCGCCCTCAACCAGATGGGCGCGCACATCCAGCTCTACCGCGAGTGCCTGGGCGGCATGCCGTGCCGCTTCGGCCAGCGCAACTTCCTCCACTCCGCGGTCGTCTCCGGCCCCACGAAGCTCCAGGGCTCCGACCTGGTCATCCCCGACCTGCGGGGCGGCTTCTCGTACCTGATCGCCGCCCTGGCGGCGCAGGGCACCTCCCGGGTCCACGGCATCGACCTGATCAACCGGGGCTACGAGAACTTCATGGAGAAGCTGCCGGCGCTGGGCGCGCGGGTCGAGCTCCCCTCCTGAGCCACCGGAACGGCGCACACCACGCACACCACGACCGAGGGCGGCCATCCCCTTTCCGGGATGGCCGCCCTCGGTGTGTGTGCGCGCGCCCGTGCCGCCACGGGTGCCGCCAGGGGCTCACTTGCCCTTGGCGGCCTCCTTCAGCTTGGAGCCCGCGGAGACCTTCACGCTGTATCCGGCCGGGATCTCGATGGGCTCGCCGGTCTGCGGGTTGCGAGCGGTACGGGCCGCCCGGTGGGTGCGCTCGAAGGTCAGGAAGCCGGGGATGGTGACCTTCTCGTCGCCCTTGGCGACGACCTCGCCGACCGTCTCGGCGAACGCGGCCAGCACGGCGTCGGCGTCCTTGCGGGTCACCTGGGCGCGCTCGGACAGCGCGGCCACCAGCTCACTGCGGTTCATATTTCGTACTCCCGTGTGTTACTTGCCTGTGAGGCGTGAGATCGAAGCCGATGCTGCCAGGGCCCTCGGACACTCCCCGGACCCGGGTCTGCTGCCAGACCCTCCGCGTCCCGGGACGTCCCAGGACGCGGCCCTCGGGGAAGCATCCTGCCCCCACCCGTGGCCGTAATGCCAATCCGGCGCCCTGTGACGTCGCCCGAAGAGCGCCCGTGACACGCTGCGATGACGCTCCGTGACCGACCCCGGCGTGGCTTCCGCAACCCTAAGGGGCCATCCGGGTGCCACGGCCCCGACGCGCCGTGGCCGGACGTCAGGCGTTGGTGGCGGTGGTCACAGGAACGGTCACGGACTCGCCCGCCGCGATGGCGGCGTCCCGCACCGCGCCGGCGACCGCGCCCGCGACCTTGTCGTTGAAGACGCTCGGGATGACGTAGTTCGGGTTCAGCTCGTCCTCGTGCACCACGTCGGCCAGGGCCCGCGCGGCGGCCAGCATCATCTCCTCGTTGACCGTGCGCGACTGGGCGTCGAGCAGGCCGCGGAAGACGCCGGGGAAGACCAGCACGTTGTTGATCTGGTTGGGGAAGTCCGAGCGTCCGGTGGCGACCACGGCGGCGGTCCGGCGGGCGATCGCCGGGTCCACCTCGGGGTCGGGGTTGGCGAGCGCGAAGACGATCGCGTCGTCGGCCATCGCCGCCACGTCCTCGGCGCCGAGGACGTCCGGGGCGGAGACGCCGATGAAGACGTCGGCGCCGACGACGGCCTCCTTGAGGGTGCCGGTGACCCCCTCGGGGTTGGTGTTGTCGGCGATCCAGCGCAGCGGGGAGTCGGGGGCGGCGTCCACCAGGTCGGAGCGGCCGGCGTGCACCACGCCGTGGATGTCGGCGACCACCGCGTGCTTGACGCCGGCGGCCAGCAGCAGCCTGAGGATGGCGGTGCCCGCCGCTCCCGCGCCGGACATCACGACCCGCACGTCCTCGATGCCCTTGTCGACCACGCGCAGCGCGTTGGTGAGGGCGGCCAGGACGACGATGGCGGTGCCGTGCTGGTCGTCGTGGAAGACGGGGATGTCCAGGGCCTCGCGCAGCCGCGCCTCGATCTCGAAGCAGCGCGGGGCGGAGATGTCCTCCAGGTTGATGCCCGCGAAGCCGGGGGCGACGGCCTTGACGATCTCGACGATGGCGTCGGTGTCCTGGGTGTCCAGGCACAGCGGCCAGGCGTCGATGCCCGCGAAGCGCTTGAAGAGGGCCGCCTTGCCCTCCATCACCGGCAGGGCGGCCCGCGGACCGATGTTGCCCAGCCCCAGCACGGCCGAGCCGTCGGTGACGACGGCCACGGAGTTGCGCTTGATGGTGAGCCGGCGGGCGTCCTCGGGGTTGGCGGCGATCTGGGTGCAGACCCGGGCGACGCCGGGCGTGTAGACCATCGACAGATCGTCGCGGTTGCGAATGGGGTGCTTGGACGCCATCTCGATCTTGCCGCCCAGGTGCATCAGGAAGGTCCGGTCGGAGACCTTGCCGATGGCGATGCCCTCGACCCCGCGCAGCTTGGCGACGATCTCGTCGGCGTGCGCGGTCGAGGACGCGGCGATCGTGACGTCGATGCGCAGCCGCTCGTGACCGGAGGCGGTGACGTCCAGGCCGATGACCGAGCCCCCGGAGGACTCCACGGCCGTGGTGAGCTGGCTGACCGCCGAGCCGCCCGCGGGCACCTCCAGGCGGATGGTCATCGAGTAGGAGACGCTAGGCGCCGTTGCCATGGCCGGTTCCCTCTGCTTCTGCTTTCCGGTGGTGCTGGGTCGTGTGCCCGGCCGCGCCGGGACACGTCACCCGATCGTCCCACTTACCGTCCGGTACGCGGTAACCGACTACCGGAAGCGAGGTGTTTCCCGCCATAAGAAATGATTTGTCCCCGCACGGGCCGCCGGGCCGCACGGAACACACGAGGGGCGGGGAGGCGCGCGGAAAACGGAGAGCGGAAGGGGCCCGCACCGCCCGAGGGACGGCGCGGACCCCTTCCGCGTCCAGGTTCTACGACACCGACCCGCCATGCTCGCCTCGCGGCAAGTGGTCGCTCGAAGCGACTGTGGTTGGGCCCGGGGGCTTGGATCGGGCCGGTGCCACGACCAGGCTAACAAACGATCGGGACGAGTGGCTCCTCCCACCGTGCGGCCGGCGCCCGCCTCACTCCCGGAGCAGGTCGGGCACGCCTTCCCCGTCCGGCAGGTCCTTCTCCCCGGACAGGACGGTCAGCCGTTGGGTGGCCCGGGTCAGCGCCACGTACAGCACCCGCAGCCCGGCCGGGGACTCGTCGGCGATCTCCGCGGGCGAGACCACGAGCGTCGCGTCGTACTCCAGCCCCTTGGCCTCCAGGCTGCCCAGCGGCACCACCCGGTCGCCCAGTCCGGCCAGCCAGGACCGGGCCTCCTCGCGGCGCTCCATGGCCACCACCACACCGACCGTGCCGTCCACCTCGGCCAGCAGCCGCTCGGCCTCGGCGCGCGCCACGCGGCCCAGGTCGTCGCCGCCCTCCCCGCCGGCCACCACGAAGCGCGGCACCAGCCCCGTGGAGCGGACGGCCGTGGGCGGCCGCACACCCATCATCGTCAGGGCGAGCACCCGGGCGGAGAGTTCGGCGATCTCGGCCGGGTTGCGGTAGTTGACCGTCAACTCGAAGCGACGGCGCGGACGGGTGCCCAACGCCTCGTCGCGGGCCGCGGCCGCCTCCTCCGGATCCGTCCAGGAGCTCTGCGCCGGGTCCCCGACGACCGTCCACGTCGCCTGGCGGCCGCGGCGTCCGACCATCCGCCACTGCATGGGCGTGAGGTCCTGCGCCTCGTCGACGATGATGTGCGCGTAGTCGGTGCGCTCGTCCTGCCCGGCGTCCCCGGCCCGCTCGCGGCGGGCGGGCCGGGCGGCGATCCGGTCGGCGTGGGTGGTCAGCTCCTCCAGACCGGTGAGCTGGTCCAGCGGATCGACCTCCCTCACCCGGGGGCGGGCCGGAGCACCCAGCAGGACCCGCAGCTCGTCCAGGAGCGCCACGTCGTGGACGGACAGCGGACCGCTTCCGTCGGCGTCCAGGCGGGACAGCGAACGCGCCAGGCGCCGCACCTCGCGGGACTGGAGGACGCGGCGCGCCCAACGCCCCAGTCGCCTCTCGTCGGCCATCGCGGCCAGCACCCGGCGAGGGGTCAGTTCGGGCCACCAGGCGTCGAGGAAGGCGGCGAAGTCCGGCTCGGTGGAGACGTCCTCGTCGAACGCCTGCCGTGCCTCGGCGGCCAGCTCGGGATCGGTGTACCGGCGGCCGGCGCCCGAGCGCTCCCACAGCGCGTCCAACAGCAGCCGGCGGGCGCGCGGGCGCAGCAGGTTCACGGGGGCGGTACCGCCCAGCGCCCGCTCGCGGACCGCGCGCAGCCCGTCGGCGTCCAGCTCGACCCGCCTGCCGAAGGCGACCACACGCAGCTGCCGCGGCACCTCCCCGCCGTCCGGCGGGGGCAGCTCCAACGCGCCGCGTGCCGCCTTGCGCAGCACCTTCACCATGCGCGCGGAGCCCTTGATCCGGGCGACGGACGGCTCGTCGTGGAGCTCGGCCTCGGCGCCCTCCACCAGCGAGCCCAGCGCACGGATGACGACCTGGCCCTCCTCGCCGAGGGAGGGCAGGACACCCTCGGTGTAGGACACCAGCAGCGGAGTGGGGCTGACGACCAGGATGCCGCCCGCGTACCGCCGCCTGTCCTGGTAGAGCAGGTACGCGGCGCGGTGCAGGGCGACGGCCGTCTTTCCGGTGCCGGGACCGCCCTCGACCTCCGTGACGGAGGCGGCGGGAGCCCGGATCACCTCGTCCTGCTCGGCCTGGATGGAGGCGACGATGTCGCGCATGGCGTGGCCCCGGGTCCGGCCCAGCGCCGCCATCAGGGCGCCGTCGCCGACCACGGCCAGTTCCCCGCCGTCCAGGCGGGCGGTCAGCTCCGGACGCAGCAGGTCGTCCTCCACGCCCAGCACCCTCCGGCCCCGGCTGCGGATGACGCGGCGCCGCACCACCCGGCCCGGCGCCACCGGGGTGGCCCGGTAGAAGGGCGCGGCGGCCGGGGCGCGCCAGTCGATGACCAGTGGGGTGTAGTCGGCGTCGAGCACCCCGAGCCGCCCGATGTGGAGGGTCTCGGCGATGTCCGCGACGGCGCCGCCCGCGCCGTCGGGGCGCACGGCGTCGTCGGCGGGCTCGACGGAGGTGTACGCGCCGTCGGGGCCGCGCTTGCCGTCCTTGCCGGGCAGCAGGTCGATGCGGCCGAAGAGGAAGTCCTCGAACTCGCTGTTGAGCCGGTTGAGGTGCACCCCGGCCCGGAAGACCTGGGCGTCGCGCTCGGCGAGCGCCCCCGGTGTGCCGACCTGGGCGCGCCGGGCGGCGTCGGCCATGAGGAACTCGGCCTCGTGGATCTTCTCCGCGAGGCGCCGGTAGACCCGGTCGAGGTGCTCCTGCTCCCCCTCGGTCTCCCGTTCCCGTACGCCGTCGTGCGCCTCGGCGCGGTCGCCGGGACGTCCCTCGTCCCGGTTCCCGTTCCGGCTCTCGCCGCGGTGTCCGCCACGGTCGTCGCCACCGCCGGTGTCCGCGGTCCGCGGCATCGGCGACACCGGCGGCACCGACGGCACCGGCGGTGCTGTCTCCTGCGCTCCCAACGCACGGCCCCCTTCTGCTGTACTCAGGGCAGCCGTCCACCGTACGCCAGGAAAAGGGACCGCGCACGCGCGAAACCGGCGGGGACCGGGCCGGTGGGGGCCGGGCGGCCGGCGCGGGCGTGGTGCTCAGCCGTCGCGGCGGCGGTCCGCGTCGGGCGTACCGGTGTCGGCGGGGGAGCCCCCGGTGTCGGCGTCGTGGCCGTTGTGCGGGTCGAAGGCCAACCGGTAGCCGCGCTTGACCACCGTCTGGACCAGCCGGGGACTGCCCAGCGCCGAGCGCAGCCGCGCCACCGCCGTCTCCACGGCGTGCTCGTCCCGTCCCGTCCCGGGCAGGGCGCGCAGCAGGTCGGCGCGGGAGACCACCCAGCCGGGCCGCCTGGCCAGGACCCGTAGCAGCGCCATCCCGGCGGGCGGCACGGGCCGCGGTTCACCGTCCACGACCACCGCGTGGCCGCGGATCTCCAGCCGGTGTCCGCCCACGGGCAGGACGGGGGCGCGGGCGGGCAGCTCGCGGCAGAGCACCTGGACGAGCGGTCCCAGCCGGAAGCGCTCCGGCCGCACCACGGGCACGTCGTGGGCGGTCAGCGGCAGGGCGGTGACGGGCCCCACGCAGGCGGCCAGCACCTCGTGCCCCAGCGCCGCCAGCAGCTCGTCCCGCACCCCGCGTTCCCCGGCGCGCTCCAGCAGCGAGGCGGCGGCGGGCGCGCTGGTGAAGGTCACCGCGTCCACGGCGCGGGCCAGCACCGCGTCGACGAGCCGGTCCACCGGGCCGATGTCCTCGGGGGGCAGCCAGCGGTACACCGGAACACCGACGACCTCCGCTCCCCCGGCACGCAACGACTCCACGAAGCCGGGCAGCGGCTCGCCGTGGAGCTGGACGGCGACCCGGCGCCCCGAGACGCCGTCGGCCAGCATCCTCTCCAGCACCTCGGCCATGGACTCCGAGGGCGGGGACCACTCCTCGGTCAGCCCGGCGGCCCGTACGGCGCCGCGCACCTTGGGCCCGCGGGCGAGCAGTTCCGCGCCGCCCAGCACGGCCCTCAACTCCTCGCCCAGCCCCCAGCCGTCGGCCGCCTCCACCCAGCCGCGGAAGCCGATGGCGGTGGTCGCCACGACGGTGTCGGGCGCGTGGTCGAGCAGGGCCCTGGTGGCGTCGAGCAGTTCGCCGTCGTCGGCCAGCGGCACGATGCGCAGGGCCGGGGCGTGCATCACCTGCGCGCCGCGCCGTTCCAGCAGGGCGCCGAGTTCGTCGGCACGGCGGGCCGCGGTGACGCCGACGGTGAAGCCTTCCAGTGGTCCGACCTGGTGCATGGGCTCCTCGTCCGCAGTCGTTCGTACGGTTCCCACCGTACGGTCGTGGGCGAGCCGAGCCTGCCACCGGCCCGTGACGGGCTCGGTTCGCCGTGGTTTCCCCGGTGTTACGGGGGGGTCGGCCCGCTCCCCCCTCACACCCGCGCGTGGACGGGGCGTTCCTCCGCGCCCGCCCCTCCCGTCCGTCCGGCGGTCCCCCACGCCCCGGCCTCCTCCGCCGGGCCGGTGCCCGCGCCGGTGGCGGGGACGGCGGCGGGGGCCGGGCGCCGCAGGTATACGAACCAGGTGACCGCCGCGCAGGCCGTGTAGTACCCCAGGAAGACGACGAAGGCGCCGGTGCCGGAGCCGGAGGCCGCGAAGGACTGGCGCAGGGCCATGTTGATGCCCACGCCGCCGAGGCCGCCGACCGCGCCGATCAGCGCCATGGACGCGCCCGACAGCCGGCGGGCGTGGGCGGCGGCGGTCTCCCCGGTCAGGCCCGCGGCCACGGCCTTGGCCTGGAAGATGCCGGGGATCATCTTGAAGGTGGAGCCGTTGCCCAGACCGGTGAGCACGAACAGGACGACGAAGGAGGCGATGAACAGCGGCAGCGACTCCCGCGCCGACGCGACGACGGTGAGGCCGGCCGCCGCCGTCATCGCCGCGAAGTTCCACAGCGTGACGCGGGCGCCGCCGAGCCGGTCGGCCAACCGGCCGCCGACGGGGCGGATCAGCGAGCCCAGCAGCGGGCCGACGAAGGTCAGGGAGGCGGCCTGGAGCGGCGTGCGGTCGAACTGGTTCTGGAGCACCAGGCCGAAGGCGAAGCCGTAGCCGATGAACGAGCCGAAGGTCCCGATGTAGAGGAACGCCATGATCCAGGTGTGGCGGTCCGCCGCGGCCCGCTTCGCCGCCCCCGTGTCGCCCCGGACGGGGCCGAGGTTGTCCATGTGGCGGGCGCTGAGCACGGTGGCCACGACGATCAGCGGCAGGTAGGCGGCGAGCAGCAGCCGGGGCTGCGCGGCGCCGGCCACGGAGATGATCAGCAGTCCGACGAGTTGGACGACGGCGACGCCGATGTTGCCGCCGCCCGCGTTCACGCCCAGCGCCCACCCCTTCAGGCGCAGCGGGTAGAAGCCGTTGATGTTGGTCATGGAGGAGGCGAAGTTGGCGCCGCCGACACCGGTGAGGACCGCCACCGCCATGAAGGTGGTGTACGACGTCCCCGGCTCCATCACGACCAGCAGGGCGATGGTGGGCGCCAACAGCATGGCGGCGCTGATCACCGTCCAGTTCCGGCCGCCGAAGCGGGCGACGGCGAAGCCGTAGGGCACGCGCAGCGCGGAGCCGACCAGTGAGGCGACGGCGACCAGGAAGAACTTGCCGGCCGGATCGACGCCGTACTCGGGTCCCATGAACAGGGCGAGCACCGAGAACATGCTCCACACCGAGAAGCCGATGTGCTCGGAGACCACCGACAGCACGAGGTTGCGACGGGCGACGTGCCGGCCCTCCCGTTCCCAGAAGTCCTCGTCCTCGGGGTCCCAGTGCTCGATCCAACGGCCCCTGCCGCGGCCTGCGGACGTCGGAGCGGTCATGGCGCCTCCACGGTGTCGGGTGTCGGTGCCCGACGCTAGGGGCGGCGCGTTTCGGCCCGGTGCCCCCAGATGACCTCCGCGCAACCTTGCTCTCACCCGGGTGTCGGGGAGCGTGTGAGCCGCCCCGGCGAGTCCCCGTGGTGTGTGCTTCCGCGCCGGTCGGGGCGCGGCGGAGCACCCCGTGCGTCGTCGGCCGGGGCTCGGGGTTCAAAAGCCGCCGGGTGCGCGTGTGCCCGTGCGCGCTGTACGCCGCGAACGGTTCGGCGGACGGCTCAGCGGACGGCCGGGGCGGCTCCGAGGAGCCGCTCGTCCGGCTCCGGCAGCCAGAAGCCGCGCGGGCGCTCCCGCCAGCCCTCCGCCTCGCCCAGCCGCCGTACCGCCCGGTGGAGGGCGTCCAGTCCCGGATGGCGCAGGCCGCGCCGCCACACCAGGGAGACCGGCGCGAGCGGTACGGGGTCGACGAGCGGGCGCAGCACCATGCCCGGCAACTCGATGAAGACGTCGCTGGCCAGCACCGCCCAGCGGCGTCTGCGCACGGTCCGGACGAACTCCTCCTCCCCCTCGATCTTCGGGAAGGGCTCGGCGAGTCCGATGCCGCGGCCCGCGAAGAGCCGGCGGGCGTAGTCGGTCCACTCGGCGGTCTCGGGGTTGCCCGCCCCCGCGTACAGCGTCTCCCCCGCCAGCGCCTCCAACGGCACCCTCGGCAGCGGGGCCAGCCGGTGGTCCTCGGGAAGCAACACGGCCGCCCTCTCGTATCGGACCAGCCGGTGCTCCAACCCGGCGAGCACGACCGGGTCCAGCCCGGCGACCCGACCGAAGGAGACGTCGAGCCGCCCGTCGGCGATCTCGGTCGCGGCGCCGGTCAGCCCGCTGTGGTAGCGGACGACGAACTCCGGTTCGAGATCGGGCCGCCGGGCCTCGTCCAACACCCGTCGACCGGTGGCGACCGGTGCGCGGACATCGACGATCAGGGGGCGCTCCTCGCGCACGGTGGCGGCGTTCAGTTCGTCGTGCGCCGCCAGTACGCGCCGCGCGTACGGCAGCAGCCGCTCCCCCTCGGCGGTCGGGGCCACGCGCCGGGTCGTCCGGACGAACAGCGCGGCGCCGAGCCGCTCCTCCAGCCGCCGGACGTCGCGACTCAGCGCCTGCTGGGCGACGAACAGTCGTGCGGCGGCGCGGGTGAAGTTCAGTTCGTCGGCCACGGCGACGAAGGCCCGCAACAGCCGGGGATCGATGTCTCGGGACACGTCCACAGATTTACAACAGAAGTGAGTGAAAGGCCAGTGAAAAGGTGTTGGACGCCTCGTCACCGACTGTCCGAGGGTGTGTGCATGCCGCATCACACCTCCTTCCCCGCCCCCGCACGCCCCGTCTACGCCCGCCGCCACGGCGATCCCGCCACCCCCCTGTACGCGATGGGGGGCGGAATCCTGATCGTCGCGTCGCGCGCGCCCGCGGCCCGCCCCGGACACGGCGGCACGGCGGAGCGCCCCGTCCGCGCGGGGTGGGCCGCGCCGTACGCCCGGCTGCTCGCGTCGCCCGACACCCGGGCGTTCCTCCTGGCCGGCCTCCTCGCCCGGCTGCCGGCCGGGATGTTCTCCATCAGCGCGATCCTCATGATCACCGCGGTGCACGGCTCGTACGCCCTGGCCGGAGCCGTCACCGCCGTCGGACTGGCCGCCACCGCCGTCGTGGCACCACTGACGGCCCGCCTGGTGGACCGGTACGGACAGTCCCGCGTCACCGTGCCCGCCGCCGCCGTCTCGGTGGCGGGCTCGCTGACGCTGGTGCTGTGCGTGCGGTACGGCGCACCACTCTGGACCCTGTTCGCCGCCCAGCTCGCCACCGCCACGGCCCCCAACGTCGGAGGCATGTCACGGGCTCGCTGGGCGCACCTGCACCCGGGCCCCTCCGCCGCCGCCACGGCCGCGCGGCACACCGCCAACTCACTCGAACAGGCGCTGGACGAGGTGTGCTTCGTGCTCGGCCCGGTGCTCGCCACCGTCCTGTGCACGTCCCTCGCCCCCCAGGCGGGCACCCTCACCGCCGCGTCCCTGCTGCTGGTCGGCGCCCTGTTCTTCGCCTGCCTGCGCCGCACCGAGCCGCCCGTCGCCCCGCGCGACGGTTCCGCCCCCTCGGCCGCCCCGCTGCGGGTGCCGGGGATGCCGCCGCTGCTGACCGCGTTCCTCGCCACCGGCGCGGTCTTCGGCGCGCTGGAGGTGGTGACGGTGGCGTACGCCGACGCGTTGGGGCACCGATCGGCGGCGGGGGCCGTACTGGCCCTCCAGGCGCTGGGCTCGGGAGCCGCCGGGCTGGCCTTCGGTGCCCTGCGTCCGACCGGGCAGGTCGGACGGCGCTTCGCCGGCTGTGCGGGCGCGATGGCCGCTCTGATGCTGCTGCCACTGCTCGCCGCCGGTGCCCGCAGCCTGCCGGTGCTGGCTCCCGCGCTGTTGGTCGCCGGCATGGCAACGGCTCCGGCGATGGTCACCGGCATGACGCTGGTCCAGCGGCTGACCCCGCCCGACCGGCTGAACGAGGGCATGACCCTGGCCGTCACCGCGCTGTTGGGCGGCATAGCCACCGGCTCGGCGGTGGGCGGCTGGGTGGTGGAACACCTGGGCGCCGTCTGGGGGTACGCGGTGCCACCGGCCGCCGCCGCGCTCGCGGCGACGGTGGCGGTGGCCGGCGCGGCGGCCGCGGCCCGTCCCCGAACATGACGAAGGCCCCGCCGTCGAGATGACGGCGGGGCCTTCGCCCACATGGGACGAGTGGAGATGGCGGGAATCGAACCCGCGTCCAACGGTGCAGAACCAGGGCTTCTCCGAGCGCAGTCCGCTGTGCTTTTCTCGGCCCCGGCGGTCACGCGGACAAGCCGCCGACGGGCCCAGTCACTGTTCTATGTCCCACACACCCCCGTGACCGGGGCATGCGGTGAGTTCCCTAGCTGATGCCAGGATCCAGGACGGGAACGCGCCTGGGCTGACACTTCGCGAGTCGCTGCTCAGGCAGCGAGGGCGAAGGAATCGCGCTTGTTGTTGGCGATTATTTTTTTGCGGCACGTGGTTAACGAGATCATTGCCGCGTTCCTCGGCTCGCTTCCCCTGCTTCAACAGCCGCTGTCGAAACCGATCATCCCCATGTTGAGTTGACAAGCACGTCCGGCTCGGCCGGACGGCGCCGTCGCCATTCTACGGGATCAACGCGGAGGGCTGCCAGCGTATTCCCCCGCGGGGATCCGCCCCGGCCGCCCGCGCCGAGCGCCGTACACCCCGTCCAACGGCACCGTGCCGCGGCTTGTTCCCGTCCACGGCCCCTTTTTCCTTCCCTCCCCCGTTTCCGTCCCGCAAGCCGTCGGGGGCGGGAAGGGGGCCGGCGACCGCGCCTACGCCCGCTGCCGCCGCCGCGCGGCGGACACCGCGCGCTCGGCCTCGCGGCGGTCCTGCTTCTCCCGCAGCGCCTGCCGCTTGTCGTACTCCTTCTTGCCCCGTGCCAGGGCGACCTCGACCTTGGCCCGGCCGTCCTTGAAGTACAACTGGAGCGGGACCAGCGTCAGCCCCGTCTCCTGGAGCTTGCCGATCAACTTGTCGATCTCGGCACGGTGCATCAGCAGCTTCCGCCGGCGTCGAGCGCTGTGGTTGGTCCACGTCCCCTGGCTGTACTCGGGGATGTGGACGTTGTGGAGCCACGCCTCACCGCCGTCGATCTGGGCGAACCCGTCCACCAGCGACGCCCGTCCCTGCCGCAGCGACTTCACCTCGGTGCCGGTGAGCACCAACCCGCACTCGTAGGTGTCGAGGATGAGGTAGTCGTGCCGCGCCTTCTTGTTCTGCGCGATGAGTTTGCGACCCGTCTCTTTAGCCATAGCCCGGCCATTGTTCCACTACGACCGGGGACCGAGGCCACTCAATACCGTGCGGGCCTCCTCCTCGACGTTCTGCCCCGCCCGCACCTCCAGGTCCGGAACGAGCCCCTCCTCCTCGAAGGTGCGTCCGCCGGGGGTGGTGTAGTGCCCCACCGTCATCTCGGCCACCGAGCCGTCCGGCTGCTCCCGCGGCACCTGGACCGATCCCTTGCCGAAGGTGCGGGTGCCGACGACGACCGCCCGGCCGCGGTCCTGGAGGGCACCGGCCAGCAGTTCGGCCGCGCTCATGGTGCCGCCGTCGACCAGTACCACCAGGGGCGAGGTGGTGTTCCCGCCGGGTTCGGCGTGGAGGGCGCGCTGGGCGTCGCCGTCGCCGTAGGTGGCGACCAGCCCGCCGTCGAGGAAGGCGGAGGCGGCGTCGGCGGCCTCGGCGACCAGCCCGCCGGGGTTGCCGCGCAGGTCGAGCAGGATTCCCCGGTCGGGCGCGAGGTCCTCGACGGCCCGGCGCACCTGCCCACCGGTGCCCTTGGTGAAGGAGTCGATCCTGATGAGGGTGGTGTCGGCGGCCAGGGAGGTGGTGGTGACGGTGTCGACCCTCAGCCGCGCCCGCCCGAGCTCCTCCTCCCACCGCCGGCCGTCCCGGTCGAGGTCGAGGACGACCCGGCTGCCGGGCTCCGCGCCCGCTCCGGGCGGGCCGCCGCGCAGCATGGTGACGACCTCGGTGACCGGGCGGCCGTCGACGTCGTCGCCGTCCACGGCGAGCAGTCGGTCGCCGGGACGGACGCCCGCCTCGTCGGCGGGGCTGCCGGGCAGGACACGGGCGACCTCCGTACGCCCGCCGTCCGCGCGGCGCAGGGAGACGCCGACGCCGACGTACACGCCGTTCAGGGAGCGTCGCAGCCCCTCGTACTCGTCGGCGCTGTAGGCGGCGGACCAACGGTCGCCGCTGCGACTGACCAGCTCCTCGGCATCGTGGGGCTCCTCCCCGCGCCCCGTCTCCGCGGTGAGCCCGTGGGGGCCGGCGCCGGGAGTGCCGTGCCCCGCCGAGACGACGTCACCCTCCGTGACGCCTCCCCATGACTCGGTGACGGCTCCGGTCGCCAGCGCGGCCACGAAGACCAGGCTCAGTCCGGCCCCACGGAGGGCGCGGTGGGACCGGGGAACGCGGTCCGAAGGTCCGCCGACGAACCCGGGGGAACCGTGTGGAGACATCATGGACGGACCCGACATGCTGCGGAGTCTAGGACACGGGCGGGCGTCGCACGGGAGGTTGCGGACACGGCGGCCGCGTCCTTCGTCACACCCGGAGCGCGCCCGGGGGCTTCGGGGCGGCCCCCGAACGCCCTCCGGGCGCGGTCACATCACACCTTCAGGTACTTACGGAGGGTGAAGAAGGCCGCCAGGGCGGGCATCAGCACACCCACCACGAGGATCAGCGGGACGACCTTGAACAGCGCGTCCCAGCCGATGAAGTTGATCAGCGGCATCTCCTGCGCCAGCGACAGGCCGGCGTCGATCAGGAAGTAGCGCCCGACCACCAGCAGGACGGCCGCCCCCAGTGCGCCCAGCAGGCCCGCGAACGCGGCCTCCGCGATGAAGGGCATCTGAATGTAGAAGCTGGAGGCGCCCACCAGCCGCATGATGCCCGTCTCGCGGCGCCGACTGAACGCCGCCACCCGAACGGTGTTGACGATCAGCAACAGGGCCACCACCAACATGAGGGCCATCAGCCCGAGGGCCGCGAAGTTCATGCCCTCCAGCATCCGGAAGAGATTCTCCAGGTACGCCCGCTGGTCCTGGACCTCCTGGACGCCGTCGCGGCCGGAGAAGGCGGTGTTGACGACCGCGAACTTGGTCGGGTCCTTCAACTTCACCCGATAGGACTCCTGCATCTGGTCCGGGGTCAGCGAGTCGGCCAGGGGGGAGTCCTTGAACTGCTCCTGGTAGTGCTCGTACGCCTGCTCGGCGGACTCGTGGTAGACCTTCTCGACGATGTCGAGCTTCTCCAGGTCCGCCTTGATCTGGCGCTTCTGCTGCGCGGTGACCGCGCCCTTGGCACAGTTGGGGTCGGACGTGGCGTCGTTCTCGTTGCAGAGGAAGATCGACACCTGGACCTTGTCGTACCAGAACCCCTTCATGTTGCCGACCTGCTGGCGCGCGAGCACCGCACCGCCGAGCAGGGCCAGCGACAGGGCGACGGAGACGATCACCGCGAAGGTCATCGTGAGGTTGCGGCGGAGACCGACGCCGATCTCCGACAGTACGAACTGGGCGCGCATGGCGTCCTTTCAGTGCTGGTAGCCGTAGACACCGCGCGACTGGTCGCGCACGAGACGGCCCTTTTCTAGTTCGATCACGCGCTTGCGCATCTGGTCGACGATCTGCTGGTCGTGGGTCGCCATGACCACGGTCGCCCCGGTGCGGTTGATCCGGTCCAGCAGCTTCATGATGCCGACGGAGGTCTGCGGGTCCAGGTTGCCGGTCGGCTCGTCGGCGATCAGAAGCTTCGGCTTGTTCACGAACGCGCGGGCGATGGCCACGCGCTGCTGCTCACCACCGGACAACTCGCCGGGCATCCGGTCCTCCTTGCCCGCCAGGCCGACCAGGTCGAGCACCTGCGGGACGGACTTGCGGATGTCGCCGCGCGACCTGCCGATCACCTCCAGCGCGAAGGCGACGTTCTCCCCCACCGTCTTGTTGGGGAGCAGCCGGAAATCCTGGAAGACGGTGCCGATCTGGCGCCGCATGTGCGGCACCTTCCAGTTGGACAGGCGGGCGAGGTCCTTGCCGAGGACGTGCACCTGCCCGTGGCTGGCACGCTCCTCCCGCAGGATCAGCCGCAGGAAGGTGGACTTGCCGGAGCCGGACGAGCCCACCAGGAAGACGAACTCGCCGCGCTCGACCTCCAGGGAGACGTCACGGAGGGCGGGGCGGTTCTGCTTGGGGTAGAACTTCGAGACGTTGTCGAATCGGATCACGGATTTACACCACGTCGACCTGGGTAGGGGCAGCGGAAGCCGCGGAGTGGACCCCCGTCGGTGTGGTGACACTACGCGAAGGGGCGTGGACTCCGCAGTCGGCGTCCGGTGTTGGTGGCTGCGATCACGGGGCCATCGGGCACAAACCAGGTACAAACCAGTCACATGACAGGCGTTGACCCCGGCTTTCTGCGCTCCGGTCCGATCGCCGGCACAGTGGAGGCAGAGCTTCCGGACTCCCGGGGGCGGGCGCCGGAAACGGCGGCCGGGAACAGAGGACCGCCCGGCGACGTTGGCGCTACATAAGGAGGACATCGCATGACGTGCGACCGACTGGTGTGCGCCAACTGCGCGGGGCCGGTGAGTGAGGGGCGCTGCTCGGTGTGCCGTGCGCACCGCGAGCGGGTGCACCGGGAGAACGGACCGTTCTCGCCGGCCTCCCTCTCCCCCACGGCTTTGGCGGCACTGCTGCTCACCCTGATCGCCGTGGCCCTGCTGGCGCGCCAGGCGGCGGTGTAGACCGCCTCCACGGCTCCTGCCGGGGCGACGGGCCGACGGCCCCCACCCACCCGTGGGCGAGGACATGACGAGGGCCCGGGACACCCACGCGTCCCGGGCCCTCGTCGCGCGTGTCGGCCGCTTCCGCGTCACCACCCCGGCGCGTCCGTCACCGGCTGTGACGGACGCGCACCGGACGGACGGTTCAGGCGACGGTGCCGCGGCTCGCCAGGCGCGGCATCAGGCGGAAGCCGACGCCACCGGCGATCATCGTGGCCGCTCCGACCAGCAGGAGGGTCGTCTCGCCGGCACCGGTCTTGGCCAGCTCCTCCTTCGGCTTCTCCTGGCTGATCGGCTTGGTGCCGACGGAGTCGGTGTCGGTGCCGCAGTTCACGCTGGACTCGTCCAACACACAGGTCTGCGCGTTGTCCGTCCCGTCGTCGACTCCGCTGCCACCGGTACCGGCCGGCTCCGTGCCGCCGGTGCCGCCGGTGCCGCCCGTGGACTCGTCGCCACCGGTGGTGGTGTCGCCACCGCCGTTGCCACCGATACCGCCGGTGGTGGTGTCACCGCCACCGTTACCGCCGGTGCCACCGGTGGAGTCGTCGCCACCGGTGGTGGTGTCGCCACCGCCGTTACCGCCGATGCCGCCCGTGGACTCGTCGCCACCGGTGGTGGTGTCACCGCCACCGTTACCACCGTTGCCGCCCGTGGAGTCGTCGCCACCGGTGGTGGTGTCGCCACCGCCGTTACCGCCGATGCCGCCCGTGGACTCGTCGCCACCGGTGGTGGTGTCGCCACCGCCGTTGCCACCGATGCCGCCCGTGGACTCGTCGCCACCGGTGGTGGTGTCACCGCCACCGTTGCCACCGATACCGCCCGTGGACTCGTCGCCACCGGTGGAGTCGCCACCCGTGGCGCCCTCGACCAGACCCTGGACAACGCCCTCGATGACTCCGTCATCGCCGCCGGTGGTGGTGTCACCGCCACCGGTGGAGTCGTCGCCGCCGGTGGCGCCGGCGACGGTCTCGCCGCCGGAAGAGCCCTCCGAGCCGTCGAGGGCCGACGCCGTGCCGACGGCGGTCAGCGACACGCCCGCGAGGAAGACCGCACCCGCGGCGACCCTCGCGACACGCAGCCGCGTCTTGGAATTGGTCATATGCCAACTACCCCCAGTAGTTGTACTCGTCAGTGGGGCAGCCGTGCGGGGTTCCCTGCGTGCCGGGGTCCGTCGTGCCGAGCCTGCGACCGGTTTCCGTCGGGCTCTGCCCACCCCCGTGCCCACGCGCCCCGAGCACGCGCATGCCAGCCCGCATGCTTTCCCAGGCAAGACGGCCCCGTCAAGCTGGAACCACGCGAAATGTCCGTGTTGGTGCGACAGTTGGGGCACTCGACAGCCGGGTTGTGACCGGACTTGTACAACCGTGCGCCGGTTTCAGCCGGCGTTCTGCTCCTGCTGCTTGCGCCAGCGGATGCCCGCCTCCAGGAAACCGTCGATGTCGCCGTCGAGGACGGCCTGGGGGTTCCCGACCTCGTACTCGGTCCGCAGGTCCTTGACCATCTGGTACGGCTGCAGGACGTACGAGCGCATCTGGTTGCCCCAGGAGTTGCCGCCGTCCCCCTTGAGGGCGTCCATCTTGGCCTGCTCCTCCGCCCGGCGGTGCGCCAGCAGACGGGCCTGGAGGACGCGCATGGCGGCGGCGCGGTTCTGGATCTGGGACTTCTCGTTCTGACAGGAGACGACGATGCCGGTCGGGATGTGGGTCATTCGCACCGCCGAGTCGGTGGTGTTGACCGACTGGCCACCGGGTCCGGAGGAGCGGAAGACGTCGACCCGGATCTCGTTCTCGGGAATCTCGATGTGGTCGGTCTGCTCGACGACCGGCATCACCTCGACGCCCGCGAAGGAGGTCTGGCGGCGGCCCTGGTTGTCGAAGGGCGAGATGCGCACCATGCGGTGGGTGCCCTGCTCGACGGAGAGGGTGCCGTAGGCGTAAGGGGCCTTGACGGTGAAGGTGGTGGACTTGATGCCCGCCTCCTCCGCGTACGAGGTGTCCAGGACCTCGGTCGGGTAGCCCTTGCGCTCGGCCCAGCGCAGGTACATGCGCATCAACTGCTCGGCGAAGTCGGCGGCGTCCACGCCACCGGCCTCGGCGCGGATGCTGACCATGGCCTCGCGGGGGTCGTACTCGCCGGAGAGGAGGGTGCGGACCTCCAGCTCGTCCACGGCCTTCTGGACGGACCGCAGCTCGGCCTCGGCCTCGGCCCGCGCGTCGGCGTCGCCCTCGGTCTCGGCCAGCTCGAACAGGATCTCCAGATCGTCGATGCGGCCGTGCAGCTCCTCGACCTTGCGGAGCTGGCCCTGGAGCAGGGACAGCCTGCTGGTGACCCGCTGGGCGTTCTCGGTGTCGCTCCACAGGTTGGGGTCGGCCGCCTGCTCCTCGAGCACGGCGATGTCGGCCCTCAACTTGTCGAGGTCGAGAACGGCCTCGATCGACTCCATGGTGGAGGAGAGGGACTTCAGAGCTTCGGATACGTCGACGACTGCCACGCCTCCAGCCTAACGGCTGGGAGAACCGTTGCCTCCGCAGCGTCCGCGGCCCGCTGCCGGCCGCCCGGTGGCGGGGCGGTCGGCAGCGGACGCGCGGGGGTCGGCGGGGCCGGTCGGACCGGCGCGCTCAGGGGGCCTCGGGAGCTTCGTCCTCGGTGGAGGAGGACGGGGCGGCCGGACCACCGCCGCCGCCCTCGCCGTCGTCGCCCAGCACCAACCACCCTCCGATACCGAGCGCGGCGGCGAGGGCCGTGGCCGTCACACCGAGCCTGACGCGACGGCGGCGTTCGGCCGCCCGGTGGCGCGCGGAACCGGCGCGCGGACTGCCGTGGGCGCGGGGGGCGCGGGCGGTGCCGTGCGCCCCGCCCGCCAACTCGTCCGCGCCGGGGACGCGCATGCTGGTGTGGGTGTCGCGGGTGGAGTCGGGGGCCGGGCCGCCGTGGACGAGCGGGACGGCGCCGCGTCCGGGCGTTCCGTACGGTCCGTCCTCGTACGGGAGGTCGGTGCCGTGATCGGTGCCGTGGGCGTCCCGCTCTCCGTACGCCTCCGGTTCCGGTTCGGGCTCGTCGATGTCGAGCGGGGGCAGTCCGGCCAGCGACGGGAGCACCTCCCTCAGCCGCGCGGCCATCTCCGAGGCCCGCAGCCGGGAGGCGGGGGCCTTGGCCAGGCACTGGTTGAGCAGCCGCCACAGCTCGTCGGGGATGCCCGGCAGTGGTGCGACGCGCTCGGTGACGTGGCGGCGCAGCACGGCGCCGGGGTGCCCGCCGCCGAAGGGCGTGAAACCGGCCAGCAGCTCGTACAGCACCGTGGCCAGCGCGTAGACGTCAACGGAGGCGCGCGGCGGCAGCCCCTCGACGATCTCGGGAGCGACGTAGTCGGGGGTGCCGATCACCCGGCCCCCCGACCTGCCGCCCCCGCCCCGGCTGGGCGCGTCGATCAGTTTGGCGATGCCGAAGTCCGTGAGCAGCGCGGGTGGGGCGCCGCCCGGTCCGGTCGGGCCGTGTGCGTCGAGCAGGACGTTCTCGGGCTTGACGTCGCGGTGCACGATCCCGGCCGCGTGGGCGGCGGCCAGCGCGTCGGCGACGTCGACCGCGATGGCGACGGCGGCCTGTGGGGCGAGGCGGCGCTCGCGCTCCAACCGGGTGCGCAGGTCGGTACCGCGCACGAGGTCCATGACGAGGGCGAGGTCGTTGCCGTCGACCACCAGGTCGCGCACCTTGACGATGCGCGGGTGGTCCAGGCAGAGCAGCGCGGCGCGCTCCTGGACGAAGCGGCCCACCAGTTCCTGGTCCGACGCGAGGTCCTCGCGCAGCAGCTTGACGGCGACGGGGCTGCCCTGCGGCCCCACGCCCAGCCACACCGTGCCGGCGCTGCCCCGGCCCAGGATCCGGTGGGCGGTGTACCGACTGCCGATCTTCCGTGACATGGCGACAAAACTACGCGGCGGACGGGGTTCCGCGCCCCTCGGATGGCGGCAACCGTCGTCCCGGGGACGGAATTGCGGTCCCGAAAGTCGACAAAGCCATCCCGCCGCACGGCGCGGGCCGTCCCGTCACGCGGTCAGCCGTTGCCCGCCGGGGCGTCCGGGAGGTTCTCCCGGACGTCGTCGATGCCGTCCCGGACGTCCTGGACGTCGTTCTGGACGTCCTCGACCTTGTCGGCGGCCTCCTGCCCGGCGCCCACCAGGTCCTCCAACCACGCCCAGACGTCACCGATCCAGTTCTTGGTGTCCTCCCAGAACTGCCGACCCTGGTCCCACCACTCGGGCAGCGGGGTGAAGTTCCAGACCAGGACAGAGATCGCCACGGCGATCAACACCATGAACAGGCAGCCCTTGAGACAGCCCAGGCCCGGGATGCGCATCGGGTTGGCGCCGCGCCGCTGCCGGGGCTGTCGGGGCTCGGGCGGGCGCGGTGGCTCCTGCCGGCGCGGCTGCGGTTCCGGGGTTCGGAGCGGCTCGGGGGCGTACGCCTGCCGGGGCTGCCGCGGCTCCTGCCGGGGCGGCTCCGGCTGCCGGTACTGCCCGGGCGGCTCCGGTTGTCCGTACTGCTGGGGCGGCGGGGGCGCGGGACTGCGCCGGGGGCGGCGGCGCAGCGGGTCCAGCTCCGGGTCGAGCGGTTGGACCTGGGTCTGCTCGTTGCGGTCCCGGGCGGCGCGCAGTTGGGTCTGCCAGGGGTGCGGCTCCTCGGGGCTCGGGCCCCCACCGGATCCGCCCTGCCCCTCCGGTGCCCCCGAGGGCACCGGGGGCATGGCCCGGGTGGGGTCGAAGGCGCCGGTGTCGCCCCGACCGTCCTGACCGCCCTGCCCGGGGCCGGCGGCGTGCGGCAGGACACTGGTGGCGGCGTTGGGATCGTGGGAGGGCCCGTCACCGCCGGGGCCACCGGTGGTCGGCAGCACGCGGGTCGGGTCGGACGCCCCCGCCGGGCCCTGCGCGTCCCCGGACGCCGGGGTGGCCGGGGCGTCCGGACCGAGCAGCGCGCCGACGCCCATGGCGGCCTCCGCCTGCGCGGGCGTGGCGTGCGCGCCGATGCCGGCGGCGACCGTCCGCAGAGCGCGGGCGAGGTCCTCCGCGCCGGGGCGTTCGTCGGGGTTCTTGCGCAGACAGCGCTCGATGACGGTCCACAGCGGCAGGGGCACGTTGCCCGGACGCTGCGGCTCCTCGTTCAGATGGCGCTGGAGGACCTCCAGCGCGGTGCCGCCGCCGAAGGGGGGACGGCCGGTGACCAGCTCGTACAGCATGATGCCCGCGCCGTAGACGTCCACGGCGGAGGTCTGCGGCCGCCCCTCGGCGGACTCGGGCGCCACGTACGCCGGGGTGCCGACGAACTCGTGGGTGCGGGTCAGGCCCGGGGAGTCGGCCAGGCGCGCGATGCCGAAGTCGGTGAGCATCGGCCACAGCCCGGCGGGGTCGTCCTCGGAGCCGGCGAGCAGCACGTTGGCGGGCTTGAGGTCGCGGTGCACGATCCCGTCGGCGTGGCTGGCGGCCAGCGCGTCGGCGATCCGGGCGGTCAGCAACGCCGCGCCGACCGCCGAGAAGGGGCCGTTCCGCCGCAGGTGACGGTCCAGGTCGGGCCCGTCGATCAGGTCCATCACGAGGGCGAGCAGCTCGCCCTCGACCACCAGGTCGCGGGTGCGGACGATGTTGGGGTGGGTCAGGCGGAGCAGGACGGAGCGCTCCCGCAGGAAACGCATCACCACGTCCGGGTCGCTCGCCAGCTCCTCCTTGAGGACCTTGATCGCGACGGTCTCGCCGGGGTGCCCGGCCACGGCCGCCTCGGCGCCCGCCGTCTCCCTCTGGCGCGCGCGCCAGACGGTGCCCGTGGCGCCGCGTCCGAGCGGCTCTTCGAGCAGGTACTTGCTGCCTACCGGCCGCACGTCATGCGCTCCCTGGTTTTGTCCACAACTGCCGGGGCGGCCCACTGTACGGCGCCCCGGCGGCCCACTGTAATGCGGGAAGGGAGGGGGAGCGGAGGGCTCGGGCACGGCTCGCCGGGCCGGTCCGCGCGTCCGCCGTCCCTCCGTCCGCCCCGTGGCGCCGCCTCCGGCGCCCCCTGTTGTCCGCTTCTTTTCCCCGCGGGTCTTCCTCGGTTCGCTTTCCGCCCGTTTCCGGCCGTCGAGCAGGCCCGTCCCACGTGACGTCCCATGAGACGCGACGGTGCGGCGAACGGTTGCCACGGCGCGGTCGTACGCCGTGCGGAACCGGGCAGAAGCGGTGGAGGAAAGCCCGATCGGGAGAGGTGAGGGACGGCGGCCACGCGGATGGTGACCCATACCGGACCGAAACACTCGGCGGACAGACAAGTACCGGCCACTTTTTCATCCGGAGCCGACCAATCAAGATCATTCGGTGGATGATCGTGGACGCACCGACAGTGGTCGGTGCGAGGATGCATCCAGCATCACGGGACTGAAGAGGGGCCGATGTCGATGCAGATCCGGCTGACCGTCCTCGGGCCGCGCGGCGGCCACGCGGAGCCGACCGCTGGCGGGTGCGACGTGCTCGTGACCGCCCCTCCCGGCACGACCCTCTCCGCCGTGACGAGCGCCCTCGCCGCTGCCGCCGCCGCCGCGGGAGCCGCGCCCGCCGTCCCCTCCGGCGACGCGGTGACGGTCTTCGCCGGGGCGCGCCGACTGGACGCCGACCGCCAGATGCTCGGGGTGCCGCCGCTGGTGGACGGCGCGGTGGTCTCGCTGTACGGGCCGACGGCCCCCTGGGGGCACGGCCCGGCGCCCGGTGGCGCCCGGGCCCGACTGCACGTCGTCGCCGGGCCGGACGCGGGCGGCGTCCATCTGCTGCGCGGCGGACAGGTGCGCCTCGGTCGCTCGGCCGAGGCCGACGTGCCGCTGGACGACCCGGACGTCTCCCGGCTGCACTGCGCGATCACCGTCCCGGACAGGGGCACGGCGACCGTCACCGACCTGGCCTCCACCAACGGCACGACCGTGGACGGCACCGCGGTGCACGACCGCCCGGTGCCGCTGCCGCCGGGCGCGACGCTGCGGCTGGGCGAGTCCGCCGTACGGCTCCGGTCGGGAGACGCGGACGAGGGGACGGACCGGATCCTGGCCACCCTCCCCGACGGCGAGGGGCGGCTCCGGATCGCCCCGCCGGCCGGGACGCCCGACGGGGCGCGGGGCACCACCGGTCCCCCCGGCCGGACGCCGGCGGCCGAGACGGTCGGCGGACTGGGCACGGCGACCATCGCCCCGGCCCCGCCCGCGCCACCGTACGGATCGGGCGGGGCGACCACCCCGTACGTCCCCGATCCGGCGCGGGCGGCCGAGGAGGCCGAGCACGAACGCGCCGCCCACCCCTTCCCCGCCGGCGGCGGCACCCACGGCGCCGGCCTCGCCCGTCCCCGGGGCGACACGGACCGGCCCGCCGACCGGCGCGGGCGCGGCGGGTTGGGCTCCTGGGCCCGACGGCTGGCCGGGGGACGGGCGGAGGAACCGGCCGGCGCGCCCGGTGGGCCCGACGCCCCCGCGGCCCCGGCCCGGAGCGTGCCGGAGGACCACCGGCTGCCCGATCCGTCCGAGATCCTGCTCACCGCCGTGGGCCCCGGCCCCCGGCTGTGGGAGCGCGGCATCGACCACCCCGACGCGCTGGCCGTCCGGTTGGGCACGGTCCGCGGCGCGGGCGGTGCCGTCGCGCCGGTGGCGGTGGGTCTGCGGCGGACGGGCTCGCTGGGACTGGCCGGGCCCCGCGGCCGGCTGCTGCCCCTGGCCCGCTCGGTGCTCGCCCAGCTCGCCGCCCTGCACGGGCCGAGCACCCTGGAGATCGTGCTGATCGCCCCGGGGCGGGCGCCCGGCGGCGCGCGCGACGGAGCCGGTGGGCGGGAGGGGGACTGGTCCTGGATCGGCTGGCTGCCGCACCTGCGCCCGGCACACGGCCAGGACTGCCGACTGCTGTTGGCGTACGACCACGAGCAGGCCGCCGCCCGCGTCGAGGAGCTGCTCGAACGGCTGGACGCCCCGGCCGCCGCTCCGGGAACGGGCTCGGTCCGGGGCCCGTCGACCGTCGCCGTGGTCGACGGGGACCCGGGCTCCGCCGAGCTGCGCGAGGCCGTCTCCCGGCTGGCCGCGCACGGCCCGTCCGCCGGCGTGCACCTGCTGTGCCTGGCCGAGACCCCGGCCGCCACTCCCACCTCTCCGCTCGCCGACACCCTCCGGGCGGCGGCCTCCGTCTCCCCCGCCTTCCGCTCCTGCGGTGCCGTCGGCCTGCTCAGCGGCGCCGTCGCCACGGCGGTCCGGCTGGTCGTGCGCGGCACGGACCCGGCGACCGCGCCGGTGGCCGGCGTCGACGGCGTGTCGGCGGCCTGGGCCGAGCGCTTCGCGCGGGCCCTGGCCCCGCTGCGCGAGGCCGACGCGACCGACGGCCCGTCCGCGGCCCGTCCCGTCCCCCTGCCGGAGAGTTCGCGGCTGCTGGACGAGCTTGGGCTGGCACGGGCCACGCCCGCCGCACTGCTGGCCCGCTGGGCCGACGACCCGGTGGAGCGGGCGGACGGAACGCCCCGGGCGGCGGGCCGGGGTCCCGGCCCGGACGGTGCTCCCGCCGGAGCCGGTGTCCCCGGCGGGCCCGGCGGCCCCGTCGGCCCGCGCGCCGGGGCGGTTCTCGGCGCCGGAACGCGCGGCCCGGTCACCGTCGACCTCGCGGCCGACCGCGGCCCCCTGCTGATCGGCGGCCCGGCCGGCTCCGGCAAGACGGAACTGCTGCGCTCCCTGGCCGCCTCGCTGGCCGCCGGGGAGCGGCCGGACCGGCTCTCCCTGGTCCTGGTGGACGGCGACGGCGACGGGCTGCGGCCCTGCGGCGACCTCCCGCACGCCTCGACGTACCTGCCCGCAGGGGATCCGGTGCGGATGCGGGAGTTCGCCCAGGCCCTCAGCGGAGAGCTGAAGCGCCGCGCCGACATGCTGGGCGACCTCCCCTACGAGGCATACGCGGCACGGGAGGCGTGGGCGCGGCACCGCGCCGCCGCCGGCCCGGCCGCCCGGGTGGTGGCCCAGCGCCGGACCGGGGGCGGGCCCGGTGTGGGCCGGCCCCCGCACCGGCCCCCGCACCGGGCACAGGTCCCGGCCCCCGGCACGGGTCCGGTTCCGGTGTCCGGCGGCCCGGGGGACGAACGGCCGGGCCGGGAGGGGCGGTACGGCACGGACCGGGGCACCCTCGCGCTCCGGTCGCGCGGCGAGCTCCCCGGCGAACTCCCCGTGGCCGGCGGGGACGGTGAGAGCGGCGGGGGCGGCGGAGCACCCGGTCCCCTGCCCCGCGTGGTGGTCGTCGTCGACGACTTCGACACCCTGGTCGCCCCCGCGCTGGGCAACCCCGGCCGTCCGGCGGCCGGTTCGGTGGTACGCGCGCTGGAGGCCGTGGCACGGGACGGCGCCCGGCTGGGCGTCCATCTGTTGGCCGCGACCGGCCGCCCGGAGCACACGGAGCACACGGCCGCCGACCGGGGCGCGCCCCTGCGGGTGTTCCTGGGTGGGGACGGCGGTTCGGCCGCCGAGGGCGTGCCGCCCGGACGCGGTGTGCTCCACCGGCCGGACGGTTCGGTGACGGCCTTCCAGGCCGGTCGGGTCTCGGGCCGCATACCCCGGACGGCGACGTTGCGGCCCACGGTGGTTCCCCTGGACTGGGCGCGCGTCGGCGACCCGCCCACCCGGCGTCCCGTCCGCGAGCTGGGCAACGGGCCCACCGACCTGGCGTTGCTGGCCAGCGCGATCGAGCGCGCGGCGCGCGAGGCGGGCGCTCCTCCGCCTCCCCCCTTGCTGTGAGCGCCGAACGACCGTTCCCGCCGTCCCCGCCGTCCCGCACCGGACCGCTGCATTCCGTAACGGGCGGGAGTTTCGGTGGGTCACGAGCCGGTCACGAACGGCGAGCCGGTGCGCCAAGCGGTATTGCCGGGCGGGGTGTCGAGGCGTAGGACTGACCGCACGGGACGTACGACACGGCCGTTCGACGACCGGCCGTGCCCACAGTGGGGACGGTGAGCGATGCGCACTTCTGTCCGTACAACTCGATCGCGGGCCCTGAGAGCGGGGACCGCCCTGGCCGCGGCGTTGGCGCTGTCGTTGACGGCCGCCTGCGGCGGAGCCGGCGACGGGAACTCCGGAAACGCCGGAAACGCCGGAAACTCCGCCCGGGAGCAGGAGCCCACCGTCGAACTCCCCGAACTGGACGGGCAGAGGCTCCAGGTGGCCGCCGTGTGGACGGGCCCGGAACAGGAGAACTTCCGCCGGGTGCTCGACGAGTTCGAGGAGCGCACCGGGGCCGAGGTCGACTCCGTTCCCACCGGCGACAACGTCGCCACCTTCATCGGTTCCAAGATCGAAGGTGGCGCTCCGCCGGACGTGGCGATGCTGCCGCAGGTCGGCGTGCTCCACCAGTTCGCCGAGAAGGGCTGGATCAAGCCCGTGAACGAGGCCACCCGGGAGCAGCTCGACAGGAACTTCTCCCCGGGGTGGCGGGACCTCGGCGCCCACGACGGCGAGCAGTACGGCGTCTACTTCAAGGCCGCCAACAAGTCCCTGGTCTGGTACAACACCACCGCCTTCGAGAACGCGGGCGTGAGCGAACCGAAGACCTGGGACGAGTTCCTCGAAACCGCCCGCACGATCTCCGACTCCGGTGTCCCACCGGTCTCGGTCGGCGGCGCGGACGGCTGGACGCTCACCGACTGGTTCGAGAACGTCTACCTCTCCCAGGCCGGCCCCGAGAAGTACGACCGACTCGCCGAGCACGAGATCAAGTGGACCGACCCCTCCGTCGAGGAGGCCCTGACCACCCTCGGCGAACTGTTCGGCTCGGACGGGCTGCTGGCGGGCGGCAACGACGGCGCGCTGCGCACGGAGTTCCCCGCGTCCGTCACCCGGGTCTTCGCCGAGCCCGACGCCCCGCAGGCCGCGATGGTCTACGAGGGGGACTTCGTCGCCGTCACCATCGCCGACACCGAGTCGAAGGTCGGCGAGAACGCCAAGGTCTTCCCCTTCCCGGCGGTCGGCGAGGAGTCCCCGGTGGTCAGCGGCGGCGACGCGGCGGTGGCGCTGAGGGACACCGAGGGAGCCCACGCCCTGCTCACCTTCCTCGCCTCCACCGACGCCGCGGCGATCTGGGCCGAGCGAGGCGGTTTCATCTCCCCCAACAAGGAGTTGGACACCGCCGTCTACCCCGACGACGTGCAGCGCGACATCGCCGAGGCGCTGATCGCCGCGGGCGACGACTTCCGCTTCGATATGTCCGACCAGGCCCCGGCCGCCTTCGGCGGCACCAAGGGCGAGGGCGAGTGGAAGGCGCTCCAGGACTTCCTGGCCGACCCCGACGACGTCGAGGGCGCCCAGAAGGCGCTGGAGGCCGCGGCGGCCAAGGCGTACGGCGACTGACGGCGGACAGGGAGCGACTGTCATGTCGACCGCCACGGCGGGCGGCCCGACGGCCCCCGGCCGACCGGGCCCGTCCGCCCCCCGAAGGCCGCGCCGCGTCTCCGCCCTCCGCACCCGCCCCTGGGCGGCCGCCTGCTTCCTGCTGCCCGCACTGGTGCTGCTGGGGGCCCTGGTCGTCCACCCCATCGTCTACTCGGTCCACCGCAGCCTCTTCGACGCCTCCGGCACCGGCTTCGTCGGCCTGGGCAACTACGTCGAACTGTTCACCGACGACGGCACCCTGACCGCGATCAGGAACAACGCGATCTGGATGGCCGTCGCCCCGACCGTCTGCACCGCGCTCGGCCTGATCTTCGCGGTGCTGACCGAACGGGTGCGTTGGAGCACGGCGTTCAAGCTGATCGTCTTCATGCCCATGGCCATCTCGATGCTCGCCGCGGGCATCATCTTCCGCCTCGTCTACGAGCAGGACCCGCAGCGCGGGGTGGCCAACGCCGTGTGGGTCGGGATCCACGACACCTTCGACGAGGCGTCCGCCTGGCCCGGCGCCCGGCCCCGACCGGGCGCCGGCCTGGAGGAGTCCGACGGCTCGTACACCACCACCGCCGCGGTGGACGCCGCCGGCCCGGCCGATCTGCCGCTGGTCGGCGTGCCGCCCCAAGACCTCACCGACGCCGCCGACGCCAGGGCGGTCGAGCCCTCCGGCGGCGAGGTCGCCGGCACGGTCTGGGTGGACTTCACCAAGGGCGGCGGGGGCGAGCCCGGGGTGATCGACCCGGGTGAGAAGGCCCTGGAAGGGGTGCGGGTCGAGGCCGTCAAGGACGGGGAGGTCGTCGCCACCGCCACCACCGGCGAGGACGGCACCTACGCCCTCCCCACCGAGGCCGACGGGGCGCTGCTGCGGCTGCCGGCCGCCAACTTCGCCGAGGCGTACAACGGTGTCGACTGGCTCGGCCCGTCCCTGGTCACCCCGGCCGTCATCGCGTCCTACGTGTGGATGTGGGCGGGCTTCGCGATGGTGCTGATCGCCGCCGGGTTGGCGGGCGTGCCGCGCGAACTGCTGGAGGCGGCACGGGTCGACGGCGCGAACGAGTGGCAGGTCTTCCGCAGGATCACGGTGCCGGTACTGGCTCCCGTGCTCGCGGTCGTCCTCGTCACCCTGATGATCAACGTGCTGAAGATCTTCGATCTCGTCTACGTCATCGCCCCGGGGGCCACCCAGTCCGACGCGAACGTCCTGGCGCTCCAGCTGTACCTCACGGCCTTCGGCACCGGCGCCGACCAGGGCGTGGGCAGCGCCATCGCGGTGCTGTTGCTGCTGTTGGTGGTGCCGGTGATGATCTTCAACATCCGGCGGCTGCGGAGGGAGAACCGATGGTGAGCACCCTCTCCGAGGCCCCGTCCGGGAACGACCCCGTGGGCCGGAAGCGGTCCGCCGGGCGGGGAGGGCGGCGACCGCTCGCCTCGCGACCGACCGCCCTCGTCGGCCACTGGGCGGTGCGCTTCACCCTGGTCGTGATCGCCTTCCTGTGGCTGTTGCCGACCACCGGACTGCTGCTGTCGTCCCTCCGCGACCGCTCCGACATCGCCGCCTCAGGGTGGTGGACGGTGCTGGGCGACTGGTCGCAGTTGACGGCCGCCAACTACCGCGCACTGTTGGAGAACGAGGCCGTCACCGGCTCCCTGCTGACGACGTCGGCGATCGCCGTGCCCTCCACGGTGCTGGTCGTGGTCGTGGGTTCGCCGGCCGGCTACGCCTTCGCCTGGATGGACTTCCCCGGCCGCGACCGGTTGTTCCTGGCGGTGGTCGGCCTGCTGGTGGTGCCGGTGCAGGTGGCGCTGATCCCGGTGGCGAAACTCTTCGACTCGCTGGGCATCTTCGAGACCACCGTCGGCGTCGTCGTCTTCCACACCGCGTTCGGCCTGCCGTTCGCGATCTTCCTGCTCCGCAACTTCTTCGCCGAGATCCCGCGCGAGCTGCTGGAGGCGGCACGGCTGGACGGCGCGGGCGAGGTGCGCCTGTTCACCCGGGTCGTACTGCCGCTGGGCGGTCCGGCGATCGCCTCGCTGGGCATCTTCCAGTTCCTGTGGGTGTGGAACGACATGCTGGTGGCGTTGATCTTCGCCGACTCCGGCGATCCGCCGATCACGGTCGCGCTCCAGCAGCAGGTGCGCCAGTTCGGCAACAACATCGACGTCCTCGCCTCCGGCGCGTTCGTCTCGATGGTGATTCCGCTGCTGGTGTTCTTCGCCTTCCAGCGGCAGTTCGTCTCGGGCGTGATGGCGGGCGCGGTGAAGTAGCCCGCCGGTGCGCGCGACGGGGGAGGGACGGCCCGGTGGGCCTGCCCCTCCCCCGCTTCTCCGCGCGGCGCGTCAGCGGTTGCTGCGCAGCAGCGTGCGCATGGTGCGCATCGCCACCGACAGGTTCGCCAGGTCGAAGGTGTCCGATTCGCGGATCTCCTCCAGCGTGGCCCGGGCCCTCCCCAGGACGGCCGCGCTCTTCTCCTCCCACGCCTTGAAGCGCTGCTCGGGTGTGGCCCCGGCCTCCCCGGCGGCCAGCACGTCGGCCGTGAGGAGCTGGTGGGCGGCGTACAGGTCCTCGCGGATCGCCGCGCGGGCCATCGACTGCCAACGGTCCGAGCGCGGCAACTCGCTCACCCGGTCCTGCAGTTCGGTGATGCCCAACCGGTCGGCGAGGTCGTAGTACACCTCGGCGACGTCCAACAGCTCGTGGCCCGTGCGGTCGGCGACGGCGACCACGTCCAGGGCGGGGAAGACCGAGGACAGGCCCGCCACCCGCAGCGCCAGCTCGCCGGGGACCCCGGCCGCGGTGAGCTCGTCGTTGACGTTCTGGTGCCACTCCAGGTCGGCACCGCGCAGCAGTTTGGGCAGCTCGGACCAGACGATCTCCACCCGCTCGCGGAAGACGTCGATGGTCTCGGCGAGCTTCAGCGGCTGGGGCCGGTTGTTCAACAGCCAGCGGGTGCCGCGCTCGACCAGCCTGCGGGAGTGCAGCCGGATCCGGGTCTGGACGTCGGCGGCGACCCTGTTGTCCAGCGCCTCCACGTCGTCCCAGATGCGGGAGAGACCGAAGATCTCCCGGGCCGCGACGTGCGCCCGGACGATCTCCTCGGCCGAGGCGCCCGACTCCTCCCGCATCCGGTGCACCAGGGTCGAACCGCCGGTGTTGATCGTGTCGTTGACCAGGACGGTGGTGATGATCTCGCGCCGCAGGGCGTGGTGCTCGATCTGCTCGGGGAAACGTTCGCGCAACGCGCTGGGGAAATAGGCGTACGCCAGCTTCTGCAGATACGGGTCGTCCGGCAGACCGGTGTCCGCCAGTTCCTCGGTGACGGCGATCTTGGCGTACGCCAGCAGCACCGCCAGTTCCGGCTGGGTCAGGCCGTGGCCGTGCGTGAGTCGCTCGCGGATCTGCCGCTCGCCGGGCAGGAACTCCAGCTGCCGGTCCAGCCGCCCCTCCCGGGTCAGGGCCCGCATGAACCGCTGGTGGGCGTGGAGGAGGCCGGCGGCCTGACGCATCCCGTTGGCCAGCGCGACGTTCTGCGCGTAGTTGGCGCGCAGCACCAGCTCGGCGACCTCGTCGGTCATCTCCGCCAACAGGGCGTTGCGCTGCTTGACGGTCATGTCGCCGCCGGTGACGAGCGAGTTGAGCAGGATCTTGATGTTCACCTCCAGGTCGGAGGAGCCCACTCCCGCGCTGTTGTCGATGGCGTCGGTGTTGATCCGCCCGCCCTTCGTCGCGAACTCGATGCGGCCCAGTTGGGTCAGGCCCAGGTTGCCGCCCTCGCCGACGACCCTGGCCCGCAGGTCCCGGCCGTCCACGCGGATCGCGTCGTTGGCCTTGTCGCCGACGTCGGCGTTCGTCTCGGTGGACGCCTTCACGTAGGTGCCGATGCCGCCGTTCCACAGCAGGTCCACCGGCGCCGTGAGGATGGCCTTCATCAGCTCGGCCGGGGTCATCTTGGTGACGCCGTCCTCGATGCCCAGCGCCTCGCGCACCTGCGCGTTCACGGGGATGGACTTGGCCGAGCGGGGGTGGACGCCGCCGCCGGGCGACAGCAGCGAGATGTCGTAGTCGGCCCAGGACGAGCGGGGCAGCTCGAACAGCCGGCGGCGTTCGGCGTAGGAGCCGGCCGGGTCCGGGTTCGGATCGAGGAAGATGTGCCGGTGGTCGAAGGCGGCCACCAGCCGGATGTGCTCGCTGAGCAGCATGCCGTTGCCGAAGACGTCGCCGGACATGTCGCCGATGCCGACGACCGTGAAGTCCTCGGTCTGGGTGTCGTGTCCCAGCTCGCGGAAGTGCCGTTTCACCGACTCCCAGGCGCCGCGGGCGGTGATGCCCATCTTCTTGTGGTCGTAGCCGGCCGATCCGCCGGAGGCGAACGCGTCGCCCAGCCAGAAGCCGTAGGCGGTGGCCACCTCGTTGGCGATGTCGGAGAAGGCCGCGGTGCCCTTGTCGGCCGCGACGACCAGGTAGGTGTCGTCCCCGTCGTGCCGCACCACGCGCTCGGGAGGCATGACCCGGCCGCCCACCAGGTTGTCGGTGATGTCGAGCATGCCGGAGATGAACGTCTTGTAGCAGGCGATGCCCTCGGCCAGCCAGGCGTCGCGGTCCGTCGAGGGGTCCGGCAGCCGCTTGCCGACGAAGCCGCCCTTGGCCCCGACCGGCACGATCACCGTGTTCTTGACCTCCTGGGCCTTCACCAGCCCCAGGATCTCGGTGCGGAAGTCCTCGCGCCGGTCGGACCAGCGCAGGCCGCCTCGGGCGACCTTGCCGAACCGCAGGTGCACGCCCTCCACCCGCGGCGAGTACACCCAGATCTCGTACGCCGGGCGAGGCGCGGGCAGGTCCGGGATGGCCTGCGGGTCGAACTTCATCGACACGTAGGCGTGCGGCCTGCCGGAGGAGTCGCGCGGCTGGAAGTAGTTGGTGCGCAGGGTGGCTTTGACGAGGGTGAGGAACGAGCGCAGGATGCGGTCCTCGTCCAACGAGGCGACCTGGTCCAGCGCCCCGTCCAACTCCTCCAGCAGACCGTCGGTCAGCTCGTGGCCGGCGGCGGCGTGGTCCGGGGAGAGCCGGGCCTCGAAGAGGCTGACCAACAGCCGGGTGGTGTGGACGTTGTGGCAGAGGGTGTCCTCCATGTAGTCCTGGCTGAAGGGCGAACCCGCCTGCCGCAGGTACTTGGCGTACGCGCGCAGCACCATCGCCTGCCGCCAGGTCAGCCCGGCGGAGAGCACCAGGGCGTTGAAGCCGTCGCTCTCCGCGTCGCCGCGCCAGACGGCGGCGAAGGCGTCCTGGAAACGCTCGCGGGCGTCGCCGTCCAGGTTCGACGCGTGCTTCGCCGGGATCCGAAGCCCGAAGTCGTAGATCCACGCCCGGGAACGGTCGGCGCAGCGCAGCTCGTAGGGACGCTCGTCGACCACCTCCACGCCCATGGCCTGGAGGATCGGCAGGACGGCGGAGAGCGAGACCGGCTCGCCGGTGCGGTAGATCTTGAAACGGCGCTCGCCCGGTCCGGCCCCGACCGGTTCGTAGAGGCTGAGCGCGAAGTCGCTGACGCCCTCGCCGCGCTCCAGCTTCTGGACGTACTGGAGGTCGGCGACGGCCGCGCGGGGCGGGAAGTCCGCCTTGTACCCCTCGGGGAAGGCGCCCCCGTAACGCTGCGCCAGCCGCGCCGCCCGTTCCTCGCCGACCTCGGAGACCAGCGCCTCGGAGAAGCCGTCCGCCCAGGAGCGGGCCGCCTCCGCCAGTCGGCTCTCGATCCGCTCGACGTCGGCCTGGGTGAGCTGGGCCAGCTCGGTGCCCTGCGGGACGCGGACGACGAAGTGCAGCCGGGCCAGGACGGACTCGGTGTTCCAGGCGCTGAAGTCGACGGTGCTGCCGCCCAGCTCCTCGGCGAGGATGTCGATCAGCCGCAGCCGCACGGCGGTGGTGTAGCGGTCGCGCGGCAGGTAGACCAGCGCGGAGTAGTAGCGACCGTACTCGTCCTGGCGCAGGTAGAGCCGGAGCTTGCGGCGCTCCTGGAGGTACAGCACGGAGGTGACGATGTCGCGCAGCTCGTCCGGCGGGATCTGGAAGAGGTCGTCGCGCGGGTACGTCTCCAGGATCTGGAGCAGGTCGCGGCCGTCGTGGCTGTCGGGGGTGAAACCGGAGGAGGCGATGACCTCCTCGACCTTGCGGCGGATGACGGGCACCCGGCGCACCGACTCGGTGTAGGCGGCCGAGGAGAACAGGCCCAGGAAGCGACGCTCGCCCACCACGTTGCCCGCCTCGTCGAACTTCTTCACTCCGACGTAGTCGAGGTAGGAGGGACGGTGCACGGTGGCACGGCTGTTGGCCTTGGTGAGCACCAACAGCCGGTGTTCCCGGGCCTTGGCGCGGGCGTCGGCGGAGAGCCGGTTGAAGGACGGCGAGACCGGGTGGGCGTGCGGGGGCTCGTGCGACCGGCCGGAGCCCTCCTCGGCGCCGGCGGCCTCGTCGGAACCCGCCGCGCCGTCCTCGCCCTCGTCGTGCCGCGGATCGGAGCGCAAGATGCCCAGTCCGGTGCCGGGGACGGCGCTGAGCAGCAGTTCCTCGGTGCCCCCGGTGGTCTCGGAGACCAGTTCGTACTCGCGGTAGCCCAGGAAGGTGAAGTGGTCGGCGGCGAGCCAGCGCAGCAGCTCCCCGGCCTCCTCGACCTCCTGGTCGGGCAGGTCGCCGGGCAACGGCTCGTCGGGCAGCCCGTCGGCGATCCGCAGCGCGGCGGAACGCATCTTCTGCCAGTCCTCGACCGCCTCGCGGACGTCGGAGAGCACGCACCGCAGGTCGTCGGCGATCCGCCGCAGGGCGTCGCGGTCGGTCTCGCGGTCGATCTCCACGTGGATCCACGACTCCACGAACGCGTCGTGGGCCGGCTCCTCGTCCTGCCCGCGGCTCTCCACGTCCAGGACTTCCAGGAGTCTGCCGGTGACGTCGCGGCGGACGACGACCTGGGGGTGGACCACCAGGTGGATGCCGCGGTTCTGGCGGGTCAGCTCGTTGGTGACGGAGTCCACCAGGAACGGCATGTCGTCGGTGACGACCTCGACGACGGTGTGGGTGCAGGTCCAGCCGTTCTCGTCGACGGTGGGGGTGTGGACGCGGACGTTGGCGGTGCCCTGGGGACGCTGCCTGGCCAGCCGGCAGTGCGAGACCGCGGCGCCGTAGACGTCGACCGGATCACGGTCGGTGAGGTCCTCGGGCGCGGTGTGCAGATAGTAGCGCTGGAGGTACGAGCCGATGGCGTCGCCGTCCAGACCGGGGACCGGTTGGCTCCCGGCGGGAGGGCCATCGGCCACCCGGGCGGCTCGTTCGAGCAGCTCGGCCTTTGCTTCGTCCAGCTTGGTCTGCATGTCGTCTGGCTCCTGTCGCGCGCCGTTGCGTGACGTCGAGGGTCGGGATGCGTGACGCCGGCACACCGGGTGTCCACCGAAGCGGGGCGTCATGCGGGCAGAAGGGATGATCGGCGGCGGCCCGGGCGTCCCGCCACGGGTGACCGGGGGCGGAGGCGGCACTGCCTTCCGCTGCTGTCTCGCTGATCACGAGCCAAGCGTATCGCTCCGCCGCGGGGGACCGTCATGCACTGCATGTGTACAAAACCCGGGGTCGGAGTTGGACGTTGTGGACAGCCCCTGCGGCCCCTCCCGGCCCTCCCGGCGCGTCCGTGCCGGGAAGGGCGTTGGGCTCGGGCGGACCCCTCCCGCCCGGTGGGGCCCACCGTCTCGGAGCACGCCGCACCCGGGTCGGGGGCTTCGCCCGCCGCCCCGTGCTCCGCCGTCCCGCCATCGGCGCCTCACCCGCCCCCGACCAGGCTCTCGGCCACCTCCACCGCCTCGGCGAGGCTGTCCACCACCGGCACCCCGGCGGCCTTCAGACTGGCCCGACTGTGGGAGCCCCCCGTGTACAGCACGGCTCGCGCGCCCACGTGGGCGGCCGCCACGGCGTCGTCCACGGCGTCGCCGACGACCACGGTGCGGTGGGGGTCGAAGCCGCCGAGCGCCGCCACGTGCTTCGCCATCTGCCGCGCCTTGCCGGTGCTCGCGCCGCTGCTGCCGCCGAGGTTGCCGTCCACCCGCACGAAGTGCTCCTCGATGCCGTGGCGGCGCACCAGCGGCACCAGTTGGTCGTGCGGGGCCAGCGAGCACAACGACTGGGTCAGACCGGCCGCCCGCCGCGCGGCGAGCAGCTCCGCCGCGCCCTCGGCGAGCCCGATGCCCTCCAGTCGGGCGAAGTAGTGCCGGTGGAAGACCTCGTCCATCCCGGCCCACTCCTCGTCGGTGGGCAACCGGCCCATCAGCCGCTCGTAGAAGCGGGGCACCGGAACGCAGTACAGCTCCCGGTACCGCTCCAACGTGATCGGTGACAGCCCCAGCTCGGCGAACGCGGCGTTGGTGGCCTCGATGACCGCGTCGATGTCGTGCAGCAGCGTGCCGTTCCAGTCCCACACGATGTGGGCTCTCCCCGTTCCCGACTCCATGCCACGACGGTAGGCGAACGGTGTGACAACCGGGAGGGCGCGGACTCAGCCGAGGTCCTCCAGAAGGACGCCGACCTCCTGGGTGGCGTACCACAGCAGGTCGTGGTCGTCCGCCCCGTCCACGACGAACCGGGCGTCGTCGTCGCCCCGGTCGGCCGCGCCCAGCGCGTCCGCGGCCGCGGCGACGTCCGCCTCGGCCTCCGCGCCGTCCACGTGCACCGCCGCCGCCCTGGACAGCGGCACGGCCCGCTCGACACGGACCTCGCCGAGCGCCGACGGGTCCAGACTGCGGTCGGGATCGGCCACGGCCTCGCGGTCGGGCACGTCCACGGCCACCACCACCCGTCGCCGGCGGGCACCGGGGTCCAGGGCCAGCAGCCGCAACGACGCCTGCGCGGCCCGACCGAGGGCCGCGTACTCCAGTTCCTCGATGTCGTCCGAGACGTACCACTCGCGCAGTCCGGGGGTGACCGCGTAGGCGGTCAGGGGGCCGGGGCCCAGTTCGCCCTTCCCGTGCGCGTCCGCGAGGCCGGGAAGAGTCAGGGGGACGTAGACGCGCATCGCTACCGCTTTCGTGTAAGGCCGGTCCGACTGCCTCGACAGCATACGGCCGCCCCGGCGCGCCGGCCGCGTCCGGTCCCGCTCCGCGCACCGGCGGGTGTCGAGCGCGGCACCCCAGGTCAGCGGTGTCGCGCGTCAGCTCCCGAACTCGCCGTCAGCCGGATAAGTGAATCGCTCGGGGGCCGGGGCGGCACCGTGCCGGTCGTTGCCGGCCACCGGACCCGCCAGTAGAACCGGATCACAAGCTACCGCTCAGTAGAAGAGATCACGGGGAGACGCCATGCCGTCCACCAGCCGCACCGCACCGCCCGGCCGCCGGGACTCCCGCCGCCCGGCGCGCCCGGCACGCTCGGCCGTGCTCGCCGCCCGGCAACGCGAGCGCGACCGGCTGCCGCACTACTGGTTCGCCCACCGGCTGGTGCTCGTCCTCAGCGGGGTGCGACCGGTCCACCTGCTGCTCGGCCACACCCGTGACCGGGCGTACGAACAGTTGGCCCGCCTCGCCCCGCAGGCCCCGTTGCGACCGGCCGGCGCGGACGTACCGGCGCCCGTGGTGCGGCAGGTGGGCTGGTGCCGTCCCGGCCCCGGGGCGGTCGAGGCGTTCGCCCGGATCGCCGTCGGAGACCGGGTGCGGGCCCTGGCCTTCCGCCTGGAGCAGGCTCGCGACCAGCGATGGCTGTGCTGCGCCGTCGAACTCGACACGCTCGGCGCGGCGGATCCGGCGCCCCGCCGGGAAGCCGTCCGCTGAACGCCTCGGGGCCGGGCGTCCCGCACGGAACGCCCGGCCCCGACGACCGGCCGGCGGGGCGCCGCGCCACGGCGGCGCCCCGTACCGTCACTTCTTGCGGCGGCGACCCTTCTCCCGCTGGGCCTTGCGGCGCTCGGCGCGGGTCATGCCGTCGGCGGGCGAGCGGACCGGACCGCCGTCGTCGCCGGCGAAGTCGCCCTCGACGACACCGCCCTCGCCGTCCACCGTCGGGGCGGAGAAGTGCAGCCGGTCCGGGCGCTGCGGGGCCTCCAGGCCCTTGGCGCGGATGGCCGGACGGGCGCCCGCGGGCACGGCCTCCTCCCGCGGGGCCTTCTCCAGGGAGGTCGACGGGGCCTCCTGGACCGGCACCTCCTCGACCCGCTGCTCGACCTGGACCTCCAGGTTGAACAGGTAGCCGACGGACTCCTCCTTGATGCCGTCCATCATCGCGACGAACATGTCGTAGCCCTCGCGCTGGTACTCCACCAGCGGGTCGCGCTGCGCCATGGCGCGCAGTCCGATGCCCTCCTGGAGGTAGTCCATCTCGTAGAGGTGCTCACGCCACTTGCGGTCGAGCACGGAGAGCACCACGCGACGCTCCAGCTCGCGCATGATCTCCGAGCCGAGCTGCTTCTCGCGCTCCTCGTACCGCTGGTGGATGTCGTCCTTGATGGTGTCGGCGATGAACTCGGCCGTGATGCCGTCGCGGCCCCCGGCCTCCTCCTCCAGGTCCTCGACGGTGACCGACACCGGGTAGAGCTGCTTGAAGGCGCCCCACAGCCGGTCCAGGTCCCACTCCTCGGCGAAGCCCTCGACCGTCTCGGCCTGCACGTAGGCGTCGATGGTGTCGTCCATGAAGTGGAGGATCTGCTCGTGCAGGTCCTCCCCCTCCAGAACGCGACGGCGCTCGCCGTAGATGACCTCGCGCTGCCGGTTGAGGACCTCGTCGTACTTCAGGACGTTCTTGCGGATCTCGAAGTTCTGCTGCTCGACCTGCGACTGCGCCGAGGCGATGGCCCGCGTGACCATCTTGTTCTCGATGGGGACCTCGTCGGGCACGTTGGCCATCGACATCACGCGCTCGACCATCTGCGCCTTGAACAGCCGCATCAGGTCGTCGCCGAGCGAGAGGTAGAAGCGGGACTCGCCCGGGTCGCCCTGACGGCCGGAGCGTCCGCGCAACTGGTTGTCGATACGGCGCGACTCGTGCCGCTCGGTACCCAGCACGTACAGGCCGCCCAGCTCGACGACCTCGTCGTGCTCGGCCGCCACCGCCTGCTCGGCGCGCTCCAGGGCACCGGGCAGGGCGGCGGCCCACTCCTCGGAGTTCTCCACCGGATCCAGGCCCTTGGCGCGCAGTTCCGCCTCGGCGATGTTGTTGGGGTTGCCGCCGAGCATGATGTCCGTACCACGGCCGGCCATGTTGGTGGCGACCGTCACGGCGCCCTTGCGCCCCGCCTGGGCGACGATCACGGCCTCGCGCTCGTGGTTCTTGGCGTTGAGGACCTCGTGCGGCACGCCCCGCTTCTTCAGCTGCTGCGACAGGTACTCGGATTTCTCCACCGAGGTGGTGCCCACCAGGACCGGCTGGCCCTTCTCGTGCCGCTCGACGATGTCGTCGACGACCGCGGCGAACTTGGCGACCTCCGTGCGGTAGATCAGGTCGGACTGGTCCTTGCGGACCATCGGGCGGTGCGTCGGGATCGGGACCACGCCGAGCTTGTAGATCTGGTGGAACTCGGCGGCCTCCGTCATGGCCGTACCGGTCATGCCCGACAGCTTGTCGTAGAGGCGGAAGAAGTTCTGGAGGGTGATCGTGGCGAGCGTCTGGTTCTCGTCCTTGATCTCCACCCCCTCCTTGGCCTCGATCGCCTGGTGCATGCCCTCGTTGTAGCGGCGACCCGCGAGGATGCGGCCGGTGTGCTCGTCGACGATCATGACCTCGCCGTCGATGACGACGTAGTCCTTGTCCTTCTTGTAGAGCTCCTTGGCCTTGATCGCGTTGTTGAGGTAGCCCACCAGCGGGGTGTTGACCGACTCGTAGAGGTTGTCGATGCCCAGCCAGTCCTCGACCTTGGCGACGCCCGACTCGTGGATGCCGACGGTGCGCTTCTTCTCGTCGACCTCGTAGTCGCCCGTCTCGGGCTGCTGCTTGAGCGGGTTGGCGGGCTCGCCGCGCTCCAGACGCTTCACCAGCTTGGCGAAGTCGCCGTACCACTTGGTGGCCTGGTCGGCCGGGCCCGAGATGATCAGCGGGGTGCGGGCCTCGTCGATGAGGATCGAGTCGACCTCGTCGACGATCGCGAAGTTGTGGCCGCGCTGCACCAGCTCGTCCTTCGACCACGCCATGTTGTCGCGCAGGTAGTCGAAGCCGAACTCGTTGTTGGTGCCGTAGGTGATGTCGCAGGCGTACTGTTGGCGGCGCTGCGCCGGGGTCATGTTGGCGACGATGCAGCCGACCGTCAGACCGAGGAACTTGTGGACCCGCCCCATCAGCTCGGAGTCGCGCTGAGCCAGGTAGTCGTTGACCGTGATCAGATGGACGCCCTTGCCGGACAGCGCGTTGAGGTACGCGGGCAGGGTGCCGACGAGCGTCTTGCCCTCACCGGTCTTCATCTCGGCGACGTAGCCCATGTGCAGCGCCGCGCCGCCCATCAGCTGCACGTCGTAGTGGCGCTGGCCGAGTACGCGCTTGGCGGCCTCGCGAACCGTCGCGAACGCCTCGGGCATGAGGTCGTCCAGGGTCTCGCCGTCGGCGAGGCGCTCCTTGTACTCGTCCGTGAGCGCCCGCAGCTCGGCGTCGGTGAGGTTGACGAAGTCCTCCTCGATCGACGACACCTGGTCCGCGATGCGGTGCAGCTTGCGCAGGATCTTGCCTTCACCTGCACGCATGATCTTGCCGAAGACGGACACGTAGGCTGGCTCCTTGCCGGTCGGGCCGGGCACGGTCTGAGTGCTCTGGCACGGCGGGCCTCTTCCTTGCCTCGGGCCCGGCCGCACCGGCCATCGTATGCGAGGGGCACCGGCCCCTGTACCCCCCAACGTGCCGGAGCCCCGGATGGTGCCGGTTCCGCCCGTTCGGATGACTGGCAGAATCTCCCGTCATGCGACCTGTGACCCTCGGCACCGCGCGGCTGGTACTGCGTCCTTTCACACCGGAGGACGTCCCCGCGGTCCACTCGGCCTGCCAGGATCCGGACATCCTGCGCTGGACCACCCTCCCCGAACCGTACGAGCGGCGACACGCCCAGGAGTTCGTGCTGAGCCTCGCCCCCTCCGGGTGGCGCGAGGACACGGCGTACAACTTCGGCGTCTTCACCCGTGACGGCGGTGAGCTGGTGGGCTCGATGGGGCTGGTGCGCATCACACCGCCGGGCCCGGAGGGGCGCGTGGCGGAGCTGGGCTACTGGACGGCGAGGGAGCGGCGCCGGCACGGCTACACCGCCGAGGCCGCCGGCGCGGTGGTCGACTGGGCCTTCGACGAGCTGGGCGTGGAGCGGCTGGAGTGGGTCGCGGAGGTCGGCAACACCGGCTCGCGGGCCGTGGCCGAGCGGCTGGGCTTCGTCGTGGAGGGCACCCTACGGGCCCGCATACCGTTCCGGGGCACCCGACGGGACGCGTGGCTCGCTTCGCTGCTGCCCTCGGACCGGGGGCGTACGCCCGGGGTGCCCCACCTGCCCGCGACGTAGCGGGGCCCGGGGCACGGCCCCGGTGCGGCCTGGCACCGGGACGGGCCGGCGGGTCGGGACCCGCTGTCGGTGCCTGCCTCTATCGTCGGCGCATGACCACCGTCACGATCTCGATCTCCGCCGACGAAGCCCGCCGCATCGCGCTGCGCTCACAGGGCCTGTTGGGCCCCGTGGACCGCCGGGCCGGAGTCCGGGGGATGCTGCGCCGCCTCGGAGCCGTACAACTGGACACCATCTCGGTGCTGGCCCGTTCCCACGAGCTGGTGCCGTACGCGCGGCTGGGCGCGGTCGGCCGCGACACGGTGGAGGCGGCCTACTGGACGGGAGGCCACGCCTTCGAGTACTGGTCGCACGCCGCCTGCGTCCTGCCCGTCGAGGAGTGGCCGCACTTCGCCTTCCGGCGCCGGGCGCTGAGGGCCCGGGGCCACCGCTGGCACCTGCTGGAGGACTCCGAGCGCTCCTGCGCCGCCGTGCGGGAGAGGCTGCGGGCCGAGGGCCCCCTGACGGCCACGGAGTTGGGCGGCGCGAAGAACGGCGGCGAGTGGTACGACTGGTCCGAGACGAAGATCGCCGTGGAGTGGCTGCTCGACACCGGCGAGGTCGTCTGCGCCGAGCGGCGCGGCTGGAAACGGGTCTACGACCTGGCCGAACGGGCCATCCCCGGCGAGCTGCTCCACGACGACCTCACCGACCACGAGTGCCTGCGGCGCCTGGTGGCCCAGGCGGGCGCCGCGATGGGAGTGGCCACCCGCGCGGACCTGGCCGACTACCACCGTCTGCGGAACGAACAGGTCGACGCCGTGGTGGCGGAGACGGGCCTGGTCCCGGTGGAGGTCGAGGGCTGGGGCAAGCCGGCCTGGGCGGATCCGGCGGCGCTGGAGGCGGAGTCGGCGGCGGGCCGGGAGCGGTGCCGTACGACGCTGCTGTCGCCGTTCGACTCCCTGATCTGGGACCGGAAGCGCACCGAGCGGATCTTCGGTTTCACCCACCGGCTGGAGGCGTACGTGCCCCGGGCCAGGCGGATACACGGTTACTTCGCGATGCCGCTGCTCTCGGGGGGACGGCTGTCGGGCAGGGTGGATCCGGCCCGTGAGGGCCGCACCCTGGTGGCGCGGCAGGTGTCGATGGCGGGACGCGGGGCGGTGGCGCCGATGGCCCGGGCCCTGTGGGAGGCGGCGGGCTGGGTGGGGTGTGACGCGGTCCGCGTCGAGCGGTGCGACGACCGGGAGCTGGCAGCGGCGCTCACCGCGGCCCTGGCCTGAGGCTCGGTTCGACGGGTTCGACGCTCGGCCCGGCGGGGGCCGTGGCCGGCCCCGCGTGGTTCCTCGGTTCCGTCTTCAGCGGATCTCCAGGATCTTCTCCCGCATCGCGTAGACCACGGCCTCCATCCGGGAGTGGAGCTGGAGCTTCTCCAGGATGTTGCGAACGTGGTTCTTCACGGTGTTCTCGCTGATGAAGAGCTCTTTGGCGATGTCCCGGTTGTTCATGCCGGTGGCGACGAGTTTGAGCACCTCCAGCTCCCGGTCGGTGAGGCGGGGAGCCGGCACCAACCGCTTCTCGTCGGTGCGCTGGATCATCGACTTGAACTCGGTGAGCAGCTTCGCCGCCATCGACGGGCTGATCTGGGACTGCCCGTCGGCCACCGCGCGGATCGCGGTGGAGACCTCGTCGGTGGAGATCTCCTTGAGGAGGTAGCCGGTGGCCCCCGCCTTGATGGCGTCGTAGAGGTCGGCCTCCTCGTCGCTGATCGTCAACATGATGATCTTCGCGCTGGGGGCCACCTCCTTGATCGAGGTGCATGCCTCGATGCCGCCGCGCCGGGGCATCCGCACGTCCATCAGCACGATGTCGGGCAGCAGGTCCGCGGCCTTCTCCACCGCCTCGGCGCCGTCCCCCGCCTCACCGACGACCTCGATGTCCTCCTCCTGGGCGAGGACGATCTCCAGCCCCCTCCGGAAGAGGGCGTGATCATCGACGACCAGGACCCGGATGGGCTCCCCACGCGGTTCGTCCCCGGGCGCGGCACCGGGACCGCCGTGGTGCGCGCCGGGCGTCACGGGCCCGAAGCTGTCCGCCATCGTTCCTCCCCCTGCAACCAGGCAACGCGACGCCAACCGGTCGGTGCAGGGCGCCGGTTGGGCGTGGAGCCATGATTCCATGCCCCGCCCCCGGTCGAATTCCTCGTTCGGCCGGGGGCGGGGCGGTATCGCGGTGTCAGCGACTGTTATCAGCCACCGAGAGCGCCTCCCGCGCCCGGCGGTGCCTCTTCCACGAACGGGTCGGGTTCCAGATGGATGACGCCGTAGTCGTAGCCGTGCCGTCGGTAGACGACGCTCGGCAGCTTGGACTCGGAGTCGACGAACAGGTAGAAGTCGTGCCCGATCAGCTCCATCTCGTACAGGGCCTGGTCCAGCGACATCGGGGCCGCCGCATGGGTCTTCTCGCGGACCACCAGTGGACCCTCGCCCTGCACCTCCAGCGGCCCGACCTTGGTGGTGGGCAGCCGGCGCTCCTCGGGCACCGTCTCCCGGGGGCCGAGACGACCGTCCTCGTCGACACGTGCCGCGTTGGGTACGGTGACGGCCACGTCGCGCGCGGGAATCCGGTGGTGACCGTTCCCCTTGCGCGCGCACACCCTCTTGTCGTGCTGCTTGCGCAACCGCGTCTCGAGCTTCTCGGTGGCGAGGTCCAGCGCCGCGTACGGGTCGGCTGCCGCCGCCTCGGCGCGGATCACCGGTCCGCGGGAGCGAAGCGTGATCTCGACCCGGTCGGAGCGGTCGGCCTGGCGGGGATTGTGCTCCTTGGAGACCTCGACGTCCAGGCGGATCACCTTGGCGTCGATCTTCTGGATCTTGTCCACCTTGAGCTTGTCGACCACGTGCTTGCGGAACCGCTCCGGCACCTCTGTCTTACGGCCCTTGACGACGATGTCCACGCAGAACTCCGTTCCCGGGCGCCTCCGTGCTCCAAGCGGCGGAGCGCGCCCTCTGTGCACTGGGTCCGAACGGTGAGGGTCAACCCCCGTCACCTTCCGGCGCTACGTCGGGTTGCGACCTTCACCTCCTCCCGCTCGGGAAGGCCACCGCCCCCCGTCGCCGGGAAGGCGGTCGGCAAGCCGGGCAAACGCCTGATCGCGCACATGTCCCGCCATACGGAACGACTTTCGCCATTCCTCACAACCGAACCTACCTCCACTGGGGGATGGCCGGCACCCCCTGGCGGCACGTACCTCCGATCGTGTACACCTTCGCTTCTCGTGTTGGTAACGACACGTCTTCCCAGTCGGTTCCGTTTCCACACGGTCGACGGGACCTCGCCCGGCCTCCGATTCGCCCCGGGAGACCCGCGAAAACCGCGCGGCCACCCCGCGCGGCACCGTTCAGCGCGCGTCCGTCCCCGCCTCCGGCACCGCCGCCTCCGACACCGCCACCACCGCGGCGCCCACCACCCGGCCACCGGCCCGGCCCAGCGCCCGAGCCGCCTCCGCCAGCGACGCCCCCGTGGTCACCAGGTCGTCCACCACGACCACCGGCCCCTCCCCCAGCAACCGCGCCGCTCCCGCGACGGTGCCCAGCGCCCCGGCCAGGTTCTCCCACCGGCCCCGGGCGTCCAGCCCCGCCTGATCGGCCACGGAGCGCCGCTGCCGCAGCACGGGAAGCGCCCGTGCGGCACGTCCGCCCCGTCGGAGCTCCCCCGCCGCCGCCAAGGCGATCCGTCGCACCGGGTCGTGGCCGCGCGCCGCCACCGCGCGACGCGCCGACGGAACCGGCACCAACAGCAGCGGCCCGGCCCCGACGCCCGCCGCCGGGCCCGCGGCGCCGGCCGCCGCCCGCACGGCGCGGGCCAACACCGCGCCCAGCGGCGCGGCCAGCCGCAGGGCGCCGCGCTCCTTGTGCGCGAGCAGCACCGCCCGCACCTCGTCGGCGTACGCCGGACCGGCGTACACGGGAGGCGCTCCGTCCGGCACGGCCGACGACCGCACCCGCCGCGCCCGCGCGCCGTTCAACAGGCCCGCGCACCGCCCGCACAGGACGGTGCGCGGCGTCCCGCACCCGGCACAGTCGGCCGGCAGCACCAGATCGGCCAGTTCCCGCCACCACTCCCGCACCCCGACCATGCGGGGATCACTACCCCGGGTAGACGGGCTTCGACCCTTCGTCGGTGACCAGTTCCCAGTCCTCGCGGGTGAGTCGGGCGATGCCCTCCTTGGTGTCGGCCAGCAGCGGGTTCTCATCGTCCTCCGAGGCCGCCACCCCCGTCACCTCGTTGAGGCCCGGCAGGGTGGACGGGCTCGCCGACGAGCCGTCCGTGGCGATGTAGCGGAGCTGCTGCACTCCCCCCGCCTCCCGACCGACGACGACCAGGCGGCTGTCACCGGCCCAGGAGGCGTCCACCACGTCGTCCATCCGCGGGGCGATCGGCCGCAGCCCCTCCACCACGGCGCGTGAACCGTCCTCGGTCTCCTGCCGCTCGATCCTGCCGAGCAGCAGTTCGGTGCGGTCGTCCGCGCTGACCAGGAGCGCCAACCGGACACCGTCCGAGGAGACCCTCAGCGCCTCGATCCTCCTGTCGCCGAGGCCGGCCACCTCCACCGGACGCGGTTCCTCCTGACCGCCGCGCAACCGCAGCAACCGGGGGTTCTCCGGGTCGCGGTCGGCCACCCACAGGTCGCCCAGCCCGTCCCAGCTGGGAGCCGTCAGACCGTCCCGCTCCCGTACCGCTTCGCTGTTCAGCAGGGCCTCGCCGAGTTCGACACCGGCGGTGAGCGGCGCCACGTACAGCGACCGGCCGTCCAGGGAGACCCCCGCGCCGCGCCTCTCGTCCCGACTCACCGAGACCGCGCGCAGGGACACCTGCCCCGTGCCGAACGGCCCGTCGACCGGATCGGCCCCGTCGCCCCTCTCCGCCACCACGGCCAGGCGTTTCCGGTCGTCGAGGAAGTACTGGCCGCTGCGCCCGCCGTTCAACCGGCCCGGCGCGTACGCCTGCGCCTCGTCCCTGCTCAGGGTGCACAGCTCGGCGCCGCCCCGGCCCCGGGTCAGTCGGACGCGCTCGACCCGGACGGACACCTGGCCGCCCACGGTGTGCAGCAGTTGGGCGGCCATCCGGTCGCACCGGGCCTCCTCCGTGCGCGACAACCGGCCACGCCCGTTCACGCCCTTCCCGGCCAGGGGAACCACCAGGGTCCCGGAGTCGTCCGGGGACAGGCGCGCGCCGTCGGCGAGCCGCGTGCCCTCGGGGAAGGCGGATTCGACCACCGGCGCCAGCCAGCCGGTCGGCCCGTCCAACAACGCCCTGACCGCCTCGGTCATCGGATCTATCCGCTGCCTGAGGTAGACGGGGTCGGCGACCAGGACGTCCCTGCCGCGCACCACCGCCCCGGTGTCGGGCCCCAGATCGGCGTAGTGGTAGGTGTCCACGGACCGGTAGATGCGCTGGAAGTCGGACTGGGCCACCACCAGGCCGTCCGGCAGCCGGTCGATCCGCCACTCGCCGTCGACCCGGACGAGGTGGAACGTCTCCCGGTACGTGCCCTCGCTGGGCCGGTAGGCGTGCTGGCCGTCCACCACCGCCATGGTGAGGCCGGTCACCTCCAGCGTGACACCGCCGCCCCGCTCCTCGGTGAGGACGTCGCTCGGGGTGTAGACCTGGGGGGCGCCGTCGAGGACCGTCGTGCGGGCGAACGGGTCCCAGGAGCGCGCGGTGGCGTCGGTCAGGTACTCGCGGGCGGTGGAGAACTTCGGCTCGTCGCTCGTGGTGGCCTCCAGGAAGCCGCGGACGATCTGCCCGGGATGCGCGCCCTTGCGCGGGCTGACCCCGAAGACCCGGACCTGCGAGTCGGTGTCGGCGCGGGGCGAGGGGTTCACCGGACGCACGTCTCCCCCGTCGGGCATCGAGGCGCAGCCGGCGAGCAGCGCCACGAGGACACCGAGCACCGCCGCCGTCCTCCCGCGCGGGAGGCCCGCGCCCCGGCGTTCAGTCACCGTCGTGCCGGTTCGCATCGCGTCCCCGCTCCCTCGCGCTCCCGGTCGTCCCTGCCGTGTCCGTCGCCCTCGCCGTGTCGGTCGTGCCGGTCGCGTCCGCCCTGTCCGCCGTCCCCGGGCGGGCGCCGCGCCCCGTGCCGTCCCCACCACGGTCCCCTTCGCCCCCACTGCCCCGAGGCAGTGCCGCCACCGGTCCCGGTCCCGGCGGCACGGCGGCCCGCGCCATGCCCGGCAGGGCCTCCGTCACGCCGCGCCTGCGGCGCGAGTCGGCGGGCTCCAGCGGGATCGGGGAACCGCGCAGGGGTTCCCCGGCCGTCCGCGGGATGGTCAGGCGGAACTGCGACCCCCCGCCCGGCTCGCCCCAGGCCTGTAGCCAGCCGCCGTGCAGCCGGGCGTCCTCGACCGCGATGGACAGTCCCAGACCGGTGCCGCCGGTGGTGCGGGCCCGGGCCGGATCGGCGCGCCAGAAACGGTTGAAGACGCGGTTGGCCTCACCCGGTTTGAGCCCGACGCCGTAGTCGCGCACGGCCACGGCCACCGCCCCGTCCCCGGAGGCCAGCCGGACCACGACGTCCCGGCCCTCGCCGTGCTCGACGGCGTTGACCACCAGGTTGCGCAGCACCCGTTCGACGCGGCGGGCATCGGCCTCGGCGATCACCGGCCGCTCGTCGCCGTGCACCAGGAAACGGCTGCCCTTGCGTTCGGCCAACGGCTCGGCCCCCTCCAGCACGCGTCGGACCACGTCCCGCAGATCCACCGGCTCGGCCTCCAGGGCGGCCGCCCCGGCGTCGAAACGGCTGATCTCCAACAGGTCCGCCAGCAGCGACTCGAAGCGGTCGAGCTGCCCCAACAGCAGTTCGGCCGACCGTTTGGTCACCGGGTCGAACTCGTCCCGTGCCTCGTGGATGACGTCCGCCGCCATCCGGACCGTGGTGAGCGGGGTGCGCAGCTCGTGCGAGACGTCCGAGACGAAACGCCGCTGCATCCGGGAGAGCTCCTCCAGTTGCTGGATCTTCAACTGGAGGTTTCTGGCCATTTTGTTGAACGACTCCCCCAGGCGCGCGATGTCGTCCTCACCGGTGATCTTCATCCGTTCCTGGAGGCGTCCGGCGGCGAGCCGCTCGGAGATCCGGGCGGCCATCCGCACCGGGGTGACGACCTGCCGCACCACGAGCCAGGCGATCGCGCCCAGCAGCACCACCACGAACACCCCGGCCGTGGCCAGGGTGCCCTTGACCAGGCTGAGGGACTTCTCCTCCTGTTCGAACGGGAACAGGTAGTAGAGCTGGTACGGGTCGCCGTTGGGGTCGTTGAGCCGCTTGCCTATGATCAGCGCGGCCTCCGTCCGGCCGCCGTCGAGCACCACCCTGCCGTGCTGCTCGTGGGCGTCCGGGCTCTCGTCCAGGGTCTGCCGCATCGCCTCCGACACGCTCTCCTCGGGCTTCACCAGGCCCGAGGCGCGCGGACCGTGGGTGCCGGTGATCCCGTCCGCGCCGAAGGTGCCCGCCTCCTCGTCGGAACTGAGCGCCACCAGGTAGTAGACGCCCTGCCCGCCGCTGGCGAGCTGCGCCACCAGGTTGCTCAGCCAGATGCCGGTGTCCTGGACACCCCGGCGGCCGTCGCCGCCCTCCCCCTCGGCACGGCCGTCGGCGGCGGCGTCGGCCATCTGCTCGGCCACCGCGAAACCGCCGGTCGCCTGGCTCTGCGCGGCCTGCCGCTTGGCCTCCAACAGGCCGTTGCGGACCTGACCGATGACCACCAGGCCGAGCAGCAGGACCACCGCGAGCGACATCAGCAGTGTGGCGGCCACCACCCGCAACTGGAGGTTGCGCCGCCACAGCCGTACCACGGGCAGCAGCGGACGCCGCACCCAACGGACGAACATCCGGAACACGGGGTGCGCCCGACCGCCCGTCGCGCCCTCGGAGAGCAATCCGGTGGGGAGGAGTCGACCGCCTCGCGTCATGTCAGCTGGGCCCGGCCTTGTATCCCACGCCCCGCACGGTCACCACGATCTCGGGCCGCTCCGGGTCCTTCTCGACCTTGGAGCGCAGCCGCTGCACATGCACGTTGACCAGCCGGGTGTCGGCCGCGTGGCGGTAGCCCCACACCTGCTCCAGCAGCACCTCCCGGGTGAAGACCTGCCAGGGTTTGCGGGCGAGGGCGACCAGCAGGTCGAACTCCAGCGGGGTCAGGGCGATGGACTGACCGTCCCGCTTCACCGAGTGTCCCGCCACGTCGATCACCAGGTCCCCGATGGCCAGCTGTTCGGGCGCCGGCTCCTCGGAGCGGCGCAGCCGGGCCCGGATGCGCGCCACCAGCTCCTTGGGCTTGAACGGCTTGACGATGTAGTCGTCGGCACCCGACTCCAGGCCGACCACCACGTCGACGGTGTCGCTCTTGGCGGTGAGCATGACGATCGGCACGCCGGACTCCGCCCGGATCAGCCGACACACCTCGATGCCGTCCCGCCCGGGCAGCATCAGGTCGAGCAGTACGAGGTCGGGCTTGGTCTCGCGGAAGGCAGCGAGGGCCTTGTCGCCGTCCGACACGAACGACGGTTCGAAGCCCTCCCCGCGCAGCACGATGCCGAGCATCTCTGCCAGTGCGGTGTCGTCGTCGACGACCAGGACGCGTCCCTTCATGAGCCCATCATCCCATTACCCGATCGCGGCCCCGCCGAGGTCGATGCCGAACCGGCCCACAGCTCGGCCAGCGCATCGCCGGTGACCGGCGAGACCACGCCGCGCTCGGTGACGATCGCGGTGACCAGCTCCGCCGGAGTGACGTCGAAGGCCGGGTTGTACGCCCGCGCGCCCAGGGGGGCCACCGGGATGCCACCGCCCGGCTCGGCTCCCGCCCCCGGCACGGTCGGCGGCGCGAACTCCGTGATCTCGTGGCCCGGCCGCTGCTCCACCTCTATCGAGGCCCCGTCGGCCGTTCCCGCGTCCACCGTCGTCACCGGCGCCACCACCACGAACGGCACGTGGTGGTAGCGGGCCAGGACCGCCAGCGGATAGGTGCCGATCTTGTTCGCCACCGAACCGTCGGCCGCGATCCGGTCGGCCCCCACCAGCACCGCGTCCACCTCCCCGGCCGCGAACAGGGAACCGGCCGCGCCGTCCGTGAGGACCGTGTACGCCATGCCCTCGCGGGCCGCCTCGTAGGCCGTCAGCCGCGCGCCCTGGAGCAGCGGCCGGGTCTCGTCCACCCACAGCCTGCGCAGCTCGCCCGCGCGGTGCGCGGCCCGCACCACCCCGAACGCGGTGCCTCCCCCACCGGACACCAACGCTCCGGTGTTGCAGTGGGTGAGGATCCGGTAGCCGCCGCCCGGCAGCAGCTCCCCCAGCAGCCCCAGACCGTGCGCGGCCATCCGCTCGCTCGCCTCGGCGTCCTCCCGGTGCAGGGCACGGGCCTCGGCCAGGGCCGCGGCGGCCGCCCGCTCCAGGTCCGCGCCGTCCCGGAGCGCGGCACGGTACGCCCGCTCGGCCCGCCGCACCCCGTACTCGAGGTTGACCGCCGTCGGTCGGGCGTGCGCGAGGTGCTCGGCGGCCTCGGTCACGTCGTAGCCGCGGGCCGCGGCCAGTGCGACGCCGTACGCGCCGGCCAACCCCAGCAGCGGGGCCCCGCGCACCGCGAGCGAACGGATCGCGTCCACCAGGGCGGGGACGTCGGTGCAGACGAGTTCGACCTCGTCGACGGGCAACCGGGTCTGGTCGAGCACCACCACCATCGGTCCCTCGGGAGGTTCCTCCCAGCGGAACGCGGGAACGGGAACCGGTGCGTCGTCGGGGGCCGGTGCCGCGAATCGGCCCTCAGTCTGGTCAACCATTCGAACAGTCTGCCCCTTCCTCAACCGACAATCGAAGACGGCCGGACCCGAAGGCCCCGCCACGTCCCGGGGCGGCGCGTGGCACGATGGCTGCCAACCGGCCGATTCCCACGGACGGACCGCGAGAACACGAGGTGAACTGCAGTGAGTGACTCTCCGGGTTGGGCCTCACCCGGATCCTCCCCCTCCGATCCTCCCCCGGCGTCCGGCGGGGACGCGTCCGGCGCCGCCTCCACCGGACAGCCCGAGGGCCGCGAGGGCGGTCACGGGAGCGACCGCGGGGGCGACCACGGGGACAAGGTACCCACCGACAAGGCGCCCTCTCCGCCCGCCGGCCCGCAGCAGCCGACGAACTGGTCCGCGCAGCAGCCGCCCGCCGCGCCGCACGGCTGGGGCGCCCCTCCTCCGCCACCGGGACAGCCGGGCTGGGGCCACTGGAACCAGCCCCCCACCGTCAAGCCCGGCGTCATCCCGCTCCGCCCGCTGGGCGTCGGCGAGATCCTGGACGGGGCGGTCACCACGGCCCGCACCCACTGGCGGACGGCCCTGGGGATCTCGCTCGTCGTCGCGGTCATGATCCAGATCGTGTCGACCGTCGCCACCGGCATCTGGCTGCGGGACAACAGTGGTCTCCAGGCCCTCGAGAACGAGACCAACCCCACCGCCGAGGACTTCCGGGAGGCGTTCAGCGGCACCGCGAGCGCCCTGGGCGTCGAGATGCTGGCCGCCCTGGTCGGCACCGTCCTCGCCACCGCGATGCTCACCATCGTCGTCAGCCGTGCCGTCCTGGGGCGTCCGGTGACCATCCAGGAAGCCTGGCGGGACTCCCGGCCGCAGTTGCTGCGGCTGCTCGGCCTCACCCTGCTGATCATGCTGATCGTGACCGGCGTGATCGTCCTGGGCGTCCTGCCCGGCATCATGCTGGGAGCCGCGGGCTCCGCGGTGGTCGGCGGGCTCCTCGCCATCCTCGGCGGTCTCGCCGGTACCGCGATCGCCGCCTGGCTGTGGGTCCGCTACAGCCTCTCCGCGCCCGCGCTGATGCTGGAACGACAGGGCGTGTCCGCCGCGCTGCGCCGCTCCGCCAAACTCGTACGGGGTTCGTGGTGGCGCATCTTCGGCATCCAGATCCTCACGGCCCTGTTGGTCTTCCTGGTGGGCATGGTCGTCCAGCTTCCCTTCACCCTGCTGGCCCCGCTGATCGGCGGCAGCGGCCCCGAGGGCCTCCTGAGCGGAGGGGTCGCCGAGGTGACCTGGACGTACCTGGTCATCGTGGGCATCGGGGCGGTGCTCGCCTCCACCATCACCCTCCCGATCTCCGCCGGCGTCACCGCCCTGCTCTACATGGACCAGCGCATCCGTCGTGAGGCCCTCGACCTGGAGCTCGCCCGAGCCGCGGGCGTCCCCGGCTACGAACAGCCCTCCGGCGGCCCCGCGCCGGGGCACTGACGTGGTGACGGGGGCCGTGTCGAAGGGCGCGGCGGTGGAGGCGGCGGAACGCCCCCTCGCCGCCGCGCCGCCCGATGGCGAGGTGCCGGTGACGATCCCGCGCGAACCCGCGCGCGAGGCCGCCGAGGACGAACTGTCCAAGCCGATGTACCACGAGAACGACCCGAGCCTGCTGCGCCGCCTGCTCGACTGGGTGTGGGACCGGATCGGCGACCTCCTGAACGCCGCGGCCGGCGCCACCCCGGGCGGTTGGGTCGGCCTCACCGTCGTCGTCCTGATCGTCGTCCTGCTGTTGGTCGCCCTGCGGCTGCGCATGGGCGCCCTGCGTCCCACCCCCACCGTCGAACGTCGCGGCGACCTCTTCGGCGCACGTCCCCGCAGCGCCGCCGAACACCGCGCCGAGGCCGAGCGGCACGCGGCCTCGGGCCACTGGAGCGAGGCCCTCCAGGAACGGATGAGGGCCCTGGTCCGTTCCCTGGAGGAACGTGCCCTACTCGATCCCCGCCCCGGCCGCACCGCCGACGAGGCCGCGGCCGAGGCCTCCCGTGTCCTCCCGGAGCACGCCGACGCCCTACGCGCCGCCGCGGTGGCCTTCGACGAGGTCACGTACGCCGACCGCACCGCCGACCGGGCCGCGTACGCCCGGCTCCGCGACCTCGACGACGCCGTCCGCCACAGCAGGCCCCGGCTCGACGGCGACTTCTCCGGCACCACGACCACCGGTGGAGGCGCCCCGTGACCACGTCCCCCTCCTCCGCTGCCGCACCGACCACCTCGGTCTCGCCCACCGCCCGCCACCTGTGGCTCCGGGCCCGGGGCCTGCTGCTGGCCGCCGCCGTACTGGTCCTGGCCGGTCTGGCCATCGCCGCCCTGCGCTCCGGCGACCGGCACGGCATGCTCGATCCGCGCTCCGCCGACCGCTACGGCAGCCGAGCCACCGCCGAGCTCCTCGCCGATCACGGCGTGGACACCACCGTCGTCACCACCACGGCCGAGGCCACCCGGGCCCTGGGCCCCGACACCACCCTGCTGGTGGCCAACCCCGACCTGCTGAGCGCCGACCGGCAGTCCGCCCTGCGCGCCGCCACCGCCGACAGCGGAGGTCGGACCGTCCTGCTGGCCCCCGGGCCCGCCTCCGTGAGCGGCCTGGCCCCCGGGGCACGGGCCGTGGCCCCCACCTCCGTGCGGACGCTCTCCCCGTCCTGTGACGCCCCCTACGCCAGGCGAGCCGGTCGGGCCGACCTCGGAGGCATCACCTACAGCACCTCCGCCGAGGACGTCGACGCCTGCTACCCCAGCGGCGAACTGCCCACCCTGCTCCGGCTGCCGGAGAACGCGGACGGCGACACCGTGCTGCTCGGCGCTCCGGACCTGCTGTACAACCAACGCCTCGACGAGCACGGCAACGCGTCGCTCGCCCTGCAGCTCCTCGGTTCCCGACCCCACCTGGTCTGGTACCTTCCCTCCCCGGACGACGCCGCCGCCGGCAGCGGCGACCGCAGCTTCACCGAACTCGTTCCCGCCGGGTGGAAGTGGGGCGCCCTCCAACTCGCCGTCGCCGCCGTCCTCGCCGCCCTGTGGCGGGCCCGACGCCTCGGTCCCCTCGTACCGGAACAACTGCCCGTCTCCGTTCCCGCGTCCGAGACCACCGAGGGACGCGCTCGTCTGTACCGGCAGGCGAACGCGCGGGACCATGCCGCGGACGCACTGCGCTCGGCCGCTCGGGTCCGGCTCGCCGCCCTCCTCGGGGTGCCTTCCTCCCGGGCCCACCTCCCCGAGGTCCTGGTGCCCGCCCTCGCCTCCCGCACCGGCGACGACGAAGCCCCGGTCCACGCCCTCCTCTTCGGCCCCGCCCCGACCGACGACGAAGCGCTCGTCCGGCTGGCCGACGATCTCGATCTCCTCGAACGCCGCATCACTCCGTCTCCTACAGACAAGGACCGCACCCCGTGAGCGCCCCTTCCGCCGACAGCGCCCGCGCCGCCCTCGAGGCCCTGCGCGGTGAGATCTCCAAGGCCGTGGTCGGTCAGGACGCCGCCGTCACCGGCCTCGTCGTCGCCCTGCTCTGTCGCGGGCACGTGCTGCTGGAGGGTGTCCCGGGCGTCGCCAAGACCCTCCTCGTCCGGGCCCTGGCCGCCACGCTGGAACTCGACACCAAACGTGTCCAGTTCACCCCCGACCTGATGCCGAGCGACGTCACCGGTTCCCTCATCTACGACAACCGCACGGCCGAGTTCTCCTTCCAACCGGGACCGGTCTTCACCAACCTCCTCCTCGCCGACGAAATCAACCGCACGCCCCCCAAGACACAGGCTTCCCTCCTGGAAGCCATGGAGGAGCGGCAGGTCTCCGTCGAGGGGACCGCGCGCAAGCTTCCGAACCCGTTCCTGGTGGCCGCCACCCAGAACCCCGTCGAGTACGAGGGCACCTATCCCCTCCCCGAGGCCCAACTCGACCGCTTCCTGCTGAAGTTGCAGATTCCGCTGCCCTCCCGTGACGAGGAGGTGAGCGTCCTCACCCGGCATGCCGAGGGCTTCGACCCACGTGATCTGGCGGCCGCCGGGGTTCGACGGGTGGCGGGCCCCGCCGAGCTCGACGCGGCCCGCGCCGCGGTCGCCAAGACCTCCATCTCCCCGGAAGTCGCCGGCTACGTCGTCGATATCTGCCGTGCCACTCGTGAATCCCCCTCGCTCTCCCTGGGCGCCTCACCCCGTGGCGCCACCGCCCTGCTCTCCACCGCCCGCGCCTGGGCCTGGCTGACCGGCCGCGACTACGTCACCCCCGACGATGTGAAGGCCCTCGCCCTGCCCACCCTCCGCCACCGCCTCAGACTGCGGCCCGAGGCAGAGATGGAGGGGGTCACCGCGGACAGTGTGATCACCTCGATCCTTGCCCACGTCCCCGTACCCCGCTGAGACACCCGGCCCGAACGATGGCTCTCACCGGACGAACGGCTCTCATCGCCGCCCTCGGCGCACTCCTCGTAGGCCTTCTGTTGCCGAGTTGGACCGGCCTGCTCGCCGTCGAAATCCCCCTGCTGCTCGCAATTCTGTACGACCTCGTACGAGCGGCACCAGTCCGAAAGCTCCTTTTCACCCGTTCCGGTGATACGTCAGTTCGACTCGGAGAGCCGGCCGAGGTGCACCTCACCGTCACCAACCCGTCGAACCGTCCCCTCCGCGCCGACCTGCGCGACGCCTGGCCCCCCAGTAGCCGGCCCGCCGGGTCGGAGTTCGCCGAGTCCCGGCACCGACTGACCGTCCCCGCCGGAGAACGTCACCGCGTCACCACCCATCTGCGTCCGACCCGGCGCGGCGACCGCCGAGCAGTCCGCGTCACGGTGCGCTCCTACGGCCCTCTGGGCCTCGCGGCACGTCAGGGTGGCCACTCCGTGCCCTGGACCGTACGCGTCCTGCCGCCCTTCACCAGCCGCAAGCACCTGCCCGCGCGGCTCTCCCGACTCCGGGAACTCGACGGACGCACCAGTGTCCTCACCCGTGGCGAGGGCACCGAGTTCGACAGCCTCCGGGAGTACATCCCCGGGGACGACACGCGCTCCATCGACTGGCGCGCCACCGCCCGTCAGACCGGTGTCGCCGTCCGTACCTGGCGCCCCGAGCGGGACCGCCACATCCTGACCGTCCTCGACACCGGCCGTACGTCGGCGGGACGCGTCGGTGACATCCCCCGTCTCGACGCCGCGATGGACGCCGCCCTGCTGCTGGCCGCCCTCGCGTCCCGTGCCGGCGACCGCTTCGACCTGCTGGCCCACGATCGCCGGGTGCGCGCCTCCGTACGGGGAAGAACCGCCCGGGACCTCCTGCCCGCGCTGGTCACCGCGATGGCCCCGCTCGAACCCGCCCTGGTCGAGTCCGACGCGCGGAGCATGGTCTCGGCCGTACTCCACGGCGCCTCACAGCGATCGCTCGTCGTCCTCCTCACCGGCCTCGATCTCTCCCCCGTGGAAGAGGGACTTCTCCCGGTGCTCCCGCTGCTCACCCAGCGCCACACGGTCGTGGTCGCGTCGGTCTCCGACCCCCGTGTCGAGGAGATGGCCCGCGCCCGCGGCACGCTCGACGCCGTCTACGGAGCCGCCGCGGCGGCCAGGACACAGAACGAACGTCGTGACACCGCGGCCCGACTCCGTCGGCACGGCGTCACGGTCGTGGACGCCACTCCCACGGAGCTGGCCCCCGCCCTGGCCGACACGTACCTCGCCCTCAAGGCGGCGGGCCGCCTCTGACCCTCGAAGGCCAGTGGGCCGAACCGGCCCATCGCGCTCCACACCACCGCCGTCGGACCTCCCCGGCGGGGACGTCACCTCGTCCTCCGACGCCTCCGGCCTCGGGCTTTTGAGCCTCTGCCGTCCCTCGCGCGTACACGTTTCCGGCTCCGCGTTTCCGCCGGCGCCGGCAGCGACGCCGGCGAAGCGGCAATGCCGAAGAGGAAAGGGGAGCGGGGCATCCGGGCCTGAGGACTCCCGACCCGGTCGTTCTTTCTGGCCCGGAAAAGAGTGAAGGCCCCGCCGGGAAACCCGGCAGGGCCTTCAACTCAACATATCGTTCGGCGGCGTCCTACTCTCCCACACGGTCCCCCATGCAGTACCATCGGCGCTGAAAGGCTTAGCTTCCGGGTTCGGAATGTAACCGGGCGTTTCCCTCTCGCCATGACCACCGAAACACTATAAAACCCAACCAACCCGAACACGGACGGTCGTGGTCTCAGAACCCACACAGTGGACGCGAGCATCTACGGTCAAGCCCTCGGCCTATTAGTACCGGTCGACTCCACCCCTCACGAAGCTTCCATCTCCGGCCTATCAACCCGGTCGTCTCCCGGGAGCCTTACCCCCTGAAACGGGGTGGGAGTCCTCATCTCGAAGCAGGCTTCCCGCTTAGATGCTTTCAGCGGTTATCCCTCCCGAACGTAGCCAACCAGCCATGCCCTTGGCAGAACAACTGGCACACCAGAGGTTCGTCCGTCCCGGTCCTCTCGTACTAGGGACAGCCCTTCTCAAGACTCCTACGCGCACAGCGGATAGGGACCGAACTGTCTCACGACGTTCTAAACCCAGCTCGCGTACCGCTTTAATGGGCGAACAGCCCAACCCTTGGGACCGACTCCAGCCCCAGGATGCGACGAGCCGACATCGAGGTGCCAAACCATCCCGTCGATATGGACTCTTGGGGAAGATCAGCCTGTTATCCCCGGGGTACCTTTTATCCGTTGAGCGACGGCGCTTCCACAAGCCACCGCCGGATCACTAGTCCCTGCTTTCGCACCTGCTCGACCCGTCAGTCTCACAGTCAAGCTCCCTTGTGCACTTACACTCACCACCTGATGACCAACCAGGCTGAGGGAACCTTTGGGCGCCTCCGTTACCCTTTGGGAGGCAACCGCCCCAGTTAAACTACCCACCAGACACTGTCCCCGATCCGGATCACGGACCCGGGTTAGACATCCAGCACGACCAGAGTGGTATTTCAACAACGCCTCCACACACACTGGCGTGCATGCTTCACCGGCTCCCACCTATCCTACACAAGCCGAACCGAACACCAATATCAAGCTGTAGTAAAGGTCCCGGGGTCTTTCCGTCCTGCTGCGCGAAACGAGCATCTTTACTCGTAGTGCAATTTCACCGGGCCTATGGTTGAGACAGTCGAGAAGTCGTTACGCCATTCGTGCAGGTCGGAACTTACCCGACAAGGAATTTCGCTACCTTAGGATGGTTATAGTTACCACCGCCGTTTACTGGCGCTTAAGTTCTCAGCTTCGCGGTACCGAAGCACCACTAACCGGTCCCCTTAACGTTCCAGCACCGGGCAGGCGTCAGTCCGTATACCTCGCCTTACGGCTTCGCACGGACCTGTGTTTTTAGTAAACAGTCGCTTCTCGCTGGTCTCTGCGGCCACACCCGGCTCGGAGTGCAAGACTCGTCACCAGACATGGCCCCCCTTCTCCCGAAGTTACGGGGGCATTTTGCCGAGTTCCTTAACCATAGTTCACCCGAACGCCTCGGTATTCTCTACCAGACCACCTGAGTCGGTTTGGGGTACGGGCCGCCGTGCAACTCGCTAGAGGCTTTTCTCGACAGCATAGGATCATCCACTTCGCCACCATCGGCTCGGCATCGGGTCTCACCCCTACACGAGGGACGGATTTACCTACCCCTCGGGCTACACCCTTACCCCGGGACAACCACCGCCCGGGCTGGACTACCTTCCTGCGTCACCCCATCACTCACCTACTACCGGATCGGACCGTCGGCTCCACCACACCCCGCACCCGAAGGCACGAGAGGGCTTCACGGACTTAGCATCACCGGGCTCGGCCCTTGCGCTCCACAGCGGGTACCGGAATATCAACCGGTTGTCCATCGACTACGCCTGTCGGCCTCGCCTTAGGTCCCGACTTACCCTGGGCAGATCAGCTTGACCCAGGAACCCTTGGTCAATCGGCGCAGGAGTTTCCCACTCCTGTATCGCTACTCATGCCTGCATTCTCACTCGTGTACCGTCCACAACTCGCTTCCACGGCTGCTTCACCCGGCACACGACGCTCCCCTACCCATCGACACCCTCGTTGGAGGTTACTGTGCCGATGACACGACGTCGGCGGTGTGCTTGAGCCCCGCTACATTGTCGGCGCGGAATCACTTGACCAGTGAGCTATTACGCACTCTTTCAAGGATGGCTGCTTCTAAGCCAACCTCCTGGTTGTCTCTGCGACTCCACATCCTTTCCCACTTAGCACACGCTTGGGGGCCTTAGTCGATGCTCTGGGCTGTTTCCCTCTCGACCATGGAGCTTATCCCCCACAGTCTCACTGCCGCGCTTACCACTTACCGGCATTCGGAGTTTGGCTAAGGTCAGTAACCCGGTAGGGCCCATCGCCTATCCAGTGCTCTACCTCCGGCAAGCAACACACGACGCTGCACCTAAATGCATTTCGGGGAGAACCAGCTATCACGGAGTTTGATTGGCCTTTCACCCCTAACCACAGGTCATCCCCCAGGTTTTCAACCCTGGTGGGTTCGGGCCTCCACGACCTCTTACAGCCGCTTCACCCTGCCCATGGCTAGATCACTCCGCTTCGGGTCTTGGGCACGCTACTCAATCGCCCTGTTCGGACTCGCTTTCGCTACGGCTCCCCCACACGGGTTAACCTCGCAACATACCGCAAACTCGCAGGCTCATTCTTCAAAAGGCACGCAGTCACGACCGCAAGTGCAAGCACTCACGGCGACGCTCCCACGGCTTGTAGGCACACGGTTTCAGGTACTATTTCACTCCGCTCCCGCGGTACTTTTCACCATTCCCTCACGGTACTATCCGCT